>JBIOVX010000284.1:0-60554 GCA_044868005.1 Thermoanaerobaculia bacterium | reverse complement strand
GGGCCAGGGGAGTGAGGGCTTCGGAGGGCACACCGCTTGATTCTGGAGAAGGCCAGAGAGGGCGTCAGGTGGCCGCAACGATACAATCCGCCTCCCATGCCGTTCTCCAAGCTCGACACCGCCGCGGTGGCCCGCACTCTTTCCCAGATCGCCGAGCGGCCCGAGGACGTGGTGGACGCCTTCTTCGAGCGGCGCGAAGAGGTGGAGATGGGCGAGGCGGCGGGGGTGCGGGTGTGGCGCGAGGAGGGTTTCGCCGTGCGCCTCGCGCGCGAGGGGCGCACCTGGCTCGCGGCGCGCGACGCGATCGAGGCCAAGCCCTTTGCCGAGGCGCTGCGCCAGGCGGCGCGCGCGATTCCTTCAGCCACCTATCCGGAGCCGGCCCTGGAAATGGCGCCTCCGGAACCGGTGGCCGCGCCCGAGCTCGCCGATTTTCCGCTCGCTCTCGCGCGGGCCGTGCGGGCGCATCACGTGGGATTCCCGCTGCGCGTTACCGTGCGCCGGCACAGAAGATGGGTGCAGGTGGTGGGACCCCGGCTGGTGGCGGCGGCCGAGAGCGAGACCTTCTACAGCCTCTCGACCGAGTCCTCGTGGGGCCGTTGGGGCGCGCTGCTGCCACGCCTGGACGCCGGTGCCGCCGAGGCGGCCGCCGAGGCCGTGGTCTCTCTTTTCCGCGCCCGGCAGGCGCATCCGCCCGCGCCGTTCCACGGCCCCGCCGTGCTGGGACCGGCGGCCGTCGCAGTGCTCCTTCACGAGGCGGTCGCCCATGCGCTCGAAGCCGACACCCTCGCCCAAGGAGGAAACCCCGAGGCGGCGGTGGGAGTCGCCATGGCGGCGCCCTGCCTGGACGTGCTCGACGATCCGGCGGCGGCGCCCGAGGGCGTGCGGCGCACGACCGACGACGAGGGCGCGCCCGTCGTGCGCCGCTGGCTGCTACGCGGCGGCGTCGTCGAGCAGCCGCTCGCCGATGCTCTCTGGGCACGCACCTCGCCGGTGCTGCTGCCGGGCGCCGGGCGGCGCGGCACGCGGCATCTGCCGCCCGGGCCGCGCTCCAGCCATCTGGAGATCCTGCCGGGTGAGGCGCAGGAGGCCGATCTCTTCGCCGGTTCGGAGGAGGGTCTGTTCCTTCCCGAGGCCAGCCGCGGCGCTCTCGATCCGCTCTCCGGAGAGTTCGCTCTCCACCTGCCGATGGCCCGCCGCTTCCGGCGCGGCGCGCTCGCCGGCACCGTCGGACCCTGCGTGCTGCGCGGCCGGGTGGCGGATCTGTTGACCCGGGTGGTGGCGGTGGGCAGCGACGCCGCGCCGGCCGGCGCCGGCTGGTGCGCCAAGGGCGGGCAGAAGCTCCCGGTGTGGGCCACCGCGCCGGCGCTGCGGCTGGAGGGAGTGGAGATCGCGCCGTGAGCCAGGGTCCGCTGCTCGACGAGGTCCTGCGCGCCCTGCTCCGGCGCCATCTGACGGATGCCGAGGTCTACGTCAAGCGCGGACGGTCGCGGCGGCTCGAGCGGACGCCGGTCACCGAAGCCTCGTGCATCAGCCAGGAGCGGGCCTGGGCGGTGCGCGCCGGCAACCGCCGCGGCGCCTTCTTCGCCGCCGCCACCGGAGATCCGCGGCCCGAAGGACCGTGGCCCGAGCCGGTCGAGGGTGCGTCGCTGGAGCTGCCGGAGCCCGCCACCGTGCCGGCCTGGACCACGCCCGCCGACTTCGATACGCCCCTGATCGGCGAGCGCGAGGGCCTGAGGCTGCTGGAAGGCCTCGGCCGCCAGTTGGAAGCGGAGCTGCCGGGAGCGCGAGTCCTACGCACGGTGCTGGAGGACGGCTCGAGCGAAGCCGAGCTGGCCAACAGCCGTGGCCTGCGGGCGAGCACGCGCAGCCGCATCGCCACCTTCTACATCGAGGCCGCGGGTCCCGGCAGCCCCGCGCCCACGGCTTCTCTCTACGTCGCGGCCCGCGAGCCCCGGCAATTCCATCCCACGGCCCTGGCCCGGCGCCTCGCGGACCGTCTCGCCGTCTCGGCCTCGGGCGCGCCGCCGGAGCGGGACGCCGGCGACTTCCTCCTCGCGCCCGTCGTCGGCGCTCACCTCATCGCCGGGCTCCTGCCGCTGCTCGTGGGACCCGGACCCGGCGCGCGCCTCACCGCGGCGCGCGGCCGTTTCGGCAGTGATCGCGTGACCCTAATCGACAACGGCCGCTTCCCCGGCGGCGCCTTCGAATCGCCGGTGGACGGCGAGGGCGTGCCTACGCGCGAGGTCGTGCTCGTCGAGGAAGGCCTCTTTCGCCAGCCGCTGCTCGCCTGGTGGCAGGAGGGATCGGTCGAGGGAGCACCTTCCGGTTGCACCCGGCGCGCCGGCTGGCGCGATCTGCCGGCGCCGGGACCCACGCACCTCTACCTCAAGCCCGAGCCGCGGACCGCTGTCGCGAGCCTGCTGGGCGCCGTCGATCGGGGTTATTACCTGATCGACGTCACCGGCCCCGGCCATTTCGATCTCGCCGCGGACCGTTTCGCGCTGCCCGTCTGCGGCTTCGCCGTCCACTCCGGCCGCGCCAGCGCGCCCGTGGCCGGAGCCTGGCTCAGCGGCAGCATCGGCGCCTTCCTAAAAGGCATCGCCGGCGTCGGTAGGGACCTCACGTTCCACCCGCTGGACGGGATGATCGGGGCTCCGACGGTGCTGGCGACGGGGTTGGAGCTCAGCAGAGGGCCGGGCTAGACGGCCTGCAGCTAGCCGGTGAGAGGCTCGTCCCGGCTGTTCTAAAAAAATCGAATTGTCGCTTTTGCCCCTCTCAAAACTCAAGCCTGGCGCGGGTTTGCAAGATAACCATCGCATTTTCCGACTTATGGGGGTATGAGCCAAAGACTCCGCGACACCCCCGAGGACGGTGCCTTTGTCAAGGCCACCGCAGTTGATTTATGTCGGATTTGACATCTATACTTCCACCGGCTGGGCGAAACAAGCCGCTCGTGTGGCTTCACGGCGCCGTCAAGACTCCGCCTCTGTCAGTCCGCGCCCGCTTGGAAGCCGGGCATCTCTTGCGGCGTCTGCAGCGCGGCGAGCTCCTCTCGATGCCGGAGTCCCGCCCGATGCCCTCGATCGGCCGCCGCTGCCATGAGCTGCGAATCGTCGATGCGGACGTGAGCTGGAGAATCTTCTACCGCGTCGACCCGGATGCTGTCTTGATCTTGGAGGTCATGAAAAAGAAGTCTCGAGCTACGCCGGCAGAGGTTATCGAGGCTTGCCGCCACCGACTTGCCGAGTACGACCAGAGGCGATAGGAGCTGTGGATATGGACCCCGAGAAAAAGGCTCGTCTAGAGTCCCAAGGATGGAAAGTCGGCTCGGCTGAAGAATTCCTCGGCCTGACGCCTGATGAAGCCGCCTATGTTGAGCTCAGGCTGAAGCTAAGCGATGCGGTTCGCGAGTACCGGAAGAAGAAGCGCCTGACCCAAACTCAGCTCGCCGAGTTGCTCCAATCAAGCCAAAGCCGCGTAGCCAAAGCTGAAGCCGCTGATGAGTCTGTCTCTCTGGATCTACTCATCCGTTCACTCCTGGCCCTTGGAGCCACCCCTCGGGACCTCGCGGAGGTGATCACGGGGAGAGCCGCCTGACAGCCAGTACCGCGGCCCCGGCCCGCGGCGTGCCGCGCGGTCGCCCGGGTTGGCTAGCTTGCACTTCTCCAGCGACAGGCAGCCGCAACCGATGCACTCGGTGAGCCCGGCCTTCAGCCGCTCGAGCTCGGCGAGCCGCTCCTCGATGCGCGCCGTCCACTTGCTCGACAGGCGGGACCAGTCGCGCCCCCTCGGCACGTGATCCGCCGGCAGCTTGGCGAGCTCGGCGCCGATCTCTTCGAGCGACAAGCCGATCTTCTGCGCGAAGACGATGAAGGCGATGCGCCGCAGCACCGAGCGTGGATACCGCCGGTGGCCTGAGCCGGCGCGTTGCGAGCCGATCAGCCCTTGGTCCTCATAGAAGCGTAGCGCCGAGGCGGCCACGCCGCTGCGCCGCGCCACCTCGCCGATGGTGAGCAGATCGTCCATGACGCGAGTGTAACGCGCCTGCCTCTTGACTTCAAGTTGACTTGAACTTGTAGATTGGATGCCGAGGGCGCGAGAACCGATTCCCGCGCTCTACATCCTCGATAAGGAGCAGCGACATGACGACTCTCGCAACTCCATCCAACCTACCCCTCGACGGCATCCGCGTCGCGGTCACCGGCGGCACCTCGGGCCTCGGGCTCGCGCTGGTGGAGGCGCTGCGCGAACGCGGCGCCCACGTCGCTTTCGTGGCCCGGCAGGCCCAACGGGTTGACGACGTCGCCCGGCGCTTCCCTGGCACTCACGGCATCGCCGGCGACGTTTCGCACAAGGAGGAGACCCATCCGATCGCGCTGCGCATCAGCGCCGCGCTCGGCGGGCTCGACGTGCTGATCAACAACGCCTCCAGCCTCGGTCCGGTGCCGCTGGCGCTGCTGGCCGACACTCCCTGCGAGGACCTGGAGACCGCTCTGGCCACCAACCTGGTCGGCCCCTTCCGGCTCACCAAGGCGCTGCTCGGAGCGCTCGCCGCCTCGGCGCGCCAGGGGCGGCCGGCCCTTGTGGTGAACATCACCAGCGACGCCGCGGTGACGCCCTACGCCGGCTGGGGCGCGTACGGCGCCAGCAAGGCCGCGCTCCTGCACCTGAGCCGCATCTGGGACGAGGAGCTGCGGCCGCATGGTGTGCGGGTGCTGGCGCTCGACCCCGGCGACATGGACACGCCCCTGCACGCCCTGGCGGTGCCCGATGCCGATCCCGCGACGCTGAAGCGGCCGGCGGAATCGGCTTTGGAGATCGTCGAGCACATTATCGCCTTCGCGGCCTTCACAGAGGAAAAGGAGGACGCCGGATGAGGCCCGCCGAGAAGCCCGTCCAACGGCCGCCTGACGCCCGCTTGCTGGTCGTTGCGGCCGACGGCACCTTGCGCCACATGGCGAGGGCGCGATTGGCCGAGGTTCTCGAGCCGGGCGACCTGCTGGTGGCCAACGACGCGGCCACGCTCCCGGCGAGCCTGCACGGGGTCCATGCCCGCACCGGGACGGCCGTCGAGGTGCGCCTCGCCGGCCGCCGCTCGCTGGCTCCGGGCTCCGTGCGCGACTTCACCGCCATCGTCTTCGGCGCCGGCGACCATCGCACGCGCACGGAGGACCGCCTGCCGCCCCCGCCGCTGCAGCCCGGCGACGTGCTGCAGCTCGGCCCGCTCGTGGCGACGGTCCTGCGCACCCGCGGTCATCCCCGCTTGGTGACGCTGCGTTTCGCCGGCGCCCCGGACGACATCTGGGCGGGGATCGCCAGCCACGGCAAGCCGATCCAATACGCGCACGTCGCCGAGCCGCTGGCATTGTGGGACGTATGGACCAGCGTAGCCGCGCTGCCGGCCGCCTTCGAGCCGCCATCGGCCGGATTCGCGCTCGACTGGAGGATGCTCTCGGAGCTCGCCGCGCGAGGCGTCGGCTTCGCGACCCTCACCCATGCCGCCGGCATCTCCTCGACCGGCGATCCGGCCCTCGACGCGAGGCTGCCGCTCGACGAGCCTTATCATCTGCCCGCGGCGACTGTACGGTCCATCGCGGCGGCCAAGACGCGGGGCGGCCGGGTGGTGGCGCTGGGCACTACGGTGACGCGGGCGTTGGAGCATGCGGCGCAGAACGAGGCCGGGCTGCGCTCCGGTCCCGGTCTCGCCACGCAGCGCATCGGCCCCGGCACCCCGCTGCGAGTAGTGGACGCCATCCTCACCGGAGTGCACGAGCCCGGCGAGAGCCACTACGAGCTGCTGCGCACCTTCGCGGCAGACCCGGTGCTGGAGCGGATGAGCGCAGCGCTCGAGCAGCGCGGGTACCGCTCTCACGAGTTCGGCGACTCGGTGCTGCTGGTGCGCCAGGCTCCCATCGGTGTTACGATCCGCGCTGCCCGGTGCTGTCACATGGAAGTCCCGTCCCTGTCACGTCCCAGGAGGGAGCTGAATGGCGAAGGTCGATGCCCTCATCCGATGGTTCATGCCCAAGGAGGAGCGGTTTCATGAGCTGTTCGACAAGGACACGGCCAACCTCGTCCGCGCCGCCCGCCACTTCGGCGAGTTCGCCCATCTGGCGGACCTCGAGACGCGGCGGGTCAAGATGGCCCAGCTCCGCGCCTGCGAGCATGAGGGCGACACCATCACCCGGCAGATCTTCGATGCGCTGAACTCCAGCTTCATCACTCCCTTCGACCGCGAGGACCTCCGCGATCTCGCCACCGATCTCGACGACGTCCTCGATTTCGTCGAGGGCGTCGCCCAGCAGCTCCTCAACTTCGAGCTCGGCGACTCGCCGGAAGGGCTGCGCCAGTTCGCCGAGATCCTGGTGGAGATGGCGACCGAGATCGAGCGCATCACCGAGCTGATCTGGAATCTCTCCCAGCAGCGGCAGATCCACGAGGCCATCGTGCGCGTCTCCGACCTGGAGAACCGCGCCGACGTGCTCTACAACTCGGTGATCACCGATCTGTTCAAGGCGAACGGGCGCGATCCCCTGGAGATCCTGAAGTGGAAGGAGATCTACGAAGGGCTGGAGAACGCCTGCGACCAGTGCAAGGACTACACCCACATCGTCGGCAACGTCCTCGTCAAGTACGCCTGAGGGGGCGCCCTTGACCGCCGCCACCGCGATCGTCGTCTTCATCATCCTGGTCGCTCTCACGTTCGATTTCCTGAACGGCTTTCACGACGCGGCCAACTCCATCGCCACCGTCGTCTCGACGCGGGTCCTCTCCCCGCACAAGGCCGTAGCCTGGGCGGCGTTCTTCAACTTCGTCGCCGCCTTCGTGCTCGGCACCAGCGTGGCCAAGACCATCGGCAAGGGGATGATCGACCTGGAGGTGGTCACCCAGGAGGTCGTGCTCGCCGGCCTCATCGGCGCCATCGCCTGGAACCTCATCACCTGGTATTACGGCCTGCCGGTCTCCTCCTCGCACGCGCTGATCGGCGGCTACGCCGGCGCGGCGGTGGCGAAGGCGGGCTTTGGCGCCATCCTCCCCGCGGGTTGGACGAAGACGCTGATCTTCATCGTCCTCGCGCCGCTGATCGGCATGATCGTAGCCTTCGCGCTGATGGTGGGAGTGACCTGGATCGTCCGTGGGTGGCGGCCCGCCAAGGTGGACCGCCGGTTCCGCGGACTGCAGCTCCTCTCGGCCGCCGCCTACAGCCTGGGCCACGGCGGCAACGACGCGCAGAAGACGATGGGCATCATCACCGGCCTGCTGGTCGCCTCGGGCCTGCTCGCCGAGTTCAAGGTGCCGCTGTGGGTGATCCTCTTGAGCCACGCGGCCATCGCTCTCGGCACCCTGTTCGGCGGCTGGCGCATCGTCAAGACCATGGGCACGAAGATCACCAAGCTGCA
This sequence comes from Thermoanaerobaculia bacterium, assembly GCA_044868005.1. Taxonomy (GTDB): domain Bacteria; phylum Acidobacteriota; class Thermoanaerobaculia; order Multivoradales; family UBA5704; genus DATARR01. The sequence continues at coordinate 53,154 of JBIOVX010000284.1, read as the reverse complement.
GCCGATCGGCGGCTTCTGCGCCGAGACCGCGGGTGCTCTCACCATCGTCGGTGCCACCCTGGGCGGCATTCCGGTCTCCACCACGCACACCATTACAGGAGCCATCATCGGCGTGGGCTCGACGCGCCGGATCTCGGCGGTGAAGTGGGGGGTGGCCGGCCGCATCGTCTGGGCCTGGGTCCTGACGATCCCGATCTCGGCGGCGATCGCCGCGCTGGCCTACCTGGCGGTTTCGCTCGTCCTCTGATTTCCGGCGGCGCGGCGCGCGTTGCTACAATAGCCGCCTGCTCGCAGCGAGGACGTACGAGGATGATCACCTTCCTGTCGCTTTTCTTCGGCCTGATTTCCGGACCCTATCCCGTCGAGCTGACCGTCAACGGCCCCGTCGCCGCGGTGGAGATGCTGGTCGACGGCAGGAACGCCGGGCGCATTCAGGGGCCGCCCTGGAAGGCTCAGATCGATTTCGGGCCGGACCTCCTGCCGCATCAGCTCACCGCCCGGGCTCTCGATGCCGCGGGCCGCGAGATCGCTCGCGCTCAGGAGTTCGTGAACCTTCCTCATTCTCTGGCCAAGGTCGATATCCTGCTGGAAGGCGAGAAGCTCGGTCCGCCGCGGACGGCGAAGCTCGCCTGGACCAACCTCAAGGGCGAGCCGCCGCGCACCGTCACCCTGGCCTTTGACAACCGGCTCCTGCCGCTGGACGCGGACGGACGCGCCGAGCTGCCACCGCACGATCTCAACCTGGTGCACGTGCTCAGCGCGGAGATCGCGTTCTCCCCACAGAACCTGGTGCGCAAGGACGTGGCCTACGGCGGCGGGTACGGAAGCGACGTCTCGACCGAGCTGACGGGCGTGCCGGTGCGGGTGCGCAAGGGTGCCCTGCCGCCGGCCGAAAAGCTCGGCGGCTGGCTCACCGCGGCGGGAACGCCGCTGCCGGTGGCCGCGGTCGAGGAAGGTCCGGCGCAGCTCTACGTGGTGCGCTCCGCGGACGAGCTGAGAACGATGGGAACGAAGGGACTGGGGGCGGGACAGAAGCACGTCTGGAGGGCGGCGTTGGGCAAGGAGCAGCAGGTGCGGTTGCTCCTGCCGTTCTCGCGCCGCTTCGAGACCTTCGGCGAGACAACGGATCTCTTCGACATCTCGCCTCCGTTCGGCAGCGAAGAGGGGTTCCCGTTCCTGCTGGATCGCCTCGGACCGTTCGGCGCGCCGCCCTGGCAGCTCCCCGGCAAGATGGGTCCGGAGCGGCGGATCGGCGATGCGGTGGCGGTCGCCGCGCAGGAGGCGGTGCGGGAGAACCGCCGGCGCGCCATCCTGCTGGTGCTCGCGGGCGACGAGAAGGAGGAAGGGCTCTACGACGCGGCCAGGGTGCGGCCGTTCCTCGCCGCCCTCCGCGTGCCGCTGTTCGTCTGGTGCGTCGAGAAGCCGGCGCCGGGCTCGCCGATGGCCGCCTGGGGAGAGTGCTTGCAGGTCTCGTCGGCGCGCAACCTGCTGCGCGGCATGGACGAGATCCGCGAGGAGCTCGACGCGCAACGCATCGTCATGGTCGACGGGCGCCATCTGCCGCAGTCGATCGCCCTCTCGCCGGCGGCCTCAGGAATCGAGCTGGTCGGCGGCGCGACGCCTTGACCCCGAAAGGCGCATAATGAGCGGCGCGGACTCTTGCTGAGTAGATCTCCATGATCGCTTTCGCCACCCTGCTCCTCGGTCTCATCACGGGCGTCTATCCCATCGAGGTCACCGTCGGCGGCGCCGTGACCGCCGTCGAGATCACGCTCGACGGCGCGCCGGCCGGCCGCCTCGAGGGTCCGCCCTGGGTGGCCCGGGTCGATCTGGGATCAGACCTGCGGCCGCGCGAGCTGACGGCCCGCGGCCTGGACAGTGAAGGGAACGAGGTAGCTCGCGTCACCCAGTGGCTCAACCTGCCGCGCCCGCCGGCCGAGGTGGAGATCGTGCTGGAGAACGGAGCGGACGGCGCGCCGAGAACCGCGGTGCTCACCTGGCAGAGCGTCAGCGGCGCCAAGCCGGTTTCGATCGGTCTCACCCTGGACGGCAAGCCGCTGGTGGTGGACGGGCAGGGACACGCGCCGCTGCCGCCGAGCGATCTGAAGGTGCTCCACGTCCTCACCGCCGAGCTGTGGTTCCCTCCCGGCCTGCTGGCGCGCCAGGACGTAGTCTTCGGCGGCGAGTACGGCAGCCGGGTCTCCACCGAGCTGACCGCGGTGCCGGTCCGGGTGCATCCGGGAGCCTCCTTACCACCGCCCGAGAGGCTGAAGGGGTGGTTCGCCTCCGGCGGGCAGCCGCTGCCGGTGGCCGCCGTCGAGGACGGGCCGGGAAAAGTCATCCTCGTGCGTCTGCCGAGCGGCACCGAGATCCTGGACAAACTGATTCCCGGACGCCGGCAGTCGGCGGCTCCCAGCCTGCGCTACGAGACGCGCTTCACCCGGCAGGACCGGATCCGCAGCCTGCGGCACGAGATGCGGCTGGGAAAAGACGACCGGCTGCGGTTTCTCTCGTTGTCGAGCAATCACTACCGGACCTCCAGGGTGCCGGCCGAGCTGTTCGACATGACCCGCGAGATCGATTACGAGGAAGGCGGCCTGTTCTGGCACCTGACGAACAACCGCGTGCTCGGCGATGCGGAGAAGAAGAGACGGATCGCCGACGCCGTGGCCGTGGCCGGATTGCAGGCCGCGGCGGAAAACCACCGTCGCGCCGTCGTGCTCGTGCTGGGCGGTGACGAGGACGAGGACTCCAGCCGCTACGATCCCGATGCGGTGCGGAGCTATCTGGAGTCGATTCACGTGCCACTTTTCGTTTGGAGCCTCTATGGACCGAACACCGCCGGCGCCCAGCGGTGGGGCGGTGCCGAGGACATCTCCACGGTCAACAAGCTGAGCGCGGCGGTGGCGCGGCTGCGCGCCGAGTTGGAGGCCCAGCGGATCGTCTGGCTCGACGGGCGCTACCTGCCACAGGCGATCGCCCTCTCGCCGAACGCGCAGGGCGTGGACCTGCCGCGCTAGGCCGATCCGCGCGCCACCTCTTCCACCCCCGCCAGCAGCCTGTCCACCTCCTCGCGGGTGTTGTACATGACGATCCCCGCGCGAACCACGCCGCCGTTCTCCATCAGTCCCAGGATCTCGAGCGGCCGCAGCCCGTAGAAGTGGCCGTTCCAGACCTGAAGCCCGTTCTCACCGAGGGCCCGGGCCACGTCGGCGGGAGCAACGCCCTCGACAGTAATCGAGACGGTGGGCGCCCGCAGACCGGAGAAGTCCGGCCCATGCGCCGCGACGCCGGGGATGCTGCGGACGTGATCGTAGTAATAGGCGCCCAACTCGTGCTCGTATTCGGAGATCTCCCGCATCGCCGAGACGATCCGCTCGCGCGGAGACGCTCCCGCTCCCCAGGAAGCGATGTACTCGACCGCCGCCTTCACCCCCGCCAGAGCGGCGTGGTTCAGCGTGCCCATCTCGATCCGATACGGCGCCTCCTGGTCCTGTGTGCGCAGGCGGTCCGGATTCAGCGCCTCCAGCAGGCCGGGCCGGCTGTAGAGGATCCCCACGTGAGGACCGTAGAACTTGTAGGCCGAGCAGAGCAGGAAGTCGGTATCCAGGGCCGTCACGTCGAGAGGAAAGTGGGCGGCGTAGTGGACGGCGTCGAGGAGCAGCCACGCGCCTGCCTCTCTGGAAAGTCGCCGGGCGAGCGCCGCGTCGCTGACCGTGCCGAGCGAGTTCGAGGCCATGTTGAACGCCACCAGCCGCGTCTTATCGGTGATCTGGCGGGCCAGGTCGTCCACATCGAGGCGGCCGGCCGGCCGCATGGCCGCTTCGCGCACGACGATTCCCCGCTCCTGCAGGTTGAGCCAGGGTCCCCGGTTCGCCTCGTGCTCGAGCTGCGTGATGACGATCTCGTCGCCGCTCTTCATCTCCCGCGCCAGGGCGTAGCTCAGCGAGTAGGTGAGCGTCGTCATGTTCTGGCCGAAGGAGACCGATCGCCAGTCGGACGCGCCGAGGAAGGCGGCCACGGTCTCGCGGGTCTCCTGCAGCAGGCGGTCGGTCTCCCGGGTGGTCGGGAAGAAGCCGTGGGTATTGGCGTTGGCAGTGCGGTAGTAATTCGAGACGGCCTCGATGACGGTGTTCGGCACCTGGGTGCCCGCCGGGCCGTCGAAGAAGGCGAGAGGACGGCCGTCCAGAGCTCGGGCCAGAGAGGGGAAATCCCGGCGGCAGCGCGCGCAGTCGGCGTCGGTGAAAGGCATGGCTTCCTCTACAACGCCGCCCTGACGCCGAAGGCGAAGTACGCTCCGTCCTCCAGGGGCAGACCGGGGAAGAACCCGTCCGATTTGGAGCCGACTTTCCCCGCCAGTCCCCAGCGCTCGCCGAGGAGGGCGTCCACTTCGGCGGTGGCGTTCCAGCCGCTGCCGGAGCGGATTCTCTCCTGCGATTCCGGCTCGTCCCAGGCGTCCGCCGCGAGACCGATTTCCAGGATTCCCAGCTTGAAAGCGTGAAGGCCCGCGCCGGCGCCATAGGTGCGGTCGATCGAGGAGTCGAGATCACGGATATAGACGGTGAAGACGCCGCGGCGCGTTGCCGCGTGGAGATCGAGAAACCGCGAGACCTCCTGCGGACCAAGGGCGCCGCGCGTACCGGCAGTGAGGCCGAGCCCGTCCGAGATTCGCCATGCCGGCGCATGGACGCGCACACTGCCGCCCAACACGTGCTCGCGGAAGTAGCTGACCACGCTGGTGACGAGCAGCGGATCGAGGAGGTTCCACAGCGCCGTCGTGCGGGCGTCGCTCCAGGTGCTGCGGAGCAGACGCTCGTCGAGGTCGGCGAGATAGGAGCCGTCCCAGATCGCGGCCGGGTCCGCCCCCTGCCGTTGCGCCTGGCGGGAGAGGAGGTAGTAGGCGATGTCGTTGCCGTCGCGGTATTGATCCACGAGGTCCTCGCCGCTGTCCGGGTTCTTCGTGCTGGCGACGTAGACGGTGAGGTCCAGCTTCGCCATCATGGCGAGCGGCACCTTGGCGCCGTCCGCGCCCTCGGGCCGGAGGAGGTCGAGCAGCGTACGGTGGGCCATGATCCCGTCCGCCTCGACGCCGCCCGCCGCGAGCAGCGAGTTTTCCTCGTTCGTCTTCGGCGGCCGTTCCGTGCCGGTCGCCGCCGAGAGGTCGTAGCCGATGGAGTAGCTGGGGCTCAAGCCGAACTCCCGCGCGCGTCCGCCGTGGCCGCCCACCTCATGTTGGAGGAGCAGGACCACCGCGCCGACGGGGAACTCCCACGCCGGCGCCAGCCCCGGATGGCGCTCGCCGGCGTCGCCGATGCGCGCGAACGAGCGGCTGAGAAGGCTGTCGAGAGACATCACGGTCCGGCCGCCGAAGTCCATCTCCGGCTCGCTGCCGAAACCCACGAATAAGGGCTCCCAGGTCGACTCCGGCGCGGTTTGGGCCTGCAGGACCGGGACCGAGAGAGCGGCTGCCAGGAAGAGGATCGCGAAGGTCCGCATGGACCTACTCTATCGGAGCCTCCGTACCCCATGGGGGGTCCTAGCGGATCGCCTCGCCGAACCCGACCACGGTGTTGAACAGCTCGAGGATCTCCGGCGGGCAGCGGCGGGCGAAATCCGTCCCGAAGACGACGGTGCTGCGCCTGCCGTCCGGGCTGTACCAGAAGATCGCGTAGCGCGCGGTAGCTGGCGGGCCGGCAAGCCCCGGTGTAACGTCGAATGGATTGCATCGCCCGGTACGATTCGCGATGCGGATTTCCCCCAGAAAAGCGTTGAGCTGCTGGAGCTGCCCACCCGTCAGGATGCCGTCGCGGATCGTCGAGAGGGCGGGCGCCGAACCGAAGGGGAGGTCCGTGTCGAAAGCGCCCTCGGTCTGCGTCGCGATCGCCCGGGTATTGCGGAAGATCGAGATCGTCCGCTCGCGGAAGGTCCCTTCGACGCAGGCAATGCCGCCGAACGGGATGGGCTCGCTGCGCGTGCAATTGAATTCGTTCCCCTGCAGTTGGATCAGCGGCTGCCGCTGCTCGGTTGCGCGAGCCGGGCCGGCGAGCGAGAACAGGAAGAGAGTCGAGAGGCAGAGCCGGGCGTGACCGTACCGTCTGTTCATCGCGAACCTCCAGAGAGTTTCACCGTCTGCTGGTATTACGGAGGAGACGCGCGGGGAGTCCAAGGCTGCGAGCTCCGGTTCCGTCCCGGCGCGAAAAATCTCCGTCGGATATCATTCGTCCATGGCCCTGACCGTCGCCACCTGGAACGTCAACGGCATCCGTGCCCGGCAGGCGCAGTTCCTCGAATGGCTGGAGCGCGACCGGCCGGACGTCGTCTGCCTGCAGGAGATCAAGGCGACACCCACCCAGCTAGCGGAGGAGCTCTGCAACCTCAACGGCTACTGGTGCTTCTGGCACGGCGCCGGCGCCTACTCCGGGGTGAGCCTGCACCTCAAGCACGAGAGATTCCCCGAGCAGCCGCGGTTCGAGCATCCCGCCTTCGATTACGAGACGCGCATCGTCACCGCCGGCGCGGGCGACGTGACGTTCGCCTCCATCTACGTGCCCAACGGCGGCAAGGACTTCGCGGCCAAGATGGACTTCCTGCGGGGCTTGAGGCAATACGCCGGCGAGATGGCGAGCGCCGGGCGGCGGCTCGTGCTCTGCGGCGACATGAACGTCACCCGCAGCGACCAGGACGTCCATCCCAAGGAGCGCAAGCCGTTCGTCATCGGCCAGCGGCCCGAGGAGCGGGAGGCCTTCGAAGGCATCCTCGCCCATGGGCTCGTGGACGTCTGCCGCGCTCTCGATCCGGAGAACGACGGCCTCTTCACCTGGTGGGCGCCCTGGCGGAACATGCGGCAGCGCAACATCGGCTGGCGCATCGACTTCATCCTGGCCAGCGAATCCCTGGCGGCCAAAGCCTCGGCCTGCAAGGTCCTCAAGGACGTGGGGACCAGCGATCACGCGCCGGTAGTGGCGACGTTCGAGGTCTTGCCTTAGCAGCATAATCATGCTATAACAGCATCATGAGCTCGAAAGACGGCGTCTGGCGCCGGTCCCACACCCAGCGGTTGCTGTGGCTCTGGGCAGGCGTGTGGGTCTGTGCCGCGGCGCCGGATCTGGCGCAGCCCACGGCTCTGGGGCCGGCGTTTCGCGTCAGCAGCGCCCCGGGAGGCCACCAAAGCAAAGCCGCCGTGGCGGTGAACGGCCAGGGGGATATGGTGGCGGTGTGGACCGGCGCAGCGACCTCTCCGCGCACGGAGACGGGGCCTGACGGCAGCGGCTCGGGGATCTTCGCGCAGCGCTACGACGCGGCCGGCTCGCCGCTCGGCGGCGAATTCCTGGTCAACGGCCGCACGCAGGGAGACCAGCACTCACCCGCCGTGGCCATGGCTGCGAACGGTCAGTTCCTGGTGGTCTGGGTGAGCGACCTGTGGATCTCCGGCAAGGTCCGGTCGGTCTGGGGGCGCCGGTTCGACGCCGCAGGCACGCCCCTGGGCGAGGAGCTCTTCATTGGCAGGACGGTGGACGACAAGAGGGTCCTGGCGCTGGCGATGCGGCCGGACGGCCTGGCCCTCGTCGCCTGGACGCAGAGCGGCGAGACGTTCTACGACACCACCGACGTGGTCGGGCGCTTCCTCGATGCGGCGGGCGCGCTCGGCGAGCCGTTTTCGGTGGCGGCCGCGGCTGATGCTTTCCGGCACTCGCCGCAGGCGGCCTTCGAGCCCGATGGCGCGGCGTTGATCGCCTGGGCCGAGGTCCCAAACTCCGACTGCCGCTGCTTCACCGATTACGTCCGCCGCTTCGCGCCCGATGGCGCTCCGCTCGAGCCGCCGGTCGTGATCGCCGAGCTCTTCGACACCGGCGTCGGCGGCCCGCCCGCGGTAGCCGTCGGCGCCGGCGGCACGCTCGTCCTCTGGGAGGACGAGCGCTTCGACTTCTGGGCGCGCTTCCTGGGGCCGACGGGCAACGGAGCCGGCAAGCCGTTTCGCCTTTTCGACGCCGGCTTCGGCGGCCAGCGGCCGGCCTTCGTCGGCGACGATCTCGGATATACGGTCGCCCAGGAAGACTTCGAACGCCCGAGTTATCACGGCATTCTGGTCGGCCGGCGCCTGGGGCTCGACGGCAGGCTGCGCGGGCATCGGTTTGTGATCGCGCGCGACTTCGGCCGCCGGTCCGTGGTCCACGCGGAAGCACCGGCGCTGGCCGCCCTCCCCGGCCATGGATTCCTCGCGGTCTGGAACAACTCGCAGGCGATTCCCGGAACCTCCACGCTGCATGGTGCGGTCTGGGGCCGCCGCTATGTGCTGCCGCCTCCGGGCGCCGACCCCTGCCGGCTCGAGACGGACGGCAGTCTCGTCTGCGACGTGCTGCGCGACGGCAGCGGCCGGCTGCGGCTCGGCGTGGCCGTCCCGCCGGGTGCGATCCCGCTCTTCGGCGACCTCGACCGCGACGGCAGCGACGATCTCTGCTGGTACCAGGCCGGGGCTTTCTCCTGCGACACGGCGCACGACGGCGGCGCGCCGGAGCAGAGCCTGGCCTTCGGCGGTGACCGTCCGGCGGCGCCGCTGCTCGGCGATCTCAACGGCGACGGCCGGGACGATGCGTGCCTGATCCTGAACGGCGGCTTCCGCTGCGACACGGCGCACGACGGCGGCACGGCGGAGGCCGTCGTGCGGTTCGGCGGCGCCGGCGATGAGGCGCTGCTCGGCGATGCCGACGGCGATGGCGACGACGATCCTTGTGTCTGGCGGGCCGGCTGGTTCTCCTGCGACACCGCGCATGACGGCGGCGCGGCCGAGCTGAGCCTGGCGCTCGGCCAGCCGGGCGACGTTCCTCTGCTCGGCGACATCGACGCCGACGGCCGCGCGGACTTCTGCGTGGCGCGTGGCGACGCCGTGATCTGCGACGTCTCTCGAGACGGCGGAGATCCTGTCGAGATCCCCTTCCCGACCGCCGGAGCGATCCCGCTGCTCGGCAACGTGGACGGAATTTGACCGTGACCGGTCCATCTCCTCCGCGGTTTCGGCTGGCGCGGCTCGGCGCGCTGTTCCTGGCTCTCGCGGCGGCACCCGCCGTGGCATGGCAGGATCCTTTCGCGGATCGGCAGGCGAGCGTGTTCACCCCCGCCTCTCAGGGGCCGGCCGCGCAAGCCTACGATCCTGCCGGCAACGCACTCGTCGTCTGGACCTCCACGGACGGCACGGCAGGCCCCGGCGTCTACGGGCGCCGCTTCGCCGCCGACGGGCGCGCGCTCGGGCCGGAGCTCGAGCTGGTGAGCGAGAGCGACTCAGGCACGGTGGCGCTCGCCAGCTCCGCGAAAGGCTACGTCCTCGCCTGGGAGGACTTCTATGCCGAGATCGTCTGCGTCGAGCGCCTGGACTTCGACGCCCGGCCGCTCGGCTCGGAACGCTGCTTCGGGGGCCACTTGTACCCTCAGCTCGCTGCGCAGGCGGACGGGCGGTTCGTGCTCGCGGCGGTGAGCTCGGGCAAGCGGTCGCAAGTCCGCGCCTGGTTCTTCGACGCCGGCGGTCAAACCCTGGGTGAGACACAACCGGTCGCGGAGTCGGACTACACCCCGCTGCCGGCGCCGGACGCCGCGGGCGGGTTCTTCATCGCCGGCACAGACGAACGCGGCGTCTGGGGCCGGCGTTACGACGCGGCGGGCAGCCCGCTCGGCGCCGTCTTCCGCATCGCCCAGGATGCGTTCGCGACCGGTGCCGCCGGCGACGGGCGCGGCCTCGTGCGCGTCGTCTGGCAGTCGAACCGTGGAGGCGTCTACCTCAGCTCCCTGGAGCCGGGCCGTGCCGCGAGAGCGCCGGTCCTGGTCAGCGGCGCGGGCGATTTCGGCTCGGGCTCGCAGGTGGCGATGCTCGCCGACGGCCGGACGCTGGTCGCCTGGGATTTCCTGGAGGCCGGCGCGTGGCGCGTCATGGGCCGGCTCTTCTCGCCTGCGGGCAGGCCGGCGAGCGCTCCGTTCCGCCTCAGCCACTCGGTCCACGAGGACAGCGTGGAGAGCGCCGCGGCGAGCCCTGCCGGCCGCTTTCTGGTCACCTTCTACCGCTACATGGTGGAGGAGAACCACGACGACATCTGGATGCGCGAAGTGCGCTGGGCCACCGCGGGCGACGAGCCGTGCCTCTACCGCGAGGGACGTTTCGTCTGCGACCTGCGCCACGGCGCGCCGCCCGATCCCGCCGAGCTGCGCTTCGGCGGCGCGCCCGGCGACCGGCCGCTGCTGGGCGATCTCGACGGCGACGGGCTCGTCGAAGCCTGCGTGGTGCGGGGACCCCGCCTGCTCTGCGACGCCGGGCACGACGGCGGCGCGGCGGAGCTGGCCATCGACTTCGGTTACGGCACGGCGGACGGCGACGTCCCCCTGCTCGGTGACCTCGACGGCGAGGGCCGCGCCGACCCTTGTGTGCGCCGCAGCGACCGTTTCCTCTGCGATACGGCCCACAACGGCGGCACGGCCGAGCTCGTCGTGCGCTTCGGCGAGCCCGGCGACGCTCCCTTCCTCGCCGACGTGGACGGCGACGCCGACGCCGATCCCTGCGTTCTCCGCGACCGCGTGCTCGCCTGCGACCGGGTCCATGACGGCGGCGCGCCCGACGTGCGGATTCCCTTCGACGTGGACCCGGCGGCGGGCGACGTGCCCCTCCTGGGCGACGTGGACGGCGACGGCCGTGCGGACCCCTGCGTCTTCCGCGCCGGGAAGCTGCTGTGCGATGCGGACCGCGATGGCCGCTTCGACCTCTCGCTACCCCCGGCCGCCGGTGGCGGCGGGATTCCGTTGTTCGGCAATGTGGACGGGATCGGAGGAGCGCCATGAGGCGCAGGATCGGACGCTGCGGGTTCCTCGTGGGTCTGCTCGGCGCCATCGCCCCCGCGGCGCCGCTGCTGGCCCAGCCCGCCGCCGCAGGCGATCCCTTCGAGCTGTCCGAAGGGCCGGTGGATCCCGAGGTCGCGCCGGTGATCGCGCTCGACGCTCAGGGCAACGGCGTCGCGGTATGGACCCGGCCGGGGGACGACGCCCTCTCCGTCGAGGGCCGCGATGTCATGGCGCGCGTCCTGCGCGCCGAGGGCGGGGCCCAGGGACCGGCGATCGTCGTCAGCGAAACCAGGCTCGGCGACCAGGACGACCCCGCCGCGGCGATGACCGGCGACGGCGGCTTCCTCGTCCTCTGGGTGAGCCATACCTTGATCGCTGACGTCGTGGTCTCGACGTACTACGTGCGCGCCTTCGAGGCGTCCGGGGAGCCGCGCGGCGCCGAGACGGCCGTCGGGGAAGGATCGGGGGGCTCTGTCGCGTGCTCGCCTCACGGTGACTGCTGGGTGGCCTGGTTCGACCAGCGGACCATGCTCCTCAGGCGGATCGGCACGGATGGGCGGCCCCTGAGGCCGGCGCAGATCGCGGTGGCGGGCTTCAACTTTCTGGACGAGAGAGCTGCCGCTCTGGCCGCGGACGCGGCTGGAGCCGCCGTGGTGTGGATCCAGTCCGGCGTGCTGCGGCTGAGGCGTTTCGCCGCCGACGGCTCTTCCCCCGATCCGTCCGTGATCCTCGCCACCGACCGTCAAGCCTTCTATCCTGCGGCCGCCGCCGCGCCGGACGGTTCCCTCTGCGTTGCCTGGGTGATTGGGGGGAGCGACGTTCGCGCGCGCCGCTTCCGCGGCGATGGCACGCCGCTCGGCGAGGAGCGCTCGATCGTGGGCGGAGAGTATTTCGGTTCGCCGGCGATCGCTCCTACGGCCGAAGGCGGCTGCATCGTGGTGCTGTCGAGGATCTTGGATCTGCAGCCCGCGGGTCTGCAGTACGTCGCGCCCGACGGCCGGCCGCGCGGCAGCGTTCTGCCGGCGGGCGACGTCGTCGACGGCGTGAGGTTCGCTTTCGGCCTCGGCGCCGCGGGCGCTCCCGACGGGAGCTTTCTCGCGGTGTGGCTCCATGGGGCGGTGCGCGCCCAGCGCTTCGTCCTGCCGCCCGCCGGCAGCGAGCCCTGCTGGCTCGGCGACGGCGGCACGCTGCGCTGCGACAGCCTGCACGACGGTGGCGCGCCCGAGCTGGAGACCAGCCTCGACGTGCGGCCGGACGATCGGCCGCTGCTCGGCGATGTCGACGGCAACGGGCAGGACGACCTCTGCGTGGCGCGCGCGGGGCACCTGCTGTGCGATCTCGCCCATGGCGGCAGGCGCGATTTCGACCTCGGGTTCGGGAAGGACCGCGATGCGATGCTGCTCGGCGACGTCAACGGCGACGGCCGCGACGACGCCTGCGTGCGCCGCGGCGGCCGCCTGCTCTGCGACACGGCGCACAACGGCGGTCTCGCCGAGCTGAAGATCGCCTTCGGCCGCGCCGACGACCGGCCGTTGCTGGGGGATGTCGACGGCGACGGCGACGACGATCCCTGCGCGCTGCGCGGCGTGGAATTGCTGTGCGACCTCGCCCACGACGGCGCTGCCGCGGAGCTCGCCCTGGCTCCGGGTTTCGTAGCGCCCGGCGACGCCGTTTTCCTCGCCGATGCCGACGGCGACGGGCGCGATGACTTCTGCGCCGAGCGCGGCGGCCGGTTCCTCTGCGACACGGCCCACGACGGCGGCGCCGCCGACTGGGTGCGGGACTTCGTCGCGCCGGGCAGCGTGGCGCTGTTCGGCAACGTGGACGGATTCTGAGATGAAGAGGCGCCTGCTCTCTCTCTGGACGTTGCTGCTCGCGGCCGCGGTGGGCGCGGCGCCGGCCGGCGATCCGCTCGGCGAGGTGGCGGTGAGCTCGCCGCTCGGCCTCAGCGCGCAGTCCCTGGCGGCCGCGGCCGACCCTGCCGGGGGAGCCGTCGTCGCCTGGGCGAATCACATTTTCGACCCCGACGCTGGGGTGCGGCGCCTGGACGCGACGGCGCGGCCGATCGCCGATGCAGCCGCGGCGCCGATCGGCGCCGTCGAGGGAATTCACAACATCGCGCCGACCGCCAGCGGCTTCTTCGTGACCTGGGACAACTCCTACGGCGACGACGATGAGTACTGCTGGCAGATCTTCGATTCGACCTTCGCGGCGCTCGGCGCGGGAGATTGCGAGGGCCTCTCCTCCCCTGCCGTGGCTTCGGACGGCGCCCATCGCCTGGTGCTCGCCGCGCAGGAGTATGGCGGGTCCATCCTCGGCGAGCTCTTCGACGACCGCGGCGAGGTGCGGCGCCGCTGGACGCTCGTCAAGTCGGGTTCCCTTTCCGGCGTGGCGATGGCGCCCGACGGGCGCTTCGTGGTCCTCTGGAGCAGCGGCCGGGCGTACTATGCGCGGCTCTTCGATCCGGCAGGGAGGCCGCTCGGCCAGTCCGTCACCGTCGCCGCGCCGGGCGACCCTCATCCGGCCTTTGCCTTCATCACCGTGGGAGGCGACGGCAAGTTCGTCGCCCATTGGACCGACCGCGACGGCGCCGGCACGTGGGCGCGGCTGCTCGCCTTCGACGGCGCCCCGCTGCCGCCGCCGATCCTCCTCCCTTTGGGAACCAGAACCCTGGCCCGCAACCGCGCCGGCCAGATTCTCGCGGTGCGGATTTGCGGCGCGCACTTCGACTCGCTCTGCGGCCAGCTCTTCGATGCGGCGGGACGCCCGGCCGGACGCGAGCTGCGGATCAACCGCCCTCGCGGCAGCGTGGGCCCCTCACCGCTGGCGCTGGCGTTGCCGGCGGGCGACTTCCTCGTCACCTGGCTGGCCTCCGACGGGGTGCGCGCCCGCCGCGTGCCTTGGCTGGCGCCCGGCGACGCTCCCTGCCTGCAGCGCCGAAGCGAGCTCGTCTGCGACCTGCGCCACGACGGTGGCGCCGCTGAAGTGCGCTACGCGTTCACCACCCAGCCGAACGACGTGCCATTGCTCGGCGATGCGGACGGCGACGGTCGCGACGACCCCTGCGCTTTCCGCGACGGGCGGTTCCGCTGCGACACGGCCCACGACGGCGGGGCCACCGAGATCGAAATCGACTTCGGCGCCGCCGGCGACATACCTCTGCTGGGCGATCCCGACGGCGACCGCCGCGACGACCCCTGCGTCTTCCGCGACGGCTGGTTCCGCTGCGACACGGCCCACAACGGCGGCGAGGCCGAGCAGGCGATCCGCTTCGGCGCCGCCGGCGATCCGGCTTTCCTCGCCGACGTGAACGGCGACGGCGCCGACGAGCCCTGTGTGGTGGAAAACGGCCTCCTGCTCTGCGACACGGCTCACGACGGCGGCGCGGCGGAGCTGGTCTTGCCCTTCGACGTTCGGAGCGAGCAGGGCGACGTTCCGCTGCTCGGAGACCTCGACGGCGACGGCCGCGACGACCCCTGCGTCGTGCGCCAGGGCGCCTTCCTCTGCGACGCCGCGCACGCCGGGCGTTTCACCGTCACGATTCCCTTCTCCGCAGCGGGCGCCAGGCCGCTCCTCGGCAACCCGGCAGGTTTCTAGCCGTCCTTGATCGTCCGCACGGCCTTCTTGGGCTCGAGCGCGATCGCCTCGGCAAGGGCGCGGTCGAGCCGGCCGTCGACGCTGACGAGGGTCAGCTCATCGTCTTCGAGGGTGACGATGAAGAGGCTGTTCAGTGCGTCGTCCTCGCCGCGGGTGAAGATCCAGGTCCGCGAATCCTCCTCCCGCGCGCGCACGGTCATCTGCCAGCCGGCGCTGGCGAGCTGGCGCTCGAAACGAGTCTCGCCCTGGAGGCGGTCGAGATCCAGGGCGCTCACCTGATACGTGGCGACGTCGAGGCGGCGGATCGCCGTCAGGATCTCCTGGCCCTCGACCTTGCCGGGAACCATGCGCACGAGCCCGCGGATCAAACCCAGCGAAATGCGGCCAAGGTGAATGTGCTCCTCCCGCTGGAAACGGGCCTCCGGAAACCGGCGCTGGATCTCCCATCGCACCTGCTCGACGGAGGGCGAGCCGGCACAGCCGGCGAACAGCGAGGAGAGAGAAAGGAGAGCAGCAGAAAGGACGACGGTTCGCTTCACGGCGTACCTCCTCCGAAGATCCATTCGGTTCATTCCGGCTTCTTGCCCGAGGACGGGACTTTTTTCAGGTGAGGACCATGCAGGTTCTCGACGACGCGGCCGACCTGTTCCGGATCGATGCGGCCGACGATGTTGATGACGACGGCTTCGTCTCCCGGCTGCAGGGCGAGTAACGTCAGCCCGGCGATCTTGCCGTCGATCTCCTTGAGATAGATGTAGGTCTCCTCGCCCTCCTCGCGCACCCGCATCGTGGATTTCCAGTCGCGGTCCTCCAGCCAGCGAACGGCCTGGCCGATCTTGGCGCGCACCGAGCCGGCGTCCACGTCCTTGAGCGGGACGGCCTGCAGCGTGATCCCCTTGAGGCCTTCGATCAGCGACGAGAACTCGGGGTCTTCAGCCCTGGCACCCGCGGCGATCAGCCTCAGCAGGGCTCCTTCGAGGTTGATCTCGACGCTCAGCTTGTCGCGGGGGAAGAGGTCCAGCTTCTCGATCGGCACGTAGCCGGGCTGATCGGCGAGCTTCTGGGCCCAACCGGCGCCGGCCGCCAGCACGAGGAGCACGAGGGCGAGCGGAATGATCTTGCGCATGTCAAAACTCCTTGTCGAGCCGCCCGGCGGCAGCGGACGACGGCTCGGGGATGCTCGGGGTCTCGCCGAGAGTCCGGGAGACGCTGCGGCTGGCCGGTACGACCAGCCGCTTCTCGAGAACGTCCTCGCGAAGGTTCGTGCGAGTCCGGCGAGTCACCTTGCCTAGATAGGCCAGGGCATAGCGAGCTTCCGCGGTGGCCTGAGCGACCTCCTGCGGGCTCGGCCGATCGCGCTCCTCGAAGCGCAGGAAGAGCGCGCCGCCCCCCACGGCCAGCGCCAGCAGGGCGGCTGCCGCGGCGATCCGAAGACCCATCCGCGGACGCGGCGCGAACGGAACCACCTCGCCGCGCCCGGCCCGCTGGACCTTCTCCAGCACCTCGGGAGGACAGTCGGGTTGGGGCAGAGACCGCAGCTCGCGCTGGATCTTCACCGCGAGATCCAGCTCGGCGGCGCAGGCGCTGCAGCGCTGCAGGTGCTCGCGCAGCCGGGCCGCCTCGGAGGCGGGCAGGTCCCCGTCCAGATAGGGCTCGAGGAGGTCCAGCATCTCCTCGCAGAGCGTGTCGTGATCGGACCGATTCATCATGACGATGCCTCCCGCAGTCGTTCCCGCAGCTTGCGCCGGCCCCGGTGGAGATGGACTCGCACGGTGACCTCGGGGATGCCGAGGGCCTCGCCGATCTCGCGATGGGGAAGCCCTTGGACCTCGCGCAGGATGACGACGCTCTTGTACGGCTCTCCGAGCTCCGCCAGCGCCGCGAGCAGCCGCCGGCGGAAGTCCTCGGCTTCGGCCCGAGCCTGCGGATCGGGCTCGGCGCTCGCCACCGCTGCCGCCTCCTCCGCGTCCAGGCTGGCGCCGAATCCCAGCGCGGCGGCGTCCGACCGCCGCTTGCGTAGCAGGTCGTAGCAGGCGTTGCGGGTGACCCGCATCAGCCAGGAGCCGAGGCGCTCCTCGTCGACGCCGCTCCGGTGGCGCCACAGGCGCAGGAGCACCTCCTGGGTCACGTCCTCCGCCTCCTCCCGGTTGGAAAGAAAGTAGCGGGCGAACGAGTAGACCCGGCGACGGTACCTCTGGGCGGTGTCCTCGAAGGCCGTCAACATCCAGAAGAGAAGACGTAGGGCGGGGGGAAACGTTTCAAGGACAGCAGAGACACCAAGGACAACAGGGACAAAGAGGGCTCACCCGAATGCGGGATCTGTCCCTTGGAGTCCTTGCTGTCCCTGCTGTCCCTTGGGTCTCTTTCCCTGGTGAGCCCCTACCGCCGCCCCGCCGCCGTGGCCCCGTCGCCGGTCTTGGCGAAGCCGGTGACGATGTAGGTGCCGGAGCGCTGGTCCTTCTTCAGCTTGATGATGTTCTTGCGCTCGGCGTCCTCCAGCAGCTCGGAGAAGGTGCTGTAGCCGTAGTAGCCCTCGTTGAAAGAGGGCTTCTTGCGCTGCATCGTCTGCTTGATCATCGAGCCCCAGAGCACGTCCTTGTTCTCGCGGATCAGCGCCTGGATGGACTCGATCATCAGGCTGAAGGCCTCGGCGGTCTTCTTGTTGAGGCCGTCGAGCTTGGGGCCCTTCTGCGCGTCGCGCCAGACGTCCTCGTAGTAGATGAACTCGTCGCAGTTGTCCACCAGCAGGTTCGAAGACGAGTTCTTGACCCCGATGCCGATGACGTACTTGTTGTTCTCCTTGAGCTTGGAGACCAGGGGCGAGAAGTCGCTGTCGCCGGAGAGGATGACGAAGGTATCGAGGTGCTCCTTCGCGTAGGAGAGGTCCATCGCGTCGACGACCATCTTGATGTCGGCGCTGTTCTTGCCCGAGTAGAACTTCTGCGGGATGTCGATCAGCTCGATGGCGGCCTCGTGGAAGGGTCGCTTGTAATCCGAGTAGCGCTCCCAGTCCGCGTAGGCCTTCTTGACGATGATCTTGCCCTTCTCCAGCAAGCGCTCGAGGACGAGGCTGATCTCGAACTTGCCGATGTCGGAGTCGCGCACGCCGAGGGCGATGTTCTCGAAATCGCAGAACAGGGCGATCTTGCGCTCGTCGCTGGCCGACCGCTGCCGGTCGGGGATGGAGATGACGATCTCCCGACTCATCTGTTCGGCTTCGGCCGCGGGGATGACATAGCTGTCGCTGCCACGGGCCACCCGGTATTGCGGAGCGGCGGGGGTGGGAGCGATGCGCCGCGGCGCCGCGGGGACAGGCTCCTCGCGCACGGGCTCCTCCTCGTCCTCCTCCTCTTCCGCCGGAGCGACCGCGGCGGTCTTGCCGTTGCGCTTCTTGCCGCCGCGCCGGCCTCGCGAGCGCCGCCGCCGGGCCTCGGTCTTGCCCTCGTCCTCCTTCTCCTTGTCCGCCCGTTCGGCCTCGGAGGCTTCCATCTCCTCCGGCTCCTCAGCGCCGTCCTCCTCCTCCTCGTCCTCGAAGGGCTCCTCGTCAAAATGGAGGTCTTCGGCGGGCAGCTCCTGGGGAGCGGCGAGATCGGTCGCGGATTCGGCGAAGATCGGGGCGGGGGGAGGGGGCGCAGGCTCGACGTGCCACTCGGGCTGGGCGATCGCGTCGGCGGGCGGCTCCTCCGCCGGCGGCGGGATCAGGGAGGCGGTTTCCGCGGGCTGCTGCTCGCGGTCGTCGGACTTCGGCTGCTCTCGGTTTTCTTCTTCCAGGCCCTCAGCCGTAGGGCGCATCCACCATGGACTCAAAGTTCACTCCTTCTCGCGGGACCCCGTCGAGGCCCATCGCGTAGTTCGGTCTTGGATCAGATCAGGCACGCTTCTTAGCGGGCGGAACGAGCGGCAACAGACCGGGGTTGAGGCTCGGGCCACAGCGGCGGGAGGGATACCGAAGGCCGGGCTAGGATTCTAGCACAGGTGGTACAAAAATTTGAAGCCAGGGGTCGTCCTGCGCCTCAATCCAGGTCGAACGGCCTCACCGGCCGCCCTTCGTCCGGCTCTTCCTCGGCGCGGCGCATGGCCTCCCGGAACTTCTCCTCCAGCAGGCGATCGCGGTCCTTGAGGGCCGCCTTCTCGCGCTCGAAGATGTCCTCGGCCCGGGACTTGTCCTCGTCCAGACCCTTGAGGAGGGCGTCGAAGTCCTTGCCGCCGGCGAGCGGCTGCTTGGCCTTGCGGTGGGAGAGGATCTCGCCCGTCGCCCCGTCGATCACCAGGTCGGCGTTGCATTCGGGACAGCGGACGGTCAGCTTGCGGTGCTCGTCGGCCATGGCTCCATTGTAGCCAGTTCTGGTAACTTACGCGCCATGCACCTTCCCAGCCGTGACGAGGCCTGGAGCCTGCTCTGCCGCTACACTGAGAAAGAAGGGCTGCGCAAGCACGCCCTCGCCGTCGAGGCCGCGATGCGCTGGTACGCCCGCCGGTTCGGCGAGGACGAGGAGCTGTGGGGCCTCACCGGCCTGCTCCACGACTTCGACTACGAGCGCTGGCCCGACGCGGAGAACCATCCTTATCGGGGCAACGAGATCCTCACCGCCGAGGGGTATCCCGAGGCGATGCGCACGGCGATCATGGGGCACGCGCCCTACACCGGAGTGCCGCGGCAGACGCGGCTCGACCACGCCCTCTACGCCTGCGACGAGCTCGCCGGCTTCGTGGTCGCCGTGGCCCTCATCAAGCCGAGCAAGTCGCTCGCCGACGTGGACCTCTCTTCCGTCAAGAAGCGCCTCAAGGAGAAGGCCTTCGCTCGCGGCGTCCACCGCGAGGACGTCTACAACGGCGCCGAGGAGATCGGCCTGCCGCTCGACGAGCACATCGAGAACGTCATCAAGGCGTTGCAGGCGGCCTCCGGTCAGCTTGGACTGTAGCTAGACGGAACTCCCGGACTTCGCCGCCGGCGAGCTCGATCACCACTTGGCGGTCGCCGACCGACCGCACCTCTCCAGCACCGAAGATCGGCAGCGTCACGCGGTCGCCCTGGCGCAGGGTCGCCGGATCGCGGTCGCCGAAGAGGGGTGGCAGGGCCAGCACCTCGGCGGCGTTCGGGGGGCGCACCGGCATCTCGGCCGGCGGCGCGGCCAGCTCGATCGGCCGCGCGCAGTTGTCGCAATGGCCGCAGCGCTCCTCCCCGAGCTGCTCGCCGAAGTAGTCGAGGAGGGCCTTCCAGCGGCAGAGCGCCGTCTGGGCATAGAGCACCATGCGGCGCAGCCGCTCGCGGTCGGTCTCCGCCCGCTTCTCGTAGCGGTCGGCCATCCCGTCCAGCTCCTTCCGGCCGAGGTCGCCGCGCAGCAGGCGGTACTGCCCGGGCGAGCGCTCGGCCAGGATCTCGAGGTCCTTCATCATCGCCAGCACGACCTTGACCTTGGCCTGGGCGACGCCGGCGGCCCGCTTCTGGACCTCGCCGGCGGCGACTTCCTGGCGATCGGCGCCGAGACGCTCCAGCGCCTTGTAGACGGCGAGGAAGTGCTCCCGCTTCGGGTAGCGTCCGTTGAGGAAGAAGACCTGCGTGTTGCGGTCCTCGGGCTGATAGAGGAGGATGCAGCGGGCGGGCTCGCCGTCGCGCCCGGCACGGCCCGCCTCCTGGTAGTAGGACTCGAGCGATCCCGGCAGGTTGTAGTGAATGACGAAGCGGATGTCCGGCTTGTCGATCCCCATGCCAAAGGCGTTGGTGGCCACGATCACCTGGATCTCGCCGGCCATGAAGCGGTCCTGGTTGCGCTTGCGCCGGCGCGCTCCCAACCGGCCGTGATAGCGGGCCGCCTTGAAGCCCAGGCTCTGCAGCTCCTCGGCGACCGCCTCGCAGTCCTTGACCGTCGAGACATAGACGATGCCGGTTCCCGGCATCTCCGCCAGCAGACGGGCGAGGGTGCTCCGCTTCGACTCCTCGCGCGGAGTGGGGATCACCTCCAGGCGGAGGTTCTCGCGGTAGACGCCCACGTCGACGACCTCCATCTCCTCGCGGCCGAGCTGCCGGACGATGTCTTCCACCACCTCGGGCGTGGCGGTGGCGGTCAGGGCCAGGACGGGAGGATCGCCCAGCGCCGCGATCACCTCGCGCAGGTGCAGGTACGAGGGCCGGAAGTCGTGCCCCCATTGCGAGATGCAGTGCGCCTCGTCGATCACGAAGACGTCGATCTCGTTCTTCCGCAGCATCGCCAGGAACTCCGGCTGGGTCACCCGCTCCGGGGTGACGAAGACGAACTCCCGCTGTTCCTTGCGGATCTGCTCCAGCACCGCCGTCTCCTCGCTCGCCGTGAGCGTGCTGTTGACCTGGGCGGCGTCGATCCCCAGCTCCCCGAGCTTGTCCACCTGATCCTTCATCAGCGAGATCAGGGGCGAGACGATGACCGTGGTGCCGGGAAGCTCCGCGCCGGGAAGCTGGTAGCAGAGCGACTTGCCGGCTCCCGTGGGCATGATGGCGAGCGTGTCGCGGCCGGCGAGGACCGAGCGGATAACCTCCGCCTGCCCTTCCCTGAGCTCGCGGAAGCCGAAGGTGCGGCGCAGGATGCGCCGGAGAGTTGAAAGCTGGACGGTCTCGGTCATGGCTGCTTCCGGACGAACATCCGGAAGAGCAATCGCCGTGCCGTGAGGGAAAAACAGCCCGCCCTTCGTCTACGTATAGAGATCGGGAATCGAGAGACGCCGGAGAAGGTTGACGAAAAGGCGAGGCGGGGCTATACTCTCGTTCTACAAAATAGTCAAAGGGGTATCGGTAGGAGTTGCACCACACCCTGGCGAGAAGGGCTGACGCGGGGTCGGCTGCAAGAGCAGGAATTACTTTTGTTGAGGGTAGCTGCGATGTTGACGTTCGTAAGTACGCTGCTGGTTGGGGCCTTTGCCGGTTTCGTGATGGAAAAGACCTGGGGTTCGAGCCTGGTGCGCTGGAGCCGCATCCAGCGCATGCGGATGCGGGTGGCCCGCCGCCAGGGAGCCAGCCCACTGCGTGTTTGGTTTGATCGGGAAGACTGAACCGTGACCCCAGCAGGTTGATCCGCCCGCACTGGCGTGTGGCCGGCCAGTCGGCGTAAGCTGAATCCTGAGATCACCCTCATAGTCCGGATCGATCGGCGCCAGGTTCTCGGCGATCGTCGTGTCTGCGGCTTCCACGGGACCCAGAGCGCTGACGCCGCCGGCCCGGCCTTGGGAAACATTGCCCACGATCCGGCAACGGGTGAGGCTCACCGAGCCGACGTTGCGGATCGCGCCCCCTCCGACCCGGGCGATGTTGCCTTCGAGCGTCGAGCCCTCCAAGCTTACCGCGCCGCTGTTCCAGATTGCCCCGCCCCGGTCTCCGGCCCGGTTGCCGCGCAGGACAGTGTCGAGGATGGTGACCTGCCCCACGCCCGCAACCGGCAGGTTGTACAGCCCTCCGCCGGTCCCTCCCTCGCCGTCCGCCCGGTTGGCGATGACAAAGCTGCCCATCATCCTCAGGACTCCGTCGTTGCGGATACCGCCGCCGTCATCTCCCGCGGCGTTGTCCGTCACCATGACCCGCTCGAGCACGAGCGTCCCGATGTTCCACAGCCCGCCGCCGTCGGTGTGGGTGTCGGTGAGGCCGTTGCGGACCGTGAGGTCGCGCAGTGTCAACCGGCCCTGGGGGGCGACGTGGAAGATGCGGAACGGAGGAGTGTCGGGCGCCGCACTGCGCTCCACGATGGCGCCGTTGCCCTCAATCGTCACGTCCGTTGTGACGCTCGGCAGGCCGCTGCCACCCTCCAGACCATTGACCGCGGCGATGGCGGTGAGCGTGTGCACGCTCCCGGCGGCCAGGCGGATCACGCCGCCGCCGGCCGCGTTGGCGGCGTCGAGCGCCGCCCGCAGACTGCACCGGGGCTCGGCGGCGCCGGAGGCGCATCCCGGCGCGCCGGGATCGACGTCCACGGCTCCCGCCGCCGCCGGGTTCCAGGCGCCATTCGCGGCCGTGGCGAGTATCGCTGCGGCCCCCCAGGCTCCGAGGCGCCTCATTGCGATCTCGACGCGTAGAGCCGGGCTACGTGCGGGTTTTCCCGGAAGGCCTGGATCCTGCCGTTCTCCGAGTCGGTGATCCAGAGACGGCCCTCGCCGTCGACGGCCACGCCGAAAGGAAACCACAGCTCGCCGTCCGCCACGCCTCGGCTCCCGAACGCCCCCAGGAAAGCCCCGTCGGACGTGTACTTCTTCACCCGGTGATTGTTGGTGTCCACCACGTAGACGTCGCCCCGCGGGTCGACGGCGATCCCCTTCGGCCTGTAGAGCTGGCCCGTCCTCATCCCCCGCTCCCCCCAGGCGAGCAGGAACCGCCCGTTGAGGTCGAGCTTCTGGATGCGGCCGTTGTCCGTGTCGGTGACGTAGAGCCAGCCGCGGGCGTGGTCGATGGCGAGCCCCATGGGCCGGTCGAAGAGGCCGGGGTCGCGGCCGGGGCCGCCCCAGGCGGCGAGGAACCGCCCCTGGGCGTCGAACTTCTGGATCCGGTGGTTGCCCGCGTCGGCGACGTAGATGTTGCCGTCCGCGTCCACCGCCACTCCGGCCGGCTCCACGAGCTCGCCCGGCCCACTGCCCCGGCTTCCGAAGACGAGCCGCGGCTCGCCGGGCAACTCGTCGAGGCGGTCCGGCGGCCCGCCTGTGATCTGGATGCGATGGTTGCCCGAGTCGGCGACGATCACCTCGCCCCGCCGGTTGACCGCGATCCCCTGGGGGTACTGGAACTGACCGGGCCCGCCGCCCTGCCCGCCCCACTTGGCGACGAACATGCCGTTCCAGGTGTAGCAGCGCACCTGGTGGTTGTTGGTGTCGGCGAAGACCAGCGTGGGCACGCCGGCGGCGTTCTCGAACAGGGCGAGGGCCGTGGGGTTGCTGTACTGTCCGACGCCGTGGCCCGGCTCGCCCCACTTCAACCAGAAGCTGGCGAGGTTGCCGGTGCCGCAGGGGTCCATGACGAACTCCTCGCTCTGCTCCGGCTTGTCGCCTTCGATGCGGGCCACGAGCGCGCCGCTCTCGCGCAGCTCGTAGACGATCCGCTTCGGGAAGTCGTGCTCCAGGTTCTCGAACACGGCCTTCTTGCCCGCCAGGCTGACCATCTTGAACGGCACCGAAGTCTTGCCGCGCGGCGCCGGGGTCATCACGACGCCGTCCGGCGTCTGCTCGACCTTGATGAACTCGAAGAAGACCGTACGACCCTCGACGACGGTTTGCGACGTCCCCAGCATCAGGCCGCCCGCCGCCGGGTTGTAGCGCTCTTCGATGGTGCCGTCTCTGCCGCTGAGCTTGCCTCGCCAGCAGCCGGACATGAACGCCAGATCCGACAGCGACCTCTCCTGCGCGCGCGCCGCGCCCGGCAGACTCCCCATGGCCAGCGCCGTGCAACAGAGAAGCAGCAGGAATCTCCTCGGGACCATAGAGCTCTCCCCTTCCGATGCCGATCGGGCTAATCGGACTTCTTCTTAGGAGTTGCAGACGCCCCCGGCGAGGCCGCGCCGCCGCTCTTCAGCCGCGCTTGCCGATTGACCCGGTAGCTCTTGGCCTTGGCAGCGCCGGCTTCGAACTGTGCCGAGGTGATCGATTCCATATCCTCGCAACTGCCGCCGTCAGCGCAGAAGAACTCCTCCGGCAGGCACTCGCATTGCGTGTCGGAGCACTCCGGGCGGTGGAACTTGCTCGAGCCGGTGCCTTTCTCGTCGCCGCCGGTGCCCGGCCGGGAACGGCCGACCGCCAGCCGCTTGAAGCCGAAAGGCTTGTGGAAGGACACGGTGATGTTCCGCGGCGGGATCTCCATGACGCCGGTCGCGAAGGCCACGCCCGCCATGTTCTCCCCCACCTTGACGTCGTCGAGGTAGACATCGTAGATGGCGTTGTACACGATCATCGCCGGGTAGTCCTTGTCTTTCTGCAGGGAGACTCCCAAGCTCTTCGGCTTCACCGTGTCGGACAGCTTGAACGTGATGTAGGCGTCCAGCACCTTGCTGTAGCCGTAGAGCTCCCAGGCATCGATCACGAACTCGAACTGGCCGTAGCCGAGGCCGTTGCGGATCGCCGGCTCGCGGACCAGCCTCATGAAGGCATCGAACTTGAGCACCTCTGCCACCGAGGTGTCGCCGGGCAGGAAGATGGGAATCGTGATGATGGAGTGCTCGTACTCCACCTCCCCATGCTTCGGAAAGCGTTTCCGAGCCTCGTCGCCGTCGGCGGCGAGCAAGCCCCCGGGCAACATGCAGGCCACCAGTGCTGCGACAATCCGTCGAGACGTGCGCTCGTTCATCGGCGTCTCCTTTCCTTTACTACTACCGGTGCGGGCCGCTCGCCGGAGCGCGCATCCGCAGGAGCCGGGGCAGCAGCAGCACGGTCATCAGATAGCCCGCGAGCATCGCCGCGGCGAGGAGCAGCCCGAGGAAGCGGTTCGGCGGCAGGGACGAGAACGTCAGCACGAGGAACCCGAGCCCGAGCACCAGGGCGTTCCAGCGCACCGCCCGGCCCGCCGTGGAGAGGCTGCGGCCCACGGCGGCGGCGTGCTCGGCCCCCTCGGCCCGGGCCTCCCTGTAGGCGTGGAAGAAGTGCAGCGAGAAATCCGTGCCCGATCCGATGGAAAGCGCCAGGAACATGGCGCTCGCGATCCCCAGCGGCAAGCCGAGATAGCCGACGGCGCCGATCACCAGCCCGGCGGCGGCGAGGATCGGAGCCAGGATCACCGCGACGTCGACCGGCCGGCGCAGCACCACGAGCAGGATGAGCGCGATGCCCGCCAAGCTCCAGCCGATCGAGCCGAGCTGGTTGGTGAGGATCGTCCGCACCACCTCGAGCGCCACCGGCAGGTCGCCGCTCCAGTGGAGCGTCACGCCGTGGCCCTGGACCAGGGGGCTCAGGCGCCGCCGCAGGTGCTCGCGCAGCTCCGTGCCCCGCCGGTAGTCAGCGTCGCGGACCAGGATGCGCACGCGCGCCGATCGCGCGTCCCGGCTCAGGACCTGGTCGAGATCGAGGCTGCTCCTCAGCACCGTGGCCAGCGCCATCAGCGTCCGCAAATCCTCCGGCGGCAACCGCGAGACCTCGGCCGGCCGGCCCGTCAGCTCCGCCAGCACCCGCAGCGCCGTCAAGTGGCTGACGACCCCTCCGGCGTGAGGCGCGGCGGCCGCCGCCCGGGAGACCTCCGAGACGAGCCCGACGCCCTCGGACCGGCGGAAAAACCGCGGCTCGCGGCTCTCCAGCACGACGTCGAAGCGGTAGGTTCCCCAGAACCTGGAGTTGTACAGCCGGTCGGCCGTGGCCACGTCGGAGGCGCGGTCGAAGTTGCCGATCCAGGAGTCCTGGACGGACAGCAGCAGGCTCCCGGGGAGCAGCGCGGCGAGCAGGCCGGCGCCGAGGGCGAACGCCGCCGATTCGTGGCGCCAGACCCAGGCATAGAAGGGCGACAGCGGGCCGGCCGCGGTGGCGGACCGCCGGCGGGCGGGCCGCCACCAGGACGCCGGGAGGGACACCACCAGCGCCGGGATCAGCGTGAAGCTCGAGAGCATCGCCAGGAGGATTCCCGCCGCCGCGAAGATCCCGAAGTCGTGCAGGGGCTCGAGATCGGACGCCGGGAAGGCCAGGAACCCGGCCGCCGTGGTCAGCGACGTGAGCGCCATCGGCCGCCCCATCTCCCGCAGCGCCGCCGCGATCGCGCCTCGGCGGCCGGCGGGCGAGGTGTCCGCCTCCGCCGCCTGGCAGGCCTGCAGCCGCTCGAGGAAATGGACCTCGTCGGCGACCGCCAGCGCCATCACCACCACCGGCAGCACCGTGGTCACCAGCGTCACCGGCACCCCGGCGTGTCCCATCGCGCCGAACACACAGACCAGGACGACCAGCACCTCCGCCATCACGGCGGCCACGGCTCCCGGCGTCCGAAGACAGCCGTAGAGCAACAGGGACATGACCACGACCATGATGGGGATCGTCCGGGCGAGATCGCGGAGGACGCTGCGGCCGAGAAGGACCTCCGCCACCACCGGGCCGGTCAGCCGCAGCTCGAACCCCGAGCCTGCCCGCGGGCGGATCCAGTCCTCCAGGGCTTCGACGGCCTCCCGGCGCGGCACCCCTTCGGCGAGGCGCGCGTAGACGGCCGCGGCCGATCCGTCGGCGGAGAGGAAGAGGGCCTCGCCGAGAGGGTGGCGGCGGACCCGGGCGCGAAAGTCCGCGACCGCCGCGGGGCTCGCCGGGACCTCCACCAGGAAATCCCGCACCCGTTGCAGCGCCGAGAGGCCGGCCTGGGGCTCGAGCAGGCTCGCCAGCGACCGAACCTTGTCGCCGTCCACGACCGGCAGGTCTCGCAGATGGACGTCGATCTCCCGGAGAAAACGCAGCCCGACGGGGCTGGCGACCGGCGGCCCCCCCGGCCGCGCGCTGACCAGAAGGATGATCTGATCGGGCTCGCGAAACGTTCTCGCGTCGGCCGCGGACTGCTGGACGACGCGATTGCCCGAGGGATAGAGGGTCCGCCCATCCGTGCGCAGCTCGAGCTTCGGCAAGCCGCTCGCCAACAGCACGGCGAGCAACAGACCGGCGAGGATTGTGACGCGGGGTCGGGCCAGACAAGCCGCCGCCAGCCTGGACAGTGCCGGCGTGCGGGGCTTCATCGCGAGAAGAGCTCCACTACTCCGCAATGCCCTGCGGCAGCCGGTACGCCTCCCGCGAGGGCTTGAGCGGACGGATGAGCCAGTAAGGCCGGCGTGTGCCGTCCGGGGAGTGCCGGGTCGCCGGCCGCGTGCGGGCGAGCCATTCCTCGAAGACCCGGCGCGACGCCTCCGTATCCACCGAAATATCGCCGTAGCGCTCGCCGGGGCCGGCCTTGGCGACGCGCACCGCCTGATGCCAGCAGTGCATGCCGGAGACGGGATCGGGGTGCACCGGGAAGGTCAGGTTCTGGTGCACGCCCACGTCCGTCCACCAGAGCCGCGCCGTGTCGGGATCGCTCGACCCATACGGCGCGAGGCCCCGCTCCCGGCGCAGCTTCCAGCGGCTCCCGTCCTGCTCCAGGCCCACCGTCGCCATGTGCTGGCGCTGCCCCTGGCCGTCGAGCTTCCACCGTCCCATGTGATGGCTGCAGGCCACCACTCCGGGCCGGATCCCCTCCGTCACCCAGGCCTTGACCACGAAGTGGCCGATCTCCGTCTCCACCCGCACCAGGTCGCCGGTGCCGACGCCGAAGCGCGCCGCGTCTTTGGGGTGGAGCCATAGCGGGTTGGTGTGGGCGATCTCGTCCAGCCACTTGGCGTTGGCGCTGCGGGTGTGGATGTGCACCGGCAGCCGGAAGGTGGAGATGAGGCACATGCGGTCGGGGCCGAGGCTCTGCGGATGGACGTGGCTCCGGATGTAGGCCGGCAGCGCGTATTCCTGCCAGCCCCAGCGGGCGAGCGTCGAGGAGTAGAGCTCCAGCCGGCCGCTGGGGGTGGGGAAACCCTGCAGCACCTTGCCGTCCTGGCGAACGCCGGCCGGGCGGCGGCCGTCGGCGTCGGGCTCGGGAGCGCCCGTCGGCGCGAGGTTGGACGCCGGGGGTTTCGGGGCGCGGGTGTAGACCCGGCCGTAACGGTCCTCGGCGGTATCGTCGAGCTCTTCCGGCGGCACCTCGCGCTCGTGGAGCGGCCCGAGGTCGCGGCTGACCTCGAAGGCGCCGTAGCGGCGCATGTAGGCGAGCGGCGTCAGGCCCTCGGCGGCCGCCCGCTCGGGCAGCCCGGGGACGGAGTGCTCGAAGATCCAGCCGTAGTACTCGTCGACGGTGAGGCGCTCGCCCGGCCGTTCCTTGGATTCGGCGAAGGCCCGGATGCCGAGGCTGCCGTCGGGATCGATCCGCCAGGTCAGCTCCAGCCAGAATTCGTTCTCCTCCCAGACCTCGCCCGGATTGGCGGCGCGCGTGTCGGCCACCGTCTCGCCCAAGCGTTCGCGCGCCGCGCGCAGCACCGGCTGGCGGAAGCCGAGCCACTGCGCGTCGTGGGTCTCGTAGGAGTGCAGGTCGTGCCGCTCGGACCCATGCCCCATGGGTAGAACGTAGTCAGCGAAGTAGGCGGTCTCGTTCCACGTCGGCGTGAGCGCCGCGTAGCAGCCCACCACCGACTCGTCGCGTAGCATCTCGATCCAGGAAAAGCCGTCGGGGTTGGTCCACACCGGGTTGTAGACGCGGGTGAAGTAGACCTCCAGACGGCTTCGGCTCTGCCGGAGGAGGTGCGGCAGCAGGAAGGACAGCTCGTACATGCTGAGCGGATACTCGGCCGGCCAGGTGATCTCGTTCCACTGCTCCGGATGGCGCGGCAGGTGGATGGGCTTGGGAACGAACTTGTTCCAGGCGTTCGGGTAGGTGCCGCCCTCGGTCGCCACCGCACCCGTCAGCGCGTTGAGCAGGAACAGGGTGCGCGCCACCTGCCAGCCGCCGAGGTTGCCCGCGGCGGCGCTGCGCCAGGTGTGCGTCGCGAGACGGGTGCCGGCGCCCGCCACCAGCTCCGCGACCTCGGCCAGCACGCGTGCCTCCACCCCCGATTCGGCGGCGGCGAAGTCGAAGGTGTAGTCGGCGTAGAGCGTGGAGAGCACCGCCTCGAAGCTCTCGAAGGTGGGGGCCAGCTCCGGGTGCTCCGCTTCCAGGAATTCCTGCCAGTTCCACCACCGGCGCACGAACTCGCGGTCGTAGCGGCGGGTCTGGATGAGATGGTTGGCGATGGCGAGGAAGATCGCCGCCTCCGAGCCCGGGATCGGCGCCACCCAATGGTCGGCGTGAGTGGCGGTATTGGAGAGGCGGGTGTCGAAGACGACGAGCTTGGCGCCGCTGGCCTTCCCCTCCATGATGCGCTGGGCGTGCGGGTTGAAGTAATGGCCCGTCTCCAGGTGCGAGGAGACCAGCAGGATCACCTTGGCGCGCGCGTGGTCGGGGCTGGGCCGGTCGATGCCGCACCAGAATTCGTAGCCGGCGCGGGCGCCCGAAGAGCAGATGTTGGTGTGGGAGTTGTGGCCGTCCACGCCCCAGGCGGCGAGCACCCGCTCGGTGAAGCCGTCCTCTCCCGGCCGGCCGACGTGGTACATGATCTCGTTCTGACGGCCCTCGACGATCGCCTTGCGGATGCGCGCCGCGAGGTCGTCCAGCACCTCGTCCCAGGAAACCCGCTCCCACTTCCCCTCCCCGCGGCCCCCGGCCCGGCGCAGCGGGAAGAGGATGCGGTCGGGGTCCGCCAACTGGTTCAGGGTGGCGGGGCCCTTGGCGCAATTGCGCCCCCGCGAGCCCGGGTGCTCGGGGTTGCCTTCGAACTTCTGCACTTCCCCGGTCTCGCGGTCCACGTAGGCGAGCAGGCCGCAGGCGGACTCGCAGTTGAAGCAGGTCGTGGGGACCAGCAGGTAGCGGCGCTCCACCCGCTGCGGCCAGGCGCGGGAATCCAGCTCCGTCCAGTCGTCCCAGCGCTCCTTGGGGGGGAAGGCGGCGAGGTGGACGCGGCTGGGGCCGGGGTAGAAGGTCTCGCCTCGCGCTTCCGTCGCCGCGCGCGCCG
This sequence comes from Thermoanaerobaculia bacterium, assembly GCA_044868005.1. GTDB lineage: Bacteria > Acidobacteriota > Thermoanaerobaculia > Multivoradales > UBA5704 > DATARR01. The sequence continues at coordinate 23,218 of JBIOVX010000284.1, read as the reverse complement.
CGCTCACCCGCTTGGCCTGGTCTTCGCGGTCCATGGTTTTCCTCCCTAGGCCAGCGGCACCGCCTGGCCGGCCTGCACGTAGGCGTGCTCGAAGGCGAGCAGCCCGAGGAGCGCGAGTGGCGCCGCCGCGGCGCCGATCCAGGGAGCCAGCATACCGGCGGCGACCAGGGCCGCGCCCAGCCAGAAGAGGACGCGATAGCGCCCGGCGACCATCTCGTGGACCGCCAGCCGGGCGTGCGCCGTGCCGTGCGTCACGGTGCATTCGCCGGCGACGAGAAGGAGGTGGAGAAGGCACGCGGTCGCCAGCATCTTGCCGAGCGGCTGCAGGAGATCCGGCGCGCCGAGCCGGGCCGCCGGCAGGAGCACCGCGGCGCCGGCGAGCACCGCCTGCACCACGAGGTGCGGCGGCAGCAAGGGGTTCTGCCAGAGATCGCGCGCCTTGGCCTGCGCGAAGAGGTAGGCCGTGTAGACCGCGGTGAGCAGCGCCAGCGGCACGCCGGGCCAGAGGAGGGCGCGGGCGAGCCCCGGCCGCCCGGTGACGCCGGCCAGGAAGTGGACGGCCAGGACCGCGCCGTAGCCGGCGATCACGAAAGCCCCGCGCACCAGCCAGCTCCGCCACTGCGGACGGGTGAAGATGAGGTAGAAGCGCCCCGGATGCTCGAGGTCCCAGATGAGGAGCCCGCCGGTGGCGGCGAGGAAGATCCCGCCGAGCACCGGCACGAGGCGAAGCCAGAGCGGGCTCGCGGGGCTCAGCTCTCCCATCAGCAGCAGGAGCCACGCCACGAGGTAGACGCCGGCGGCGATCCCCTTGGTCAGCGTGTAGAGGCTCACGCGCCAATCCCACGGGATGCTGTGGGGAACGTCGTAGGCCAGCAGCGCGGCGGCCGAGGAGCTCGCGGGCCCGGGATGGCCCGAGACCACCTGATCAACCCCCGTGCGCTGCTCGCTCCACATAAAGAGCCCGCCCGGCGGCCGGCGTGCGGCGAGGGGATCGAGGGTCGCCTGGTGGGCCTCGTGGTAGAAGAGCTTCGGCCGCGTCTCCTTCTCCGGGCGGCGCACCGCCACCGGCTCGCGGTGCACGATCTGGGAGACCCGCGATTCCGGATCGTTCATGTCCCCCACCAGGATCGCCTCGGTGGGACAGACGACGACGCAGGCGGGCTCCAGCCCGACGTCCAGCCGGTGCGCGCAGAAGTTGCACTTCTCGGCCGAGTGGTCCTCGGGGTTGATGAAGATGGCGTCGTAGGGGCAGGCCGCGATACAGGCCTTGCAGCCGATGCAGATCGACTTGTCGAAGTCGACGATGCCGTCCTCGCGCCGGTACATGGCGGTGGTGGGGCAGGCGACGGTGCACGGCGCCCACTCGCACTGGTTGCAGCGCGTCACCTGGAACGCCCGCCGGGCCTGGGGGAAGGTCCCCACCTCGACGTACTTGACGTAGGTACGGGTGACCGAGAGCGGCACCTCGTTCTCCGACTTGCAGGCGGTGGTGCAGGCGTGACAGCCGATGCAGCGCGCCTGGTCGATCACCTTGGCCCACTTCACCGGCGCGGGGTCGGGCGTGTGCGGATGGGATATCGGCTCGGCCATGACGGTACGCGGATTGTACCGCGCCCGTGGGACGCGCAGCATCACACTGTGGGAATGGTTCGTAACACCTGTGTGAGGAGGAGTCTCACATTGTGTGAGCGCTTCCCTCACAGGGTGTGAGGACGGTCCTCACAGGGTGTGAGCGCGCCGTGACAGTGTGTGAGGACGACGCTCACAGTGTGTGAAGGGAGCCAAAACAGTATGTGAGGACGGCCGTCACAGTGTGTGAACGCTTCCGTGACACCGTGTGAGGAGGAGCCTCACAGGGTATGAGCGCGGCGTATAACTATGAGAGGACGTGGGATTGCCCGGGATCGGCGGACACCCACGCCAAAGTGCAGGCCGACCGCCTCGCTGCCAAAGACCGCGGGTATCTGCGCCAATACTTTCCCGACCTCGCCGTGCTCAGGCCTTGACCCTGAAAACAGCTCGCGAGCAAGTTTACTCGTCATAACTGAGCTGCTTCGTACATCGTCGGTAGAGGCCGTCGCTAAAGGGCTCGAAGATGTCGCAGTGGTTCATCTCGCCGCCGTAGACGTGGAGGGTGAGCGAAGCGCGGTCGGGCCGGGCATTGGCCAGCACGTGATGCTCGAAAGGAGGGATCAGCGCTCCCGCGGTGCCGGCCGTGGCAGACACCTTGCCCCGTTCCACGAAGCGGCAGAGCCCATCCTCCCCTTCCTCCGTCAGCTCGTAGCGCGTCACCTCCATGTTCCCCTCGACGACGCCCTCGACGCACCAGATGCCCGCGTGGTCGTGGAGCGCCGTGCACTGGCCGGGCCCCCAGGTCATGATGAGGGCCGTGAAGCCGAGGTCGGGATCGCGGTAGAGGAGGCGCCGCGCGTAGCGGTCCGGTCTCGCCTGCCGGAAGCGCTCCGGCAGGGTCAAGCCCTCGGCGGGGATGAACGACTCGAGATCGCTCTTGATCCGCGCCGTGATGGCATCGACGTCGCCCAGCATCACCGCCTCCCGCAGCCGGTCGATCAAGGGATCTACGACAGGCGCCAGCGTTTTCATAGCATCTCCTCTCAATCCTGCTCCAGGTAAGTGTATCCCGAGAGCCCGTCCTCATAGCTGCGGAGGAGCTGCTTCGACTCCTCGAACGTCATCCGCTTGGCCCGCAAGGCAGCCTCGGCCGCCCGCCGTACCCGCGCCACCAGATCGTCCCGGTTGTAGCGCACATAGCGCAGCACGTCGGCAACCGTGTCGCCGTTGACCACCCCCTCGATCTCGTAGTCCTCCTCCGGATCGAGCGAGACGTGGACGGTATTGGTGTCGCCGAAGAGGTTGTGCAGATCGCCCAGGATCTCCTGGTAGGCACCGACGAGGAAGACGCCGAGGTAGTAGGGCTGGCCGTGCCGGTAGTCGTGGAGCTCGAGGACGTCCTTGACGTCGCGCCGGTCGATGAAGTGGTCGATCTTGCCGTCCGAGTCGCAGGTGATGTCGGCCAGCACGGCGCGGCTCGCCGGCTCCTCGTTCAGGCGGTGGATGGGCACGATGGGGAAGAGCTGGTCGATGGCCCAGGAGTCGGGGACGGACTGGAACACCGAGAAGTTGCAGAAGTAGGTGTCCGCGAGCTGGCGCTCGAGACCCTCCAGGTCCTCCGGCACCTGCGGCAGGGTGCGCGTGATGCGCAGGATCTTCTGGCAGGTGGCCCAGAACAGGTCTTCGGCGAGCCCGCGGTCCTCGAGCGACAGGTGCCCGAGGTTGAACAGGCTCTGGCACTCGTCGCGGTAGGAGATCGCGTCGTGGTAGGACTCGAGCAGGTTCTTGCGCGACACCTCGCGGTAGGCCTCGAAGAGGTTGCGCAGCGACGGCTCGGCGTTCGCCGGCGCCTTGCGCGGCAGCTTGCCGACCTCGAACTCGGAGACGCCCAGCACGTCGATGATGAGCACCGCGTGATGGGCCACCGTGGCGCGGCCGGACTCGGAGACGATCGTCGGATGCTGCACGCCCTTGGCGTCGCACACCTCCATGATGCCGAAGACGATGTCGTTGGCGTACTCCTGCAGCGTGTAGTTGAGCGACGAGGTGAAGTTCGTCTGCGAGCCGTCGTAGTCCACCCCGAGGCCGCCGCCGACGTCGAGGTAGCCGAGCGGCGCGCCCATCTGCACGAGGTTGGCGTAGACCTGAGCCGCCTCGCGCAGGCCGTCCTTGACCGAGCGGATGGAAGAGATCTGGCTGCCGAGGTGGAAGTGGAGCAGCTCGAAACAATCGAGCATGCCGTTCTCGCGCAGGAAGGCCACGGCGTCCAGCAGGTCGCGCCCGGAGAGGCCGAACTTCGAGCGGTCGCCGCCGGAGGCTTCCCAGTGGCCGGCGCCCTTGGCGGAGAGCCGCGAGCGGATGCCGATGCGCGGGCGCACACCGATGCGGCTGGAGATCTGCTGGATGAGCGGCAGCTCGGAGGGCTTCTCGACCACCAGGATCACGTGGCGGCCGAGCTTGCTGGCGAGGAGCGCCGTCTCGACGTACTCCTCGTCCTTGTAGCCGTTGCAGATGATGAGCGCGTCCTCGTCCTCCAGCATCGCCATGACGGCGAGGAGCTCCGGCTTGGAGCCCGCCTCGAGGCCGAAGTGGTAAGGCCGGCCGTACTCCACCAGCCGCTCGACCAGATAGCGGACCTGGTTGACCTTGATCGGATAGACGCCGCGGTACTGGCCGTTGTAGCCGTACTCGGAGATGGCGCGGCCGAACGCCTCGTTGAGCTCGACGACGCGCGCCTTGATGATCTCCGAGAAGCGGATGAGCAGCGGCGGCGTGATGCCGCGCTCGCGCACCTCGTCCACCAGCTCCTTGAGATCGATGGCCGGCTTGCTCTCCGGCCCGCCGGGATGGACCAGCATGTGGCCGTCATTGCTGACTGAAAAGTAGTTGTTTCCCCAGCCCCGGACGTTGTAGAGGTCGAGAGAGTCGGCCGGGGTCCAACGGCGGCTGAGTGCGGCAGTGGCCATCTTGGTGCGGGTGCTCCTCTCCATACCCCGAAGGGCGAAATTCAGGGTTCGGCGGTCGGGTTCGACGAGACGCCAGGAGGACGCACCCCGGCCGCAGGGACTCTATAACATGAATCGGCAGGGGGGACCTTCCCGGGATCTCACCTTCCCCCCGCCCGAGCCCTCACTCCTGGCCCCTCTCCCGCCCCCTCCCTCCCCCTCACCGGGAGAGAGGAAGAAGCAAGAAACTTTGTTGTCCGTGTTGTCCTTGCTGTCCTTATCGTCCTTGTTGTCCTTCGTCTTCTTCCCCCCTTCGGGAGGTGAGGGCCCCCTGTGATACCTTGAAAATGCCATGACCACCGCCCTCCACGGCCCCGTGCGGGTCCGTTTCGCGCCCTCGCCCACCGGCTTTCTGCACGTGGGCGGCGCCCGCACCGCCATCTACAACGACCTGCTGCGGCAGAGCGCCGACGGCGCCTTCGTGCTGCGCATCGAGGATACGGACAAAGAGCGCTCCGACGAGGCGATGACGCGGCAGATCCAGTCGGCCCTCGCCTGGATCGGCACCGTCTGGGACGAGGGGCCGTTCCTGCAGAGCGAGCGGCTGCCCCGCCACCACGAGCGCGCCGAGGAGCTGCTGGCACAGAGCAAGGCTTACCGCTGCTTCTGTACGCCCGCGGAGCTGGACGCGCAGCGCGAAGAGGCGCAGAAACGGGGCGCGACCTTCCGCTACCCTCGCACCTGCCTGCGCCTCTCCCAGCAGGAAATCGAGGAGCGCCTCGCCGCCGGCCAACCGTTCGCCGTCCGCTTCCGCATGCCGGACGACAACATCCGCTTCCACGACCTCGTGCGCGGCGACATGGACTTCCCGCCGGACGCGCTCGACGATTTCATCCTCCTGCGTTCGGACGGCAATCCGACGTACCACATGTCCGTCGTGGTGGACGACATCGACATGGGGATCACCCACGTGCTGCGCGGCGAGGACCATCTCTCGAACACGCCCAAGCACATCCCGCTCTTCCAGGCTCTGGGCGGCACCGTGCCGACGTTCGGACACCTGCCCTTGATCCTGGGTCCGGACAAGAAGCGCCTCTCCAAGCGCTACGGCGCCACCTCGGTCGAGGAGTTCCGCAACGAGGGAATCCTGCCGCAGGCGCTCTACAACTTCCTGGCCCTGCTCGGCTGGAATCCGGGGGATGACCGGGAGATCATGACGCGAGAGGAGATGATCGCCGCCTTCACCGTCGAGCGCCTGAACGCCTCGGCGGCCGTCTTCGACCGCGAGAAGCTCTGGTGGATGAATGCGCAGTACATGTCGCGCCTGAGCCTCCAGGAGCTCTGGCCGCATCTCGAGCCCTTCCTGGAGCAGGCCGGCCTGAAAGAGACGGACCGCGAGCGGCTGACGGCGGCCCTGGAGCTGCACCGCACCCGCGCTCAAACCTTGAAGGAGCTGGCCGGTGCGGTCGCGTATTTCTTCCAGGAAGAGCTGGCGTACGATCCGGCGGCGACCGCCAAGTGGGTGAAGGATGCGGACCTGCCGGAACGTCTGGAGGCGCTGCGGGACCGTTACGCCAGGCTCCCGCGCTTCGACAAGGAGACGCTGGAGGCCGAGCTGCGGTCGCTGGCGGAGGAGCGCGGGATCAAGCCAGCCGTGCTAATCCATCCCACCCGCATGGCCCTCTCGGCCGCGACGGCGGGGCCGCCGCTCTTCGATCTCGTCGAGGTGATGGGGCGCGAGGCGACGGAGCACCGTATGGGCCGATTCATCGCGTTCCTCAGGTCCGCCGGCCAGGAAGCCCCAGCCCGCGAAGGCATTCCGGCTGAGCTTCGTTCATAATACAGGCGATTCAACGCCTGCTAAGGAGGGAAGTCCATGCAGCGTCCCGTCGAGGGAACCTTGACTCTGTCTCCGCCGAGGGAGGCGGACCGCTTCGATCTGTCCAGGGCGGTCCCGTTCGTCCTCGTCCACGTCGTGGCGCTGGGGGTCTTCCTGATTCCATTCAAAGCCTGGTACGTGGGGCTCGCCATCGGTCTCTACTACCTGCGGATGTTCGGCGTCACCGCGGGGTACCACCGCCTCTTCGCGCATCGCTCTTACAAGACCAGCCGCGTCTTTCAATTCCTGCTCGCCTGGCTGGCGGTGTCGAGCGCGCAAAAAGGCGTCCTCTGGTGGACGGCCCATCACCGCGAGCACCACCGGGTCTCGGATCAGCCGGAGGACGTCCATTCGCCGGTCCAGCGCGGCCTCTGGTGGGCGCACGTGGGCTGGATCTTCTCCCGCCGCAACGGCGAGACAAATCTGGCGCGCGTCGCGGACCTGGCGCGGTTCCCCGAGCTGCGCTGGCTGGAGAGGTGGAATCTGGCGCCGCCCGTCACGCTGGCGGTGGGGCTCTTCCTTTGGGGAGGGCTGCCGGCGTTGCTCTGGGGTTTCTTCGTCTCGACGACGCTCCTGTGGCACGGCACCTACACCATCAACTCGCTCGCCCACCTCTTCGGCCGCCGGCGGTACGCGACGAAGGACGATAGCCGCAACAACTGGTTCCTCGCCCTCCTCACCCTGGGCGAGGGATGGCACAACAATCACCACTACTACCGGCCGGCGGCCAACCAGGGGTTCTTCTGGTGGGAATTCGACCCGACCTTCTACGTCCTGAAGGTTTTCTCCTGGGTAGGGCTGATCTGGGACGTGCGCACGCCGCCCCGGCGCGTGCTGGAGGCAGGGCGAGAGAGCGCTTCGGCGTAACAGGACAATGCGATCCCTTTTCCTTCTCGGGCTGCTGCTGGCGCTCGGCTGCGCGGAGGAGACCGATCTGTCAGGCCCCGCGGCGCTCGGCGCCGACCTGCGAGGAGACGGGGCGACCCTGCAAGACTTCGAGAAAGACGGCCCCGCCGACCGCGCCGGCCTCCGCCCCGGCGACCAGCTCGTGGCCCTCAACGGCGCAACCGTGGACAGCGCCTGCACTCTGGATCGCCTGCTCCTCGAGAAGGTCCCCGGGCAGGAGGTCATGCTCAGGGTGCTGCGAGGAACGGAGATCCTCGAAAAATCGGTGACGCTGGCCGGCGCCCTCGCGCTCCATGAGAAGACCTGCGCGGCCGGTCAAGGCGAGGGATGCTTCCAGCTCGGCCTGCTCTACGTTCAAGGCCGGGGAGTGGAGGCCGATCAGGAGCACGCCAACCGCATCTTCGACCAGGCCTGTCAGGCCGGCAGCGCCGCCGGGTGCGCCGAGCTCGGCGGCCGCTACATCAGCGGCTACGGCGGCACCGCCGACGACGCCCGCCTCCTCGATCTCGCCCGCCGGGGCTGCGACGGCGGCGTTGCCGCGGGCTGCGCGCACCTCGCCTTCCTCTACGCCACGGGCCGGGGCGTGCCCAAGGACGATGACCGAGCCATGGGCCTCTACCAGCAAGCCTGCGAGGGCGGCGACGGCGCGGGCTGCTACAACGTCGGCCTCCATTTCGAGAAGGCCCGCGGGACTCCCCGGAACCAAAGCCTCGCCCTGCTCGCCTACGGCCGCTCCTGCGACCTCGGAGACGGCCGCGGCTGCACGAACCTCGCCTACCACCACCAGCACGGCCTGGGCGCTCCTACGGACATGAAGCAGGTGGCAGAGCTCTATCGCCGCGCGTGCGAGGGGACTCCCTGCGAGGCGGGAGATCCCATGGGCTGCTTCAATCTCGGCGTACTCTACCGCGACGGCGAGGGCGTGGCCGTGGACAAGGCGCGGGCCGCCGGCTTCTTCGAGAAGAGCTGCGACGGCCACAACGCCTTCGGCTGCGCCAACCTCGCCGACCTGCTCTACGCCGGCGACGGCGTGCCCCGCGACGAGAAGCGGGCCGCCGGCCTGTTCCGCCAGGCCTGCGAAGACGGGCACACCCTCTCCTGCCGCAACGTGATGGCCGTCCAGGCCGAAGCCGGGGGGCCGGAGACAGGCGCCGACGCCGCGGACCGCCTGGAGGGGGCCTGCCGGGACGGCGACGCCGGCGCCTGCCAGCACCTCGGCACGATCTACGAGGATGCGATCGGCGTTCCCGCGGACCCGGTGCGCGCCGCCAGCTACTACCGGCGGGCCTGCCTCGCCGGCGATCCCCGCGGCTGCGTCGATCTCGGCGTGATGACCGCCAACGGCAACGGCGTGCCGCAGGACGACGGCCGTGCCATCGCGCTCTACCAGCAGGCCTGCGACGCGGGGTTGCCGCGGGGCTGCTACAACGTCGCCGTGCGCTACGCCAAGGGCCTCGGCGTCACCAAAGACTCGTACGAGGCCGTCCGCCTCTACCAGTTCGCCTGCGACGGCGGCGACGTCCTGGCGTGCGCCACCCTCGGCGAGATGTACGAAAAGGGAGACGGCATCATCCCCGACCCGGTCCGCGCCCGCGAGCTCTACAAGCGCGCCTGCGAAGGGGGGGATGAGGAGTCGTGCGCGGAGGCGCGGTAGGACTTGGTCCAGTTTTCTGTTGGCCTCCAGAGGCGTCTGCCCTTCGAAACCTCGGAGGGCAGGCCTATCCCTAATCCACGAGAAGATTTAGCCTCGTACACCAGCATGGACATTCCGGCATCGACTCGTTACAGTCATTCGCCAGTCACGATTCTCGACCTGGAAGGGGGCGGACGATGAGCGATCTCTCGCAACCGGCAACCCTCGACGCCGCAACCGGCGATCACCCGCTTCATCCTCTCGTCAGGGACCTGCGGCAGCGCCACGCGAAGCTCTGCGCCGGAGACAGCCCAAGCCGGTTCAGCCGGCCGATGGGCCCGCTCCGGCCCTTCGAGCTGCGCCTGCCCGACCGCACGGCGTACTCGATCGGTGGCGGCGGCGAGCCCGCCTTCACCGTCCGGGTCGTCACCGAGAAGGGTCTCGCCGCCTTGTCGGCTTTCGACGAGCTGGCGGTGGCCGAGGCCTACATGGACGGCGATCTCGACTTCGAGGGGGACCTGCTGGCGGCGCTCAAGCACCGGCCCGTGCTCGCCGACCCGCATCCGTTCAAGTATCTCTTTTCGACCTACCTCGAGCCGCTCCTCTTCGGCCAGGTCGGGCGCGACAAGAAGTGGATCAAGAGCCACTACGACGTCGACCGCGACTTCTTCTTCCTCTGGCTCGACACCAAGTTGCACTGCTACTCGCACGGCTTCTTCGAGGACGACGGCGAGTCGCTGGAGGCAGGGACCGAGCGCAAGTTCCGCTACGCCTACGACGCCTGCGGCATCAAGCCCGGCCACCGCGTGCTCGACATCGGCGGCGGCTGGGGGTCGTTCCTGCAATTCGCCGGCGAGCAGGGCGCGCGCGTGACCTCGCTCACCATCTCCGACGAGTCCGAGCGGACCATGCGGGAGCTGATCCGCAGCCGCGGCCTGGCTGGCTGCGAGGCGGTCAAGGAGCACTTCCTGGAGTATCGGACGGCTGAGCCGTTCGACGCCATCGTCAACCTCGGGGTCACCGAGCACCTGCCGGACTATCGCCGCACCCTGGCGCAATACGAGCGCCTCCTGAAGCCGGGGCGCCGGGTGTACCTCGACGCTCATTCGGGCCCGCGGTTCGGTATGTCCTCCTTCGTCTCGAAGTGGATCTTCGAGGGCAACACCTCGCCGCTCAACCTGAAGAAATACCTCGCGGAGGTGGCGCGCACTCCGTTCGAGGTGGTGGTGATCAAGAACGACCGGCACAGCTACTTCCTGACCTGCAAGAAGTGGGCGGAGAACCTGGAGGCCAAGCGCGACGAGGTCATCGCGCGCTGGGGCAGGAAGCTCTACCGCCGTTTCCTCCTCTACCTGCTGGGGGCGGCCAACTGCTTCGAGACCGGCGTCCTCTCCGCTCACCACATGATCCTTCAGTTGCCGGGTCCGGACAGCGCCCGGCGGGCGGCGTTGGAGTCCTGGTCATAAACGAGCAGCAGGCCACGGCCGACGCCTTTGCGGTGGGGCCCCGCACTTCGGGCGAGATCCTCTTCCATCTCGCTGGTGCCGTGCTCAACGGGGCGGTCCTCCTGGGCGGCCTCGCCTGGGTGCTCACCGCCTGGGCGAAGAATCCGCCGGCCTGGCCCTGGGTCCTCTTCGCGATCCTCGCCGGCATCTACACCGCCGACCTCGTCTCCGGCCTGCTGCACTGGGCGTTCGACACCTGGTTCGACGAGGACGTCACCTTTCTCCGCCGCATGGTGCTGCAAGTCCGCGAGCACCACGTCTACCCCAACCGGATCTTCCGCATCGGCTTTCTCCAGGACGCCGGCACGCTGTCGTGGATCGCACTGATCCTGACCAGCCCGCTTATTCTCTGGGCGATTCTTTCCGATGCTGGCCCTGCCGCCGGTTACGCGGTCCTGGGGACGGTGATTTTCGACGTTCTCCTGGTTAGCATGCTCGCGTTCCACAAATGCGGGCACCGCGCCCGCCAGCCGCTCTGGATCCGCCTGCTGCAGAGGAGCGGCCTCCTGCTCTCGGTGCGCCACCACAGCCAGCATCACCTGGGAAACCACGACTACAACTACTGCATCATCAACGGCTGGGCCGACCGCACCCTGGGCCGTCTCGGCCTCTTCCGCGGCCTCGAATGGTTAATCGCCCGCTGGACCGGTGCCCGGCCGCAGCGCAACGATCACGAATGGCTCCGCCGCTTCGGCCGCAAGGTCGTGGGGCGCAAGCAGCGGGCGGCATGAACGGCTTCGCGCAGTACGTCGAGAAGTGGCTCGCGGGCGATTTCGAGCTGGCGCCGATCACCGCGCTCCTCGGCGTGCGGCCGGTGTCGCTCGGCGAAGGCGAGGCGCGCATCGAGCTGACGGCCGGGGAGCACCTCCACAACGCCATGGGCACGGTCCATGGCGGCATCTTCTGCGACCTCGCCGACGTGGCCATGGGCGCCGCTCTCGCCACCGTCGCCGCCGAAGGCGAGTCCTTCTCCACGCTGCAGCTCCAGATGAGCTACTTCCAGCCGGTCGTGGAAGGCCGCCTCGGCGCCCATGCCCGGGTGATTCGCCGTGGCCGCGCCGTCGCCCATCTCGAATGCGACCTCGAGGACGCCGAAGGCCGGCCCGTCGCTCGCGCGTCGGCGGTGTACGCGATCCGGCAGGCGGGCTGATCAGGAAAGCTGGAAGCGGCCAGCCCTTCCCCTGAGGCGCTATTTCTTCTTGATGTCCTTCGGCTTACTGGTAGGCGCGCTCTTCACGGCGGCCTTCTTCGGCTTCTTGGTCTCTTTTTTTTGCGCGCTTCTGCCTTTTGCCATGATCCCCTCCTAGCGTTCGAGGTCGATGGATTTCCCTTTATCCGGTCGCAGAGTCTAATACAGTTGGGATTGGGGCGGTTTTCATCCGGAGCCGGAACTGACCCCAACTTGCCTCTTGGAAACTCGACCCTGACCGGATAAAATAGGGACTGTCCGAGGAGCGTTGCAGGAGGGCCCCCTCCCAGGCTCGGACGCCGGCCATGACCGGGTAACCAGAACGGCGCTCACCTCAACCCTTTCGGGCCGGTGAGCGAACCTCCCGCCCGGATCCTCTGAGGAGGCAATCATGACCGTCGCCACGCAGACCACCACCCAAACGGATTACCGCGTCGCGGACCTTTCCCTCGCTGACTGGGGCCGCAAGGAGATCCGCATCGCCGAGGGCGAGATGCCGGCCCTCATGGCCATCCGCAAGGAGTTCGCCGCCAGCCAGCCCCTGAAGGGCGCGCGCATCGCCGGCTCCCTGCACATGACCATCCAGACCGCCGTGCTCATCGAGACCCTCGAGGCCCTCGGCGCCGAGGTGCGCTGGGCGAGCTGCAACATCTTCTCCACCCAGGACCACGCCGCGGCCGCGATCGCCGACGCGGGCGTCTCCGTCTTCGCGTTCAAGGGCGAAAGCCTGAAGGACTACTGGGACTTCACGCACCGCATCTTCGAGTTCCCCGAAGGCACGGCCAACATGATCCTCGACGACGGCGGCGACGCCACGCTGCTCATCCATCTGGGCGCCAAAGCCGAGGACGATCCCTCGGTGCTGGCCAATCCCACCAGCGAAGAGGAGCGCGTGCTCTTCAGCGCCATCAAGAAGCGCAACGCCGAGCAACCCGGCTGGTACAAAAAGCAGGCGGCCGCCATCCAGGGCGTCACCGAGGAGACCACCACGGGCGTCCACCGCCTCTACGAGATGGCCAAGAAGGGCGAGCTGAAGTTCCCCGCCATCAACGTCAACGACAGCGTCACCAAGAGCAAGTTCGACAACCTCTACGGCTGCCGCGAGTCGCTGGTGGACGCCATCAAGCGCGCCACGGACGTGATGGTGGCCGGCAAGATCGCCGTCGTCTGCGGCTACGGCGACGTCGGCAAAGGCAGCACCCAGGCCCTGCGCGCCCTGAGCGCCCAGGTGTGGGTCACGGAGATCGATCCCATCTGCGCGCTGCAGGCGGCCATGGAGGGCTTCCGCGTGGTCACCATGGACGAGGCCTGCGAGAAGGGAGACATCTTCGTCACCGCTACGGGCAACTACCACGTGATCACCCACGATCACATGCGGCGGATGAAGCACAACGCCATCGTCTGCAACATCGGCCACTTCGACAGCGAGATCGACGTCGCGAGCCTGGAGCAGTATCCGTGGGAGGAGATCAAGCCGCAGGTGGATCACGTGATCTTCCCGGATGACAAGCGGATCATCCTGCTCGCCAAGGGCCGCCTGGTGAACCTCGGCTGCGGCACCGGCCACCCCAGCTACGTGATGAGCTCCTCCTTCGCCAACCAGTGCCTCGCGCAGATCGAGCTGTGGACGAAGAAGGGCGACTACAAGATCGGCGTCTACACCCTGCCCAAGCAGCTCGACGAGAAGGTGGCGCGCCTCCAGCTCACCACCCTCAACGCCAAGCTCACCGAGCTCCGCGACGAGCAGGCCCGCTACATCGGCGTGGACAAGAACGGGCCTTACAAGGCGGAGTGGTACCGGTACTAGGCCGCGGGCGAGCGCAGCCGAGTTCAGTCGACGAAGGGGACCGGGAGACCGGTCCCCTTTTTCGTAAGGCTCGCGGAGCTGAGTTTCGTCACTTCCCGAGGACACCGCTTCGACATCGAGCCGTATCGACTCAATCCAGATGAGGGGAAGACGTTCCCCGAGTTAACTCCTTGACCTGCGCCGATAGTGCAGCGACCTCTGCGCGGAGCTCGTCGATTGAGGCCTGCTGCTTCTGGACACCATCGATGAGCAGTCCGATGAACGCGTCGTAGTTCACCACCTTGTATGTCACGGAATCGGTACTTTCATCCTCTGCAGGGATCGTAACCTCGTGCACAACTTCCGGTAAAACGTCCTCGACTTCCTGTGCGATCAATCCATACTGCCGGCCCTGTGCCAAGACGATCTCCGGATGCTTGGCGGTGTCGAAGTAGAAAGTCTTCGGCCGCAGCCGTGAGAGGATCTCAAGCGAGTTCTCGATCGGCTTGATGTCTCGCTTCAGTCGTTGGTCGGAGGTGCCACCGGTTAGGAGCCCGGTGATATGGACATGGCCGTTGAAAAAGCCGGCGAAGTTCGGCGTCGTTGCGGACGCCAAGATACCGTAGTTGGCCGACCCGGGGGGGCCATTCGCTGAAAATTGGCCGCCGATATTCGTCCCGATATTCGTCTGAGCGCCGCTTGCGTTACCTCGTACGGCGGTGTTTGAAGGCGCCCCCGAAGCCACAAACTCGCCGGCGGTATTTAGCCGGTTCGGACTGTTAATCGTCGCCGACAAGCCTGTCGCGATTCCTTGGAGCGCCCCCGGCCAACTGACGTCGGAATGCTCGACACGCAACGCGGTCGGATTAGAGACGACCGGCATCACGAGCTGCCGACTGACGTGCAGCTTCGCCGTGGGCGTGCAGGTGGTGCCGATTCCGACGGCATTGTTCGTTCCGCCCTGACCAGCGAAGACGAAGTTGTGGTTGTTCAATTCCCAGTGCGAATTCCCCGGCAACTGGTCCGCCGCCGTTGACGTTCCGCAACTGAAGAACTGACCCAGCCCTAGCGTCGCAGCGTCCCTCCAGTACACGCGATTTTTATCCGACCAATCGGCAACGAGAAGGTGATCGAGGTTGTTGTTCTGGTTCAACGTTCGGATGCGCAGATCGCCGTCGATGTCGAGGGTTGCATCGATGCAGTTCGGGCCAGGGCAAGGGTTGACGGTGTAGTAGTCGCCGATCCCCACCCTTCCCCCCGGCGTCATCCGCATGACTTCACGGCCCGACTGTGACTGCGCGAGAGGATCGGAGGGATTAGTTGTCGTCGTGGTAAAGATGAATCGCAGGTTATCTGGGCCCGAAAGCGGGTTATTGCCGGGGTTGTCGCCCCAGCCGATTACCGCGTCGTAGCGATCAGGCCACAACGGGAATATCGGCGGTTCCTGCTTCAGGCCGACGTAGAGATGGTCGGTCGACTGACTCGTGAACGTACCGACGTCCATCCATCCACGCCACCCATCCTGGTTCGATCCCGTGTTGTAGCCGAGATGCAGAAGCGAGAGCGGTCGATCCACAGGCTGCGATGGTCTATGACTGATCGACACGCGCGCACGATCGGGAGGCAGGCTCGCGGGATTAGGCGTCGGTGGAGTCGACACGCTGGTGAGTCGCATCCGCTCACCACCGTTCGACGTATTGGCCGTGTTTGTGGAAAAGAGGAGGTTCCCGTTCTCCTGCTCATCCATGCGAGCATTGCCGGTGTTCCCTTCGAGACCGATACGAACACCGTCGGTCGACGTTTGCCCTAGATTCTGAGCCGTGATTAGCAGATTCGCGGGGGCGTTGTTCTCCGAATTAATGTGCAACTGCGACTGCGGTTGTCCCGCGGGCGTGTTGTTGAAGCGCGGACCAATGCCAACGTTGCCCCCTCCTGTCATGCGTAGGATCTCGCGGCCGTCGGGATGGTCGCCGGTGAGATCGTTGTTTGTGGAGCCATTGCCGGTAGTGAAGACGAACTTCAGAATGTCGGGCCCGACTGATCCAGGATTGCCATTGTCACCCCAGGCGAACACGAGGTCGGTGACGTCGAACGTGCTCCCATTCTGCTTGTGCCCTATGTATGCGAAGTCGTCGTTTGATGTGAACGTGATGCCCGTCTGCATCCACCGCCGAAAACCAAACTGCTGGGGGCTGTTCCCGCGGCCATTCAGGTGCAGCAGCGAAAAGGGGCCCAGGAGTCACGTTGCTCCAAAGCAGGCCAATATTCTCGCCAATGCCGACGTAGCCGTTGCGTGGTTGGGGAGGGGTGAGCCCGTTGACGATGCTGGACATGTTGCCATTGATGCGCATCCTCAGTAGACTATCAGTATAGAAGTACATCGGCGACGAAAAGAACGTCCCGATCACGTTGCTGCCATTCGGTGAAAAGAGGTTTCCTCTTCGGTGCCAGTCACTGTCACCAGAAACCGGATTGGGTGTGGGCGGCGTCTGTGCCTCAGCCAGGGGCGCCAAAGAAAGAAGAAGGGCTGTAGTACCGAGGAAGTGCTTCGCGGAGAGCGACCTCCACCAGTGTTCGGCCGGTGCTGGAAGGCGATGACCAGAAGCAGCGCCAGCGCTATGCTTGGATTTGCAGCAAAGGTAGGCGGCAAAGCCGATCTTGGACTTCATCTTTCCCTCCCAAGATCCAAACTGCCGATCTTGTGTCTACTAGGCTATTCTAGTGGCTGTAACAGATCATGAATTGTTTCAAATGTACAGAAATATTCTGCACATATGAAGAAGTTGAACATGATGCATCTGCAAGCCGAGCAGTGCGTCGGTTTGTCATGCCTCGGAAAGATTGTCTCCGCGCTGGGGAGACAATTGGATCGGCTTCAGTCGTGAGTTCGTAGAGAAGAATCTCCGGCGCATGGTTCAGTTCGCCGAGGTCTTTCCAGACCGGGAGATTGTCGTATCACTGATACGAGAATTGGACTGGCGCAACAACGCCGGCCGCGGCAAGCGCCGCTTCGTCAACGACCTGAGGCCACGTTCTGCGGCGCCCCCAGTTCTCTGGTCAGCATCGCGTTGACCAGCTTCGGGTTCGGCTTTCCGCCGCCCTGCCCCCCCTGCTTCATCACCTGCGCCACGAGAAATCCGAGCACGCCGGTCTGGCCGGCCCGGTAACGTTCGACCTCATTGGGATGAGCAGCGAGCACGCCGTCGATGACGGGCTGGAGCTCGGGTCGCAGCCGCTCGAGCTGCTCCAGATCTTCCGCTGAGAGCGGCTCCGGAGCCTTTTCTTCCTTTACCTTCGGCGCCTTCGGCTCGGGCGGTTTTGGGGCGGCGGGCGCTTGCTTCTTCGCCTCCAGCGCCCACGAGTCACGGAGCTGCACGATGCGATTGAAGACGAGGCGATCGGGACTCGAATCGACGGGATCGCGGAAGAAGTAGCCCTGCCGCTCGAACTGCAGACGCTCGCCCAGCGCCGGCTCCGCCGCCGCGGGCTCGATACGGCTGTCTGTGAGCACCTCCAGCGAGTCCGGGTTGAGGCAATCCTCGAAAGGCCCTTCTTCCAGGTCCGGCCGCTCGACGCGGAAGAGACGATCGTAGACGCGCGTCTCGACCGGCACCGCGTGGTCCGCGGAGACCCAGTGCAGCGTGCCCGGCACCTTGCGGCCGTCCGGAGCCGAGCCGCCGCGCGTGGCAGGGTCGTAGGTGCAGCGGACCTCGACGATCTCGCCGCTCGCGGGGTCCTTGGCGACGCTCTCGCAGCGGACGAAGTAGGCGTAGCGCAGCCGTACCTCGCGGCCCGGGCTGAGACGGTGGAAGCCCTTCGGCGGCACCTCCGCGAAGTCGTCCCGCTCGATGTAGAGGACGCGCGAGAAGGGCACCTTGCGGCTGCCCTCCTTGGGCACGTCGTGCGGGTAGAACGGCGCGTCCAGCTCTTCGACCTGGCCCTCGGGATAGTTCTCGATCACCAGCTTCAGCGGCCGCAGCACGCAGAGCACGCGCGGAACTTCGGGGTTGAGGTCCTCGCGCTGGCAATGCTCCAGCAGCGTCACGTCCACCGTGCTGTTGGCCTTGGCGACGCCGATGCGCTCGCAGAAGTCGCGGATCGCCGCGGGGGTGAAGCCGCGGCGGCGCAGGCCGGCGAGGGTCGGCAGGCGCGGGTCGTCCCAGCCCGCCACGAGCTTGCGCTCGACGAGCTCGAGGAGCTTGCGCTTGCTCATCACGGTGTAGGTGACGTTGAGGCGGGCGAACTCGGTCTGCCGCGGCGGCTCCGGGAAGGGGAGGGTGTCGACCAGCCAGTCGTAGATCTCCCGGTTGTTCTCGAACTCCAGCGTGCAGAGAGAGTGGGTGATGCCCTCGATGGCGTCCGAGAGCGGGTGGGCGAAGTCGTAGAACGGGTAGATGCACCAGGCGTCGCCGCGGTGGTAGTGGGTGGCGCGCTTGATGCGGTAGAAGAGCGGGTCCCGCATCTTCATGTTCGGCGAGGCCATGTCGATCTTGCCGCGCAGCACGTGGGCGCCGTCCGGGAACTCGCCGTCGCGCATGCGGCGGAAGAGGTCGAGATTCTCCTCGACGCTGCGGTCGCGGTACGGGCTGGGCCGGCCGGGCTCGGTGACGGTGCCGCGGTACTCGCGGATCTCGTCCTCGGAGAGGCTGTCGACATAGGCCTTGCCCATGCGGATCAGCTCGACGGCGAAGTCGAAGAGCTGCTCGAAGTAGTCCGAGGCGTAGAACAGGTTCTCCCCCCAGTCGAAGCCGAGCCAGCGCACGTCCCGCTGAATGGCGTCGACGTAGATCTGCTCCTCCGTCTCCGGGTTGGTGTCGTCATAGCGGAGGTGGCATTTGCCGCCGTACTCCTGCGCGACGCCGAAGTTGAGGCAGATCGACTTGGCATGGCCGATATGGGGAAAGCCGTTCGGCTCCGGAGGGAAGCGGGTGACCACCCGGCCGCCATACTTGCCGGCGGCGCGGTCGCGGGCGACCATGTCGCGGATGAAGTCGCGGCCGGGGGTGGGAAGGGCGGTGTCGGACATTGCAGAGATCCTCGATGTAAGGGGCTCCCGCGATCCGGACCGGAACGCGGACCCGTGACTGTACCAAATCGACCTGGCCTGAAACGCAAAAAGCCCCCGCGGCTCAAGGCCGGGGGGGCTTTTCCGCGTCGCCGCTCGATCAGCTACCTAGACGAGTTTCCCCCGGCGTTGACCGAAGAACTGTCGCTGGGGGAACTGCTGCGAGCGGCGCGTCATGACGGAGCCAGTAGAGCATGGCCCTTCAGGCGCTGTCAATCAGGATTCCCCGTTCTCTCCCGGATCAGAAACCTCTTGCGCTCCCGGGCCGCGTCGAGGGTACGCCAGAGGTATTCGCCGAGAACGCCGAGCGAGAGGAGTTGCACGCCGGAGAAGAAGGCGAGCGCCACCATCAGCGAGGTCCAACCCTGGAGCGGCTGGCCATGGATGAATTTGTAGGCGACGAGAAATCCCGTGTAGGCAAAAGCGAAAAACGCCAGCACGGCGCCGGCCAGCGACATCCACCGCAGCGGCGCATACGAGAAGGCGATGACCGAATCGATGAAATACTTCAGCTTCTTGCGGAACGTCCAGCGGGACTTGCCTTCGTCGCGCGCGACGCGGTCGTAGGGGACGAGCGCGGTGGCGAAGCCCGCCCACAGGAGCAGGCCCGGGAGGGAGACGTTGGTCTCGCGGCTGTGGACCAGGAAGTCGATCGCCGGCCGGCCGATGAGAAAGCAGTCGAAGCCCCGCGCCGGCATCTCGGAGAAGGCGAGCCAGCGCAGAGTCCGGTAATAGAGGCCGGCCGCGGCGCGGGTCGGCCAGGCCTCCGGACGGCTCCGCCGCACCGCCAGCACGGCGGTGGCGCCGCGGCGCCAGGCCGCGACCATGTCCGTGAGGAGCTCCGGCGGCTCCTGGAGGTCCGCCGAGAGCACGGCCGCCGCCGCTCCCTTCGCCTCCGCGAGCCCCGCCACGATCGCCATCTGCGAGCCGAAGTTGCGGGTCAGGCGCACGCCGCGCGCGGCAGGCCAGTGGGCGGCGATCTCGGTGATGCGGTCCCAGGACGCGTCGCCCGAGCCGTCGTCCACGAAGATGACCTCCACGTCGTGATCCGCGCCCTCCACGACGGCACGCAGCCGCTCGGCGAGCCGCGGCAGATGCGGCGCGTTGAAATAGACCGGGACGACGACGGAGACCAGCTCTCGCGTCACGGCCGCGCTCCGAAAAACTCGCGCACCGCCGCGATCACGATGTCCGCCTGGGAGGCGGAGAGGGCGGGATGGAGCGGCAACGACAGGACCGTCTCGCAGGCCGCTTCGGAAACCGGGAAATCTCCTTTGCGGTAGCCAAGAAAAGCGTAGGCGGGCTGCAGGTGCAGCGGCGTCGGGTAGTGGATCGCCGTCTCGACGCCACGGACGGCCAGGTGCGCGCGCAAGGGGTCCCGCCGCTCCGTCCGCACCGGGTAGAGATGATGGACCGGGACCGCGCCTTCGCGCGAGCGCAGGAGGCGCAGCGGCAGGTCCGCGAAGGCCGCGTCGTAGCGCGACGCGAGATCCCGACGCCGCGCGTTCTCGGCGGCGAGGTAGGGCAGCTTCGCGCGCAGGATGGCGGCCTGCAACTCGTCGAGACGCGAGTTCAAGCCTTCCTGCTCGGCATGGTCGCGGCGGCTCCAGCCGTATTGGCGAAGCTGGCGCAGGCGCCGCGCGATCTCGGCGTCCTGGGTGGCGACCGCGCCGCCGTCGCCGTAGGCGCCGAGGTTCTTCGTCGGATAGAAGGAGAAGGCGGCGGCGCGGCCGAAGGTCCCGGTCGAACGTCCGTGCAAGCTGGCGCCGTGGCTCTGCGCGCAGTCTTCGATCAGGATGAGGCCCTCGCGTGCCGCCAGCGCGCCGAGCCCCTCGAGGTCGGCCGCTCCGCCGTAGAGATGCACGGGGAGAAGAAATCGCGCGCCCGCCGTCCCCGCGCGCGCGGCGCTCCCGGCGTCGAGGGTGAGCGTCTCGGGCTCGATGTCGCAGAGGCGCGGCTGCGCGCCCGCCAACCGCACGCCCGCGATCACGGGAACGCAGGCGTTGGCGGGCAGGAGAACCCCGTCGCCCGGCCGCGCGCCGGCGGCGAGGAGGGCGAGCGCGATGGCCTCCGTGCCGTTGGCGCAGGCGACCACGTGGGCGGCGCCGAGGAAGTCCGCGAAGGCCGCTTCGAAAGCCGCCACCTCCTCGCCCAAGATGAACCAGCCGCTGGCGAGAACGCGCGCCACCGCGGCGTCGATCACGTCCTGCTTCTCGCGGTAGTCCGCGTCGAGGGCCGCGAAGGCGACGCGCGGAGCGGCCGTGGCCGCGGCGGAGCTCATGCGGACTCCTCCACCTGGCCGCCGGGGCCTCGAGAGAAGGCGCGCTCGCAGGCGCAGACCGCCGCGCCGCCCTCGAAGCGCAGGGTCTGGCCGCAGCGGCAGACGTGGCCGTGCACCTGCGCCGGGCTGCCGTAGACGAGCGCGAAGTCGGGAACCTCGCGCGTGACGAGGGAACCGGCGCCGACCATGGCGAAACGGCCCACGGTGACCCCGGGCAGCAGGATGGCGCCGGCGCCGAGGCTCGCTCCCGCGCGGACGAGCGTGCGGGGATGGACCGCGAGCCACTGGGTGCTGCGCGGCCGCGGATCGTTGGTGAACATCACGCCAGGCCCGACGAAGACGTCGTCCTCGATCGCGAGGCCATCGTAGAGCGCCACGCCGCACTTGACGGTGACCCGGTCGCCGATCGTCACGTCGTTCTCGATGAAGCAGCGGTCGCAGATGTTGCAATCGCGGCCGATGCGGGCGCCCGCCAGGATGTTGACGAACGCCCAGATGCGCGTGCCGTCTCCGATCGCTTGCGAGGCCACGAGCGCGGTGGGGTGGATGGAGATCATCGGCTGCGTGAGCTTAGCAGCTCGCCGCGATCTTCTCAGAAATAATCCGCCCCCCGCTGCCGGTAGAAGTCGGCGGTACGGGCGAGGCCCTCGCGCAGGCCGACCCGCGGTTCCCAGCCGACGAGGCGCCGGATCTTCGTGATGTCCGAGACGAAGTCGCCGGGCTCCTGGGCGCGGCGCTCGGGCGTGAACTCGGTGAACTCGATGCGCGTGCCCGGCACGATCTCCTGCAGAATCTCGGCGACCTCGAGGAACGTCGAGGGCCGGTCGTGACCGACGTTGAGGATCTCGCCGACCGCACCCGGCGCCGCGGCCACGCGCAGCAGCGCCTCGACGCAGTCGTCGACGTAGAGAAAGTCGCGGAGGATCTTCCCCGAGCCGAAGATCGGGATGGGCCGGCCCTCCAGCGCCAGGCGGACGAACCAGTTCACGACGCCGAACTGCGAATGCTTCATCTGGCTGCGCGGGCCGTAGATGTTGGTCAGCCGCAGCGGCAGCGTGCGGATGCCGTGGATGCGCGTGTAGGTGCGGCAGATCATCTCCGCCGAGAGCTGCGAGATCTCATAGATCCCGCGCGGATCGGACGGCGTCTCCTCGGTGACCGGCAGCTTGACCGCCGGGCCATACTGGCCGCGGGTGCCGGAGCGCACGACGAGCGCCTCCGGGTTGCGCTTGCGGCAGGCTTCGAGCAGGACCGCCGTGCCCTTGATGTTGATGTCGATGTCGGGGAAGGGGTTCGACAGCGACATGACGTGGGAGACCTGGGCCGCCAGGTGGAACACGATGTCCTGCCCGGCGACGAGCCTTGCCATGGCCTCTTCGTCCCGCACGTCGGAGGTGTCGATCTCGACCTCCGAGCGGATCTCCTGGATGTTGGCCGGATTGCCGCCGTAACCAGCGATCATCGCGTCGCAGAGGGTGACGCGGGCGCCTTCGTGGACCAGCCGGATCGCCAGGTTGGAGCCGATGAAGCCGAGGCCGCCGGTGATCAGGATGCGCTTGCCTGCGAAGCTCATGGGGAGACCGCTCCCGCGGCGGCGGGCGGACGCCGGCGGATGAGAAGAGCGAGGACCGCCACGACGAGGGTGAGCAGGCTGGCCGCGGCGCCGAGCACGAAGCCGTCCGACCGGTAGTGGAGCTCCAGGCGGTGCGCGCCCTTCGGCACCCGGAATCCCAGGAAGGCGTGATTGTAGGAAAACGGCGCCACCGCGCCGCCGTCGAGCTTCGCCTTCCAGCCCGGCCAGGCGGGGACCGAGGTCCCGACGATCGTCTCCTCCTGCGCGTCGACGTCGAGCACCATGGACTGCGCCTGATAGGCCGCGATCTCGACCCGCGCCCTGCCGTTCGGACGCCAGGGACCGGGCGCGGCTCCGGATCCCGGCCCGACGACGCCCTGCTGCCTGAAATCGGGGATCGATTGGAGCAGGGCGAGCCGCTCTCCCTCGGCGGCCGCGAAGCGGACGAAAGCCGGCGCGAACGCTCGCGGCAGGTATCGCCTGTTCCGCAGCAGGTCGGCGTTGCGGTCGCGCGAGCGCCGCTTCCATCCCCGCGGCGGCGGGTAGCCGGACGGCACGATGGCGTAGCCCACGTTGAGGAAGGAGAGGAAGGGTCTCGTCAGATCGTCGACCCGGTTGTACCAGGCGCCCTGCTGCTCGGACCACAGAGGATAGGTGGCGACGAAGGCGTGGAGCTTCATCGACTCGTAGCCGCGCACGTCCTCCAGCTCGTAGATGGTGGCGAGGTTCGGCACGAACATCTCGCCGAGCGCCAGCATCCGCACGGGCGCCCCGCGCGGGATGACGTCCAGGAACGGCAGCGAAGGCGACATTGCGTCCCCCGGGCAGGCCGGGTAGATCCCCCCCGCCTCGACGGCCCGCGCCGCGGCGAGCATCACGAGGAG
>JBIOVX010000283.1:0-23888 GCA_044868005.1 Thermoanaerobaculia bacterium | reverse complement strand
GACACGCCCCCACCCAGGGCGGCCACATAGGGCCGCCCCTACAACGGTACAATGCAGCCGAGGAGGGTCCGCGCATGGAACCGCAGCCTTCGTCCGTTCCCGTCGTCCTCGCCGCGACCGACTTCTCCGCCACCGCGGACGCGGCGCTCGACTGGGCCGTCGAGCTCGCCCGGCAGCAGGGTGCCCGCGTCGAGCTGATCCACGCCGTCACCGTGCCGCCCTCGATGCCGGGTTTCACGCCCTCCACGGGCCTCGACTTCGAGGCCGACCTGCGCCGGGGAGCCGAGACCCGGCTGGCGGAGACGGCCTCCCGCTTGCGCGAGAAGGGCGCTGAAGTCGCCGCCTTCCTCGCGCCCGGCACGCCATCACAGGTGATCGTCGACCGGGCCGAAAAGGTCTCCGCCAAGGCGATCGTCATCGGCACCCGCGGGCTCACCGGCCTGCGCCACCTGCTGCTCGGCAGCACCACCCAGCGGGTGGTCCACGGCGCCCGCTGCCCGGTGCTCACGGTGCATCCCGGCGACCTCGGCAAGCACCGCGCCATCCGCACCATCCTCGTGCCGACGGACTTCTCGCGCGACGCGGACCTCGCCATCCGCACCGCCCACGAATTGCTGGCGCCGCTGGAGCGCGACGCCCGCCTCATCCTCCTCCACGCCTTCAACCTGCCGATCGAGTACACGGCCTATGGCCCGATCCCGATCTCGATCGCCTACCTGCAGGACACGGGTCTGGAAGCTGAACGGCGGCTCTTCGAGACGGCGCAGACGCTGCAGCGCGAGGGACTGGCGATCGAGACCCTCGCCCGCGAGGGGGATCCGGCGCACGTCATCGCGGAAGAGGCAGAGAAGCGGGGAGCGGACCTCATCGCCATGGGTACCCGCGGCCAGTCGGGGCTGCGCCATCTCCTCCTCGGCAGCACCGCCGAGCGGGTGGTGGAGCACGCGCCGCGCCCGGTGATGACGATCCGGCGGCCGGAGTAGGAAAGCGGCTTTCCCTCCGTTCGGCGACCGCTCAGCGGACCTGCGCTTGCGGGTTCGGCCTGCGGAAGCGCATCAACAGCTCCACCGAGCGGTTGATGACGCTCTTCGGATAGCTGCGGGTGGGAGAGGGGAGATCCTGGAGGAGCTTCTCGACCTGCGGCAGGGCGTCCGCCACGGAGGCGACGGGATTGGCCAGCCACTTCACGTCCTGCCGGCGCCCTACCACCACCAGCGCCGGGTCGGCGGGCTTCCCTTCGCCCGAGACCACGCCGTAGGCGGCCGAGAAATTGCGGTCGTCGTGCAGGAGGGGGAAGAGGAGCTGGCGCCCGGCCTGCAGCATCTTCAGCTCGTCGAGCTTGGCCGGCGAGACCGCCAGCACCCGGGCGTTCAGCCTGGCGAAGGCGGCGAGGCCGCGGTTGAGGGCGTCGAGGTCCCGCTTTGTGCGCTCGCTCTCGAGATCGGCGAAGAAGTAGACGACCACGGCCGTGCGGATCACCTCGTCCTTCAACATCAGGACGGCGTCCTCCGTCGAGCTCAGGTCGAAGTTCGGGGCGGTGTCGCCGATCGAGACCGGTCCGGGCATGGCTTCTCCTTGACGGCTGGCAGGGCGCTCCGCCCGCTCCGGCTCAAGAGCCGGAAAACCAGGTGGACGGAGGGTTCTTCGTGAAGTCGAACCATATCACCATGAAGATGAGCAGCAGGATCATGACGAAGCCGACCTGGCTGATGATCTCCTTCATGCGCAGCGGCAGGTCGCGCCGGATCACCCCCTCCACCAGGAGCACGAAGATCTGGCCGCCGTCGAGGATGGGGATCGGCATCAGATTCATGATGGCGATGCTGATGCTGATGAAGGCCATCAGGTGGAGGAAATCTTTGAAGCCCCGCCGCACCGCCTCGCCGCTCTGCTTGGCGATCTCGAGCGGTCCGCCGATGGTGCCCTTGACCGGCAGCTCGCGGCTCAGCACCTTGCCCAGGATCGTGAACGTATCCCGCACCATCTGGACGTTGTAGCGCACGCTCTCGACGATGGCGCGCGCCGGACCGAAGCGCCGGAATTGATAGGAGCCGATCTCGACGCCGATCCTTCCCTCCTTGGTGGGCACCACCGTGAGGGTGAGCGGCTGGCCCTGGCGCACGACCCGCACTTCGATCCGTTGGCCCTTGCGCCCGCTGATTACCTCGACGAAATCCTGGCTGTCGGAGATCTGCCGCCCGTTGACGGCGCGGATCTCGTCACCGGGCAGGAAGCCGGCGGCCGCGGCCGGCATGCCGGCCTGGACCCGGGTGACCTGCGCCCGCACGCTCGGCACGAGGCCCGCGGAATCGCCGAGGTCGTAATTGGGCACCCGGCCCGGCGTCACCACCGCCTCGAGAGTGCGGCCGCCGCGCCGCACGGTGAGAGGCAACGGCTTCTCGGCGGAGCCCATGAGGGCCAGCGCCACCTCCTGCCAATCGCCGACCGGGTTCCCCTTGACCCGCAGGATGAGGTCTCCCCGCTGCAGGCCGGCGCGCGCGGCGGACGAGCCCTTTTCGACGTCGCCGATCAGCGGCGGCGTGTCCGGCAGGTTCAGCATCTGGAAGCCGACCATGAACAGCGCGGCGACGAGAGCGATGGCCAGCACCACGTTCATCGCCGGCCCGGCAAGGTAGACGAGGATCCGCTGCCAGCGCGGCTTGTTGAGGAACTCGCGCGGGTCGCCGGTCACCTCTTCGGGGTTCTCGCCCCCCAGCCGCACGTAGCCGCCCAGCGGCACGAGAGAGACGCGGTAGTCGGTCTCGCCGCGGCGGAACCCCCACAGGCGGCGGCCGAAGCCGACCGAGAAGGTCAGCACGCGCACGCCGAAGGCCTTGGCCACCAGGAGGTGCCCGGCCTCGTGCACCACGATGATCACGCCGAGCGCGACCAGGAAGGCGAGAATGGTCTGGAGGCTGTTGCTCAGGATGTCGGTGAGTTGTGCCATGTGGTTTTGCGCCCGCGGCCCGGAGTCGAGACGAGCAATCGATTATACCGAACGGCGGGAGGGGGCCGGAGATTCCCGAAGGACGTCTTGGGTCCTGAGTCTTGGGTCTTGGGCTCAAACAAGACCCAGGACCCAAGACCCAGGACGCTTTACCGCGGCACCGTGTCCACCTGGATCAGCCAGAGGCAGAAGAGGAGCACCGGAGCGGCGAAGAGGAGGGCGTCCAGGCGGTCGAGGACGCCGCCGTGCCCGGGGAGGACGCTTCCCGAGTCCTTGACCCCCGAGCCGCGCTTGATCATCGACTCCACCAGATCGCCGACCTGCGCCATCACGGCGGTGACGGCCGAGGCGGCGACGATCCCCCAGTCCAGCCGGCGGAGCCGCAGCAGGGACCAGACCACCGCGGCGGCGAGCGCCACCACGAAGCTGGCGGCTGCGCCCTCCCAGCTCTTCTTCGGGCTGATCACCGGCGCCAGCTTATGGCTGCCGATGCGCGAGCCGATGTAATAGGCGGCGGTGTCTCCCAGCCAGACCATCGCGAACAGGAGGAACACCACCCAGGGGTCGATCTCCCGCAGGCGGAAGGTGCTGGCGATGGGAAGGGCGAAATAGGGGATGCCGAAGCCCAGGATGCCGAGGGCGGGGATGGTCTCCTCCAGCGGCGTGCGGCTGAACAGCAGCACGGTGCCGAGGCCGACGGAGATGACGAGCGCTCCGGCCAGCAGGTGGAGACGCAGCGCGGGGATGTCCGTGCTGTCCAGGGCGAAGCTGATGGCGTAGGCCGCCACCGGTACCAGGACGAGCAACAGGCGGAGGGGAGCCCGCGGCGCCCGCGGCCGCACGATGATCAGGTACTCGAACGCCGCCCAGTTGACGAGGGCGGCCACGAAGACGAAGAACCACCAATGGGGGAGCAGGAAGACCGCCGCCAGCGCCAGCAGGGTGCCGATGAGGCCGGTGAGGAGCCGTTGCATGGAAGCGGAGAGATCAGCCCTGCAGCCGGCCGGTGGCGAAGACGTCAGCCTCGTCGAGGGGCTTGACGCCGCCGTAACGGCGCTCCCGCCGCTGGAAATCGAGGATGGCTTCGTAGAGCTCGCGGCGCCGAAAGTCGGGCCACAGGGTGTTCGTCACCCAGATCTCGGAGTAGGCGATCTGCCAGAGCAGGAAGTTCGAGACCCGCAGCTCGCCCGAGGTGCGGATCAGCAGGTCGGGGTCCGGCTGGCCGGAGGTGTAGAGGTAGCGGCCGATCGTCTCCTCGTCGATGTCGGCCCGCTTGCCCGCCGCCCAGTCGGAGACGATGCGGCGGCAGGCGTCCACGATCTCGCAGCGGCCCGAGTAGTTGAGGGCGATGTTGAAGCTCAGTCCCTGGCAGTGCCGGGTGGCTTCGATCGTCGCTTCCAGCTCGCGGATGACCGCCGGCTCCAGCTCCTGCCAGCGGCCGAGGACGTTGAAGCGGATGTCGTTCTCGGCCAGCGCCTCCCGCTCCTTGCGCACGTACTCCTTGAGCAGGTTCATCAAGGTCCAGACCTCGAAGCGCGGGCGCTTCCAGTTCTCCACCGAGAAGGCGTAGAGGGTGAGCGCCTCGAGCCCCAGCCGTGCCGCGGTCTCCACCATCTCGCGCACCGAAGCGACGCCGGCGCGGTGACCCTCCACCCGCGGCAGGCTGCGCCCCTTGGCCCAGCGGCCGTTGCCGTCCATGATGATGGCGACGTGCCGCGGCAGCCGCTCCAGATCGAGGCGGCGCACCAAAAGCTCTTCGGGAGATCCTGGGTCCGCGAGTTTGGACAAATCTGCCATGATTGAGGGTCCTTACGGTATCACAAGCCCTTCGGGATCAACCGGATCGCCCGGGGCTCGCCACCGGGATGGATAGAAGACCCGCTGCAGCACCAGGCCGTGCGCGGGCGCGGTCGTGCCCGCCTCCTGGCGTGGCCGGCCGGCAAGCAGGGAGGCGAAGCTCTCGGGGGTTCTCCTGCCGCTGCCGACCTCGGTCAGCGTCCCCACCAGGGCGCGCACCATGCCGCGCAGGAAGCCCTCCCCGATGACGTGGAAACGCAACTCCTCCCCGGCCTCTT
This sequence comes from Thermoanaerobaculia bacterium, assembly GCA_044868005.1. Classification (GTDB taxonomy): domain Bacteria; phylum Acidobacteriota; class Thermoanaerobaculia; order Multivoradales; family UBA5704; genus DATARR01. The sequence goes on along the minus strand of JBIOVX010000283.1, from coordinate 18,866 downwards.
CCCAGCGCGCCGAGAAGATACGCCGGAACGTCTGCGTGTGGGAGCCTCCCGCCTGCGCGAAGGCCGAGAAATCGTGGCGCCCGGGCAGCGCCTCGGCGGCCCGCGCCATCCTCGGGAGATCGGTCCCCGCCGGCACCTGGGCCACGAAGGGGGCGTCGAGGGGAGAGAGCACCGCGGCGCGGCTCAGCCGGTAGACGTACTCCTTGCCCGCGGCGTGCCGGCGGGCGTGAAAGCCGGCCGGCATGGCGGCGGCGGCCATTACCCGCACGTCCTCCGGCAGGAGATGGTTGGCGCCATATACCAGCCCGCTCTCGGCGAACGGCCGTGGCAACTCCAGGTGAGCCGCCTGGCCGCGGGCATGCACCCCGGCGTCGGTGCGGCTGGCGCCCACCACCCGTACCGGCAGCCCCAACAGGCGCTCCATGGCTTCCTCCACCACCTGCTGCACGGCGAGGGCGTTCTTCTGGCGCTGCCATCCCGCGTAGGCGGTGCCGCGGTAGGAGAGGAGGAGGCGGTAGGGGGTCATCCCCCGCCCACCCCGTCTTGGGTCTTGGGTCTTGGGTCCTGGTTTCCTGAATTCCTCTTTTCCAAGACCCAGGACCCAAGACCCAAGACCGCGAAAGGCCCCCACACCAGCCCATACACCCACGGCCACGCCGGCACGCCCATCAACACGAGATACGAGAAGAGCGACAGCGCCGAGAGGGCGAGCCAGGCCGTTCGGCGATGCAAAGCCGCCCAGGGGAGCACCCAGAGGAGGTACCAGGGATAGACGGTGGCCGAGAGCAGGAGCAGGCGGCCGAACAGCCGGCCGCTCCCCGCGAGCGGATCGCGCTCGCGCAGCGAGAGGAGGACGACGAAGCCGGCCGCGCCCGCCAGGATGAGCTTGGCCAGGAACTGGGGATAGAGATAAGGATAGATGGGGTTCCAGGCTTCCCAGATCTCCGTCCACTCCTTCAGTTGGTCGAGCCCCCGGGCGAGGGCCGGCGCGGCGCCAGCGGCGTCGAGCAGCCGCCAGAGAGGCTCGAAGAGCGGACCGTTGAACTCCCAGGAGACCCCGTAGGTCGTGAGGCCCGGCGGCACGCCGCCCGTCGCCGCGAGCACCGGCAGCAGGGCGAGCGCCGTGAGCCCGACTCCCCATCCCAGAAATTTCCAGGGCCGGCCGCTCTGGCGCGCCCACAGGGGAAACGCGGCGAGGGGCACAAGCTTGGCGAGGGCTCCCGCCGCCGCCAGCCCGGCCGCCATCGCGGTCGCGAAAGGGCGCGAGCGGCGGCCACCCAGCCAGAGCACCGCTCCCAGCACCGCCACCACGCCGAGGACGTCGGCGTGGCCCATGCCGGCCACCTCGAGCGTCACCAGTGGGTTCCAGGCATACCAGGCGGTCCTGCCTTCCGGCACGCCCAGGCTCCGCGCCACCGCCAGGAGCAGCCAGCAGCCGACGAGATCGGCCGCCGTGGCCATCAGCTTCCAGGCGAGGAGCGGAAACGGCAGCCGACTCGCTATACTGAAGGCCGCGACTGCCAGCGGCGGATAGACGGTGGGGATGCGGGAATGAGGAAGCCGCCGCCAGGTCGCGTCGCGGAGGGGGGTGAGCTCCTCGGCGGCCGGCGCCAGGGCGTAAGGATTGAAGCCGGCCGCGGCCACCTTGCCATCCCAAAGGTAGCGCAGCGCGTCGTCGGAGAGCGTCGGCGGCAGTGGCAGCAGCGGCAGCCGGAGCAGCAGGGCCCCGGCGAGGATTGCGCCGCCTAGAGGTGCGCTCGCGGCCTCCAGCCGCCGCGCCGCAACAAGGAGGGCGAGAAACGCGGCCCCGAGAAGAGCCAGCGTCGCCACCAGATGATGAGCCAGATCGAAGACGAGCAGCAGACCGAGGTTGGCGGCCGCGAGCGGCAGCGCGAGGGCGACCGCACCCAGCCGGCGCCGGCCGCGCCCGAACGTCGATGATGAGCTTTCCCTGGGCGCCGGCTGTGCTGGCACTCTATTACTCCGTCCTGGCGGTGCTTTCGTTCTACGGCATCCACCGCCTGGTGCTGGTGGTGGTCTACCTGCGCACCCGCCGGCGCGGAACGCCTCTCCCGGAGCTGCCCGCGGACCCGGCGGCCTGGCCCGTGGTCACGGTGCAGTTGCCACTTTACAACGAGATGTACGTGGCCGAGCGGCTGATCGACGCCGTCTGCGGGCTCGACTATCCCGCCGGACGGCTGGAGATCCAGGTGCTCGACGACTCGACGGACGAGACCACCGAGATCGTCGCCCGCGCCGTGGCCGCGCACCGGGCCGGCGGCATCGACATCCATCACCTGCACCGCCGCGATCGGACCGGCTTCAAGGCCGGCGCCCTCGCCGCGGGTCTCGAGGCGGCGCGCGGCGAGCTGCTCGCCATCTTCGACGCCGACTTCGTCCCCGCGCCGGACTTCCTCCGCCGGTCCGTGCCCTACTTCGCCGATCCCGGCATCGGCATGGTGCAGGGCAGTTGGGCGCACCTCAATCGCGGCTACTCGCTGCTGACCCGCGTCGAAGCCGTGCTGCTCGACGGCCACTTCCTGATCGAGCACGCGGCGCGCAACCGCGGCGGCTGCTTCTTCAACTTCAACGGTACCGCCGGCATCTGGCGCCGGCAGGCCATCGAGACCTCCGGCGGCTGGGAGCACGACACGCTGACCGAGGACCTCGACCTCTCCTACCGCGCGCAGCTCGCCGGCTGGCGGTTCCTCTACCTCCCCGAGCTGGCGGTGCCCTCCGAGCTGCCGGTGGACGTCAACGGTTTCAAGAGCCAGCAGCACCGGTGGGCCAAGGGCGCCGTGCAGACGGGCCGCAAGCTGCTGGGGCGCATCCTGCGCTCGCCGCTTCCCCTGCGGGTCAAGGCGGAAGCCTTCGTCCACCTCACCAACAACGCCAGCTATCCCTTGATGGTGGTGCTCGCCGCGCTCGTCTTCCCCGCCATGATGGCCCGCCGCGGCACCTCGCTGCACGCGGTGCTGCTGGTGGACCTACCCCTCTTCCTCGCGGCCACGATCTCCGTGATGACCTTCTATCTGATGAGCCAGATCGCCACCGGCGACGGCTGGCGGCGGCACGTCCGTTACCTGCCGGCGCTGATGGGAGTCGGCATCGGCCTGTCGTTGAACAACGCCCGCGCCGTGCTCTCGGGCCTGTTCCAGCGCGGCGGCACCTTTCAACGCACGCCCAAGTACCGCATCGAGCGGCGGGGCCAGAATTGGACGGCCAAGCGCTACCGGGCGAGCACGGACCCCACCCGCGCCGTCGAGGCGCTGCTCTCCCTCTACTTCCTCGGCTGCACCCTCTACGCGTGGTTCGCGGGAATGTGGATGTCCATCCCCTTCCTGCTCCTCTTCGTCCAGGGCTACGGCTACATGGCGGTGCTGAGTTATCTGCCGTCGGTGCGCGATTGGTGGGTGCGGGGCCCGACGCCGATTCCGAACGCGTCGTAGGACGAAGGACAAAAGGACGACAGGGACGACAAGGACAGCAAGGACAGAGATCTCACTGTCCTTGATGTCTCTGCAGTCCTTGGCGTCCCTTGATCGAGGCGGAGACAGCGCAGAGGCCGCCCGCTCAGATAAAATAACTCCATGGCTGTAGCCCAGATGCGCGAACCTCGGGTGACTTTGAGGCCGGCGGCGCCGCGGGATGCCGACCTGCTTCGCCAGTGGCGCGCCGAGGCGAGCGTGCGCCGGTATCAGCCCCTCAACGAGCTGCCGACCGCGCAGCTCCGGGCCGACGTCTCCAGCCAGCGCATGGCCGATCTCTACCGCGGCCGCGGCGAGAAGTTCCAGTGGATCGTCCAGGTGGACGCCCAGCCGGCCGGCTGGATCACCCTGGTGGTGAGCAACTGGGAGCACGGTCTGGCCGAGGTCGGCTACGCCCTCTCCACCGTCTACCAGAACCAGGGCGTGATGAGCGACGCGCTCTCCCTCCTGCTCGACGATCTCTTCCAGAACACGCTGCTGGAGCGGGTCGAAGCCCGTTGCGCCATCGAGAACCTCGGCTCGCAACGCGTGCTGGAGAAGTGCGGCTTCGAACGGGAGGGCCGCCTGCGCGGCTACTTCAAGCTGCGCGGCCGGCGCGTGGACAACTTCCTCTACGGCCTGCTGCGCGAGGGCTACATGACGCGGCGGTTCGGCCGGGACTAGGCCGCGGCGCCTCAGGGCCGAGAGAGGTCAGCCTCCGCCGTGGCGACCTTGCCGCTCAGTGGATCGTAGGCGGCCACCACGAGGCGGGTGGCCTTGCCGTGCAGCGTGACCGTGGTGTCGTAGCGGATGAACTTGCCGGGCTGCGGCTCCCCCGGAGTCGCCAGGTTGACCGGCAGGACGGCGAGATCCGAGCTGTTGCCGTCGTCGTCCGAAGCCGCGAAGTGGAGCTTCACCTGGGTCATGTAGCCGCCGATCGCCGGCAGCGCCGTCATCACGTCCACCGGCAGGCCCAGAGTCACGGGGATCTCCACTCCCTTCTTCGTGCGCTGCGGCTTTCCCAGGTGCATCGGCATCAGCAGGCCACCCGGCTGCTTGCCGAAGAGCAGGGCGCTCTCCACCTTCATGGCGACCTCCGCGCTCTGCGAGAGATCGCGGAAGCTGGTGCGGTAGCGGACGTCGAGCCCCGGCCGCAGCATCTCGACCTTGACGGCATGGATCTTGTCGTTTTTCTGCCAGGCCGGAGAGAAGCCGAGCCAGTAGTAGGAACGGGTGTCGGCGCTGGCGCTGGCGAGCGCCGCCGTGCGGGCGGTGTTGAGGATCGGCTTGCCCCCTGTTTCCTGGGCGATGAAGTGCAGGGATCCTTCGATCTCCTGTTCGCTCGAGCCAGAGAGCTTGGGCGTCGACGGCTGAGCCTGGGGGGCGAAATCCCGCACCCCAGCCCCGATCCCGGAGCCCGTGCTGACCTCCGTCTGGCCCGGCGTCGGATCGGTCGTGGCGTCCGCACTCACCGCCTGGATGCCGGGCACGTCCACCGGGTAGACGGTATATCCAAGCAGGTTTGCCGTGCTCGTCAAGGGACGGAAGATCTCCTCGCCGTTCGCCGTCTGTCGCGATGGCACGACCGTCTCGGGGCCGCGGATGAAGTCCACGACCGAGAAGGGCCAACCCCCCGACAACAGCAGCATCACCTTGCGGCCGCGCGGCGCGCTGAAGCCGCGCATGGCGCTCACCGCGGCGCCGAGCGAGCCCTGCATCTGGCGGACCAGGGTCGCGGCGTAGGCGCGTTGCCGCTCGTTCAGTCCGGTGTTGAGGACGCTGTCCAGGGGCGTGCCCTCGGCGGTCTGCGTCTCGGCGAACGCCTGGTCTGACTGGAGAGTCCGTAGCTCGGTGGCCCGCTCGAATCCGTGCGCCGGCCGCACCATCGCCTGATCGAACGCGCGCTCGAGATCGCTCCGCGACGCCGACCAGTCCGCGAGCAGCGCGAGCCGGCCGCCGTCGTAGGCCACCACCGCCATGCGGTCCTCCGCGCCGAGGCGGCCGAGATCGGCTTTGAGGGCCTTGAGGACGTCGTTGCGGCGTGGCGGCATGGAGAAGAGGTCGTCGATGAAGACCAGGTAATAGATCCCCACCGCCCCTTCCGGAGCTACGCTCTGCACGCCGGCAACCCCGGGCTTCTCCTCGCCGGCGGGCGCCGCCACGGATCTACCCTCCTGGATCTCGCTGAAGTACTCGATCGGCACCTCCACGCCGTCCACGCGAAGCCGAAAGTCCGCCGGCGACAGGTTCGGCATGCGTTTGCCGTCGCGGTCGGTGACTACCACTTCGACGTTGACCACCCGCACGTCAACCTCTTCGCCGAAGGTGGGCGGCGCGGGTTTGTCCTCGGCTTGCAGAGGGAACGAGAGCGAAATCCAGGCGGCACCAGCAAGAGCGGTCAGGCGGCGCGGCAGGCTCATGACGACCTCCTTGGGCAACAGACTACCCTAGTACCTAGGCAACTACGATGCCAGGAGGAAATCCGAGAGGAAAAGCCGCCGGGCCGTCCTCGCAGGAGGACGGCCCGTGCTTCATTCGATGCCAGCGCGTGCGCGTGCCCTTACCGGCTCCGCACCGTGATGTCGTACCGCGAGCGGAAGCGGTCGGACCGCAGGAGGTTTTCGACGACCTGCGTGATGTCGCCGCGGTCCAGCCGCCGGAGATCGGCGTCCCACTGGCTGCGGTTGATCTGGTTGGCGGAGAGGCCGACCAGATTCTTGTAGAGCGCGAGCAGCCGCTGCTGGTTGCAGACGTTCTCCTGCTCGTAGACGCGTATGCGGCTCTCATCGCTGTCGGCGATCTCGACGGCCTCCTCCAGGAGGGCGTCGTAGCCCCCGCGCTGGATCGCGCGGATTCTGCTGTTGGCGTCCTGATCCGGCTCGCGCAGCAGGATGGCGCGGTAGAGCGTCCGGGTGAGGTTCCGCGCCTGATCGTAGCTGAAGAAACCACCCGTAGAACCCGTAGAGCCCTCGGGGACGACGCGGATGGAGAAGCTCCCCGCCCGCAGGCTCGCGGGCACCCAGGTGTCGGTGATTCTGTAGCGGATCGTCTGGATGCGGCTCGGGTTGCGCATCGGCAGGATCTCGAGGTCCGCCGCCGCGTTCTCCTCGTTCGAACGGGTGATACGGACGCCGGTGCGGTTGGCGTCGGTGAACTCGGTGGCCGGGTAGAGCGGGTTGCGGTACGAGCCGCGGGGGATCGCCTGCATGTTGATGCGCACGTGTGCGCCCTCCGGCAGCGTGAGGGTGCCGCCGGGCTCCACCGTTTCGAGTTCCTGCCGCGTCGAGGCGTCCCGCACCAGGATCTGCACCGCGTCGACGTCCGCGCGGCGGCTCGACTGCGCGTCAGCCGGCGCCGCCAAGGGGTACATCAGCACCGCCAGGACGGCCGGCAGGAGGGTTCTATTCAGTCTCTTCATGATGATCTCCTTGTTGTTGTCCTTGCTGTCTTTCCTGTCCTTGCTGTCCTTTTGGATGAATCCGGGAACCTCCCCCTAGTACCGCACCAGGCCGATCCGGTCGCGGAAGCGATCCGAGCTCACGATCTCGGCCACCACGTTGGCGATGCGGCCGGCGTTGATCTGCTGGAGGTCGGAGTTGTACTGCCCGCGATCGATCTGACTGGTGCTCACACCCAGGAGGTGCCGGTAGAGCGCAGCCAGCCTCTGCTCGTTGGTGGTTCCCTGCTCGTAGAGACGGATGCGGCTCTCTTCGCTGTTGGCGATGCCGACCGCCGCCTGCACCAGGGCGTCGTAGCCGCCGCTGGCGATGGAATCGATCGTGCCGGCCGCGCCGGTGTCCAGATCGCGCAGCAGGATGGCCTGATAGAGCATCCGCGTGAGCTGCTCGGCGTTCGAGTTGCCGAGCGAGATGCCACTGTCCACGTTGCCTTGCAGCGACGAGGCCGGAGCGATGTGGATGCGGAACGAGCCTGTCCGCAGGCCCGCCGGCACCCAGGTTTCCTGGATCTGATAGCGGATGGTCTCGGTGCGGCCGGGCGCCGCCTTGCCGCGATTGAGCACCAGGTCGGCCGTCGAGTTCTCGGCGTTCGAGCGGGTGATGGTCACGCCGCCGTTCGAGGTGTCGCTGAACGTCGTCGCCGGATAGAGCGTCCGGCGGCCAGCCCCGGCGGGTATCGCCGTCATGATGAGCCGCACGTGGCTCCCCGACGGCAGAGTGAGCGTACCGCCGGGCTCGACGGTCGCGATGATTTCCTTGGACGCGAGGTCCTTGACCTCGATCATCACCTGGCCGATGTTCGGCTTATTGTCTTGGGCCGCCAGCGGCATCGCCGCCAGCGCCAGGAGCAGGATCAGTAGGGTTCTTGTTGCGGTCCTCATGATGGGTCCTCCTTGGAGCCAAGTCGTCCAGGGGAGGATCGCCCCCGGACCTCATTTCCCTAGGAGTGCAAGGAGGATGCCCGGTTCAGGGGGCGGTAACGCGGCGCCGGCCCATTTTCCCCCGTGCCCTGGGATAGATTTGTTGCCGAGGCCTCACGCGAGGCGCCTTTATTCGACGAGCAGAGGAGATCTCGATGGCTCGACCACGGAGCGCCGTCCGCTGGCTCGCTTTTCTCCTGGCGGTGGCCACGCCTGCCGCCGCCCAACACGAGTCCCATGTCGGGCACGTGGGTTACGTGCCGCAGGCGGTCCTCGAGAAACCGCTGCCGATCCGCTCCGGCATCGGCACGGTCAGCGAGAAGGTCAGCACGGCTTCCGCCGAGGCGCTGGCCTTCTACCGGCAGGGCGTGGCCTACCTGCACTCGTACGTCTGGGTGGAGGCCGCGCGTTCCTTCAACCAGGCGCTGCGGCTCGATCCCGAGATGGCGATGGCCTGGGTCGGCTTGAGCCGCGCCTGGTCGGGCCTCGACGACGCCGGAGCCGCCCGCGCCGCGGTGGGGCGGGCGCAGGCGCTCTCGGAGCATGCAAGCCCGCGCGAGCGGCGCTGGATCGAGATCCGCCGGCTGCAGCTCGACGCCATCGCCGACCTCGCCGACGTGGCAAAGCACGTGGCCGTCAAGCGCGCCGTCGACGAGGCGCTCTCCCACGACCTGGACAACGTGGAGCTCTGGTTGTTCCGCGGCAACATGGAGGAGGCGACCGCGGCCGGCCGCGGCCAGCGCGGGGGAGCCGCTTCGGTGGCCTTCTACGAACGCGCCTTGAAGCTGGAGCCGGAGAACTTCGCCGCCCATCATTACCTGATCCACTCGTTCGAGACCGTGGGCGACATCCAGTCGGCGCTCCGGCACGGCGAGGTGTACGCGCGGCTGGCGGCGCAGATCCCGCACGCCAGGCACATGTACGGACACGACCTGCGCCGGGTGGGAAAGACCGAGGAGGCCATCGCGGAGTTCCTGCAGGCGGACGAGCTGGAGCGGGCGTACTACCAGAAGGAAGCCATGCCGGCCGTGTACGACTGGCACCATCAGCACAACCTCGATCTCCTCTCCACCTCGTATCAATACCTGGGCCAGATGCGGACGGCCGAGCGGCTGATGCGGGAAGCTTTCGCGATGGATTCGGTGAGCGATTATCTCGAGTACTCGAAGCGCGAGTGGATCGGCTATCTCCTCGGGCGCGGCCGGGCAGCAGAGGCGCTCGAGACCGCCCGGTCGCTGGCGGCGAGCGCCGGACGGGGCGGCCGGCTGGTGGGCGAGCTGGGCTCCGCTCGGGCGTTGCTCGCTCTGGGCCGCCTCGACGAAGCCCGGCAGGCGTTGGCGAACGCCGAGCGGGAGCAGCAGGCTCTGCCCACGATCGCAGCCATGCCCGGGCTCGCCCGCGGCACGATCGAGCCCGAGATCTCGCTGGTGCGTGCCGAGATCCTCCTGCGGACCGGGGAGACGGCCAAGGCGCGCGAAATCATCGAGCCGACTGTGGGCCGCTTGCGGGCCCAGCTCGGACCCGACGCGTGGAGCCAGACGCTGTTCCGCCTCGAAGGCCTCGCCCGCACGGCGCGTGCGTCCGGCGACTGGCAGCTCGCGGAGTACGCCGCCAACCAGATGCTCGAGCACGATCCCGCCTACGCCGGCACGCATTACGAGCTGGGGCTCGTCGCGGCGCACAAGGGCGACCCCGCTCGCGCGCAGGAGGAGCTCGCGCTCGCGGCCCGCTACTGGAGCCGCGCCGATGCGGACCTGCCGGAGCTGCAGGACTGTAAGACGCGGATGGCCTCGGCCGGGACGAACTGAGCGCAGGGTCAGGGTGGATACGCGGCGTCCCAGGGCTGCGGCGCGGCGCCGCAGGGTGGATCCGTGACGTATCAGGGTTGCGGCATGGCGTCGCAGGGTGGATATGCGGCGTTCCAGGGTTGCGGCAAGGCGCCGCAGTGTGGATCCGTGGCGTCCCAGGGTTGCGGCAAGGCGCCGCAGTGTGGATACGCGGCGTATCAGGGTCGCGGCACGGCACCGCAGTGTGGATCCGTGACGTATCAGGGTTGCGGCATGGCGCCGCAGCGTGGATACGTGGCGTCCCAGAGTCGCGGCATGGCGCCGCAGCGTGGATATGCGGCGTATCAGGGTTGCGGCATGGCGCCGCAGGGTGGATACGCGGCGTATCAGGGTTGGGGCATGGCGCCTTGGGCCAGTCTCAAGGCCCCCTTTCCCGGAGCATGAAGAATGCGGAGACTCCCTTTCCTCCTTGCGCTTATCCAGGCCGCCATCTTTATGGCCTGTAGCCCGTTATCCACCCCGCGAAACCGAAGCTCCACCGAGGTAGCCGCTGCGCGTCCTCTGGCCATCGTCGGCGGCACGCTGGTGGACGTGGCGGACTACGGCAACTCCAGCCGGGACGTCCACGACGCGGTCGTGGTCATCGAAGGAGACAAGATCGTCGCGGCCGGTCCCCGCTCTGAGGTGTTCCCACCACGCGGCGCGCGATTCCTCGATGCCCAGGGCGGATACATCGTGCCCGGCCTGATCGAGGGCTTCGGGACTCAGTCCAGCCAAGCCTTTGCCAACGCCTACCTCTACATGGGCGTGACCTCGGTCGTCACCAGTCTGCCGCTCCAACCCGGAGCGGAGCAGCAACGCGATCCCCGCCGCGGCGCCACCTTCACGGCGGCTGATCCGTCGCCCCGTCTCTTCTTCATAGACCTCGTTTCGGGCATGGTTCCGGAAGGAGAGAACTGGCGTCCGATGACCGACGCCGAGGCGCGCAGGGAGGTGGAGCGGCTCGCGGCGGCGGGCGCCAAGGTACTCCTGCTTTACTATCCGCTGCGTCCAGGTCCGCTGCGGGCCGCAGCCGCGCGAGCCCACGAGCTCGGCCTCGCGACGATCGGCGAGCTAGGAGCCTCCACCTACTACGAGGCCCAGGAAGCGGGCGTCGACGCCTTCGTCCACACGGGCCGCTACTCGCTGGAGCTGACGCCGCCGGACCTACGCGAGCGGGTGGCAAAGGCGCCTTTCGGACCGCCGCGCCAGGAGCTCTATCGCTACCTCGGCAGCCTGACGCCGCAGGATGCCGTGGTCGCCCGTCACGCCGAGCGGCTCGCGGCGGGACCCAGCCTGTTGATCCCGACGCTCTCGCTCAACTACCTGGAGATGCCGGACCACGCCAACCCCTGGAAGGAGCCCATCGCCAGGATCCTCTCGCCCGGCGACATCCACCTGGCCGCCGATCCCGAGACGGGCCAGCCGCCAACGCCGCCCGAACAGATCCGGGACGCCGTTCCATCCGACACCTGGCGAACGCTGCTGATGCTGGACGAGCAGTACCACAAAGCGGGAGCCCACTATCTCACCGGCAGCGGCACCTCCGCCTTCGGCACCATGCCGGGCATCTCGCTCCACACCGAGCTCGCCCTGCTGGTCCGCATCGGCCTCACCCCGCGCCAGGCCCTCGCCGCGGCAACGGCGAACTACAGCGCGCTTAGACCCTGGCGGCAACTCGGGCGAATCGAGCCCGGATATGGAGCAGACCTGGTGATCCTGGATGCGGACCCGACGGTGGATATCGGCAACGCGAAGCGCATTCGGACGGTGGTGCTCAAGGGGCGGGAGGTAAAGCGGGAGGCGTTGCTGTCCGTGGCGCCGTAGAAGCTGAGTTCCCGTGAGTCGATTCGATTCTCACTTCTCAACTGGGTCGTCTGGGGTTGTGAGCCGAAGCGCGTTGGGCCGCTTTCGGAAGGGCCGTATCTCGGCACCCTCCTCAAGGCCCAAATAGATGCTCAATTGGGCAAGCTGTACTTCCAGTGCCTGCGCCAGGATCCCAAGATCTTTGCGACTCATCTCGGTCGGGATCTCTAGCCAAGCCGACTTCCGGTCTGAAAGCAGCAGTTCCAGCCGCTTCCGAGTAATCTCCGGGGTAAGCGGCTCAGCCTTGCTAGGCTCTTGCTCTCCGATCACCCGGGGAAGCACGGTTTCGAGAAACCTGCCGTCATTAGCGAGGATCCCGACAAAACGGGCCGAGCGAAAGAAGATATCGGCAGCATCGGTCATCACCCGCGCCGTGATGCCGAAATCGGTGGAGAGCATCTGGGCTAGGCTGCTCGGGATGCGACCTTCGGGCCGGTAGCGGTCCAGAATGCTCCGAAAGAGGACGGGGCGCTCAAGCGCGCTCCGAAGGAAGCTCTGCCTCTCAGGCGATCCCGGAAGGCAGGCCAGAAGCTTCAGCCCCAGAGGACTTAGACAGAATCGGTCGGAAGAGCGGTCCAACAGACCATAGTGCACCAAAGCGGCGATCTTCCTTGCCGCCGTTCCACCCTTGCCCGAAGAGTAGCCGAGCTTGGACGCGAGATCGGACCGTTCGAGCGTTTCTCCCCCAACCTCCGAGAGTTGCCGGCATAGTATTCCTTCAGCCGTTTCGAGATCAATGCCCGGGTAGGCTCGGCTGCGTTCGGACATAGGGCCCCCTGGAGACAAAATGGTATAAGGAGTCAAGAAGGAGGGCAAGAAAGCAGCTTATACCGCTTATACGGCCGCATTTCTTGGTGCTAGCGCCTAATTCCTCAGTGTAATCAGGGGGTTTCGACAGTCTAAGCTTGCATTTCAGCCCGTGAGGTGGTATAAGATAGGCATCTTGTACTGGATAGGCCAGTACAAGGAGAGGGGCTGGAAATGTCATAACGGAAGCCTCGTGAGGGAGTTCAGAGGAGGGTTCACCTACTTCCAGCCGTCCCGATCGGCGGCGGAAACTGCGGCGGCAAGGCCTCTTGTGAGGCGTCTTGACAGCCCAAAGGCCTTGGACTAGGTTACCTCCCTCCCCGGCGTCGGCTGGGCAAGATCCTGGGGGTAATACGATGAAGAGAGAAGGGGCCGAGAGCAACCAAGGAGCGACCATGCCACATGCAAGAAAAGTGCTGAATGCCGAAGAGAGACAGAAGTTTGAGGAAGCACGTCGGCGTTGGTCCGAGAAGTGCCGCCGACTAACGGAGGCAATTGATCGCTCTGAGCGACTGACCGAAGCTGACCTCGCGATTCGAATCAACGCGCGCTAGGCCATTGCCTCAACTGCCCCAAGAAGTCCGTTACCTGCCGTTCACCCCTGGCTCGCTCGCGGAGCTGCTCAAACTTCGCGAGCCTCCCTTTCTACGCCTCCATTCCGCCCTCTATCAGTTGGCCTACATCGACAGGTATGTCACGCACTTGGGCTGTAAGAGCGTTTCCCTTGAGGAGCGATACATCGATAGAGACTACATAGAAGATCATAGCGTCTTCTATTCGCGTAGCCTATTTCCATATCCAAATCACTGTAGGCGCCTGAATTTCTTCACCTCAGACCCTGCTGACCTCATTTCTGCTTTCGCCAACCTTCGGGCGCTCGGTTTTGAAAAAGGCCGGGAAGCATTCCGTGAAGCATGTGGAATCTTCTCGCGCAGCTCTTATTTAGGATTCTGCATTATAAAGCACTTATCTGGTTGTCCTGTTGGTAGGACTGTGCTCCGGTATTATGACAGCCCGGCTGAGGACGGAACCATCCGGCGATTCGACGGTACGCGCCACTATAGCGCACATTTATCAGGCATAGAACTTACAGTTCGGGGATTACCCTTCCAGCAGCAGGATCTCGGAGTAAGCGCGTGCGCCACAACCGCCCTTTGGTCTGCATTGAATCAGTTCGCAGACTTCGAGAATTTTGGCTCGGCGACTCCGTCACAAATTACTATGCTAGCTGCACAGCACAGCCTTCCCTATGGGCGAGCCATGCCTCAAGAAGGACTTTCCGTCGATCAAATGTGCCAAGCAGTGCAGGCCCTCAAGGTCGCCCCGAATCTCCTTCCCACAGACGACTTTGAAACTGCCCGCGGATATATATTTTCTGCAGTAGCCTCCGGAAACGCGCCTGTTCTTATTCTAGAACGCAGAGATTCTCGCTCTAATGACAAGCACGCTGTGACTGTCGCAGGACTAAAGGTCGCAGCAAATAACTCAAGGAAGAAAGATCTCGAACCCGGCATTAGGGATTTGGCGGCCGATGTTCGTGGGCTATACCTTCATGATGATCGCGTAGGGCCATATGTGAAGGCCACGGTACGGAGGAAAGGTAAGCGGCTAAACTTGCATATAACCTTGCCCGATCTGCAGGAGGAATGGGATGTCCTACAAATCTTAATTGCGATGCATGCCAAGATCCGCCTGTCATTTGCAGCCCTCCGCCGGCTTGCGATGGACTTTCTATTTACACTACATGCCTATCAGGAGGCTCGCTTTGGAGTAGGACGCCCGGCGGGAACCATCTTGTTTGATACGTGGATATCACGTTCCCACACGTATATAGAGCGGCTCTTCACCAAGAGAGTAGTGTCCTCCGAAGTGGTGGCGCGTCTTTGCGAAGAGGTACCCCTACCGCGTTACCTCGGAATAGTGCGGCTTTCTAGCTCCCACCTTGACCCCATCGAGATCTTGCTTGATACAACCAGTACCGAGCGTAATCCGAATTTGTGTGCAATACTAGTTACGTCAGCGAATTACCCCGAAACCTCTCCTGCCTCTGGCTTTTTAGCATCCGAGTATGATTGCCCTTTGATTATGTAGCTTCGCCCCGAACGCGCGGTGACCCTTCGAGATCCTGTTCCTGCCGCTCTTTAGGGACTGCTTTCCGCCTCTTCCTTGCACGCTCTCCCAAAGGAGGCCGGCGGTCACTTGCACTCCTGATCCTCCGGCCTTCACCCATTCGCAGAAAATCTGGATTATCAAGGCTTTTATCAAAAAGATAAGTGAAGTCAAGGCGGCGAGACTCCACCGTGATGGGCCGCTCCACGTCCGGCTGGAAATAGTCCAAGGGAAGGGTGAAATCGGTATGATAGTAACCGAGGTACTCGGAAAAGTCATGACCTAAAAGTGGTGGTCGAAGGTCGATTGGGCATTTTTTGAGGCGCGTAGCGCCAGATATGGGGAGCAATTGAGTGGCTTTGCCGGATGGTCCATTGGAAGCTAAAGAGATTGTCTGCATTGCAACTTCTAGAGCTTTGCCTAAAGACGATATATTAGACAGGCTCAACTCTTCTTCATTAGGGGAGAGCCCCACCCCCACATTCTCATCCAGCTCTCTTAGAGCCCGTGAAAGCCGTACAGATCTAACCATGTGACCCACTGAGTTTACAGAGAACGCCATTCCGCCCGGGATACGGTGGTCCTGCCACCATCTCCTGTCGGCATTCGCAGAAAAGTAATTCACGCCAGCATCCCACATGAGGACCTTGGTCCGGGGGCGGCCAGGGATTTCCAGCTCGACAGATTCCAGATAAATCTTGTCAAATTCGATAGGCTCAAGCAGATAAAGGGAGGCCAATCGACGCGCGAACTCACCCAGCGCAGGGTCAGGCAGTGAGTTTGCGAGTCGGCGTGAAATCAGGGCGATTACAAATCCACTCTGCGCGCCTTCTGACGCTTTTCTCAGCCAAGACAGTCGAGCATCCTGGATCTTGTCTTGTATTAAGGCATCACCAGTCCTGATATCCCGCTCGTTCAAAATACAGTATTGAATAAGCCCAAAGCGTGCACCAACTCTACCAAATACGCAGGGTTGATGCTTCTGTATCCATGTGTTAAGTCGTTCGACTGTTTCGGCTTCGGAGAGTTCAAAAATGTCACGATGAACTTCCTCTACGGAATCACTGAATCCGACTTGTTCTCGCCAAGGATCAGGTGTAAGCTGATCAAAGAGCGCTTCCAGGGACTTATCCATGCTGGTCTTTCCCTCCTCGATTGCCTTTTCGTCGCGAGTTCGCTTCGCTGACCGTTGCGTTTCAAAGGAAAGAGCGCCTCATGCAAACCACTGTCACGATTCCGAGTTCCCCCTGTACTCGTAGCTTACGAGCACGTCGGGATTCGGTGACGGACGGGCAGGTGCCGAGACGACGTTGGTGTCCAGCAGGTATCTCAGGCTCACCAGTGGAAGTCCCGACCCGGGGAGGGATCTCGGACATCACCCCAAACTTCGTCAGGATCAATATTTGCCTTTTCAAGGTTGTGCTCGCGGCAAAACTTCTCGTAAGCCTCCCAGAAGTCCGGAGTCCTCTTTGACATCTGCTCGAAATCTTCGGCCCCGATCAAGACGGCAACAGACTTGCCGTCGCGGGTGAGCTCCACCTGAGTACCCTTCTCTGCTTCCTGGACCAGATCCGTAAGATTGCCTTCGGCTTCTGTCTGCAAGCGAGTACTTCTTGGTCATCCTGACCTCCTCGAAGCCTGTCAGAGGGCATTTTAGCGCACTACGCTCCAATCCGCCCCACCCGCACGATAGGCCCCTCCGCTTCGTCGGGATCCCGTAGGTCGATCGTCCCCTGGATCGCCCATAGGTTGTCTCCCTGCGGATCGAGCAGGGTGTGGGCGACCTCCCACTGCCGGTCGCCGATCTTATGGATCTGCGTCCACTGGTGGCGGCGCGCTTCGGGGGTGAAGAGGAGCTCGCCATACTCGGCGAAGAAGGGTGCCATCGCCTGCTCGAAGCGCTCGGCGTCCCATAAAGTCTGAGGATCGTCCGGGTCCTGCTTGATGAGGTTGAGCGCTTCCTCCCAATCCTTGATGGAGAGGGCGCGGGTGAGCAGGTGCATCTCGGCTCGCACTCGCGCGGCGAAGGTCTTGGGATCGGCGAGCAGCTCCTGGAGCCAGAGGATCTCGCGGGCGGTCTCGCGCTCCTTGGTGCGCACCAGGATCTCGGGATGGAGCAGGCCTTCCCATTCCTCGAGAAGGCTGGAGTCGGTCGTCTCGACGAGGGCGCGGAAGAAGCCGAGGGCGTCCCATACCCCTTCGGTCTTCGCCGGCTCCGGCACGTTCTGATCCAACGTCTTGTAGAGCTGCGAGAGGTAGCGCAGGAGCACGCCTTCGCTACGCTGCAGACCGTAGCGCTTCACGTAATCCGCGAAGCTCATATAGCCCTCGAACATCTCGCGGCCGATCGACTTCGGCTTGATGTCCTCGCCGCCTACCCACGGATGCTTGCCGCGGAAGCGGTTGAAGGTGCCGTAGATGAAGTCGGAGAGCGGCTTGGGATGCGTGACCTCGTCCAGGCGCTCCATGCGCTGCTCGTACTCCATGCCCTCGGCCTTGAGCTGTGCCACGAGCTCGCCCTTGATCTTGTCCACCTGCTTGCGGAGGACGATCTCCGGGTTCTCCAGCACCGACTCGACGAGGGTGATGAGGTCCGGCACGTACGTCTCGGACTCGCGCTCGATCTCGCCGAGCGTCTCCACCAGATAGAGCGAGAGGGCTTGGTTGAGAGAGAAGTCCCACTGCAGGTCCTCGGCCACCACCGCCCAGAGGTAGTTGGTGCGGGCGTCCCGCTTCATACGGATGATGCCGGCGCGATAGAGCGAGCGCACGAGGACGGCGGCCTGGGTGAGGTGCCGCGCCTTGGCGCCTTCCTCTTCGTGGCAGCGGCGGATCAGCTCGCGGAGAGAGTCGAAGTTGCGCAGGTTGGGGTCGTCCAGCTCGGCGTCGCGCTGGAGGAGGTTGAGCACCATGCCGTGGGTGATGCGGAAGCGCGACTTGAGCGTCTCCGGCGGCCGCGCGATGAGCTTGTCGAAGGTCTCCTGGTTCCAGGAGACCTCCCCCTTGGGCGGGCCTTTGACGATCTTCTTGCCGCCGCTCCTCTCGCTCTTGCGCTTCTCGATGATGTGCTCCGGCGCCTGCGCCACGACGCTCCCCTTGACGTCGAACCCCTTGCGGCCGGCGCGGCCGGCGATCTGCTTGAAGTCGCGCACCGAGAGGATGGAGATCTTCTGGCCGCCGAACTTGGCGAGCTTGGTGAAGAGGACGGTGCGGATGGGAATGTTGACGCCGACGCCCAGAGTATCCGTGCCCGCGATGACGCGCAGCAGCCCCTGCTGAGAGAGCTGCTCGACGAGGAGCCGGTATTTCGGCAGCAGTCCGGCGTGGTGGACGCCGATGCCGAAGGAGATGAAGCGCTTGCACTCCTTGCCGTAAGGCGTGTCGAAGCGGAAGTCGCCTACGGCCTGGCGGATCTTCTCGCGCTCTTCGCGATTTGAGATCTGCGCACTGGTCAGCGACTGGGCCAGCTCGGCGCACTCGCGCTGGGTGAAGTTGACGACGTAGATGGGCGCCCGGGCGTCCTTGATGAGCACCTCGATGGTCTCGTGGAGCGGCGTCTCGCGGTACTCGAAATCGAGCGGCACGGGACGCTCTTCGGAGCTCACCAAGGCCGCCTCGACACCAGTTCTTTCCTGAATCCGCTCCTGGATGGCGGAGACGTCGCCGAGGGTGGCGGACATCAGCAGAAAACGGGTGTGGGGCAGCTCGATGAGCGGGATCTGCCAGGCGGCGCCGCGCTCGGGGTCCGAGTAGTAGTGGAACTCGTCCATCACCACGTAGGGCGCGTCGAGCCGCTCGCCTTCGCGCAGGGCGCGGTTGGCGAGCACCTCGGCCGTGCAGCAGACGACGGGCGCCTCCGGATTGATCGAGGCGTCGCCGGTCATCATGCCGACGTTCTCGGCGCCGAAGTCGTCACAGAGGGAGAAGAACTTCTCGGAGGCGAGGGCCTTGATGGGGCTCGTATAGAAGGACTTCTTCCCCTCGCACAGCGCCTTGAAGTGGAGACCCAGGGCGACCAGCGACTTGCCGGAGCCGGTGGGCGTGTTGAGGATCACGTGCCGGCCGGCCATGATCTCCAGCAGCGCCTCCTCCTGCGCCGGATACAGCTCGAACCCGGCCTCCGAGGCCCAATCCACGAAGAGGTCGAGGATGGTGTCCGCATCCGCCGCGCCGCCCTTTGGGACGCGGTCGATGAGGGATGGACGGGTGCGCGGAGGCGCGATGGAGGAAGCCGTGACGGCGAGATCGGCCATTCAGGGATTGTGGCATATCGGGGCGGTTTGCCCTCCGAAGCCTCACCCCCTGTCCCCCTCTCCCTGACGGGCGAGGGGGGACGCATGCGAAGGGCCTTGCCGAATCCGAACGCTCCTCTTGGCAATACCGGTTCGGGATTGTCCCCCCTCTCCCTGACGG
>JBIOVX010000282.1:0-20118 GCA_044868005.1 Thermoanaerobaculia bacterium | reverse complement strand
GCGGGGACAAGCCCCGCCCCTACGAACAGCGAACGCAATTCCCTTCTCAGATCCGCCGCTGGAAGTTCACCCGCACGGTGGTCCACATCTTCACGCGCACGCCGTCCTTGGTGGCCGGCTGGAAGACCGCCCGGCGGGCGGCGTCCATGGCGGCTTCGTCGAAGCCGAAGCCGGCCTTGGCGCCGAGCAGCTCGGCGTCCAGCACCCGGCCTTTCTCGTCCACCAGCACCTTGATGTCCACCTGCGCCGCGCGGTTGAGCCGCTGCGCGGCCGGGGGATAACGCGGCTCGGGCAGCGACACGCGCTTCGGCGCGGTCACGCCCGGGCCCGGCTGCACCAGATCGCCGACCTGGACCTGCTGCGGACGCGGCGCCGTCTGCGCCGGCGGAGGATTGGCGGGGGTCGTCGCCGCGCTGGCGGCGGGCTTCTCGTCTTCGCGTTCGGTCGCCTGCGGGTTCGCCGCGGCGGGTTGCTGCTGCGGCGCGCTGGGCGGCGTCGCCGCCGCCTGGGGAGGCGTGGCCGCGGGCTCCGTGCGTGGAGGGGTGCGGACCTCGGGAGGCGGCTCCTGCTGCGCGGCTTTTTCCGGCTCCCGCTGCGTCGTGGCGCCGGCGCGGCGGCTGTCCTCGAGCTGCTGCTGGAGCTGCTTGATGCGGTCGTCGTACTTCGCCGCAGCCTGCGCCTCCATCTCCTTCTGCTTGGCCTCGAACATCTGCTGGATCTGCGCCTGGATCTCCTCGGGCGTCAGGCTGGGAGCGGTGGACGTGGCGCCGGCGCCTCCCGGCATGACCGCCGGCCGGGCGGCCGGGGAGGCGGCGGGCGGCGAGGCCGCCGCATCGTCGCTCTTGCCGCCGGCGAACCGGTCGTAAAGGAAATAGCCGCCGACGGCGACGCCGATCAGGGCGGCCGCGGCGAGGCCGATCCACAGCGGCTTCTTCGACGCCGGCTCGGCTTCCTTCGCCACCTGCGCGCGGGTGCCCGGCCAGGTCGCCTCGCGGACACCGGTCACCTCGCGCAGGTCCTGGGTGGCGGCAGCCGCCGCGGCGGCCGCGACCGGCGCCGCAGTCCGCGGCGGCAGCTCGAGCTTCTTCTCGGCCTGGATCTCCTGGTTCTCCCGCTCGATGTCGTCGCGGAAGAGGTTGTGCATGAAGAAGGCGAGGTTGAACGTGGTGGGGCTGAAATGCCCGTCGATCATCAGCTTCGACAGCGTCTTGTGCCAGGTCATGGCGTCGGCGATCCGCTGCTCGTGACCCACCAGACTCTTCTTGAGGAGAGCCGCGATGGGAGCCGGCAGCGGCGTGCCCTCGTTGGCCAGCAGGGCGCCGTCGATGCGCGCGCCGTGCCCTTCCGCCGTGGCGGCGGGCAGCCGCTCGCCGGTCAGCAGCTCGAAGAGGATGGCCCCCAGCGAATAGACGTCGTCGGACTTCCCGAGCGGAGCGCCGGTCAGGGTCTCCGGGGAGAGGTAGGTGCGGATCGCGTCGTCCTGCCAGCCGCCGGCGGCGAGCTCGCGCAGGCCGGGCGCCACCTCGAAGCCGAGCAGGCGGGTCTCGCCTTCGTTAGAGATCATCACGAGCTGCGGCAGCACGAAGCCGTGCAGCACCCGCTCGTCCTGCAGCCGGCTCTCGTGCGCGGCGGCGAGGGCGAGAGCGAGGCGCTCGGCGATCAGCAGCGCATGATCGGTCGGGATGGGGGAATGCTGCCGGGCGGCCTGGGCAAAGAGGGTCGCCAGGTTCTTGCCAGAGATGTAATCGTAGGCGACGTAAGGGAAGCTCCGTACGCGGCCGAGATCGACGCCGTTGCCGATGTTGGGGCTCTTCAGGATGGCCTGCACGCCTCCCCGCCCGGAGACCTTCGACCACAGCTTCTCCCCGTCCAGCCCCTTGCCGTTGAGGACGCGGAGCAGGACCACCTGTTCCATGCCCTGCGCGCCCACCTTGCCGGCGCGGAAGGTCTCTCCGAGCGTGTCCTCGCTCAGCTTCTTGAGAAGTAAATACTTCCCAAATTCCTCGGGGATGTTCATGGGCTGCGCCTCCTCCTGGAACTTCGCGCCGCCATTCGAGCGGCTCTCCACTGGAAGGGGACGGCGCGTTGGTACAGATTGTGTGGACTCTTCCAGCCGCTTGATACACCAGCTATAGGGAAGTGTCAATAAAAATGTGCAGTCAGCGGCCGCCGCCGCGTTCCCGCCGCTCGGCGGCCCAGCGCTTCCGCCAGTATTGGCGCTGCCAGATCTCGACGTTCCGGTTGTGCTCCTGGAGGGTCTCGGCGAAGACGTGGGTGCCGTCGTTGCGCCCCACGAAGTAGAGGAAAGGCACGTCCTCCGGATCGGCGGCGGCCTTCAGGCTGGCGAGCCCCGGCGAGCAGATCGGCCCCGGGGGGAGGCCGGCCCAGCGGTAGGTGTTGTAGGGAGAGTCCAGCCGCAGGTCCTCGCGGCGGAGGTTGCCGCTCCAGCGGCCGAGGCGCTTGAGGACGTAGATGACGGTGGGATCCGCGGCGAGGCCGATCCCCTTCTCCAAGCGGTTGCTGTAGACGGCGGCGATCAAAGGCCGCTCGGAGTCGATGCGGGCCTCCTTCTCGACGATGCTGGCGAGGGTCACCACCTGGCGCGCGCTGCGTCCCGGCGGGCCGTTGCCCAGCCGCGGCTTGACGTCGCGCTCCCAGCGCTCGCGGAAGGTCCGCACGAGGGTCTCGACGATCTCCCGCTCGCCGGTGCCGGAAGAGAAGCTGTAGGTCTCGGGGAAGAGATAGCCTTCGAGGTCGGGCGCGTTCGGGTCCAGGCTGGCGATGAGACGGGGGGAGCGCATGAGGTCGAGGAACACCTCGCGGCGGCCGAAGCGCTCGCGGGCGAGCTGCTCGGCGATCTCCTCCAGGGTGAGCCCCTCGATGAGGGTGACGGAGCGGCGGACCACCTCTCCCCGCACCAGCATGCGGAGCACCTGCGAAGTGGTGAGCGGTCCCTTGAAGAGATACTCGCCGGCCTGGATGGCGGGCTCGCGCAGGAAGTAGATGAAGTAGGTGCGGGCCAGGTCGGCGTTGGCCAGGACCCCTTCCTTCTCCAGGTTCTGGAGGATCTGCCCCGCGCTGGAGCCGGGCTCGACGGCGACCAGCTTCTCGGGCTCCGCATAGCCCTTGTAGGGCCGCTGCAGCTTCCACCAGGACCAGGCCATCTGGCCGGCCGGCACCAGGAGCAGGAACAGCAGGATGCCGAGGCCGATGGCGACCCGCCTCCAACCGCCGCGCTTGCTCCGGCGTCCTGCCGGCTTCTTCGGCTTCCCTCGCGCCAACGCGCCTCCTCTCAGTTCCCTCGGCCGCGGTCCAACACCTCCTGGAGGAGGATCTGGGCCGCCACGGCGTCGATGCGGCCGGGCTCCCACCGCGAGCCGATGCCGGCCTGGCGCAGCCTCCCGGCGGCCTCGGCGCTGGTGAGCGCCTCGTCGACCCGCTCGAGCGGCAGGCCCGTCATCGCCGCCAGGCGCTCACCGAAGCGGCGGACCCGCTCGGCGCTCTCGCCTCCCCGGCCGTCCAGCCCCCTGGGCTCGCCGAGGACCAGCCGTTCGACCCCTTCTGAACGGGCGATCTCCGCGATCTGGCGCAGCGCCGAGCGGTCGTTGCGGCGCTCGAGCGTGGCCAGCGGCACGGCGAGGCGGCCGTCCGGGTCCGAGATCGCCAGCCCGATCCGCTTCTCGCCGAAGTCGATGCCCAGGGCGCGCATGCCGAGAGGCGCATTCTAGCGTGGCCGGGGGAACATGGACGGACACGGACAACCACGGACGATCACGGCCTGCTGTCCCTGGTGTCCTTGTTGTCCCTGCTGTCCCTGCTGTCCTTGTCGTCCTTTCCCGATACGATATCCTTCGCGGGTCGGGGACAGCTCGTTCCCCCAGGAGAGGTCATGGACGACGTCGTCATCTTGAGCGCGGTGCGCACGCCGATCGGTGCTTTCCAAGGTGCGCTCTCGGGCCTTCCGGCGCACGCTCTGGGCGCACGCGCCATTGCCGCCGCCATCGAGCGGGCGGGGCTGACTCCGGAGGAGATCCAGCAGGTCAACATGGGCTGCGTGCTCACCGCCGGCCAGGGCCAGGCGCCGGCCCGCCAGGCGGCGATCGGCGCCGGCTGTCCGGTGGCGACCGGCGCCATCACCCTCAACAAGGTCTGCGGCTCGGGCATGCGGGCGGCGATGATCGCCGCCAACGACCTGCGCTGCGGCGATTTCAAGTACGTCGTCGCCGGCGGCATGGAGAGCATGAGCCAGGCCCCCTACCTGGCGGCCGGCGCCCGCGACGGGCTGCGCCTGGGGCACGGCAAGCTGATCGACTCGATGATCCACGACGGCCTGTGGGACCCCTACGGCGACCTCCACATGGGCAACTGCGCCGAGGCCTGCGCCGCCGAGTACAGCTTCAGCCGCGAGGAGCAGGACGCCTACTCCGTGGAGAGCTACCGCCGCGCCCGCGAAGCCACGGAGAAAGGCCTGTCCGCCGAGGAGATCGTCCCCGTGAAGATCCCGCAGAAGAAGGGCGAGCCGCTGGCCGTCGACCGCGACGAGGAGCCGTTCAAGGCCGACCTCACCCGCATCTCGACGCTGCGGCCGGCCTTCCAGCCGCAGGGCTCGGTGACGGCGGGCAACTCCAGCAAGATCAACGACGGCGCCGCCGCCCTGGCGCTCACCACCGCCGGCGAGGCCGCGCGGCGGGGATTCAAGCCGCTCGCCCGCATGGTCGCCCACTCCTCGCTCGCCCAGGAGCCGCAGAAGTTCACCACGGCGCCGGCGGGCGCCGTGCGCGGCGCGCTGGAGCGAGCCGGCCTGAAAGCGGCCGACATCGACCTGTGGGAGGTCAACGAGGCTTTCGCCGTGGTGGCGCTGGCCTTCCTGCGCGATCTCGAGCTGCCGCCCGACCGCGTCAACGTGCGCGGCGGCGCGGTGGCGTTGGGCCATCCGATCGGCTCCTCGGGAGCGCGCATCCTCGCCACGCTGCTCTACGCCCTGCGGGAGCGCGGCGGCCGGCTCGGCTGCGCCGCCATCTGCATCGGCGGCGGCGAGGCTACCGCGATGATCGTCGAGCGCATAGACTAGCGCCGCGATCATGACCGGCCACCGCTCCACTCCGTCCGCCCTGCTGCTGGCGCTCTGCCTCGCTCTGCCCGCCATGGCGCAGGAAACTCCCGCGGCTCCGGCTCCCGCCGTGACGCCGGCCGTTTTCACCCCGCCGCCACAGGCGACGCAGGAGGCGCAGCCGGCCCTGCCGCTCGAGCCCCAGGGCCCGATCGAGCCCGTGGCGCCCGGCCCCGAGGCCCCGACGCCTTCCGGCGCGCCCCAGACCACCGGAGAACCGGCGAGGCCTCCCGTGACGCCGGCCGGCCCGCCCGGCGCCGGCCCCGACCGGCTGGACTTCCAGCTCAAGTTCACCAACAGCCACGGCGGCGGCAGCGCCGCCGGCAGCGCCGCCGATCTCGAGTACAAGCGCGAGGATTACGCCGTGCTCACGGGCGGCGTGCAGATCCGCTACCAGGACATCGACCTCAAGGCCGACCGGGCGGAGATCGATCTCGAGACCAAGGTGGTGACGGCCACGGGCAACGTCATCCTCGATCAGGGCCCGCGCCGGCTGACCGGCGACGATCTGACGTTCAACCTGGAGACGAAGACCGGCAAGCTCAACAACGCCACCGGCCAGGTGGCGCCGGACTACTACTTCACCGGCACCGAGGTGGCGAAGACCGGCGACAACACCTACACGGTGACCAACGGCATCTTCACCTCCTGCAGCCAGAAGACGCCCGACTGGAGCTTCCGATTGCGCCAGGCGCGGGTGGAAGTCGAGGGCTACGCGCACGTCCGCTCGGCCTCCATGCGCGCCAAGAAGCTGCCCGTCTTCTACACGCCCTACATCCTGTGGCCGGTCAAGAGCGAGCGCAGCTCGGGCTTCCTCATCCCGGACCTCGGCTATTCCGACCGCCGCGGCACCTCCATCGGGCTCGCCTATTTCCAGACGCTGGGGCGCAGCTACGACACGACGTTCCACCTCGACCTCTACTCGGAGGACTTCCTCGGCATCGGCAACGAGTTCCGCTACCAGCCGGCCCTGGGCACCAAGGGCAGTCTGATCGGCTACTACGTGCACGATCCGGAAGTCGACGATTGGCGCTGGAAGGTGGAGTGGAACCACACCACCGAGGACCTGCCGTGGGGGATGCGCGGCGTCGTGCAGTACTCGGATTACTCGGATTTCAACTTCTTCCGCGACTTCGAGCGCGCCTTCGACCGCAACACCCTGCGCTTCATCGACAGCCGTGCCTTCGTCACCGGCAACTGGGGACCTCACCTGCTCAACACGCAGATCACCAGCCGCGAGACCTTCGTCGGCTTCGAGGACTCGATCGAGCAGCGGCGGCTGCCGGAGATCGAATACCGGCTGCGCTCGACGCGCCTGGGGCGTACGCCCTTCTACCTGCAGATCCAGAGCTCGCTCAATTATCTCGACATCTCGCGGCCGAACAGCTATCAGGGCAGCTACGGGCGCGCCGACCTGCTGCCGCAGGTGACGCTGCCCGTGCGCACCTTCCCCTGGCTCTCGCTCTCCGTCACCGGCGGCGAGCGGGTGACCTGGTACGGCGACAGCCTCAACGCCAGCCAGACGAGCTTCTCCGGCGACAGCCTGACGCGCGCCTTCCCGGTGGCGAGCGCGGAGGTCGTCGGCCCCTCCTTCTCGCGCATCTTCGACGCCAAGGTCGGCGGCTTCGCCAAGTTCAAGCACCTCATCGAGCCGCGCTGGACCTACACCTACTTCGGCGAGATCGAGGACGCCAACCTGGTGCCCCTGTTCGACGAGCTGGACACACCGCGCTCGGCCAACATCGGGCGCTTCGCGCTCGACCAACGCATTCTGGGCAAGCCGGACAAGGCGAACGGCGTCGCCCGCGAAGTGCTGTTCTTCGAGCTCGCCCGCAACTACAGCTTCGACGACGCGCAGCCGCTCCAGGTCTCCGTCAGGGACCGCACGGTGAACACGGTGGAAGGGCCCATCCAGGCGCTGCTGCGCTTCAATCCGACCGACCGCATCACGCTGAAGGCGGAAGCCACCTACGAGACGCTGTTTCCCGGCATTTCCTCGACGGGGCTGACGGCCGGCTTCGGCTTCGGCAGGCCGGGCTCCATGGCGGTGACCTGGTTCACCCGCTCGCAGCCGGAGACGGGAGACAGCCTGAGCAACCAGGTGCGGCTCAACGGCGTGCTCGCCGTGCCCTTCCTGCATGTGCGGATGGAGGGCCAGCTCAACTATGATTTCGAGCAGCAGCTCCTGCAGCAGCAGCAGCTGATAATGAACTATACGGGGCAATGCTACGGGCTGCGCCTGGAGCTGCGCGACTTCCGCGCCGGCACCGGGCCGCGCACCCGCGACAAGGACATCCGCTTTTCGCTGACGCTGAAGAACGTGGGCACGTTCCTCGATCTGAACAGCCGCAGCTCGACGATCGAGCCCTAGAAAAGATTATGAAGGGTCTGATCCTTTCGGGAGGCAAGGGAACGCGCCTGCGCCCCCTCACCTACACCTCGGCCAAGCAGCTCGTGCCGGTCGCCAACAAGCCGGTGCTCTACTACGCCATCGAGTCCATCGTCGCGGCGGGCATCACGGAGATCGGCATCATCGTCGGCGAGACGCGCAACGAGATCCGCGCCGCGGTGGGCGACGGCTCGCGCTTCGGCGCCCGCATCACCTACATCGAGCAGGAAGCCCCCCTCGGCCTCGCCCACGCGGTGCTGGTCGCCGAAGAGTTCCTCGGCGGCTCGCCGTTCGTCATGTACCTGGGCGACAACCTGATCGCCGGCGGCATCACCAGCCTGGTGGAGGAGTTCCGCGCTCTCGGCTGCAACTCGGAGATCCTGCTCGCCGAGGTGCCCAACCCGGAGCAGTTCGGAGTCGCCGAGCTGACGGCCGAGGGCAAGGTGCGGCGCCTGGTGGAGAAACCCCCGGAGCCGCAGAGCAACCTGGCGCTCGTCGGCGTCTACATGTTCGACGCGTGCATCTTCGAGTCGGTGCGGCGCATCAAGCCCTCGCAGCGCGGCGAGCTGGAGATCACCGACGCCATCCAGGACTTGATCGACCGCGGGCTCGACGTCCATCCCCACATCGTGCGCGGCTGGTGGAAGGACACCGGCAAGCTGGAGGACATGCTGGAAGCCAACCGCATCGTCCTCGAGGGGCTGGAAGTGCCGCGCGGCGCGAGAGCCGCGGGGCTCGGCAACGGCAGCCGCATCGAGGGGCGGGTGCAGATCGGCGAAGGCGTCGAGCTCATCGATTCGCTGGTGCGCGGGCCGGTGGTGATCGGCGACGGCACGCGCCTGGAGCACGCCTTCATCGGCCCCTATACCTCGATCGGCGAGCGCTGCACCCTGGTGCGTTGCGAGATGGAGAACTCCATCGTCCTCGCCGACTGCGAGATCCGCGACGTGCCGCTGCGCATCGACGGCTCGCTGATCGGCCGCAACGTGCGCATCGCCAGGAGCGACGACAAGCCCAGGGCGTACCGCTTCATGCTCGGCGACAATTCGGAGGTCGGGATCAGCTAGATGCGCTGTCTCGTCTTCGGCGGGGCCGGCATGCTGGGCCGGGCGGTGGTGGCGGAGGCTGAGGTCCGCGGCTGGGACGCTCTCGGGCTGTCGCATGCTCAGGCGGACATAGAGGACCGCGGCCGCCTGCTCTACTGGGCCGAAGAATTCCAGCCCGAGGTGGTGGTCAACTGCGCGGCGTTCACCCGCGTCGACGACTGCGAGACGGAGACGCAGCGGGCCTTCGCCGTCAACGGCGAGGCGGTGGAGCACGCCGCGGCCGCCGCGGCGAGCTCGGGAGCACGGCTGGTCCACGTCTCGACCGACTACGTGTTCGACGGCGAAGCGCGGCAGCCCTACCGCGAGGACGCCGCCACCGCGCCGCGCTCGGTCTACGGGCGCAGCAAGCTGGCGGGCGAACAGTGGGCGCTCGCCTATGAGCGTTCCCTGGTGGTGCGCACGAGCTGGCTCTTCGGCCCTGGCGGACCCAACTTCGTCGCCACCATGGTGCGCCTCATCGAGGCCGGCCGCCTGCCGCTACGGGTGGTGAACGACCAGGAGGGTTGCCCCACCTACACGCGTTTTCTGGCGGCGGCGCTGCTGGATCTGGCGCGGAGCGGCGCCACGGGAATCGTGCACTACCGCAACCGGGAGGCGGTCTCCTGGTACTCTTTCGCCGCCGAGATCGCGCGCCTGTGGTCCGGAACGGCCGCGGTGGAGCCCATCACCACCGCGGAGTTTCCGCGCCCGGCGCCGCGGCCGGCGTACTCGGTCCTGGACGTGACGCGTTTCGAAGCGATCGCCGGCCGCCGCGTCGAGCCCTGGCAGGACGGGCTCGCCGAAATGCTGGCCGGATTGAAACAAGGGAGGAAGTGAATGAGGGCTTTGATCACGGGTATTACGGGCTTCGCCGGATCGCATCTGGCGGAGTACCTCTTGCAGGAGCAGCCCGGCGTGGAGGTCTACGGCACCCTCCGCTGGCGCAGCCGCATGGACAACATCGAGCACCTGGGCAAGCGCATCCACCTGGTCGAGGCCGACCTGCGGGACTACAGCTCGATGCACCGCGCGCTCGAAGAGACGCGGCCGGACTTCATCTTCCATCTCGCGGCGCAGAGCTTCGTGCCGTCGAGCTGGAGCGCGCCCAACGACACCATCGTCACCAACGTCACCGGGCAGACCAACCTCTTCGAGGCCATCCGCATCCTCAAGCTCGACCCGACAGTACAGCTCGCCTGCTCCAGCGAGGAGTACGGCCTGGTGCTGCCGGACGAGGTGCCGATCAAGGAGACGAATCCCCTGCGGCCGCTCTCGCCCTACGCCGTCTCCAAGGTGGCGCAGGACTACCTCGGCTATCAATACTTCATGAGCTACGGCCTCAAGGTCATCCGCACCCGCGGCTTCAACCACACCGGCCCGCGCCGCGGCCAGGTGTTCGTCACCTCCAACTTCTGCAGCCAGGTGGCGGCGATCGAGCTCGGGCTGCAGGAGCCGGTGATCCGGGTGGGCAACATCGAGGCCATCCGCGACTTCACCGACGTGCGCGACATGGTGCGCGCCTACTGGCTCGCCGTCACCAAGGGCACGCCCGGCGAGGTCTACAACATCGCCACCGGCAGCGGCATCCGCATCCGCGAGATGCTCGACCGCCTGCTCGCGCTGTCGAAAGTCGAGGTCAAGGTCGAGGTCGATCCGGAGCGCCTGCGTCCCTCGGACGTGGAGATCCTGATCGGCGACAGCTCGAAATTCCGGGCGGACACCGGCTGGGAGCCGCGCATCCCCTTCGAGCAGACGCTGGAGGACCTGCTCGACTACTGGCGGGAGAAGCTCGCGCGGCGGCCGCGGCCGGAGTAACGGCGGATGCGCGTCCTCATCACCGGCGTCGGCGGCTTCGTGGGCTTGCGGCTGGCGCGCCACCTGCTCGACAGCGGAGACCCGGTGAGCGGGACCTACCTCGAGGCCCCTCCCGACCTCGCTGGCGTGGATCTCCACGAGGCGAACCTGCGGGACCGCGCGGCCTTGGAGAGAGCCGTGCGGGCGACGGATCCCGACGTGGTCGTCCACCTGGCCGGCCTCGCCCAGATCGGCCCGGCATGGAAAGAGGACAGGATGCCCGACTACTTCTGGGTGAACGTAGTGGGCACCGAGAACCTGCTCGCCGCCGCGGCCGGGCGGAAGGTCGTCATCGCTTCGAGCGCCGACGTCTATGGCCGCGTGCCCGAGACGGAGCAGCCGATCCCCGAAAGCCGGAAGGTCTCACCGCGCAGCCCCTACGGATTGACCAAGGCCTCGGCCGAACGGCTCGCTTTCGCCTACGGCAACGCCGTCGTGGCTCGCTCGTTCAACATGGTCGGTCCAGGACAATCGACGGGTTTCGTGCTGCCGGATTTCGCCAGGCAGCTCGCCCGGATCGCCCGCGAAAGCGATCCGGTGATGCGCGTCGGCAACCTCTCCGCGCGGCGTGATTTCGTGCACGTGGACGACGGCGCCGCGGCCTACCGGCTGCTGGCCGAAAAAGGAGAGCCGGGAACCGCCTATAACATCGCCAGCGGGTCCACCGTCTCCATCGAGGAGGTCCTCCATCGCCTGTTGGCGGTCGCCGGCGTCTCCCCCCGCGTCGAGAGGGACCCGGAGAAAGTACGTCCGGTCGATCTGCCGCTGCTGCAGGGCGATCCCGGCCGCCTGCGCGCCCTCGGTTGGGAGCCGCGGCGGAGCCTGGACGAGGCGCTCTCCGACCTCTGGGCAGAGACGGCCGGTGCTGCTAGAGTCCAGGCTGCGGAATCATGAAAGTCCTCGTCACCGGCGGCACCGGGTTCCTCGGTCGCCGCATCGTCTCCGAGCTGGCGCCGCGGCACTCGCTGCGGCTGCTGGTGCGCCGCGGCTCCTCGCGCGAGCGCTTCCCGGCCGGCGTCGAGTTCGCCGAAGGGGACGTCACCGACCGCGCGAGCCTCGACCGCGCCGTGGCCGGCTGCGACGCCGTGGTGCACGCGGCGGCGCTGGTCAAGATCCTGGCGCCGCGCGCGGATTTCGATCGCATCAACGTCGGCGGGCTGGAGAACGTCCTCGCCGCGGTGGAGGAGGGGGGCGTCGGGCGCCTCCTCTACGTCTCGAGCTTCATCGCCCTCGGGCCGACCGAGGACGGCCCCGGCGGCGTGCTCGACGAGACCGCCGAGCCGCGCGACCGCGCCTGGATCAACGACTACGAACGCACCAAGACGCTCTCCGACCGCCTGGCACGGCGCGCCATCGCCGCCGGCCTGCCCGTCGCCGTCGTCTACCCCGGCGTGATCTACGGACCGGGGGAGCTCACCGAAGGCAACATCGTGGTGCGCCACATCCTCGACCTCGTCCACGGCCGCCTGCCGGCTCTCATCGGCAAGCCGAACCGGCGGTGGAACTACGTCTTCGTCGAGGACGTGGCGCGCGGCATCGCCATGACGCTGGAGAAGCCGCAGCCGGCGGGCCGCTACGTGCTCGGCGGCGAGAACGTGACCCTCGGCGACTTCTACGCCACCGTGGGGCGGCTCACCGGCGCGAAGATCCCTTCTCTCCGCATGCCGGACGGCCTCGCCAAGGCGGCCGGCGCCATGCAGAAGGCCTGGGCCCGCCTGCGCGGCACGACGCCGCAGCTCACGCCGGACCTGGTCGAGATCTATAAGCACGACTGGGCCTACGACTCCAGCCGCGCCGAAAAGGAGCTCGGCTATCGCGGGCGGCCTTTTGCCGACGGTCTCGCCTCGACCGTCTCCTGGCTCAAAGAAAGCGGGCAGTGGCCGCAGGTTCGATGAATTCAGCGGTCTCCGCCGAAGGCACCGGCAGGGCGAGCGGGCTCTCCCGCGGCGAGCTGCTGCGCAAGGTCGTCCACATGGGAGTGGGGCTCATCGCCTTCTCCCTTCATTTCCTGGGGCCGTTCTGGTCCGCCGTGCTCGCCGCCGTCGCCGTCGCCAACAACGTGTTTCTCCTCCCCCGCGTCGGCGGCAGGAAGCTGTGGCGGCAGGCGGAGCTCGACGCCGGCTCCTCGCTCGGCATCGTCCTCTATCCGCTCGCCGTGCTGCTGCTGATCCTGGCGTTCTACCGGCGGCTGGAAGTGGCCGCGGCGACGTGGGGCATCCTGGCCTTCGGCGACGGCATGGCCTCGGTGGTGGGCATGCAGCTCGGCCGGCGCAAGCTGCCGTGGAATCCGCGGAAGAGCTGGGCCGGCACGCTCGCCTACGTGATCTTCGGCACTTTCGCCGCCGCGACGCTCCTGTTGTGGACGCCGCGCGACCACGCCTACGCTCCGGGATTCGCCCTCGCGGTCTGCTTCGCCACCGCCCTCCTCGCCGCCGCGCTCGAATCGCTGCCGCAGGGGCTCGACGACAACATCGGCGTGCCGCTCGTCTCCGGCCTCTTCCTGCTCGGCCTCGTGCTCACCGAGGGGCGCTGGGGAGAGTTCCTGGCGCAGGAGGGCCTCGTCGTGCGCCTCGGGCTCGCCGCCGCGATCAACGCGGCACTCGCCGGCGGGGCCTACGCCGCCCGCACGGTGAACCGCTCGGGCGTCGTCGCCGGCTTCGTCGTTGGGTTCCTCATCTACGCCTTTCTCGATTGGCGGGGCTATCTCCTGCTCATCGCCTTCTTCGTCATCGGCAGCGCCTGCACCAAGCTCGGCTACCGCAAGAAGGAAGCCGCCAGGCTGGCGCAGGAGAACAAGGGACGGCGGGGAGCGCGCCACGCTCTCGCCAACGCCGGCGTGGCCACCGCCTGCGCGCTGTTCGCGGCGCTGACGCCTCACCCGGTGCTCTTCGCCCTCGCCTTCGCCGGCGCCTTCGCCACCGCCGCCGCCGACACCTCCTCCAGCGAGATCGGCCAGCTCATTGGCCGTCGCACCTATCTCGTCACCAATTTCCGGCCGGTGCCCCGCGGCACGGAGGGCGCCGTCTCGCTCGAAGGAACGCTCACCGGCATCCTGGCTTCGGCGGTGATCGCGGCCCTCGCGGCCTCGCTCGGCCTGTTTTCATGGAAGGGCGTGCTGCCCGTCGTCTTCGCCGCCTTCGTCGGCACCACTTTCGAGAGCGCCGTGGGCGCGGCGCTGGAGAGGCGCCATTTGCTCGACAACGAGGCGCTCAACTTTCTCAACACACTGGTAGGAGCCCTGGTCGCCGCAGCCTTCACGCCCTGGGTCCTCTGAGGTCCGTTCATGGAGTCCACAGCCGTTCCTTCCTCCGCTCCCGCCAAGCCGGCGCCGTCCAAGCTCCAGCTCTACATGCAGCTCGCGCGGCCGTTCACGTTGCTGCCGCCGCTGCTCGGCATCGTCTCCGGCTCGATCTGCGCCTTCGGCTCGGTGCACAACCCGGACCCCTCGCGCAGCCTCAACGCCTCGGTGATTCTCACCGTCATCCTGGGCTCGCTCTGCGCCAGCTTCATGAACGCGGCCTCGAACGCCATCAATCAGATTTACGACCTGGAGATCGACCGCCTCAACAAGCCCAACCGGCCGCTGGTGACCGGCGCCCTCTCGCTGCGCGAAGCCTGGATCTTCACCTGGATTTTCTACGCCCTGGCGCTCATTCCCACCTGGCTGGTGGTTCCCCATCCTTACGAGACGCTCTCGCAGAAGCTCACGGCGCCGCTCTCCTACCACATCACCTTCTTCATCTATCTCGCGGGCCTGCTCTTCACCTTCATCTACTCGGCGCCGGAGCTGGGGCGGACGAAGGCGCGCGGCATGCTCGCCAACCTCACGATCGCCATTCCGCGCGGCGTGCTGCTCAAGGTGGCGGGCTGGGCCATGGTGGCTCAGGTGTGGTTCACGGAGCCCTGGTACATCGGCGGCGTCATCGGCCTCTTCCTCATCGGCGCCTCGTCGACCAAGGACTTCGCCGACATCGAAGGCGACCGCGCCGGCGGATGTAAGACGCTGCCGATCGTCTACGGCGTCAAGAAAGCGGCCTGGATCATCGCGCCCTTCTTCGTCATCCCCTGGCTCTTCGTGCCGCTGGGAGCGTTCCTCCGCGATCCGCAGAACCCGCAGCACGCCATCCTCACCGGCAATCCGTGGCTGCTCTCCGCCTTCGGCATCTCGTTCACGATCTGGGGCGCCTATACGGTGTACCTGCTGCTGCGCGATCCTAACTCGCTCACCGAGACGGAGAACCATCCCTCCTGGAAACACATGTATCTGATGATGATGGGCGCGCAGGTGGCGTTCGCGCTGGCGTATATGTTCTAGAGAGCAGCTCGATCCGGGACCGTAGCGGCGGGCCTACGTGCCCGCCGCTTGGTCGATTCGAGCTTCCGGGGGCCTCAGCAGAGGTTGCCGCAAGGTCCGCAGATCTTGCAACCGCCGCTGTAGACGTCGCACCACTTGACTTTGTAGAGCCCACAGGCCTCACAGGTGCTTTCGAGGTAGGTCCCGGAACAGAGCAGGACGACCTCCCGAGCGGGATCCAGCGACGTCTGATCGTCGGTACCGAAGATCGCGTTCAGGTCGATCGGGTCCGTAGGAGCAGGAACTGCCGAGACCGCCGGCGGCTGGGCGACCCGACCCGGCAGCTCCTCGGCGGCCACAGGACCCGCGGCGCACAGGGCGAAGGCGGAAAGCACGAGGACCATCATGCACCGAGCTCGCATACTCACCTCCGATCGTTCAGCTATGGCGTCCTTGCCACAAGGCTGAATCAGCTCGCAGGCTACCGCGGTCCAACAGGTTCGTCAAGGAGCCCCTACCCTACCGCCGCCTCTTGCTGCCGCGCCACCAGCGCAGGATCTGCTGCTCGCCGATCGGTTCGTCGTCGGCCGGGATGCGCAGGCTGTCGCGAAGCTCACGGCGCGCGTCCGGATCGATCCGCAGCACGATCAGAAACGTGATCAGCATGGCGACGATCGAGCCGAGGCCGGCGAGCGCCATGTCTTTCTGGGCGTCCCAGACGTCACCCTGGGCGCCGAGGAAGGCGAGCCCAGCCTCGGGCGCCACCCCCCGTGCCGCCGCCCATTCGATGAGCTCGTAGATCGCCGAGAAGGCAAGCGTCAGCTCGACCGGCAGGTAGTAAGACCAGACACCGCGCGCCCGGGTGAGCCGCACGAACACCTCGCGTACCGGATAAGCGAGGAGCAGGCCGAAGGAGCAGTGCACCAGGCGGTCGTAAAGGTTGCGGTCGGAGTGGAACCAGCGCTGCAGGACGTCCCCGAAGGGCACCTCGGCGTAGGTGTAATGCGAGCCGATGACGTGCAGCACGAGGAAGGTCGTGATCAGCGTGTAGGACAGGTTTGACAGGCGGAAGTAGAAGCCCAGGCCGATGACGAGCGGCACAGCGATAAAGATGAGCACGTTCTCGAGCCACCAGTCGCCGCGGTACACCGGATCGATCGCCGCCCATACCCAGACGGCGAAAAAGATCGCCAGCAGCGCCACGTGGTAGCGGGAGAATCGGCGGGCCGGGGCGGTGGCAGGAGCGGGGTTGGGATTCATGCGACGCTGGTACCGTCACGAGGAAAGCACGATGCCACTGGCTCGGTTAGCCTGCAGTATATCGTGCCGCTGAACGAATTTCGTTCCTCTTCATTCGGACTGTCGATACGATAGTGTCAGCCCGAGAGGTTAACGTCCATGTCCTCCGTAATCGCCAACGTCGTCGAAATCGAAGAGGTCCACCCTCACCCCAACGCCGACCGCCTGTTCCTCGCGCGCGTCAAGGGATGGCAGGCGGTGATCCGCAAGCTGAAGGACGGCTCGCCTGAGTTCGCGCCCGGCGAGCGGGTGGTCTTCATTCCTCCCGACAGCACCCTGCCGCGGGAGATGGCCGAGCGTATCGGCGTGGTGAGCTATCTCTCCGAGCGCGCCAACGTCGAGGGCGAGCGCGAGCTCGTCGTGCGCCAGGTGCGCCTGCGCGGCGAGCCCTCCTTCGGACTGGTGGTGCGGCCCGACGATCCGAGCTGGCCGGTGGGGACCGACGTGCGCGAGCACTACGGCATCGGCAAGTTCCGGCCGCCGGTGCGGTTCTCGGCCGGCGATTCCGAGCCCAATCATCCGCTCTTCCAGCGGTATACCGAGATCGAGAACCTGCGCAACTTCCCGGACGTCTTCGCGCCCGGCGAAGAGGTCGTGGTGAGCGAGAAGATCCACGGCACCAACGCCCGCATCGGCTGGGTCGAGGGCAAGCTTCTCGCCGGCTCGCACGGGCTGCAGCGCAAGCGTCCGGAACCCGAGGAGATCGCCACCAACACGTACTGGTTCCCCTCCACCCTGGAACCGGTGCGGAGCCTGCTCGACGAGCTCCGGCAGGGCCACGCGGTGGCGATCCTCTACGGCGAGATCTATGGGAGCCGCGTCCAAAGCCTGCACTACGGCCAGCGCGCCGGACTCGGCTTCGCCGCCTTCGACGTCCTGGTGGGCGAGCACTACCTCGACTACGACGACTTCGCGGCGCTCTGCGCACGCCACGGCGTCGCCACCGTGCCGCTTCTCGAGCGCGGACCGTTCTCGCTCGCACGGATCGCCGAGCTGAGCCGCGGCCAGACCGCCCTGCCCGATCAGCACATCCGCGAAGGGGTGGTGGTGCGGCCGGTCGCGGAACGCTTCGATCCGCAGATCGGCCGCGTGATCCTCAAGTACCTGAGCGACGATTACCTGCTCAACGACAAGCTGACCGCCACCGACGCCACGGATCTCTGACGGTGGCGGCTCAGTCACTACATGCGGCCTCCGACCGGGTCAATCGACGAGCACCCAGGCCGGAGGCCAGGAGGGGGCGGGAACCGCGCAGCTACCGTTGAGCTACGGCAGCGGTCCGATTCGTGGCGAAGGCCGCCACGGAGAGAGCGATCATCACGATGCCGAGCGCCACGTTCAGCCCGCGGGTGCACTGCGGACAGATCACGATGGGACCAAAGCCGAGGTCCACCGTCGCGAACAGTCCAACGAGCCCTAACAGCCCCCACGCCAACAATCCGATTGTGCGGCCCATACCTTCCCCTTTCTCTGGTCGCAGAGTTCTTGATGGCTCGCTAACTGAGGCGACCCTTCAGTTATGAGCCGAGCTCAACTCCAGCCCTCGAGATGTGTCGTAGTCTTTGGCGCCGGAGAGAGGACTTTGTTACGACTCCTGTCTAGGCCTTGCGCGCCAGAAAGCCAACCAGACCGCGGGCGAACCGCTCCGGTCCGTAGCCGGCGAGGATGCGTACGCGGAAGCCCAGAGCGCGGAGCTGCGCCGCCACTTCCGACCGCGGGAAGAGCCGCAGGCGGTGGATCTCCTCGTCACGCCGGTAGAGGTCTCCGACTTTGCGGAAGGTCGTGATGCGGCGCGTGAGGAGACGGCGCCTCTCGTCTTCCTCCAGAGTCAAGAGCACCGCCCAATCTTTAGTCTCCACATGCTTCCGCTGCGGACCGGTCCCCGCGCGTCCGGGCTCCGCAACGTCGAAGAGCAACAGCCCTCCCGGATCCAGCGCGGTGTGGATACGCTTGAACAGCTTGGCGAGGGCACGCTCGCTGTTGGCGGAGTCGAAGAGGTAGTTGAAGGCCTCCCCCACCGCCGCGACGGCGACGCACGGTGGCAGCTCCGCCCGGAGGAGCGACTCGACGCGAAATTCTCCTTGCGGCACCCGCTCGCGAGCCATGGCGATCATGGCCTCCGAGATGTCGATTCCCAGAACGTCGTAGCCCGCGGCCGCGATCTCTTCCGACAGGATGCCGCTGCCGCAGCCGAGGTCGATCACCAGGCCGCGATCGATCCCCCGCCGCCGCAGCGCATCGAGCAGGACGGGCGCGGCATGCCGCGCCAGGGCCCCGAACCCGGCGTCGTGGATGTAGGCGAGATCGTTCCCGTAGGCTTCCATGGGTTCCCTCCGCGACCCTGCAACGTTCCGCGTGGATCACCGTATAAGACGAGCGCCGCAAAGACAATGTGGGCCCGCAGGCGCCGTACCCAAAAAGGAGCGATCGGTGACTTTCAAGCGTACTTCGGTTCTTGCTCTCCTCTTCATCCTCACCGCCACGGTTGCCTGTTGGGCGCAACCCAAGCCGCCCGAGATCCCCGACACGCCGGCCGGCAAGGCCTTCGCGGCCTGGCTCGCGGCGTTCAATTCCGCGGATGCCGCGCAGCTCAGCGCCTTCGACAAGGCCTATCCGCGCGAGGACGCGCCGTCCATCGAGCAACGGCTGATGTTCCGCGAGAGGACCGGCGGCTTCAAGCTGCGGAGGATCGAGAAGAGCGAGCCCGCGTCGATCACCGCGCTGCTCCAGGAGAACGACTCGGACACGTTCGCGCGAATGGAGCTGAAGGTCAGCCCGGAAGAGCCGGTGAAGATCCTGAGCGCGTTCCTGAACGCCGTTCCCCCTCCTCCGGACCTCGCCCTTCCGCGGCTGACGCAAGCGGAGGCGCTGGCGGCGCTCTCCGCCCGCGCCGAGCAGCTCGCGAAGGACGACCAGTTCTCCGGCGCCGTGCTCATCGCCCGCAACGGCAAGGTGCTGCTCGAAAAAGCCTGGGGCAAGGCGGACCGCGAGGCCGGCACGCCGGTGACGCTCGACACGCAGTTCCGCCTCGGATCGATGAACAAGATGTTCACCGCAGTCGCGACGCTGCAGCTCGTCGAGGCCGGCAAGCTGGCGCTGGATGATCCCATCGGCAAATATCTCACCGATTATCCGAACAAGGACGTGGCCACCAAGGTGACCGTCCGGCATCTGCTCACGCACACCGGCGGCACCGGCGACTTCTTCGGT
Organism: Thermoanaerobaculia bacterium; assembly: GCA_044868005.1. Lineage (GTDB taxonomy): Bacteria > Acidobacteriota > Thermoanaerobaculia > Multivoradales > UBA5704 > DATARR01. The sequence continues at coordinate 877 of JBIOVX010000282.1, read as the reverse complement.
CCGGAGTTCGCGGCGCACCGCCTGGAGCTGCGCGAGCATGCCGACTACGTGAAGCTCTTCGGCTCGCGCCCGCTCACGCACGAGCCGGGCGCGGAGCACCGGTACTCGAACTACGGTTTCGTCCTGCTCGGCGCGCTGATCGAAAAGGTCACCGGCACGTCCTACTACGATCACGTACGCGCCAGGATCTTCCAGCCGGCCGGCATGACCTCCACCGATTCCCTGCCCGAAACCGAGGCGGTGCAGAAGCGCTCCAAGGGCTACATGAAGCGCGACGGCAAATGGGTGCCGAACACCAACACGCTGCCGTGGCGAGGCATGGCGGCGGGCGGCGGTTACTCCACGGTCGGCGATCTGCTGCGGTTCGCGCAGGCCCTGGAGTCGGGGAAGCTGATCTCGAAAGCGATGCTCGCGGAAGCTACCAAGCCGCAGGCGGAGCAGTACGGGTATGGCTTCGGCGTCCAGCAGGAGCCGCGGAGGTACGGCCACGGCGGCGGCGCTCCGGGCATGAACGGCGATCTGCGCATCTACCCGCAGCTCGGCTACGTGCTGGTCTGCCTCAGCAATCTCGACCCGCCGGCGGCGGAGCGCATGCTCGATTTCTATGAGTTACGGATGCCGGTGACGCCGTAGGCGTGGTTCAGAGGGTCCGGGGATTTCGGACGGATCTGCCCTGCGAAGCCCTCACTCCCCCGGCCCCTCTCTCCCAAAGGGAGAGAGGGGAGAAGAAGAACCATCCGCATTTCCTCTTTGTGTCGCCGCGGCCCGGCTGCGGCTGCACCTCGGCGTCGGCGGGGTCGTGGAGGCCCTCGGGGCGACGACGGCGAGCCCGCTCCCCCGCGTGCGCACCGGGGCGGCCGTCGTAGCGACGCTCGCC
>JBIOVX010000281.1:0-8738 GCA_044868005.1 Thermoanaerobaculia bacterium | reverse complement strand
GCGGGGACAAGCCCCGCCCCTACGAAGAATTCCTCGTGGAGTCCGGCCTCCTTACGGCTTGCTTTTAGCCCCCCCCACCTCGATCACCCGGTTGTGAACTCCCGGCGGGAGCTTCAGCACGAAGCGGTCAGGGGGAATCGGCGCGTTCCGTTTGAGGTCGCTGAACCGGTACTCGACCGTGTCGCCGTCGGCCTCGACGTACTTGAGCCGGGTGGGGAAGAACATGTCGTCGTCGATCCACAAGGTCATCGACTTGAGCCGCTTGGCGATGCGCTGGTAGCGGGGGAGGAGCTCGAGGCGGTAGGCATCCCCCTTCTTTTCCGGCAGCTTGAGCCTGACCGTGAAGTACTGGAGGAGCGTCTGCAGGCTGCCGCTCGCTCCCAGGTACTTGAAGACCTGGCTGGAGTAGCGCCCCACCTTGAGGGTCTCAGCCCTCTTCAGGTCGCGATACCACGTGGTCATCTCGTCGCCGCGGATGACCACCGAGATCGGGCTCGGCGAGAGGTACTCCCAGCGCACGAGGTCGGGCGCGGAGTACGAGAAGACGCCCTTGGACTCCTCGGGCGCGGCCAGCAGCGAGTTTTCCTGCTGCTGCGTGAAGCGGGCTTCGAGGGTCTTCAACTGCCGCTGCTCGAGCTTGACCCGTTCGAGGAGAGCGTTGAGCCGTTGTGGACCGGTGAGGCCGGGCGCCAGGGGATCGGGGATGCGCGGCGCCTTCGCCGCGAAGGCGGGGCAGGCCAGAGACAGCGCGACCAGGGTAACGGCGAGAGTTCTCATACGCAAGGGAGAAGAACCATCCTACCCTCCGGTTTCTTCCTGATGCAAGCATGGGGCCGGGCAAGGGGTGGATTCGCCCGTTGACACGCCTTCAGACGGATGCTACGTTCCCGCCCTCTGAAAACCGGCCCCCCGAGGGGTGGAGTCCTACCATGCCTGAGCTCAAGCTTGGAAACAAACACGAGTGCTACAACTGCGGCACGAAATTCTATGACTTCGGCAAGAGCCAGGCCCTCTGCCCGAAGTGCGGCGCCGACCAGAAGGACAGCGGGCAGGCCGAGTCGCCGGCCGCCAGCCAGGCGTCGCGCCGCCGCCGCAAGGCGGAAGTCGCCAAGCCTCTCGACATCGAAGAGGAAGAGCCGATCGCCGATATCAGCGAAGACGAGCTCGTCGAGCCGGAGCTCGCGGCCGCGGAGCTGGGTGAAGAAGAGGAGGAAGAGGAGGTCGACGACGAGGAATGAGGGCGTCGCCGTCGCGCTGGCGCTCGGCGGCAACCTGGGCCCGGTGGAGCGCACCCTGACCGCGGCCCTGCGCCAGCTCGCCGCCTCCCTCGGCCCCCTCTCCGTCGCCTCTCTCTACCGCTCGCACGCCGTCTCGCCGATCCCCCAGCCGGATTTCCTGAACACCGCCGCCCTGGCGCGCACCCGCCTCGCCGCCGGAGAGGTGCTGGCCCTCGCCAAGGCGCTGGAGCTCGCCGCCGGCCGGCGCCAGGGGCCGCGTTTCGGTCCGCGCCCCCTCGACGTCGACCTCCTCCTCTATGGCGATCTGCAGGCGGACACCCCCGAGCTGACCCTCCCCCATCCGCGCCTGCGGCAGCGCCGCTTCATGCTCGCGCCGCTGGCCGAGATCGCGCCCGCCTGGCCCGTGCCGCCGGACGGCGCCACGGTGGCGGAGCTGCTGGAACGGCTGGAGGATCAGCAAGCCGTAGAGCGGCTCGAATGGGGAAAGGATTAAACCGGATCGCTGTGCACGAACACCTTCGACCGCGGCAGCTCGCGCTCGACGGCGCGGAGGACTTCCACCGTCAACGCGTGCGCGTCCTCGAACGAGGTGGCGCGGGGAATCTCCAGGTGCAGCTCGATGAAGCGCTGGCCGCCGCTGCGCCGGGTCTTGAGATCGTGCAGTCCGACGGCCCGCGGCGCGAAGGAGGCGACGATTTCGCGGATGCGTAGGAGGTCCTGCTCGGGCAGCCCGCGGTCGGAAAGGTCGCCCATCGCCTCCAGCGCCAGCGCGGAGCCGACGCGGAAGACGTAGGCGGCCACGGCGAGCGCTACCAGCGGATCCGCCGGCGACCAGCCCGTCCAGCGGACGGCGAGCAGGGCGGCGAGGGCGGCGCCGTTCACCCACAGGTCGGTGGCGTAATGGAGGCTGTCGGCCTTGAGGGCCGGGCTGCCGCTGCGCTCGGCGGCGCGCGCCAGAACGCGGGACACGCCGAGGCTCACCGCCAGCGAGACGGCGAGCACGGCGATGCCCCAGCTCGTCTCCCGCGGCGCGCCGCCTTCGATCAGCCGGCGCACGCCGGACCACACGAGGCCGGCGGCGGCCGCCACGAGGAACAGTCCCTGGCCGAGCGCCGCCAGGTTCTCGAACTTGCCGTGGCCGTAGGCGTGGTCGGCGTCCGGCGGCAGGACGCTCCGCCGCAGCACCAGGAAGTTGGCGCCGGAGACGAAGAGGTCGATCAGCGAGTCGAGGGCGGCGGAGCCCAGCGCCAGCGAGCCGGTGAGCCAGGCGCCGGTCCCTTTGAGGACGACGAGGAATCCGGCGGCCGCCACCGCGACGAGGGGCGTGCGGAGCGGATCGAACCGCGGAGGCGACTCCTCGATCACGTCAGCCGGGATGCTTCTCGAGCAGCGCCCGCGCCTTGACGAGGGTCCTCTCCTGCTCGACCACCAGCTCGGGCACCGGCCGGCGGGCGAGCAGGCGGCGCAGGATCTCCCGCGCCTCCGCCGACTTCGCCGGCTGGTGCTCCAGCAGGGCTTCGGCCAGGAAGAGGTGGTTGTCCAGGTTGTCGGGGCCGAGCGCCACCGCCCGCCGCAGCTCGGCGATCGCCTTGTCGCGGTCCACCCAGCCGGTGAAGAACGGCACCTTCGGCGCCAGCGTGTGCAGGCGGCCCAGGATGCGATGGCCCGCGGCGTCTTCGTAGCTCTCGTCGAGGGCGATGAGGATCTCCGCGTAGCGCCGCAGACGGTCGCCCACGCCCTGGCGGGCCGCGGCGAGCCGTCCGAAGGCGTCTCCCCAGAGCCCCCAGTGCACCGCCGCCCAGAGGTAGAGCGGTTTGGCCTCGGGGATGCCCGCGAGGGCCTTCGCCGCCTCCCTCAAGTCCATGGCGTCGAGCTTCTGCCGGCCGCCCACCCGCCGCGCCAGGCGGTCGATGCCCGCCTCCGCGACCTCCTTGCCGTGCGCGAACACCTGCTGTTTGCCTTCCGGCGCCGAGGTGGCGTACTCCCCCTTGTAATGCAAGGCCCGCAGCAGCTTCCAGGTGCCTTCGAGACGGTCCGGCTGCTCCTTGACCGCCCGCTCGTAGGCGGCGACGGCCTCGCCGATCGGCCCGGGAAGGGCGCGGTCGCCCTGATGCCCTTCGGCACGCCGCGCGAAGGCGGCGTCCCCGGCGGCGATGGGGTCCTGGGCGAGGAGGCAGGCGGGAGAAAGGATAAAAAGGACGAAAACGATGGAAAGGATGCGGGGGCGGTGCATAGGGACATTGTATAGGGGGCGGTCTGCGCTATCCTTCTTCCAGGACTCACACATGTCAGGCGACGGCACCCGTCTCCCGCTCGTTCCTCTCGCCGACCTCGTGCACTTTCCGCGCACCGAGCTGCGGCTCCACGTCAACGATCCGTCGTTCGAGCCGCTCGTCCAGGACCTTGCCGGGCTGGACGAGGACGCGCGCTGGCTCGGCGTCGTGCTGCTCAAACCGGGCTGGCAGCGAGGGAACACCGAGATCTTCCCCGGCGGCACCGCCGCCCGGGTGATGGATCTCGAGACCCTCGCGGACGGCCACTCCGAGCTGCTGCTCTACGGCGAGTTCCGCTTCGAGCTGGAGCGGGAGCTCGGGGACGACCCCTACCGCCAAGCCCTGGTGCGTCCGGTCGAGGAGCCCTGGGTGAACGAGCGCGACGCCGGAGTGGTCGCCGTGCGCAGAGCCATCCTGGATCTGCTGCGCGCGCTCGACGCGGAGCTGGGGGAGAAGCTGCCTCTCGACGTGGACGACCTCGCCTCCGGCGGCTGCGCTTTCGAGGAGCTGGTCAACCGCATCGCCGCGCGCGTCGACGTGCCGCCGCTGCGCAAGCTCCAGCTCCTCACCGAGCCGCTGCCCGAGCGCGGCCTGTCGGTCCTGTCGATCCTCCGCAGCCGGCAGCAGGTGATGGACATGCTGCGCCCTTTCCGCCGGCTGGTGGACGGCTCGGAGCGCAACTGACCTCTCCGCCCGCGCATCCCGTGCTGTCTCTCCGCGATCCGGTGCACGGCTTCATCCGCGCCGATCCGCTGGAGACGGCGCTGGTCAACAGCCGGCCGGTGCAGCGCCTGCGCTTCATCCACCAGCTCGGTTTCACCTTCCTCGTCTTCCCGGGCGCCGAGCACAGCCGGTTCGGCCACGTGCTCGGCGCCATGCACCTGGCCGGGCGCGTCTACGACGCCCTCTGCTCGAAGGGCGAGGGGCTGTTGCCGGCCGGCGCGCGCAGCCCGGAGCGCCGGCTGGCCCGGGCGGCGGCCCTGCTCCACGACCTCGGACACGCGCCGTTCAGCCACTCGGCCGAGGAGCTGTTCGCGGGCGGCATCGATCACGAGGAGATGACGCGGCGCCTCCTCCGTGCTCCCGAGGTCGAGGAGATCTTCGGCCGCCACGGCGAGGGCGTCGGCACCGCGGACGTCGAGCGCCTGCTGCGCGGCGGCGGCACCCCGACGGAGCGGCTGCTCGCCAAGATCGTCTCCGGCGAGCTGGACGTGGACAAGATGGACTATCTCCTCCGCGACAGCCTCTTCTGCGGGGTGCGCTACGGCACGTTCGACCTCGAGCGGCTGCTCGACACCATGCTGCCCATCGCGGATCCCGAGACCGGCGAGTGGGGGATCGGCGTCGAGGAGGGAGGAGTCCACGCCCTCGAGGCCCTGGTGATGGCCCGCTACTACATGTTCACCCAGGTCTATTTCAACGTCACCGGCAAGGCGATGGAGCTGCATCTGAACGAGTGGCTGAAGGAGCAGGGGGTGCGCTGGGCGGCGGAGCCGGAGGCCTTCCTCGCCCAGGACGACATGTCCGTGTGGTCGGCGATGCGCACCTCCGAGAGCCCGCACGCCCGCGCCCTCGTCGAGCGCCGCCACTTCCCGGTGGCCTTCGAGACCGACGAGCATCTCTCGCGGGAGGAGAAGGAGCGCTTCGAGGCGCTGCTCCCCGGGCTGCGCGAGCGCTTCGGCGCCGGCAGCCTGCTGCTCTCGAACTCGGCCAAGGACCCTCACCGCATGGGCCGCAGCCGCGTCCTGGTGCGCCGCTTCGACGGCTCGCTGCAGCCCATGGAGCAGGCGAGCCAGTTCATCCGCCACCTCTCCCGCATCGACCGTTACCGCGTCTATACCCCGCCCGCCGTGCGCGACGCGGTCGCCGAGGCGTTCAAGGAGCGCTCCGGTTCAGGGTTTTGAATTATTTCGATTCAAGAATCTGAACTGCCGTCCGCAAAACTGCACCGGTTTCAGGGCAGATTGAACCTTTCTGCGGAGGAGAGGTGACTTCTCATTGACAGCGGATCGCGTTGGTATGAAACTTGATCCGCTTACTCAGCAGCAGTCTTCAGATTCCAGTGGAGTTTCTCAACTGCTTTCCCCCGCGAGCGGGGAGGAGCATGACTCGGAAAGGAGTCGAAATGAGAGCCAAAGCCTTTCTCCTAGGCCTGGCGGTAGCCCTGCTCTGGGCGCTGTCGGCGTTCGCTCAAGGCAACCCCACCGGCAAGGTGTCCGGAAGGGTGATGAGCGACGGCCAGCCCGTCCCCGGCGTACTGGTGACCGCCACCTCCCCCAACCTGCAGGGGAGCAAGACGACCTCGACCTCGTCGAACGGCGACTATCTGTTCCCGTCGCTGCCGGCGGGGGACTACACCATCTCGTTCGAGCTGGAGGGCATGCAGAGCGTCCGCCGGGAGCTGCGGGTGTCCGCGGCGCAGGCCGTGCCGCTCGACGTGGAGATGTCCCTCACCGCGGTCGAGGAGGAGATCCTGGTGACGGGAACCCTGGAGACCATCTCCCAGGGCGTGCAGTCGGCGACCACCTACACCAAGACCCTGGTCGACGAGCTGCCGGCGGGGCGCACGATCAACCAGATCGTGGCCCTGTCGCCAGGCATTTCGCCCAATGGCCCGACGAAGGACACCGTTACGGGACTCGGCAACATCACGATCTCCGGCGCCCCGACCTATGAGAACCTCTTCCTGCTCAACGGCGTGGTGCTCAACGAGAACGTCCGCGGCCAGGCGTTCGACCTCTACATCGAGGACGCCGTGCAGGAGACGACGACGGCGAACGCCGGCGTCTCGGCCGAGTACGGCCGCTTTTCGGGCGGCGTGGTCAACGTCCTCACCAAGTCGGGCGGCAACGATTTCTCCGGCTCCTTCCGCACCACCTTCAACAATCAGAGCTGGGAGGAGAAGAGGTTCGATCCGAACACCAAGAAGGATGCCCCGCAGACCGACAAGGTCGTGCCGACCTACGAGGTGACCCTGGGCGGCCCGGTGCTGCGCGACCGCCTCTGGTTCTTCGCCGCCGCCCGCGACCGCGAGCAGGAAGAGACGAGGCAAACCTCCGCTCCGACGCCCGCCTCGTATACGAACATTCGCGACCAGCAGCGTTACGAGGGCAAGCTCACCGCCACGCTGACGCCGCGGCACACCCTGCTCGGCTCGTACAGCGAGATCGAAGATATGGAAGACGGAAACTCTTTCGGCACGATCCTGGATACCAATAGCATCGTCGTGCGGGAAACCCCCCAGGAGCTGTGGTCGGTCAACTACACCGGCACCTTCACCGACAGCCTGCTGCTGACCGCTCAATACTCCGAGCGGCAGTTCACCTTCATCGGCTCGGGCGCGAAGTCGACGGACCTCATCGCGGGCACCCTGCTCCTCGACCGCTCCCGCAACAGTGCCCGGTACCACAGCCCGACCTTCTGCGGCGTCTGCAAACCCGAGGAGCGCGACAACAAGAACGCCCTCCTGAAGGCCTCCTACTTCCTCTCCTCGGATCGCCTGGGCTCGCACGACATCGTAGGCGGCTACGACACCTTCGACGACATCCGCGTTTCCGACAACCACCAGTCGGGCAGCGACTTTCGCATCATCGGGACCTCGGCCGCCATCAACGGCGACACCATCACTCCCATCTTCCTCGGCGACGGCTCGACGACCATCCAGTTCGATCCCATCCTGCTGTCGAGCCAGGGGACCAGCTTCAAGACCAACTCGTACTTCGTCAACGACACCTGGCGCCTCAACGACCGGCTGAGCTTGAACCTCGGCCTGCGCTACGACCAGAACGACGGCGAGAACGCCGCCCACATCAAGGTGGCCGACGACTCGGCGCTGAGCCCGCGCCTGGCGGCGACGTACGACATGAAGGGGAACGGCAACCTGGTCCTCCACGGGAGCTACAGCCAGTACGTGACGGCGCTCGCCAACAGCATCGGCGACAGCACCTCCCCGGGCGGCGTGCCCTCGACCATCCAGTGGGTCTACCGCGGACCGGCCATCAGCGGCGTGAGCCAGGACGAAGCGTTGCGCCGCCTCTTTGACTGGTTCGCCACCGAGAACGGCGGCCTGCCCACGGTGGCGAATCCCGTCGGCGGCGGACTCGTGCCGGTGAGCGCCGCCGCCATCCGCGGCGTCAACTCGCGGATCAACGGCTCCCTCGACTCGCCCAACGTCACCGAGTACGCGCTCGGCGTGACCGCGCGGATCGGCAACCGCGGCCTCGTCCGCGCCGACGCCGTCTTCCGCGAGTGGGGCAACTTCTACCACCAGCGCACCGACAGGTCGACGGGCCAGGTTTCGACGCAGCTCGGCAGCGTCACGCAGCGCTTCGACCTCACGCTGGTCGAGAACAACGACGACTTCTACGAGCGGACCTACGAGGGCCTGCACACCCAGTTCCGCTTCCGCGCCACCGACAAGCTCGACTTCGGCGGCAACTGGACCTTGTCGAAGACCGAGGGCAACTACAACGCCGAGAACCAGGGCAGCGGCCCGCTCGCCGGCGGGCTGGGGAACTACCCCGAGTATTTCGACGTAAGCTGGAACTCCCCATCGGGTCCCCTCTTCCTCGACCAGCGGCATCGGGTGAACCTCTACGGCGTGTACAAGATCCTGGACAACGACCGCCACAGCCTGAGCGCCAGCCTGCTCCAGGGCTTCTTCTCCGGGCTTCCCTACGAGGCCGTCGGGACCATCAGGACAGCGGCCTACGTCGATCCGGCTCTCAACACCCTCTATCTCGGCGAGCCGGTTCGCGTCAACTACTTCTTCAGCGACCGGGGTGCATTCAGGACCGACGACATCCTGCGGACGGACATCTCCCTCAACTACGACTTCCGCATCGGCAAGGTCAACCTCTTCTTGAAGCCGGAACTGATCAACGTGTTCAACGCGGACAAGATCGACACCACGGACATCCGGTACTTCAGCACCACCGTCCTGACCGCCGACAACGCCACCTCCAACTGTCCTCAAGCGCCGATCAGTAATCCGACGACTGGCCAAAGAGCTTGCCTGCCCTTCAATCCGTTCACCGAGACGCCGGTCGAAGGTCTCCACTGGGTGAAGGGATCGACTTTCGGTCAGGCCATCAACCCCCTCGCCTTCCAGCAGCCGCGGACGTACCGGATCGGCGTGGGACTGCGGTTCTAGAAGCCTGATACCTGCATTTCTGTAGGGGCGGCCCTGTGTGGCCGCCCTCTGCAGGTGGAAGCGACCCTCCCGTTA
>JBIOVX010000280.1:0-21344 GCA_044868005.1 Thermoanaerobaculia bacterium | reverse complement strand
GTGGCCGCCCTGTTGCGGACCGGCATAGCATCACCCATGCAGGGCGGCCACACAGGGCCGCCCCTACAGTCTATCTGCAGCCGCCTATAATCTCTCCTGGATGACCGCCAACCGCACCCTCCTCGATCTCTTCCTGGAGATCCAGCGGCTCGATCGCATCCCGCGCGCCGGCTACGTGCTGCGCGGCGTCGAGCATCCGGAAAGCGTGACCGAGCACTCCTGGCACGTGCTGTTCCTGGTGTGGACCCTGGGACCGCAAATCGAGGGGATCGACGTCGGCCGCGCCTTGGAGATCGCGCTCCTCCACGACCTCGCCGAGGTGCGCATCGGCGACCTGCCGCTCACCTGCTCGCGCTATTTTCCCCAGGGCGCCAAGAACGAAGCCGAGGCCGCGGCGCTGGCCGATATCCTGGCACCGCTGCCCGGGCGGGCCCTCCGCCTCTATGAGGATTACCAACTCGGCGCCAGCCCCGAGGCGCGGTTGGTCAAGGCCTGCGACAAGCTCCAGCTCATGATCAAGGTGGCGGTCTATGAAAGCTGGGGCACCGGCGCGCTCGCCGAGTTCTGGGAGAATCCGGCCAATTTCCCCGACGGCGGCTTTCCGCTCGTCCGCGAGCTGTTCGAAGAGCTGCGGACACGGCACGACGCGGAGATCCGGACGCGCTCCTCGCCGGATCCGCTAATGCTTTGATCGCGATCGATCCTTCGCCGGGGGCACACGCTTTGCAAAATATTTCACCTTGTGGAGGTGAAATCATGCCTGAAAAAGCAACCATCGAAGCTGCGAAGCAAGACGAGCGCGAAGGCAAGTCGCCGAGCACGCAAGCCGGCGAGTTCGTGCACGAGGAGATCGAGCATGTCCGCGAGGGCAAGCACGGAGCGCGATCCACCAAGCAGGCGATCGCCATCGGCCTTTCCAAAGCGCGGCGCGCCGGCGTGAAGCTGCCGCCGCCGGAGAAGGGCGAGGCGTCCCCGGAGACTCGCAAGCAGGCCGCGCGCGACGTCAAGAAGGGCAAGCGGGCGAAGAAGAGCGTCTCCCGCACGCGTTCACGCGCTGCGACCAAGGCGTTGAAGCGTGAAGGCAAGTCCGCAGCCTCGAAGACTGCGTTGTCGCGGCACGCGAAGACCGCGGCCAAGAAGCGCACCGCCGCCGAACGCTCCGCGTCCGCGCGCAAGGCCGTGAAGACCAAGGGACCTGTCAAGCGCAAGGCCGCGGCGAAGAAGGCGGCGCGGACGCGGGCGCGGAAAGGGTCCTAGCGCTTCCCTGCTCCCTCGACCTCGATCCCCCGGCGCGACAGCAATCGCCGCAGCTTGTCGTAGAGGTTCTGGCCGAGCAGCGACTGCGCGGTCTCGGTGATGTCCTGCAGCACGACGCGCAGATCCTCGGAGCCGCTCCAGTGCTTGCGGGCGTAGGGCTCGAGATCGCCGCCGAACGCCTGCGCCAGGACGGCGGTGGCGAGCACGAGGTCGTCGAGGAAGCCGGCGCCGCCGAGCAACGCTTCCGGCAGCAGATCCACGGGCAGGATGAAGTAGGCCAGGGCGCCGCCGATCAGGGCGCGGGTCGAGGCCGGCACCTTCTTGTCGAGAGCCAGCCGCATCAGCAGGATGAAGATGTCCGGCACCAGGAGCAGGGCGCGGACGGTGCCTTCGGTCAATTTGGCGCCGCGCTTGCCTTCGCGCTTCTCAATGGCGTGCAGGATCTTCTCGCGCAGCCGATCGTAGAAGCTGAGCAGGCCGTGGCTCGGCAGGTCCGTACCGGACGTCAGGGCCGCTTCGGAGTCCCGCTCGGCCTGGACGGAATCGAAGGTTTCGAGGTCCTCGGCGACGGCGGAGGCAAGCTCGTCTGCCCGGGGACGGGTCAGCGGTTCGTCGGGTGTCAGCTTTCGGGGCATGGGGGAAGTCTCCAGGGACAAGTCTATCCTCTTCAAGAGTACGTTCAATACGCATGCCACGGACCGATCGACAGAGGCCGGCGAACATCCGAGACGACGGTGACGGAGGAGGAGGCGCGCAAGCGCGAGCGGCTGCACCAGAAGCTCATCCGCGTCATGGAGACGCTGGGCACGGTGCCGCAGGGCATCACCTGGCCGCAGCATTGGGGCGACCAGCCGGGGAGGCGAGGGCTCAGCGCGCGGCCGCGCGCGCGAGCAGCAGCTCGCGCTCGCGCGAGTTGCGCGTCAGCGCCGCCGCGCGCTCGAACTCGGAGCGGGCTTCGTCGGCGCGGCCGAGCTTGGCGAGGAGATCGCCGCGGACGCTCGGCAGGAGGTGGTAGGTCTGGAGCGCCGGCTCGGCGGTGAGCGCGTCGACGATCTCGAGCCCCGCCGCCGGACCCGCCGCCATCGAGACCGCCACCGCGCGGTTGAGCTCCACGACGGGGGAGGGCGCGATGCGGGCGAGCTCGGCGTAGAGCGCCGCGATGCGCGCCCAGTCCGTCTCCGCCGGCGTGCGCGCCCGCGCGTGACAGGCGGCGATGGCGGCCTGGAGCGCGTAGGGGCCCTGCGCGCCGCCGAGCCTCTCGGCGCGCGCCAGCGCGTTGAGGCCGCGGCGGATGAGGAGCTGGTCCCAGCGCCCGCGGTCCTGATCGAGCAGCAGGACGGGCTCGCCCGACGGCCCTACCCGCGCCCGCAGGCGCGACGCCTGGATCTCCATCAATGCCACGAGGCCGTGGACCTCCGGCTCCTCGGCGGCGAGCTCGGCCAGGATGCGCCCCAGGCGCTGCGCGTCCTCGCAGAGCGCCGGCCGCACCCAGTCGTCGCCGGCGGTCGCCGAGTAGCCCTCGTTGAAGATAAGGTAGATCACCGCGAGCACCGAGGAGAGCCGGGCGGCACGCTCGGCGCCGCGGGGCACCTCGAAGGGGACCCGCGCCTCGGCCAGCGTCCGCTTGGCGCGCACGATGCGCTGGGCCACCGTTGGCTCCGGCACGAGGAAGGCGCGCGCGATCTCCTCCGTGGTCAGACCGCCCAGCAGGCGCAGCGTCAGCGCCACCTGCGCCTCCGCCGAGAGCACCGGATGGCAGGCGGTGAACATCAGGCGCAGGAGGTCGTCGCCCACGTCATCGTCGGCCGCGGTCTCGAAGTCCGCCACGGCCACCTCCTGCTGAATCTCCAGCTCCCGGCCGAGCTCCTCGTGCTTGCGTTGGAGCATCTGGCTTCGCCGCAGCCGGTCGATCGCCCGATGCTTCGCGGTGGCCATGAGCCAGGCGCCCGGATTGTCCGGCACGCCCGACTCCGGCCAGCGCTCCAGCGCGATGACGAGAGCGTCCTGCGCGAGGTCCTCGGCCAGCCCGACGTCGCGCACCATCCGCGCCAGACCGGCGATCAGCTTCGCCGACTCGATCCTCCAGACCGCTTCGATGGTGCGATGGGTTTCGGGCGCCGTCACGGCGCCCGATCAGACCATCTTCCGTGCCGTCCTGGCAAGGCGGAAGGTGGAAGGGCGGCCACGCAGGGCCGCCCCTACAGAAGCCGTTACTTCTTCGCGGCGTCTTCGCGAAACTTGCGCTCCGCCTCGAAGACCTCCGGCACCTCCTGCTGCAGGTCTCCGAAGTCCTCCGCCTCGAACACCGGACGGATCTCGACCTCGGTCTCCTCGAAGGGTGCGCGCTTGAGCCACTCGACCGCCTCCTCCATCGACTTCACCTGCCACAGCCAGAAGCCGGCGATCAGCTCCTTGGTCTCGCTGAACGGGCCGTCGATCACCGTCTTCTTGCCGCCGGCGAAGCGCACGCGCTTCCCCTTCGAGCTCGGGTGGATCCCCTCGCCCGCCAGCATCACGCCCGCCTTGACCAGCTCTTCGTTGAACTTCCCCATCGCAGTGAGAAGCTCGGCGCTCGGCAGAACGCCCGCCTCGGTATCCTTGTCGGCCTTGACCAGAACCATGACTCGCATCTCGTATCTCCTCTCGTCGCTTGTTTTCGAGCCGGGCTGCCGGTCGGCCCCGACCGGCTTCTGAACCCTGTCTCTACTATCACGTCGAACGAGGGGAGGTGAGATCGACACGGACAGCAAGGACAAAAAGGACAACAGGGACACCAAGGACGTGGTTCCTCTCCTTTGGTATCGTTGCAGTCCTTTGAGCCCTTTGGGTCCTTCCCCGTGCGCCCCTGCGCCTTCCTGACCACCGACGACCTGGCCGGGTTCGTCACCGACGACGAGCTCGCCTGGGAGCCCTTGCGCGAGCGGGGATGGGCCGTGACCGCCGTCCCCTGGCGGAGCCGCGGCGTGGATTGGAGCCGCTTCGACGCCGTCGTCATCCGCACGGCCTGGGACTACCACCTCGACCCCGACGCCTTTCTGCGCGCTCTGGAGAGAATCGACGGCTCGGGTACGCGGCTCGCGAATCCGCTGCCGCTGGTGCGTTGGAATACCCGCAAGACCTATCTGCGGGACCTCTCCTCGCGGGGCCTGCCGATCGTGCCCACGGTCTGGAACGAGGACCTGGAGATCGGCGACTTCCAGCGACTCTTCGCCGAGCTGGGCGCGGACGAAATCGTCATCAAGCCGGTGATCGGCGCCACCGCCTACGACACCTACCGGGTCGGGCGGCGTGCGGGCGGGGACAGGCGGGCGGAGATCGCGGCGGTGTTCGCGGGCCGCGACTACATGGCGCAGCCCTTCATCGCGAGCATCGTCGGCGAGGGCGAGATCTCCCTCTTCTATTTCGGCGGTAAGTACAGCCACGCCGTCCGCAAGACGCCCAAGCCGGAGGACTTCCGGGTGCAGGAGGAGCATGGCGGCCTCATCGTGCCCGCCGATCCGCCTGCCGTCCTCATCGCTCTGGGTCACCGGTGCCTGGCGGCTCTGGACCATCCGACGCTCTACGCGCGGGTCGATCTGGTCCGGCTCTCCACGGGCGGCCATGCGCTCATGGAGCTGGAGCTCGTCGAGCCGTCGCTCTACTTCAGGATGGATCCGGGAGCGGCGAGCCGGTTCGCGCGGGCTCTGGATGCATGGATGGAGGGAGAGCTGAGATGGTAGACTGCGGCGAACCGAACACCACATCCCATTCCGGGCCGGAGGGAGATCCGTTGGGCAAGCCGAACTATCAGCACGAGAAGCGACAGAAGGACCTGGCGAAAAAGAAGAAGCAGGAAGAAAAGCTCCAGCGCAAGGCGGCCAAGAAGAGCCTCGGAGCCCAGGAAGGCCAGGAACAGGCGGGGGGCGAGTCCCCCCTGGCGACTCGCCGCGATTGACCCTCTCTTCAGTCGTGTAGACCTCGCTGCTCAGCCCGCCGCGCGCCGGTGGAGCGCGCTATGCTTCCCCGCCGTGAAACGTGTCATCGGTTACGGACTGGCAGGCGGCGTGCTCATCGCGCTGCTCAAGCTCCTCGAGTACCAGCACTTCGTCCGCGCCTACCCCACCGAGGTCTATGGCGGGATGGTGGCGGTGATCTTCACCGCCGTGGGCCTCTACTTCGGGCTGCGCTGGGCCCGGGCGAGAGAGGTGGTGGTGGTCAAGGAGGTGCGCGTCCCGGAGGGCGGGCCCTTCGTGGCCGACCTGGCGAAGCTCAAGGAGCTCGGCATCACCCAGCGCGAATACGAGATCCTCGGGCTCATCGCGGAGGGTTTGAGCAACCGGGAGATCGGCGAGCGGCTCTTCGTCTCCGAGAACACGGTCAAGACCCACTCCTCGCGCCTGTTCGACAAGCTGGGGGTCAACCGCCGGGTGCAGGCGGTGCAGCGGGGGAGGGAGCTCGGCCTGGTCCCGTAGCCGGTGCGATCCGCGGTCAACGAAAGTATGATTTGAGGGCTCCGGGGCCGAAAATCACCCGAACGTAGGACGCGAGGCGCGGCGGTGCGGCCCTAGGCTGCGGGCCAACATGGAGGAAACAGAGATGAAAAAGATCGTGCTTCGCTTCGGGCTCGCGTCGGGCCTCATCCTGATCGCCCTGTCGGCGGTGATGCTGCCGTGCATGAACGGGACCGTCGACTTCGACCACGGCGAGGTCGTCGGCTACAGCGCCATGGTCCTCGCGTTCCTGATGGTCTTCTTCGGTGTCCGGTCGTACCGCGACAACGTCGGCGGCGGCTCGATCCGCTTCGGCAAGGCAGTCCAGGTCGGCATGCTCATCACCCTCGTCACCTGCGCCATGTACGTGATCGCCTGGGAGATCGCCTACTACAACTTCTTCCCCGATTTCCTCGACAAGTACAGCGCGCACGTCCTGGCGAAGATGCGCGCCGCCGGCGAGAGCGAGGCCGCAATCCTGGAGAAGACGGCCGAGCTGGCCACCATGGCGAAGTACTACAAGAACCCGCTCTTCAACGTCGGCATCACCTTCATGGAGGTGTTCCCGGTCGGGCTCATCATGACGCTGGTCTCCGCCTGGATCCTGCGCCGCAAGCGCCGCCTGGAAGAGCCGGCGGAAGCCCTGCCTGCCTGACGCTCCGCGGCGGTCCGGCCGCGCCTTGACGCCGGCTCTCCCGGTCTCCTAGGCTCTCTTCCAGCTCGCAGGAAGATCGTCAAGGAGGAATCACCATGAAGGCTTTGCGGTTGCAGGCCCTGTTCTGGACGGGTGCGCTGTCTCTGGTTCTGGCAGGTCCGGCGCCTGGCGTGGCGCAGCCGGCCGCGCACCCGCTCGATCCGCTGAGCGGCGACGAGATGCGCGCCGCGGTGAAGGCCCTGCGCGCGCGGCCTGGGTTTCCGCCGGAGGCGCGCTTCGCCGTGCTGACGCTGAACGATCCTCCCAAGCGGGAGATCCTGGATTATCGCGGCGGCCCGTCGTTCACCCGCCAGGCCTTCGCCGTCGTCTACGACCGGCCGCAGAACAAGACCTTCGAGGCCCTGGTGAGCGTCAAGGATCCCGAAAAGCCCAAGGTCGACTCCTGGCGAGAGATCCCGGGCGTCCAACCGCTGGTGCTGGAGGAGGAGGGCGATCTGATCGACGAGATCCTCCGCGGCGACGAAGGCTGGATCGCCGCCGTCAAGAAGCGCGGGCTCGATCCCGACGCCGTGCAGATCGATTACTGGGCGGTGGGTACGGTGCCTCAACAGTATCGTGGGCGCCGATTGCTGCGCGGGCTGACCTTCTTCCAGGGCGACGCCGCGAACTTCTACGGCCAGCCGATCGAGGGGCTCGACGCCCTGGTCGACCTGAACAGCGGCGAGGTCCTCGAGCTGACGGATCTTCCGAATCCGCCGCCGCTGCCGGACCGCGGCCAGGATTTCGACGAGGCGTCCATCCGCCGGAGCCTCGGCAAGCTGCGTGAGCCTCCCAAGCCGCTCTCCATCACCCAGCCGCAGGGCCCGAGCTTCGAGCTGCGCGGCAACGAGGTGCGCTGGCAGAAGTGGCGCTTCCGCTATCTGATGCATCCGCGGGAGGGCCTCGTGCTCTACCTGGTGAGCTACGAGGACGCGGGAGGCAAGCCGCAGCCGGTGCTCTATCGCGCTTCCTTCTCCGAGATGGCGGTGCCCTACGGCGATCCGGCGGGGAACTGGAACTGGCGCTGCGCCTTCGACGTCGGCGAGTACGGTGTGGGCAAGGGCGCGGGCTCCATCGTGCCCAAGCTCGACGCGCCCGAGAACGCGGTGCTCCTCGACGCGGTCTTCGCCAACGACTTCGGGCGGCCGGTCATCTACCAGGACGCCGTCGGCGTCTACGAGCGCGACGGCGGCCTGCTGTGGAAGCACTGGGAGACGGGCGGCGACCAGCAGAACGTCGAGTCGCGCCGCGGGCGCGAGCTGGTGATCTTCACCATCGCCACGGTAGGCAACTACGATTATTCGATCAACTGGATCTTCCGCCAGGACGGCGCCATCGAGGTGGAGGCCGGCCTGACCGGCATCATGCTCGCCAAGGGGGTGTTCCAGGAGACCCACACGCACGACGCCAACGGGCACCTCGTGGCGCGCCGGGTGGTGGCGCCGCACCACCAGCACATCCTCAACTTCCGGCTGGATTTCGACGTCTACGGCACCGCCAACTCGGTAGCGGAGATGAACACCCATTCGATGCCGCCGGGGCCGGAGAATCCGGCCGGCAACGGCATCGTGATGGAGGAGAAGGTCCTGCCGCGCGAGCAGGACGCGCAGCGAGACATCAGTATGGCCGACGCGCGCGCGTGGCGGATCATCAATCCGGAGAAGAAGAACCTGCTCGGCGACGAGCGCGGCTACATCCTGATGCCGGGGCCGAACTCCGTGCCGTATCCGCTGCCGGACTCGCTGGCGCGCAAGCGGGCGGGCTTCATGAACCACCATGTCTGGGTGACCCGTTACCAGCCGGGAGAGCTGTACGCGGGCGGCGACTATCCGAACCAGAGCGAAGGCGGCGACGGGCTGCCGCGCTACACCGCCGGCAACGAGCCGATCCAGAACACCGACGTGGTGGTGTGGTACACGATGAACGTCACGCACGTGCCGCGGCCGGAAGAGTGGCCGGTCATGCCGACCACGCGCATCGGCTTCAAGCTCCTTCCGGCCGGCTTCTTCGAAGGCAATCCGGCGCTGGACGTGCCGCGGTAGATACGGTCAGACCAGGGGCTCCGCGGATGGCGGTCGGCATGGGCGAGGCGGATTCTATCCGCCTCGCGATTCTCAACGTCGATCTCTACGATGAAGGTACCGCGGTGAGCAGCACGACGAGGGCCTCGTCCGCGCCGTCCAGCTTCGAAGTGCCGACGACGATCGTCTCGCCTACCTTGAGGCCGAAGGACGTCTCGATGAGCGCGCGCGAGGCCGGCGGAGCGATACGTGGAACGTCACCTGCAGCCGCCGAGGAGGGCTTCGGCGTGCCGGACTGTGCCATCAGCGAGAAAGTTTCCACGAAGAGGTTGCGGTCCTTCGGGCTGCCCAGGTTGCGGAACCGCAGCCTCACCTGATAATCGATTCCGTCGCTTCCGGAGATCTGCCCGGAGGCGAGCCGGTCCTGGGTTGCGCGCATCCAGACCGCGTCGAGGAGCTGATAGCTCTTGAAGGGCAGGAACCCTTTGAGGTCGTCGAGCGCCTTGCGTGCATTGGCGGGAATTTCCAGTCCGGAGCTCGCGGTCTTGCTGCCGGCGGAGAGGAGGAGCACCTGGAAGCTCTGGCTGAGCGGGGTCGCGTCCTGCTCGGCGAGCGCGCGGGCGATCTTCTCGTGCACAGAGGCGTCGGCCAGCACCTCGAGATAGCCCTTGATGCCGGCATCGTTGACGGCCAGCGAGGCGACGCGGCAGCGCTCCGCGGGCTGGCCGCACTGATCCCACGCCAGCACTTCGGCGTCGTGCAGATCCATGAAGCGCACGGTGTAGCGGACGCTGGTGCGAGTTTCGGGCTTCTCCTGGGCCGCGGAGAGGGCTCCCGGCAGCAAGAGCAGCAGCAAGGCGAAGGCGAGGGAGCGAAGGCACGAGTTCCGGATCATCGTTATCTCCTGGGCTGCCCGTAGGCAGCCGGTCGGGTCACAGTGCGCTGTTCGACGTCAGAATCCAGATGACGCGGGTGCCTCCCGGAGTGTTGAACTGGACCTGACGCGTTCGGGGTTCTTCGACGGCGGCAAGCTGTTCGCTCGGCGCTGAAGACGCCGGACGGCGGGCACGTAGGCCCGCCGCTACGGCCTTGGTTCGGCGCTTCACGTCCGTGCTCTTCTTGTCCGTGCTCTTCACGTCCGTGCGCTTCACGTCCGTGACCGGTTCCTTCACCGCGATCCTCGGAGGCGCCGAAGGCTGTGGCGCCGTCGCTTCCGGGCGGGGCCACAGCAGGATCACCACGATCGCAAGGAGGGCCGCCATCACTACGCCGGCCAGCACGGGAGAAAGCACCCAGCGCCGGCTTGTCTCAGGGATCGCCCTCAGCACGGTCCGGCGCATGTCGCGGACCTCTTCCATCGTCAAGCCGGCGTCGTCCTCGGAGGGGTCCGCCTCGCGCAGCATCAGCCGCAGCCGTTCGTCTCGGATCTCGTCTTTCATTTCCCAACCTCCTCGGCCGCTCCCGCGAGCAGGAGGCTCGCGAGCTCGCGGCGGGCGGCCAACAGGTGCCAGCGCACGGTGACCTCGGCGATTCCCAGCAGCCGGGCCACCTCGCGCGCGGGCATCCCTTCGATCTCATGCAGCACGATGGCCGCCCGCCGGCGCGGCGAGAGCCGGGCCAGTGCGGCCTGCACCGTGGCGCGCGCCACCGCCGCGCCCTCGGGGTGCGCCGTTTCCTCCTGCCGCCGCAACGACTCGTGGACGCGCGTGCGGACGCCCGTCCGGCGATGGCGGTCGCGGCAGAGGTTGACGAGGATGCGCACCAGCCAGGCCTCGCCAGGCCCTTCGCCCGGCGGCACCGCGCCCGGCCGGCGCGCCACCCGCAGGAAGGTCTCCTGCACCAGGTCGCGCGCCTCCTCGCGATCCGCCGAGAGGCGGCGGGCCAGACGGAAGAGACGCTCGTGGTGCGCGTCGAAGAGCCGGGCCAGGCGATCCGTTGCGGTCTGGCTCTGGCGTTGGTCCAAGATGGCGCTCGTCGTCAACGGTGGGTTCACAACCGTGTAGACGCGCGAGGTAGGAAAAGTGTTGGGGATCTGGGAGCGCCGGCATCCTTGCCGGTCTATCCGCCCAAGAAAACTACAGCCGGCAAGGATGCCGGCGCTCCCAGGAAATCACGGCGCGGGCGGCGTGCAAACCTCGGGCGAAGGCCCGAGGACCGACCAGATGAACTCGCAGGTGGCGTTCAAGATCCGGATGACGTCCGCGGGGCAGTCGCTGTAGTCCCCGCCAGTCACGATCATCCTGAGCCGCCCTTTGGCGCCGTTCCAGGTGAGAGCGTACTGTTCGACGTAATCGGGAGCAGGCTGGCCGCAGTTGCCGCGCTGCTGGCCGACTCTCGCGGCGGTCAAGGCCTGGTTGAGGGTCATCAACTGCTGCGGCGTCGCAACTCCTCGCGCCACTCGGGTTGAATCCGGGGCCTGGGTATAGGCGAGGAACGTCGGACCGCCGCGGTAGATAAAGACGTCGGATTCGAAGGGAGCTCCAGCGATGGTGGCGCCTGTGGCGTGGAGCTGGATCAAGGGATGCATGTCGTGCTTGGTGACGTCGACCTCCGGCTGCGCCCGGACCGCGGACGCACAGAGGAGGAGGGCCATCAGGGTCAGACGGATGGGCAGCTTCATAGGATTTCTCCGGCGAGGGAAAGAGAAGAGACGGCTTGCTCTTCCGCCGCCATCGCTTCCCTCGCTTCAGCCAGCAGAGCCGCGGCGGAGAGCGGACCGCCGACAGCGCCGCGAGTCCAGGCGTCGGGAGTGAGCGCTCCCTGGCGGGCGATGCGCTCGATCTCGACGCCGAAGTTTCCCTGCCGCAGCTTGCGGGCGATCTGGAAGGCCAGGATGTGGCCGATCGCGTAGTCCGGCAGGTAGAGGCCATAGACGATCATGTGGGAGTAGATCGCCAGAATGTCCGCATCGCGCACGCCGAAAACCGGGGCGAAGTGGCGGTTCCACACCTCCCGCGCGATGGCGAGCACCGCCTCCCGCAGCTCGGCGGGCGTGGCGTCCGGGTGACGGTACATCCAGTTCCAGACCCCCATGTCCACGAGCGAGACGCCGGCGATCTCGTAGGTGTTCCAGAGAACGGCCAGCGTCTCGCGGCGCCAGGCGTCCGCATCCGCCGCGGAGCGCAGCCCCAGCATCTCCAGATCGCGATGCTGGAAGATGAAGGCGAACGCTTCCGTGCAGGCGGTGTTCGGCACGCCCGCGAGAGACCAGTGGTCGATGCCGTTGAGGGAAAAGACCTGCTCGACGTTGTGGCCGAGCTCGTGCATCGCCACGTTGTAGCCCTTGTAATCCATGCCGCCCGAGGGCACCCGCGTCCGCAGGTGGGCCTGGTCCTCCCGCCGCAGAGCCGGCAAAGCGTGACCGGCGCCCCGTGCGGGATCCACCACAATACGCTCGGCGAGCCATTCCGCGCGGACAGGGGGGAAGCCCAGCCGATCGAGCAGCTCCGGCAGTCCCGCGGCGAAAGCGGCGAGATCGGGATAGCGGGTGCGCACGGCGTCGTCGAGCTCCGCTTCCGGATGCTCGCCGCGCGACTTGAAGCCGGAGTACCAGATGTCGAACGGCTCGAGCGGCCGGCCGAGGCGGCTCTGGATGAGCCGCGCGAGGTTCCTGACCTCCGGCGAATCCAGCACCGAGATCAGGAGCGCCGCGACCTCCTCCTCCGGGATCTGGCGGTCCCGCTCGAAGCGGCGGACGATGTAGCTCGGCTCGGCGGGACTGTAGGGATCGGCCTGGCGCACGGAATGGAAGACGTCGAGGAGGGCGGCGTAGCGGGCGTCGGGCTCGCGGGCGGCGAGGTCCCGGTCGCCATTCCCCGAGCTCTCCGCCAAGCGCACGGTATTGGTTTCGGGGTCCCACAGGACGTCCGGATTGTCGAGGACCGCCGCCGGGATTTCCTGGCGGACGATGCGCTCCATGATCCGCTGGATCGTCCGCTGGCGGGCGAGCCCCGCTGGATCGGCGGCGACGTAATACGAGGCGAGCTGATCCCGCAGGCCCCAGTGGCTGATCAGCCGCAGGCCTTCCGGAAAGAGCCGCTCCCCAGCCGGCGTGACGATGCGGTCCAGGCGGATGTTGTAGCCCGTGACGTACTGCTCGGTCGCCGTGAAGACGCGGGTGATCTCCTGCTGCACCGCGGCGGGAACGCGCAGGGCGAAGCGGTCCATGAAGCGGGAGCGCGCCCAGGTTTCGCGGTCCCAGCCCGGCCCTTCCGCCAAGCGCTCTCCCAGCGTGTGGAGGGGGAAATTGAGGAGGGCGAGGAAGGCCGTCCGGGTGCGGAAGAGGTCCTCGCTTACGTGCGCCGTGAGGTCCAGCTCGACGAGGAGCCGGTCCGCCGCGAGCAGCGGGCCGGTGTCGAGATCGATGGGCGCGGTCAGCTCCCGCCGCACCTCGTGAAGGTGGCCCTCGATCTGCTCGAAGATTCCTTCCAGCCGGCGGAAGGTGGCCGCGAGGGCCTCGGAATCAGCCAGGAAGTGGGATTCACAGAAGCTGGTGAACGCCTCGGCGTCGCCGTCCTCGGCCCACCAGCGTTGCGCCGCCTGCTCGACGCCGCGCCGGATGCGGCCGGCGTGCTCGGGGGCGTGGCGGTCGAGGAGGCGTTGGATCGTCCGGTCGCGGGTGTCGGCGTCGATGATCGGGGTTGGAGCGGGGGACATCATAGAGGTTGATTTTAGCGCACGGTGATGCCCTTCGAGACCTGGGAGCGCCGGCGTCCCGCCGGCCTAACCAAGATCCATAACAGAAACCAGGAAAGAGCCGGCGAGGACGCCGGCGCTCCCAGGAGGCTTCCCCTACACCGCCGGCTTCAGCGACTCGGCCACCAGCTTGTCGTCGATCACCAGCCGGTACGGCCCGCTGCCGCCGTTGAGCGACTGCACCTCTTCGCGCGAGAAGGGATCGAACTCGAAGGGCTTGATGATGCGGCCGTAGATCGACTTCAGGGCGCGGGCGCCGATGCGGCTGCTCTTGGCCGCCTCCTCGGCGATCCTCTGCACGGCGTCATCCGTGATCTCCAGCGTGATGCCGTACTTCTGGAAGAAGTTCTGGGAGACCTGGAGCACGCCCTCCCTGGGCTCGCTGAAGATGCGCGCCAGGGTGGCGGCGGTGAGATCCTCCAGGATCACCGCGTTGTCGAACCGCGAGAGGAACTGCGGCTGCATGCCGTACTCGAAGAGGTCCTCCGGCCGGAAGTGGTGGCGCAGGGTGAAGTATTCGCGGATGGTGATCTTGCCGTTGATGTAGGTCGTGGTGGTGGGAAGCTTGATGCCGCTCTTCGGCGAGACGACGCGCTGGAAGACCTGGTCGTAGAGCGTCTCGAAGGCGCCGGCGCAGAGGAAGAGCATTTTGCCGGTGTCGATCCAGACGCTGGTCGACTCCAGCACCCCATTCTTCGGCGCGGTGATGCGCAGCGGCACGCGCTCCCCCTCGATGAGGGTCAGCACGGCCTGCTGAATGTTGATGCCGGTCACGTAGGGCTTGCCGCCGATCATGCCGGAGACCTTGTCGATCTCGTCGAGGCAGACGGTGGCCCGCTCCATGGCGCGGCCGATCTGCTCGGCGGTCGCGCCCTCGCCCAGCACCTGCCGGGTGCGCTCCTCGAGCCGGGCGAACAGGCGGCTGGTGTCCACCGAGCCGTCCTCGGTGGCGAGGGTGTTGGCGTTCATGATGAGCACCACCCGGTACTCCTCGAACTCCTCGTGGGCGTGGTAGAGCGCCTCGATGGCCCGCATGATCGTGGTCTTGCCCGTCCCCGAGTTGCCGATGAGCAGGAGGTTGCCGTACTTCTCCCCCTGGAGATGCTTGAAGATGGCCACGGAGACGAAGCGCAGCGTCTCCTCCTGGCCGATGACGCTCTGGGACAGCACGTTGCAGATCTCGACGGGCTTCATGGAGGGTTCCTCGGTTCGTTCGGGTGGCCGCCTCTCGCGGCGGGACTTGTTATACGGGCCTGGCGCTCCCGGCGCCTGCCTCTATCCTAAGCGGATTCGCGGGCGCGGCATTCCCGGAAGGGCTGGATACGTAGAATGGTCCCGGAGGTGACCCATGATCCCACAGACGATTCGAGCCGTCGTTTTCCGGGAGGACCCGTGGTGGATCGTCCAAGGACTGGACTACGACTTCGCGACTCCGGTCCGACGCGTCGAGGACGTTCCGACCGAGATTCAGCGCTGGCTGACTGTTCTGTTCGCTGCCAGCCGCCAGATCGGCGTCGAACCCTTCACTGGTTACAGTCCCGCGCCTCGACGATTCTGGAGGATGTACGAGCAGGCGGCGTCACCGGTGGAGCTGGTTCCCTCGATCGAGCTGCCTGAGGACCTCGGTTCTACACCCACCGTCGAGACGCGTTTGGTTCCTGCTCCACCTTGCCTACTCCCCACCTCCTCGGACAAACTTCCGGCGTGAAGCAGGCCGTCTCGCTCGAGCTCGAACGTCAGCTCAACCCGGAGCAGGTCGCCGCCGTCACGCACGGCGAGGGGCCGCAGCTCGTGCTGGCCGGCGCGGGGTCCGGCAAGACCCGGGTCATCACCTACCGCATCTTCTGGCTGATCGAGGAGATGGGCGTCGATCCCGGCTATATCGCCGCCATGACCTTCACCAACAAGGCGGCCGGCGAGATGCGCGAGCGGGTGGAGGACCTGCTGGGCATCCATCCGCTGCCCACCTCCGTGGGGACGTTCCACCGTTACGGCCTCATCCTGCTCCGCCGCTACGGCGAGCGCGTCGGGCTGCGGCGCGACTTCCACATCCTGGACGCCGCCGACCAGCTCGGACTGGTCAAGGAAGCCCTCGCCGGCGAGGGGCTCTCGGAGACCGCCTTCTCTCCCCGCTCGGTGCTCGCCCAGATCAGCTCGGCCAAGAACCGGCTGATCGATCCCGCCGCCTACGAGGCGCGGGCCCAGAACTTCTTCGAGAAAAAAGTGTCCGCCCTCTACCGGCGCTACCAGGGCCTTCTCGCGCAGGCCTCCGGCGTGGATTTCGACGATCTCATCTCGCTCTCGGTCAAGCTGCTGTCCACCGACCTGGAGCTGCGCGAGCGGATCCGCTACCGCACCCGGTTCCTCCTCGTCGACGAGTACCAGGACACCAACCACGCCCAGCTCCGGTTGATCCAGGAGCTTGCCGGCGAGAACGGCAACCTGACCGCCGTGGGCGACGAGGACCAGGGCATCTACCGCTGGCGCGGCGCCGACCTCAACAACATCCTGGACTTCGAGGCGAGCTTCCCGAACGCCGCGGTGCGCAAGCTGGAGCGGAACTACCGCTCGACGCAGACGATCCTCGACGTCTCGGGAGCGCTGATCGCCCACAACGTGAACCGCCGCGGCAAGCGCCTTTGGACCGACACCGGCGCCGGCCCCAAAGTGGAGCTCTACAGGGCGAGCGACGAGGTGGACGAGGCGGGCTGGATCCTCAAGACCCTCCAGCGGCTGCGGGGCAACTTTCGCCTGTCGGACATGGCGATCCTGGTGCGCACCAACGCCCAGACCCGCGCCATTGAAGATGAGCTGCTGGCGAAGGAGGTCCCCTACTCCCTCGTCGGCGGCGTGAGGTTCTACGACCGCGCCGAGATCAAGGACTTGGTGGCCTACCTGCGGGTGCTGCGCAATCCGCGCGACAACTTCTCGCTGATGCGCATCGTCAACCAACCGCCGCGCGGCATCGGCAAATCGACGCTCGAGCTGCTGCGCGACCGCGCCGTCCAGCTCGGCCAGCCGCTGTGGGACGTGCTCTACCTGGACGACCTCGGGACCCTGCCGGCCCGCAGTGCCACGGCGCTCCGTAAATTCCGCGACCTCATCGTCGGCCTGCAACACACCGCCGCCGAGCTGCCGCTGCCGGCACTCCTCGACCGTCTGCTGGAGGCAACGGGCTACACCGACCTGTACAAGGACGACGACCCGGAGGACCTGGCGCGTCTCGAAAACATCAACGAATTCCTCTCCGCCGCTCAGGAATTCACGGAAGAGAACAGCTACAACCGCGGCAGCGATGAGGATCTCCTGACGGCCTTCCTCGATCACGTGGCGCTGGTGACGGACCTGGACACTCTGCAGTCCGAGAAGGGCGTCTCGCTGATGACGCTCCACAGCGCCAAGGGCCTGGAATTCAAGGCCGTGGTGGTGGCGGGCCTGGAGGACGGCCTGCTGCCTCACTTCAACTCCCAGGGCGCGCGCGAGGACATCGAGGAGGAGCGCCGCCTCCTCTACGTCGGCATGACCCGCGCCCGCGAGCGGCTCTTCCTCTCCTGCTGCCGCCGCCGGCGGATGGCGGGCCGCTATCAGGACCAGGCGGAATCGCCCTTCCTAGCCGAATTGCCGGACAAGCTCCTGGACGTTCACGCGAGCCCGGACCTCTTCTCGTATGGACGGCCTGATGCGCGGGCCCAAAGCGTGTACTCGTTCTTCGGTGGCGGCCAGGGCCGCGCCGCAAGCGCACCCTCGATGCCTCCCCGGACCGCCGCGCCCGTTTTTCAGCCGTCCAGTCCCAGCCGGCCGCCGACCCGTCAAGTCGTTCCCGAGCCGGACTTAGCGGTACCCCGCCGCACGATCCGGCGTGGCAGCCGCGTCCGCCATCCGACGCTGGGCGCCGGCGTCGTGCTGGAAATGGAGGGAGAGGGAGACGAGGCCCGCCTCACCGTGTTCTTCGAGAAGTCCGGAAAGCGGAAGCTGGTGGCGAAGTTCGCGAACCTGGAGATGCTGTAGGACTAGGAAGCCCGCCGCGAAGAGAGAAGGCTCTGCAACGCCGCTTCCGCCTGATCCTGGGGATAGCGGGTCGTCATCTCCTCAAAAGTGGCCTTCTGCGACACCAGATCGGAAGCAGTGACGAAGCGGGTCAAGGAGTACAGGATGTAGTGCTGGAGTGGCACGCCCTCGCGTTCGGCCTGGCGTTCCAGCTCCGTTCGGAGGGTGTCAGGAAGATCGAGGGTTAGTTGGCTCATTGTCGGGCCTCCAGGAGAGGTATGAACTCCGAAGGTTGAAGCACCTTGAACCCTAAATGCCGCGAGGGTTCAGCGAAATCCTTGATATTACTCGTCACCAAGACTGCGCGACTGTTCAGGACGCAATCCACGATGAAGTCATCGCCGGGATCTCGGCTCATCGGCCTATAGCTGAAATAGATAGGCACGAACTCGCAACGAGTCAACAGTGCCTGAAGTGCCAACAGTGCGGATTCCACGCGCGCTTTTCCCAGCTTTCTCGAAAGGACATCCTGGTATTCCAGAGCCAATGCGGTCGAGACGCAGGGACGAAACCGTCTCTCAATCCAAGCATCGACAATCTCAGCCGCCGAACCCAGCCGCGTCAGGCCTTCGAACAGCACGTTCGTGTCGACGACGGCCCGGATCACCAGAAGATTCTAGCACTTGGCCTACTCCCACGCCCCCAGCGCCTGCCGCACGCAGACGATCTGCCCCAGATGGTAGCCGTTATGGTCGGCCACCAGCATGGCTTCGCGGAGGATCGTCTGGCCGTTGCCCCAGGGGATCTTCGCGTGGAGATCGGTCTGCGGATCGGCGACGAGATCTTTCATCGCCTGAAGATCGCGCCGGAAGGACTCGATACTCGGGTCCCAGGCGGCATCGTCTGGCGGAGCTTCCGTCTCCGGCCAGTAATCCTTCGGCCATTCGCGCTCGGCATAGTCCGGGTTGCGGCTGAAGTCCAGGATGTCCCACTGGGCGAGCCTGAGGTGCTCCAGAAGCTGCCAGATCGTATGAGGCAGTCCCGGCGCCTTGGCGCCTCGGAGATCGGACGGCAAGCCGCCGATCGCCTTGTCGAAATCCAGATGGGCACTGCGGCCGCGCAGCAGCTCGAGGAGGTGATCGCGGAGACTGCGGTCGGTGTCCATCAGGCCTCCACCAGTCCGTCCACGAGGGTTTTGCTCCCCTGGACGGCCACTCTCTGTAGGTAAAGCTTTACGCCAACCAGCCCGCCCAGCTCCTCTCCGCCGCCGGCGCGGCCGGGACCGCCGTGCAGCGTCTGCGGCAGCGCGGCGCCGGAGCCGGGAGCGTCCGCCGCGGAAGACTCGGAACCGATGTAGATGCGGCCGGTGCCGCCCCCTCCTCTTGCAACGAAATCTCCGGCCCAGGCCGTGTCGTCCGTGTAGGCCGAGGTCACCAGGGTGCCGCCGCCCAGCGCCACGATCTCCGCCGCGTCGCCGGCGCCGCCGTCGTAGGGCAGGAGCGTGGCGACGGGAGCGAAGACCTCTCGCTGGTGGACCGGACCGGCGTTCCGGGCGTCGTCGCCGCGAAGCAGGGTCGGCTGCAAAAAGAATCCTTTTCCAGCAGGAGCGCCGGCGCCGTCGGTGCGTTCACCGGTGCCATGGACGATCCTCGCCGCCTCCTTCAACTCGCCGATGCCACGTAGCGTATCCGCGAGCTGATCGGCCGTGGCGAGCGGACCCATCCTCACTGCGGGGTCCGCCGGATTACCCACGACGACCTCGCTCAGTTTGGCGACGAGGGCGTCCTGCACGGCGTCGATCTGTCCTGAAGGAACCAGGATGCGCCGCACGGCGGTGCACTTCTGGCCGGTCTTCTGCGTCATCTCGCGGACCACGTCCTTGAGGAAGAGGCCGAACGTGGCGGACCCGTCCTGCACGTCGGGTCCCAGGACCGCCGCGTTCAGGCTGTCGGCCTCCACGTTCACCCGCGTGTTGGCGGCGAGGAGATTGCCTCGCGAGCGCAGGTTGCGGGCGGTGTCCGCCGAGCCGGTGAAGGCCAGGACGTCCTGCGGGCCGAGGCGGTCGAGAAGATCTCCCGTTGAGCCGACGATGAGCTGCAGAGCACCGTCGGGAAGGACGCCCGCCTCGACGAGGAGCTCGATGCAGCGCTTGGTGACCATGGCCGTCGCCGTGGCCGGCTTGGTGATCACCGGCATGCCGGCGAGCAGCGCGCAGGCAGCCTTCTCGGCGAAACCCCAGGCGGGGAAGTTGAAGGCGTTGATGTGGACGGCGACGCCGGGCCGGGGCACCAGGATGTGCCGCCCGTAGAAGCCTTCCGTCTTGGCGAGCTGGACTCCCTCGCCCTCGCTGAGGAAGGCGCGTTCGCCCAAGCCCTTGCCCAGGCTCGCGTAATAGGCGAGCGTGCCGGAGGCGCCATCGACGTCGAAGGAGCCGTCCGGACGCGTCGTACCGGTATTGCGTGCGGAGAGGTCGAGCAACTCGTCGCGGTGCTCGCGCAGCACCCTGGACATTTCCTTGAGCAGCGCGGCGCGCTGGGCGAAGGTCATCGCCCGCAGGGCCGAGCCGCCGTGCTCGCGCGCATGGTCGAGCACCGCGCCGAAGTCGATGCCCTCGCTCGACGCGCGGGCGATCTCCTCCTCGGTCGAAGGATCGACCAGGGTCGTGAAGCCCGATTTCGCTTCGTGCCAACTCCCACCTACGTAGCTCCTCAGCGTCTTCATGGCCCGCCATCCTATAACGCCCTTCTACGCCGGGCCGCCTCTTTCAAGGCCTGCTCCAACCCGCGCCGGGCCTCGCGCAGCCCCGGCCTCAGACGCAGCACCTCCCGGTAATGCTCCGCCGCACGGGTCCAGTCCTTCTGTTGCATGAAGGTCTTCGCCAATCCGAGGTGGGCCACGTAGTTGCCCTCGGTCACCTCCACCGCGTGCTGGAACAGGGTGAGGCTGTCCGCCCAGTGGCGCACCTGCGCCCGAGTGGCGGCCGTGAATGCGA
This sequence comes from Thermoanaerobaculia bacterium, assembly GCA_044868005.1. Classification (GTDB taxonomy): domain Bacteria; phylum Acidobacteriota; class Thermoanaerobaculia; order Multivoradales; family UBA5704; genus DATARR01. The sequence goes on along the minus strand of JBIOVX010000280.1, from coordinate 1,229 downwards.
GAATCACCGCCACCGAGGCTGCGGCGAGAAGGCCGCGCCGCACCGCGCTGCTTCCCACAAGCTCCGGTAATCCCCAGCAGATCGCAAGGAAAAGACCGATCGAAGGAAGATAGGTGTAGCGGTCCGCCATGGCCTGGCGGCCCACTTGGACGAGGCCGATCACCGGCACGAGCGTCCCCAGGAACCACAGCCAGCCGACGAGCAGCCACGGTGCCTGCCGGGCCTTCCAGAGCGCGAGCGCCGTCAGTGCGGCGATCCCGGCGGCGGCCGCCAGCGCTTTCCAGACCGCGATCTCGAGCGGGAGGGGGTAGAAGACGGCCAGGTTTCGGGGCAGAAGCAGCTTTCCCAGATAGGCCGCGTAAGAGACCGCGACGTTGGCAAGGCGAAGACGCCAGGAGACGAGCTGCAGGTCGGCGATACTGGTCGTCTGACAGTACAGAGTGATCAGGCTCGCCGCCGCCGAGAGGCCCAGGAGAGGCAGCTTCTCGCGAGCCAGGACCGCCAGCCGGCGGCCCCAGCCAGGCTCGAAGCGCAAGCGCTCGAGAGGCCAGACGTCCATCAACAGGAGGACGAACGGCAGGGTGACCACCATCGGCTTGGCCAGGAGGCCCAGGAGCATCGCGAGGAAAACGGCTAGATAACGGCCGCGAGAAGGCTGGCGGACGTAGCGCCCATAGCAACTCATCGCCAGGATCCAGAAGAAGGCGCTCAGCACGTCCTTGCGCTCGGCCACCCAGGCCACGGACTCCACGTGGACCGGATGGACGGCGAAAAGCGCTGCAACAACGGCGCTCCGCCAAAGGGTTCCGGTGAGCTGCCGCAAGACCGCGAACAGCAGCAGGACGTTGGCGAGATGCAGGAGGAGGCTCGTGAGGTGATGGCCCGCCGGCACGAGGCCGAAGAGCTGGCAGTCCACCATGTGGGAGAGCATCGTCAGGGGATGCCAGTTGTTGGCGACATTGGCGACCCACATCCGGGCGAGGCCGTAAAGGGTGATCCCCTGCCGCACCCAGGCGTTCCGGGTGACATAGAGGCCGTCGTCGAGGAGAAAGAAGCCGTTGCCCAGCACCGGCAGGAACGCGAAGAGGGTGAGGAGCGCTAGCGCCGCGGCGATAAGGAGGGGAAGGGCCTGTGAATTTTTCACCGGTCTGCCCTCCGAAGCCCTCACTCCCCTAACCCCTCTCTCCCAGAGGGAGAGAGGGGAACAAGAAAAATAGAAGAAAAACGCG
>JBIOVX010000279.1:0-10848 GCA_044868005.1 Thermoanaerobaculia bacterium | reverse complement strand
CGCCCCTACATTTTTTCCTAAGGAGGTTGCATGCCGCGCCATCTGATCTCGATTCACGACCTCTCCGCGGCCGAGGTGGCCGGCCTCTTCCGGCTCGCCGCCGAGGTCAAGGCACATCCCGAAAAGTACGAGGACCACCTGCACCGCAAGACGCTCGGCATGATCTTCGAGAAGTCTTCCACCCGCACGCGCGTAAGCTTCGAGGTGGGCATGGCGCAGATGGGCGGTCACGCGCTCTTCCTCTCCAGCCGCGACATCCAGCTCGGCCGCGGCGAGCCGATCTCGGACACGGCGCAGGTGCTCTCGCGTTACGTGAATGGCATCATGGCGCGCACCTTCGCCCATCAGACGGTGCTTGACCTCGCGGCGTACGGCTCGGTGCCCGTCATCAACGGCCTGACGGACGACCTCCACCCCTGCCAGGCGCTGGCCGACTACTTCACGCTCTCCGAGGTCTTCGGCGGCCTCGAGGTCCTGCGCGGCCGCAAGCTGGCCTACATCGGCGACGGCAACAACATGGCGCACTCGCTGATGTTCGGCGCCGCCAAGGTAGGGATGGACGTGGCGGTCGCTTCGCCAAAAGGGTATGAGGTCAAGCCGCACTACGCCGACCTCGCCCGCCAGGACGCTGCGGCCGCCGGCACGAAGGTCACGCTGACGAACGATCCCGCCGAGGCCGTCGAGGGCGCCTCCTGCGTCGAGACCGACGTTTGGGCCTCGATGGGACAGGAGGCGGAAGCGCAGGAGCGTCTCAAGGCATTCCAGGGCTTCATGGTCGATGCGGCGTTGATGTCCCGCGCTCGTCCCGACGCGGTCTTCCTCCATTGCTTGCCGGCCCATCGCGGCGAAGAGGTGGCCGCCGAAGTGGCGGACGGCCGCCAGAGCCGCATCTTCGACGAGGCGGAGAACCGCCTGCACGTGCAGAAGGCGGTGATGCTGTGGCTGATGGCGGGAGTGACCTTGGGAGATTCATGATAACCTGAGAGATCTCCGGTCAAGAGGAGCAAGCCCATGGCACTGGTCAAGAAGGAGTGGATGCCGAGCTGTTCGATGAAACGGATCATCTGCCACTGGACGGCAGGGGGGCACCGCGCGAGCCAGCTCGACAAAGCGCACTACCACATCCTGGTCGAGAAAGACGGCCGGCTGGTGCGCGGCACGCACTCGATCGCCGACAATGTCTCGACCGGCGATGGTGTCTACGCCGCGCACACGTTGGGCGCCAACACGGGCTCGATCGGCGTGTCGGCCTGCTCCATGGCCGGTGCCGTCGAGAAGCCATTCTCTCCCGGCCCTTCCCCGATGCTGGAGCTTCAGTGGCGAACGATGGCCCAGGTGGTGGCGGAGCTGTGCCGCGCCTATCAGATCCCGGTGACCCCGGGCACGGTGCTGGGCCACGGCGAGGTGCAGGCGAATCTTGGAATCACGCAGAAGGGCAAGTGGGATCCGATGGTCCTCCCCTGGGATCCCGGCATGGGCCAAACGCAAGTGGGCAATTTCTTCCGCTCTCTGGTCCAGAACTTCCTCGATCACGGCGACGAGCTAGCCGAGGAGACTCCCGCTTCGGTCACCGTAATGCTCCAGGGCAAGAAATTCACCGATGCCTTCATCGCCAACGAGAACGCTTTCCTGAGCACCGGCAGCGTCGGGGAGGCCTTCGGCTGGACCGTGGTCAGCCAGGTGGGGGACGACGTCGTGTTGCGGGCGATCGGCCAGGACAGCACCGTACCTGCCCTGGAACGCGACGGAGAAATCTACTTCGGGCTGCGCGAGTTCGTGGCGGCCCTGAAGCTCAAGGGGAGCTGGGATCCCAAGACCCGGACCGTGACGATTCCCTAGTCACTGCGAGCCTCGCTCCAGGACGGCCTTCAGCGCCCGCCACGCCTTGCCGCGGTGGCTCACCGCGTCCTTCTCGGCGCCGGCGAGCTCGGCGAAGGTCTGAGCGGAGCCGTCCGGCAGGAAGACCGGGTCCCACCCGAAGCCGTGCGTGCCGCGGCCGGGGAGGACGAGGGTGCCCTCCGTCCTCCCTTCGGCCACGACCTCCCGTTCTCCATCCTTGAAGAGGAGAAAACAGCGCGCCGAAGCCCTGGTCTCCCCGAGGGCGGCGGCCGTGCGGGCGATCCCCTCGGCGCCTACCGCCTCGAGCATCCACTTGACGAGCGGACCGGGAAAGCCGTTGAGAGCGGCGAGATCGAGGCCGGCCTCTTCGACGATCAGGGGCCGGCCGACCCGGCGCCAGGCCTCTTCCGCCTTGGCCCGCAGCACCTCGCGGTAATCGAGCGACTGGATCTCGGGGAGGTTCACCTCGACGGCTTCGATGTCGGTGCCGAGGGCGGTGCGCGCCTCGGCGATCTTGCCGGGGTTGCCGGTGACGAGGACGAAGGGGATCACCGCTCGGCTGCCAGCCGGCGCAGCTCCTCGATCAGCTCGTCGGTCTGCCGGCGGAGGTGCTGCACGTCCCAGGAATTGTCGATCACCCGGTGGGCCGCCTCCCGCCGCTCATCGCCATCTCCCTGGGCAAGCAGCCGGCTGCGGGCGGAGTCGGGATCCATGCCCTTGGCCACCGCGCGCTCGTGGCGCGTCTCGCAAGGCGCCTCGACGGTGACGATGAAATCGAAGTCCGGAGCATAGCCGGCCTCGACGAGGAGCGCCGCCTCGAGCACGATGACGTCCTTCGCCGGGGCTGCCAGCTCGCCGAAGCGTTTCCGCACCAGGGGATGGACGGCCGCCTCCAGCGCGCGGCGCGCCTCGGCATCGCTGAACACCCGGGCGGCCACCTTGGCGTGGTCCACGGCTCCGTTCGCGTCCAGCATCTCGGGGCCGAAGAGCGTGCGCACCGCCGCGGCGCCCTCGCCTCCCGGCTGGTAGAGCTCGGCTACCAGGCGGTCGGCGTCGACCACCTCGAAGCCCGCGTCGCGCAGCCAGCCAGCCACGGTCGACTTGCCGCTGGCGAGGCCGCCGGTGAGGCCGATGCGGAGGGCGCGGCGGCTCATGGTGCCGTGGAGCGTCCTTGGCGCCGCTGGGCGGCCTTGAGGGTATTGGCGAGGACCATGGCTACGGTGAGCGGGCCGACGCCTCCGGGCACGGGCGTGATCGCGGCGGCCTTGGGAGCCACGCGCGTGAAGTCGACGTCGCCTACCAGAGTGTAGCCCCGATTCGTCACTTGTTGGCGCCGGATCTCATCGCCGGGGAACAGGCGCTCCGCTTCGGCGGCGTCGGCGAGGCGATTCATCCCCACGTCCACCACTACCGCGCCCTCGCGCACGTGGTCCGGCCCGAGCAGGCCGGCGCGGCCGATGGCCGCCACCAGCAGGTCCGCCTCGCGCGTGACGGCGGCGAGATCGGCGGTGCGGGAGTGGCAGACGGTGACCGTGCAGTGCTCGCGCAGCAGCAGGCCCGCCATGGGCTTGCCGACGATGGCGCTCCTCCCCACGATGACTGCTCTCCGGCCTCCGAGCGTGATCCCGCTGCGCTTCAGGAGAGCGACGATGCCAGTGGGCGTCGCGGGGGTGAAGCCCTCCTCGTCCAGCCACAGGCGGCCGACGTTGACGGGGTGGAAGCCGTCCACGTCCTTCTGCGGCGAGATCCGCTCGAGGACGCGCCGGGCGGGGATCTGCGGCGGCAGGGGGAGCTGCACCAGGATGCCGTCCACCGAGTCATCGCCGTTCAGCTCGTCGAGGGCCGCCAGCAGCTCCGGCTCCGAGGCACCGGCGGAGAGGCGGAGCGTGCGGCTCAGCATGCCGACCTCGGCGCAGCCGCGCACCTTGCTGCCCACGTAGACCTCGGAGGCCGGGTCTTCCCCCACCAGCACGGCGACGAGCTGCGGCGGGCGGGCGCCGGCCGCGGCCAGGTCGCGGACGCCGGCCGCCACCTCGGCGCGGATCTCGGCGGCCACCGCCTTGCCGTCGAGCAGGCGGGTCACCCCGGGATCCTCCCCTGGTAGATACAGACGGTGCCGCCGGAGAGATCCTCCCAGGCGACGTCCGTGAAGCCCGCTGCCGCCATCCGGTCGAGAAATTCCTGCCGCTGCGGGAAGCCGAGCACGGAGTTCGGCAGATAGGTGTAGGCCGATCCGCGCGGCGAGATCAGCCGGCCGATCCATGGCAGCAGGCGGAGGAAGTAAAAGAGATAGAGGCCCTTGAGCGGCTGCCAGCGCGGAATGGCGCATTCGAGGACCACCAGCTTGCCGCCGGGGCGCAGCACGGCGGCGAGCTGGCGCAGGGAGGCGTCGAGGTCCGCCACGTTGCGCAGGCCGAAGGAGACGGTGGCGCCCTGGAAGGACCGGACGGGAAAGGGGAGCGCCAGGGCGTCGGCGGCGAGGGCCTGCGGGCGTGGCGCGGCGAGACGCGAAAACTTCCGCCGGGCGAGAGCCAGCATGGGAACGCAGAAATCCGCCGCCGCCACCCGCGCTCCGCGGCTCCCCAGCGCCACAGCCTGATCGCCGGTGCCGCAGCACAGGTCGAGCGTCGGAGCGCCTTGGGGCAGGTCCAGCACCGCCGCGGCCCGCTTGCGCCACAGCACGTCCAGGCTCGCCGTCAGCAGATGGTTGAGCAGGTCGTACCGCGGCGCCACCCCCGCGAACATGTCGCGGATGGCCCTCCCCGATTTGTCGAGCGGGACGGTGGACGTCTCGGCCATTGGGAGAGTGTATCCCGGCTGGAGGGGAGGATCGTGTAGGATAAGAAAGGAGCAGTCGATGGCCGAACCCGCATACACGAGGAGCCTGCCTGACCGCGAGGACGGACGGAATTGGCCCGCTCAGGGACGATGGACGTACGAGGATTATCTGCGTCTGCCGGATGACGGCAACCGCTATGAGGTCATCCGGGGGGTCCTCTACGTGACGGCGGCGCCTTTCATCAAGCACCAGCTCGTCGTAGGAGAGCTTTCCTTCCAGCTCGCGACGTTCGTCCGCAGGAACAAGCTCGGTGTTGTCATCGGATCTCCTATCGACGTCCTTCTGCCCTTCGGTATCGCCAGTCCGGTCGAGCCGGACATCGTGGTCTTCAGGACGGGCAACGAGCCTCGCTGGGAGGACAAGAATTTCCAAGGCGTCCCCGATCTGGTCGTCGAGGTCCTTTCGCGCAGCACCAAGAGCCGCGACCGCCGGATCAAATTCGAGGCCTACCAGGACGCCGGAATCCCCGAGTACTGGATGGTAGACCCCGACGCCAGGACGGTCGTGGTCTATGCCCTGGGGAAGGGAAAGGGGTATGCGGAGCTGTGCCGCGGCGGTGAAGGGGAGACGGTGCGCTCGGCCGTCCTCGCCGGCTTCGAGCTGGCCGTCGCCGACCTGTTCCCCGGCCAGGCGTAGGTTCGTCCTTGACAATCCTCCCCGGGAGCCCTAGCATATGGGTCCTTTGCGTCGCGAAGGCGGGGCTCCTGCGCCGTATCGCGGCGATTCTTTCCCCAGCCAGACTGGAGAGTTGGAGATGCTGAAGAAGACTTACAGCCCGAAGCTCGCCGAGATCGAGCATCGGTGGTTCGTACTGGACGCTGCGGGGATTCCCCTGGGCCGCCTCTCGACGCTGGCGGCGCAACTGCTGATGGGAAAGCACAAGCCTACCTGGGCGCCGCACATCGACACGGGCGACTTCGTGATCGTCGTCAACGCCGAGAAGACAGTGCTCACCGGGCGCAAGGAAGAGCGGAAGATCTACCACTACCACACGGGATATCCGGGCGGTCTCAAGTCCGAGAGCGCCGGCAAGCGGCGGCAGCGCCGGCCGACCAAGCTGGTGGAGGAGGCCGTCTGGGGCATGCTGCCGAAGAACAAGCTGGGCCGCAAGCAGCTCCGCAAGCTCAAGGTCTACGCCGGCTCCGAGCATCCGCACCAGGCGCAGCAGCCGGAAGCCTACGACGTGGCCGCCGCCCTCTAACCCGGCGGCTCAAGGAGAGATCGCAGTGAACCAAGTCCAGTATTACGGCACCGGACGGCGCAAGACGGCGGCGGCCCGGGTGTATCTGCGGCCGGGCGCCGGCGCGGTGAAAATCAACGGCCGCGGGCTCGACAGCTACTTCCCCAACGAAGTCCTGAAGATGGTCATCAAGCAGCCCCTGCTGCTGACGGAGACGGCGGAGAAGTTCGACATCACCGTCACCGTGGCGGGGGGCGGCAGCGCGGGCCAGGCCGGAGCGATCCGGCACGGCATCTCGCGCGCTCTGCTCGAATACAACGCCGAGCTGCGCGACCGGTTGAAGTCGGCCGGCCTGCTGACCCGCGATCCGCGCAAGAAGGAACGCAAGAAGTACGGCCAGAAGGGCGCCCGCGCCCGGTTCCAGTTCAGCAAGCGCTAGGAAGGCCCAGAAGGGAGAGATCTTGGTAGAAGTCACGATGAAGGAACTGCTGGAGGCTGGCGTCCACTTCGGACACCAGACCCGGCGCTGGAACCCGAAGATGAAGCCTTACATCTTCGGCAAGCGCAATGGGATCTACATCATCGACCTGCAGAAGACCCTGCGGATGTTCAATCAGGTCGCCGAGTTCGTGCGCGGCCTCGCCGCCGAGGGCAAGCGCATCCTCTTCGTCGGCACCAAGCGGCAGGCCCAGGAAGCCATCGCCGAAGAGGCGCGCCGCTGCGGCGAGTTTTCCGTCACCAACCGCTGGCTGGGCGGCACGCTGACCAACTTCGTCACCCTGCGCACCTCCATCGAGCGCCTGAAGGAGATCGAGGCCCGGCTCTCCGACGAGAACAGCCCGCTCACCAAGAAGGAGAAGCTGCGCCTGGACCGCGAGCGGGAGAAGATGGCGAAGAACCTCGAGGGCATCCGCGACATGGAGGAGCTGCCGGACGCGCTCTTCGTGGTGGACCCGAAGAAGGAGTACATCGCCGTCTCCGAGGCCAACAAGCTGGGCATCCCGGTGATCGCCATCGTCGACACGAACTGCGATCCGGAGCAGATCCACTACCCGATTCCGGGCAACGACGACGCCATCCGGGCCATCCGGCTGTTCGCCTCGCGCGTCGCCGACGCCTACCTCGCCGGCGCCGGCAAGCTGGAAGAGGAGTCGATGATCCGCGCCAAGGACGTGCCCGTTTTCGACAAGGACGCCGCGGCGAGCGCCGCCACGGCCTGACCTGTAGGGCGGCCCTGCGTGGCCGCCCTGGGTGGGAGGGCGGCGAACCTCTCGGCGGGGCCGCCACGCAGGGCTGCCCCTACACCTGCCTGCTGACTCAATCCGCTGCTTTCGCGGTTCGCAAGGAGAAACGCTGTCATGGCTGAAATCACCGCTCAGATGGTCAAGGAGCTCCGGGAGCGCACCGGCGCCGGCATGATGGACTGCAAGAACGCCCTCACCGAGACGCAGGGCGACATCGACGCCGCCGTCGACGCGCTGCGCAAGAAGGGCCTCGCCGCGGCGGCCAAGAAGGCCGGCCGGGTGACGGCCGAAGGCGCCGTCGGCTCCTATATCCACGCCGGCGGCAAGATCGGCGTGCTCGTCGAGGTCAACTGTGAGACCGACTTCGTGGCCCGCACCGACCAGTTCCAGGAGCTGGTGCGCGACATCGCCATGCACATCGCCGCCGCCGATCCGCGCTTCGTGCGCCGCGAGGAGGTCACGCCGGACGTGCTGGAGAGCGAGCGCGCGATCTTCCGCGAGCAGGCGCTCGCCTCGGGCAAGCCGGAGAAAGTCGTCGAGCGCATCGTCGAGGGCAAGATCGAGAAGTACTTCTCCGAGTTCGTCCTCCTCGAGCAGCCGTTCGTCAAGGACCCGGACCACACCGTCGGCCAGCTCATCGCCGAGAAGGTCGGCAAGATCGGCGAGAACATCCAGGTGCGCCGGTTCTCCCGCTACAAGCTCGGCGAGGGCATCGAGAAGCGCAAGGACGACTTCGCCGCCGAAGTCATGGCCCAGGCGGGCCACTGATGGAGCCAGGCACGCCTGCCTACCGCCGGATCCTCCTCAAGGTCTCCGGCGAAGCCTTGATGGGCGAGCAGCCCTTCGGCATCGACGAGGCCGTGGTGGCCGCCATCGCCGACGAGGTGCACAGCGTGCACGCGCTCGGCGTCGAGGTGGCGATCGTCGTCGGCGGCGGCAACATCATCCGCGGGCTCGCGGCCAGCCACCGCGGCATCGACCGCGTGACGGGCGACTTCATGGGCATGCTCGCCACGGTGATCAACGCCCTCGCCCTCCAGGACGCCATGGAGAAGCGGGGCGTGCCCACGCGCGTGCAGACGGCGATCGACATCCGCGAGGTCGCCGAGCCGTTCATCCGGCGGCGTGCGATCCGTCACCTGGAGAAGGATCGCGCCGTCATCTTCGCCGCCGGCACCGGCAATCCCTTCTTCACCACCGACACCGCCGCGGCCCTGCGCGCCAACGAGATCCACGCCGACATCCTGCTCAAGGCGACGAGGGTGGACGGCCTCTACACCGCCGATCCGGAGACGGATCCTAAAGCGGTGCTGCTGCCCGAGGTGACCTATCAGGAGGTGCTGGAGAAGGACCTCAAGGTGATGGACACCGCCGCCATCAGCCTCTGCCGCGACAACGGCATTCCCATCGCCATCTTCGACCTCGCGCCCCCCGGCAACATCCGCCGCGTCGTCTGCGGCGAGCGCGTCGGCTCGATCGTGCGCGGCTGAGCGCCGTCCGCCCTCCAACCCCTTCGATTGACAGGCCTTGGCCGGACGGGGAAGAATCTTCCCGCACGCGCCAGGAGGAAGGGACCATGAAAGAGCTGTTCAAGGAAGTCGAGACGCACATGAAGCACGCGGTGGATCACTTCCACCAGGAGCTCAAGCATCTGCGCACCGGGCGCGCTTCGCTGGCGCTGCTCGACGGCATCACCGTCGATTACTACGGCAGCCCGGTGCCCTTGAACCAGGTGGCGAACCTTTCCGTGGCCGACGCGACGCTGATCGTGGCGCAGCCGTACGACCCGAGCCAGAGCGGCGCCATCGAGCGCGCCATCATGAAATCCGATCTCGGCCTCAACCCCTCCTCCGACGGCAAGGTCATCCGCATCCCCATCCCCTCGCTCACCGAGGAGCGGCGGCGCGAGATTGTCAAGAAGGCCCACGACATGGCCGAGCACGCGAGGAACGGCGTGCGCCAGGCCCGCCGCGAGGGCAACGACAAGCTGAAGAAGATGGAGAAGGACAAGGAGATCAGCCAGGACGACGAGCGCCGCGGCCTCGACGACGTCCAGAAGCTCCACGACCGCTACATCGGCGAGATCGGCTCTGCCCTGCAGAAGAAAGAGCAGCAGATCCTGGAGGTGTAGCTGTTCCTCTACGGCTACCATCCCGTCCGCGAAGCCCTGCGCCACCGGCCGCATGAGATCGTGCGGGTGCTCGTCTCGGCCGGCCGCACCGGCCGGCGGCGCGAGGAGATCGAGGAGGCTTGCCGGCGGCATCGCGTGGCCTTCGAGGTGGTGCCCGAGCGGACCCTCTCCCAGCTCGCGGGACCGGCCCACAACGGCATGGCCGCCGAGGTGCGAGAGGGAGCCGAGGAGCGCGAAACCGCCGCCGGCGATGCGGACCTCGTCGTGCTGCTCGAGGACGTGCAGGACCCGCGCAACCTCGGCGCCCTGCTGCGGGTGTGCGAAGGCGCCGGCGTCGGCCGCGTGCTGATCCGCGACCGCGGCTCGGCGCCGGTCTCGCCCACCGTCTCCAAGACCGCCGCGGGAGCGAGCGAATGGCTCGCCATCGAGCGCGTCACCAACTCCGCCGTCGAGATCGAGCGCCTCAAGGAGGAAGGCTTCTGGGTCTACGGCACAGATCCCGCGGGGGAGCCTCCCTGGAACCTCGATCTCACGGGCAAGGTTGTTCTCCTCTTCGGCGGCGAGGAGAAGGGGTTGCGGGCCCGCACCCGCCAGCTCTGCGACCGCATGATCGGCCTGCCCATGCGCGGACGCGTCGCCTCGCTCAACATCGCCACCTCGGCCGCGGCCGTGCTTTACGAGGCGGTGCGGCAGCGGAGCTCCTAGATACAGGGGCTCCTTGGCGGTTGCGGCGTCCTGCCCTCCGAAGCCTCACCCCCTGTCCCCCTCTCCCTGACGGGCGAGGGGGGACGCAGGCGAAGGGGTTTTGCCGAGAAGGTGGCCTCCTGTTGGGCAAAAGCGGCTGTCAATCGTCCCCCCTCGCCCGTCAGGGAGAGGGGGACAGGGGGTGAGGCTTCGAAGCGCAGGACCGCTCACAGGGCAAGGCGCCTATGGAGCGCCGCCTTGCCAGCAGGCCACCGCAACGCTAAACTCTCCCGGCTCCAGGAATTTGGAGCGGCCGGGCCGGGGTTTCAGCCTGGACAGGACCCGCCGGCATAGCTCAGGGGTAGAGCTACGGTCTTGTAAACCGTAGGTCCCCGGTTCAAATCCGGGTGCCGGCTCCAACCCCGTCCGGCGAGTCAGAGTTCTTTGGAGGCGTACCCGAGTGGCCAAAGGGGGCAGACTGTAAATCTGCTGGGCAACGCCCTACGGTGGTTCGAATCCATCCGCCTCCACCATTCCTTTCGTCGCAAGCGGGAGTAACTCAGGGGTAGAGTCACAGCCTTCCAAGCTGTTGGTCGCGGGTTCGAATCCCGTCTCCCGCTCCATCCATTCCGCCGACAAACCTACGCAGTTCTAACAACTTAACCGCCTTTCCGCCGAGGGCTTACGGGTTACTCGGTGCGACCATTCTACGCTTTCCTACTCCCGTTTGCGAGACTCTCTGCTGACCCGGTGCTGACCAAGCTGAGCGCTGGTCAGTGTTTGGTCAGCGTCTCCGGTTCAGGCTGTGGTATCATTTCGGGCATCATACCACAGGGAAATGGAGAAGCCCATGGCAAAAGACAAGACCCTGAAGGTGAGGGAAAACAGGCTTCGGCGAATGCTGGAGCGGCGAGGACTTCAACTGAGCAGA
>JBIOVX010000278.1:0-15435 GCA_044868005.1 Thermoanaerobaculia bacterium | reverse complement strand
TTTTCTTCGTTTTTCTCCCTCCTCTCCCTCTGGGAGAGGAGGGCCGGGGTGGTGAGGGCTTCCAGGGCAAGACGGTTCCTCCTCCTCCTGACCCTCATCGCCGTCGCGCTCTTCCACTCCACCGCCTGCCAGGCCCAGGAGACCGCCGCCGCTCTCCCCGAAGACGTCCGCGCCACCGCCGCCGCTCTCCACGAGGCGGCTCTCGCCGGCACCCGGGCGTTCGACATCGTGCGTTCGTTGACTGTCGAGGTGGGACCGCGTCCCGCGGGCTCGAAGGCTCATGACGCCGCGGTCGAATGGGGCCTGCGGACGCTGAAGGAGCGCGGCTTCCAGAACGTCCATGCGGAGAAGACCCTGGTGCCGCACTGGGTGCGCGGCGCCGAGTCCGGCGAGATCGTGGCTCCTTATCCGCAGCCGGTTCATCTCGCGGCGCTCGGCGGCAGCGCCGGCACGCCGGAGGAGGGCATCGAGGCGCCGGTGATCGAGGTGCCCTCGCTGGACGCGGTGGACCAGCTCGATCCGTCCCAGGTGCAGGGGAAGATCGTCTTCTACAACGTCAGGATGCAGCGGGCGAAGGACGGCTCGGGTTACCGGCCCGCGGTCGCCGTGCGCGGCGCCGGCGCCTCGCGGGCGGCCAAGCTCGGCGCCGCGGCCGTGCTGATCCGCTCGATCGGCACGGACAACAACCGCACGCCTCACACCGGCGCCCTGCGGTATCAGGAGGGCGTGAAGCAGATCCCCGCGGCGGCGCTTTCCAATCCGGACGCCGACCTCCTGGAAGCCGAGATCGCCTCCGGCAGGCCGGTCACCTTCCGCCTCAAGCTCGGCGCGCGCATGCAGCCCCCGGTCGAGACGGCGAGCGTCGTCGGCGATATCCCCGGACGCGAGAAGCCGGAGGAGATCGTGCTGCTCGGCGCTCATCTCGATTCCTGGGACCTGGGCACCGGCGCCCTCGACGACGGCGCCGGCATCGCCATCGTGATCGAGGCGGCGCGGCGCATCGGCGAGCTGCCGAAGAAGCCGCGCCGCACCGTGCGGGTCATCCTCTTCGCCAACGAGGAGTTCGGCCTCTCAGGAGCGAAGGCTTACGCCGAGGCGCACAAGGATGAGCTGGCCCGCCACGTCATGGCCGGCGAGTCCGACTTCGGCTCCGGCCGCGTCTTTCGGATCTCCTCGCGGGTGGATCCGGCGCAGTGGCCGGTCGTCGCCGAGCTCGCCAAGCTGCTGGGAGTGGAGCAGGGGACCAACGAGGCTGAAGGCGGCGCCGACCTCGGTCCTCTCGTCTCAGCGCAGGTGCCGGTGATCGAGCTGAGTCAGGACGGTACCTCATACTTCGACTACCATCACACGGCCAACGACACCCTGGACAAGATCGACGCCAAGGATCTCGACCAGAACGTCGCCTCCTGGGCCGCCGTCGCCTACGCCATCGCCGACCTGCCGGGAGACCTCGGGCGCGCGCCGGAAGCAGCGGCGCGGGAGTAGAGTACGGAGGAGCGCCCCGTGGTCACCTACTCCAGCTATCTCCGTCTCGGCGAGCTCCTCGACCTCCAGACGCCCGCGTCGGGAGGCGAGGACCATGACGAGATGCTGTTCATCGTCATCCATCAGGTCTACGAGCTGTGGTTCAAGCAGGTGCTCCACGAGGCGGACCTGCTGCGCCGGGCCCTCGAGGCGAACGACCGGCCGACGGTGCTCGCCACCCTCAAGCGGATCCTCACCATCTTCAAGACCCTGGTCGCGCAGGTGGACATCCTGGAGACGATGACGCCGGTCTCGTTCTCGTCTTTCCGCTACCGGCTGGACACCGCGAGCGGCTTTCAGTCGTTCCAGTTCCGGGAGCTGGAGGTCGTCCTCGGCCACCGCGCGCCGGGAGTCGCGGAGCGGATGCCCGAGGGCAGCGACGAGCGCCGCCGCATCCAGGAGCGGCTGGGCCAGCCGAGCGTTTATCATTCCTTCCTGCGCTTCCTGGCGCTGAACGGCTATCCGATTCCCCAGGAGGCGCTGGAGCGCGACGTCAGCGATCCGCCGCTCGAGGACGAGCGCATCCGCGAGATCCTGGTGCGCATCTACAAGACCGACCCGTGGAACCGCGACGTCTGCGAGCGGCTGGTGGACCTCGACGAAGGCATCCAGGAGTGGCGCTACCGCCACGTCAAGATGGTGCAGCGCACGATCGGCATGAAGATCGGCACCGGCGGCTCGGCCGGCGTCGAGTACCTGAAGAACACGCTCTTCAAGCCCCTCTTCCCCGATCTCTGGACGATCCGGACGGCGCTGTAGGGACAGGCTACTTCTTCTCGCCGCCGAACCGGCGCTGGACCTCGCCGGCCAAGCCAGTGCCCGCCGCTTCGACCACCTTGCCGACGATGGGGTTGACGATAACGCTGACCACCGCTCCGGCCAGCGTCGGGAGGTTCCGTTTGAACCAGCTCTTGACGCTGCTGAGGCGGTCGGGCACGTCCTCGGGATCCTTGCTCTGGATGGCCTCCTGCAGCTCCTGGACCTGCTGCAGCGCTTCTTCCTTCTTCTCAGGTGGAGCCTCGGACTCGATCCGACCCTTTAGCTCCTCGATCATCCGTCGGACTTCGGCGATGTCGGCTTCGGTGGCCTTGCCCGCTCCCACGGTCTGAACCTGGACGTTGCCGTCTCCCTGGGCGAACTGGCCGCTGACGCCGCCGGTGATGTGCGCGGTATAGCTCTTGCCACCCTTCTCCTGCTCGCTCATGTACTTCTCCTTTACTTGATTTGCTGGCACTTCCGCACGGCCTCATCTTTCGATTCGAAGTATTGGCTTCCCTTAAGGTCCTGACATTTCTCTCGAGAGGTTTGGAAAGGCTCGCCTCCGGGCAGGCAGCACCAGACCTCCTTCGGGGGCTGGCAGGCGATCGCGGCCTGTTTTTCGTCGTCGAAGAGCTTGCCTCCGTAGCCGTTACAGTCTTCCTGGGAGGACCGGAAGACCTTCCCGTTGACGCAGCACCAGCCCTCTCGACAGGCGCTGGTGGCTTGGTTTGGATCTCCATAGAACCGGCCGCGACGTTCCTTGCAATCGGCCATGGACCCTGGAAAGACGTTTCCGTCGGCGCAGCACCACCCCTGGCGGCAGGCGTTGGCGGCGCGGCCTTGATCCTCGAAGAACATGCCCTTCCGGGCCGTGCAGTCGGCCAGGGACTCCGCAGAGACGTTTCCTCCGGCGCAGCAAAACCCCTGCTGACAGGCATCAGCGGCTTGGGCCCGATCTGCGAAGAGCTTGCCGCCGCGGTTTCCACACTCGTAGGCATAGGCGTCGAAAACCTTTCCGTCGGCGCAACACGATCCCTTCCGGCAGGCGTCGGCGGCCCGGCCTTGATCCTCGGAGAACAGTCCCTGCCGGCCCTTGCAATCGGCCCGGGAAGCCGAAAAGACGCCTCCTCCGGCGCAGCAAAACCCCTGCTGACAGGCATCAGCGGCCTGGGCCCGATCTGCGAAGAGCTTGCCGCCGCGGTTTCCACACTCGTAGGCGTAGGCGTTGAAAACCTTTCCGTCGGCGCAGCACCATCCCTGGCGACAGGCGTTTGTGGCTTGATCTCGATCCTCGAAGAACATACCTTGGCGGCTCTTGCACTCCGCCAGGGAACCCGCAGAGACGTTTCCGTCGGCGCAACACCAGCCTTTGTGGCAAGCGCTGGCAGCCTCGTCTCGTTTCTCGAAGAGCTTGCCGTTGCGGCCCGCGCATTCGTCCTGGGAAGCCGAGAGAACGTTCCCATTGGCGCAGCACCACCCCCGAGGAGGAGGCTCCTTCGCCACCCCCGAGAGCTCCACGGTCTGTGGCCCGAGACCCTCGACAGCGACGGCAAGCACCGCATGGTAGCTCGCGGCTTTCGGCGGCTGGAAGAAAATTCGGATGCTGCACTGCCCTCCGGCAGGCACGGGACTGCGCCCGCAGTCCGACTTCCAAGAAAAGGCATCGCCGGAATTCTCGGTGAAGGAGACGCCGGCGACGCGGAGGGGGAGCGTTCCGGTGTTGGATATGGAGATCGTTTCCGCTCCGAAGCTCGATGGAGACTCGACCAGCAGAACGGGAAACTCCAAACGTCGGGGAATCTCGAGGCGCAACGTGCCAGGTGTTTCGTCGTCGTCGGGCGTTCCGTCGGAGGACTGATCCGTTGTATCAGGTGGAGTGGTGACCGTCACATCCGTGGTCGAATCGGTTGGTCCCTCCGTTGAAGGAGACGTCTCCGTTTCGTCCAGCGGGGATTCCATATCGCTGGAGCTCACGACGGTCTCCCCGTTGTCATCCTGCTTGTCTGACCAGGGCCGCAGAAGCCCGATTGCAACCACGACCAGCACCAGCAAGACGCCGCCGACCCAGGGGAGCAGGCGGAGGGCGGAACGCGGCCCCTTGCCGCTGGACGGCTCGGAGGACGGCAGTACTCCCAACAAGCCCAGGTTGTGGCGAGTGACGGCGGCTCCCGCGCGGTCCCCCAAAGCTTCGCGGATGGCCAGCGCCTCCTCGAGGAGCGGGCGCGCCGCGGCCTTATCGTCCAGGCAGAGGAGCCGTGTGCCGAGCTGGTGTAGGGCCCAGCCTTGCGTGGTCCGGTCTCCCAGCGCCCCGGCTGCGCCGCGAACCCGCTCGAGCGTCTGCTTCCAGGCGCCCCAACGTCCGGTGACCGCGAGGGCGGTATCGAGCACCCGCCCCAGACGTTGGGCCTCGGCGTGGTGCCCGGTCTCGGCGGCCCAGTCCAGCAAAGCCCGGAGCACGCCGATCTCCTCCAGCAGTGCCGCCGGTTCGCCCCGGCGGGCTTCCGCCCAGGCGATGAAGTAACCCAGGGCCCGCTCGCGCCAGGGGGTGAGGTCCAAGGTCTTTGGGAGCACATCGGGCAGATTTCCCGCCAAGCTGTAGCGGGGGCTGTGAGTCTGGACCAGCGAGCGCCACCACAGGGCGTCCAGCACGGGGATCGGATCGGCGACATCCGCCAAGGCTGCGAGGTGAGCAGTCCCCACCGGGCCGCCGCCCACCGCGGCGAGAGCGCTGAGAAGGCGTTTCTCATCCGCGGGCAGAGTGGCAAGCGCCTGCCGGAGAGAGCCTTCGTCGATCAGCGTCGGATCGGCGAAAGGCCGGCCTTCGCGGACCTGCGCCACCGCCTG
Organism: Thermoanaerobaculia bacterium; assembly: GCA_044868005.1. Taxonomy (GTDB): domain Bacteria; phylum Acidobacteriota; class Thermoanaerobaculia; order Multivoradales; family UBA5704; genus DATARR01. Next base: position 10,308 of record JBIOVX010000278.1, on the reverse strand, counting down.
GAGAAGACGCAGCGGATGCCCCTCCAGGCGAGCGTAGAGGCTCTCGAAGGCAGACGCCTCTTCTGCCGTGAGGGAGCGTCTCAACTCGCGCTCGAAGAGGGCTCGCGCGTCCTCCAAAGGAAGGCCGCCAAGGCCGATCGACTGGCATTCTCCCCACAGGCATCTCTCCCGCGTCGCCAGCACGAAGGCGCAGCTCGGCGCCGAGTCGAGCAGCTCCTCGGTCGCCTCACGTCCCAGATCCGTATCGTCCAGCAGGATGAGAGCCTTCCGGCTCTGGAGGAGCTGGCGCGCCTGGACGGCTGTGGGCTTGTACGGCACGTCGCAGGTGTAGAAGGCATCGAACAGCGACTGCAGGAGATCCTCCGCCGGCTGCTGGCGCGCGGAGAGATGGAGGACGCCGTCCGGCAGAGCGCCGCTCTCGACGGCGTAGGCGAGGTGGCGAAGCAGGGTGGACTTGCCGATTCCCGGCGCACCGTGGATACCAACCGGCAGAGACGTCCCGATGGCAGCCAGGGCGGAGGAAATGTCCGCTTGGCGATCGACAAGGCCGCGCACCGGGCGGGGACGCTGGAAAACAGGAAGGGAGCGCAGCCTGGGCATCGGCTGCGTTCCCGGCGGCGTAAAGAAGACGACCGCGCCGTGGTCGGCGTGGATCTGGACGTTCTGGTTGCCGACCGCGACCTGGCCGCTGACGCCGCCCTCGATCAGCGCTTCGATGCTCGGAGAGGTGACAGGCTGTGCCATGGGCAGGATGCCGCCGCCCAGTAGTATCGCCTACCGGCGGCACCGGCGAGGTACTTCGGTGGCGGACATGAAGGTGCCGCCGCGCTCTTCGCAGTGTTCCTTCGACTCGCCGATCTTGAAGTCTCCGTCGAGGCAGCAGCCGGTCAGCAGGCAGGCGGCCATGGCCTGACGCTGCCTCAGGAAGAAGGCGCCGTCCTCGTCCTTGCAGGCGGCCTGGCGGCTTTGATAGACCTCGCCGTCCACGCAGCACCAACCCTGCACGGACCGCGGCGCAGGCTCGTCCTCATCTTCCTCCTCCGGCGGCTCCCTCGGCGGCACTCCGGGAGGCTCTCTGGGCGTCGCCTGCGGCGCCTCTTTCGCCGTGCCGGAGACTTCCACGGTCCGCTGGCCCGAGCTGTCCGTATCGATGGCCAGAACCCCGCGGTAGCTCCCCGCGGCCGGCGGGTGGAAGAAGATCAAGGCGGAGCATTGCTCTCCCGGAGAAATGGAGGAACGCGTGCAGTCCGTCCTCAACGTGAACGCCTGACCGGGATTCTCGACGAACGAGAGCCCGGCCACCCGGAGCGGCTCCTTGCCGGTGTTGGCCAGCGTGATTCTCTGCCCCTGCGAGTCGGACTCCGCGCCGATCGTCAAGGCGGGAAACCTTACGCTCCTGGGGATGTCGAGGCCCGGCTCCCCAGCATCGGCTTCGGCCGGCAGATCCGTCGTTGAAGCCGAGTCCTCGATGTCCGAGCTCAAATCCGCGGACACCTTCGACTTCGAGTCCGCGGTCTCTTCGATGGAGACGGATCGGCCGGCGGTCGTCGAAGCGGGCGGCACGACGCCGCTGGGGACCGTCACCGCCGGTTTTCGCGCCGGGCCTCGAACCGCCATGCCGGACGATACGAGGCGGACTCCGCCCACGATGAGCGCCAGGAGGGCGGCGGCGAGCCAGGGAAGATAACGATAGGGGACGGTGTAGCGTCCGATTCTCTGAGATGGCCTTCCCAGCAGACCCAGGTTGTGACGCGTGACCTCGACTCCCTCACTGTCGCCGAGAGATCGGCGGAGGGCGAGCGCATGGTTGAGGAGATGGCGGGCGGCGGACTTGTCGTCCAGGCAGAGCAGCCGCGTGCCGAGCTGGTGCAGGGCCCAGGCTTCCGCGGTCCGGTCGCCGGCCGCCGCCGCGGCGTCGCGAACGTGCTCGAGCACCTGTTCCCAGGCGCTCCAGCGCCCGCTGAGCATCAGCGGAGCGTCCAGGATCCGCCCGAGCCGCAGCACCTCCGCGTGGCGGCCGGTGCGGGCCGCCCAGGTCAGGAGATGCCGCAGCGCACCGGCTTCCTGCAGCAAGGCGGCCGGATCCTCCCGGCGAGCTTCCGCCCAGGAAAGGAAATAGGCGAGCGCTCTCTCGCACCAGGGAGAGACGTCCCAGATCGCCGGCAGCACCGTCTCCAGGTTGCCCGCCAGGCTGTAGCGCGGGCCGTGCGCTGCGATCAGCTCCTGGTCCTGCAGCGCTTTCAGAGCGGGGAGCGGATCGGCGACGTCCGCCAGCGCTGCCAGCAGGCTCGCCTCCAGCGGGCCGCCGCCCACAGCCGCGAGCGCCGAGAGAAGCCGCTTCTCCTCGTCCGGCAGGGGTGCGAGCTCCTGCCGGGCGGTGGCCGGGTCGAAGGTCTTTCCCGCTGTGAGGCTCGTTGGGGGTGGAGCCTCTTCGAGGAGAGGGCGCGGTGCCGGCGGGCTCTCAGGGGGGAGGGGATTGGCGACGGCGCCGCGCTCTCCCCCGGGCTGGAGGCTGTAGCTGCCGACCGCGATCTGTTCGCCGAGTCCTGCTTCGTTCTTCGTGGGAACCGTCATAGAGAATTTTCAACGTCCAAATAGATGATCTCCGAACGCAGAGCGTTCTCCTCAAGGTTACGCAAGGTTCGTTCCTACCCATCAGGGAAGCGAAGCCTCCAGCCGCACGCCGTCGATCTGGAGGCGGCGATGGTCCGTCCGCGCACCACGACGGTGCCTTTCGGGATCACCCGAGCTCCGTCGAAGATGCGGACGTTGGTGATGGCGATCGGCTTGGATGCCGGCTCCGCTGCGCCTGCGGCGATGTTCCCTACCAACACGAACGCCAGGAGCAGGATGGCTTGAATTCTTTTCATGGTCGGTTCCCTCCTTACGTCCGCCATCATCGCCGGCCGGAGAAGCGGGCCGTAGTCATGCGCGTCACGAGTTTGGGGTGACGTTTGTCAGGCGTTACTGGCGCGGCTCCATGAGGTTATCGTATAGGTAGCGTTCTGCGCTCCGAAGCCTCACCCCCTGTCCCCCTCTCCCTGACGGGCGAGGGGGGACGACTGCGGAGGAGTCTTGCCGAAAAAGTTGGCCTCCTATTGGCAAGACTGGCCATGAATCGTCCCCCCTCGCCCGTCAGGGAGAGGGGGACAGGGGGTGAGGCTTCGCAGGGCAGGACAGCTCAGTTGAGAAAAACGCTCTGGACCAGAGATCAACGATGAAGTCAGTCATTATCGACAGCTACGGCGGCAGCGAAGCACTACGCCTGCAGGAGCTGCCTGACCCGGGCCAGCCGGGATCCGGGCAGGTATTGCTGAAAGTCCGCGCGGCCGGCGTCAATCCGATCGACTGGAAGATCCGCAACGGCAGCATGCGGCTGGTGATGCCGGCGAAATTTCCTCTCGTGCTCGGCTATGACGTGGCCGGCGAGGTTGTCGATATCGGTCCCGAGGTGACTCGGTTCCAACCGGGAGATGCTGCCTTCGGCTGCGTCGACGTGAAACGCCAGGGCGGCTCGTACGCCGAGCTGGCGCTGGCTCGAGAGACGGCGCTGGCGCCGAAGCCGGCAGCGCTCTCCTTCGAAGAAGCGGCGGCGATCCCAATGTCTGCGCTCACCGCACTGCAGGTGCTGCGCGACAAAGGCGAGCTCGTCGCCGGAGAGGAGGTGCTCGTCAATGGCGCCTCCGGAGGAGTCGGGCATTTCGCGGTCCAGATCGCCTCTGCCCTGGGAGCGCGCGTCACCGCGGTCACCGGCGCGAAGAACCTCGAATTCGTCCGCCGTCTGGGAGCTCGGGAGGTCATCGATTACGAAGAGGAAGACTTCACCGGCCGCGATCAGACCTGGGACGTGATCTTCGACGCGGTCGCCAACCTCAGCTATACGGACTGCGAGCCGGTCCTGGCGCGGGACGGCGGCATCTACGTCACTACGCTGGGCGGACCGAAGCTGATGATCTGGATCGGCCTCACCGCGCTCGGCGGCCTCTTCGGCCAGCGTAAGCGGGCGCGGTTCGTCATGGTCAGGCACAGGGCGGAGGACCTCGCCTTTCTCGCGCGTCTGGTGGAGCAGAGGAAGCTACGGGCGGAGATCCAGGAGGTTTTCCCGCCGGAGAAGATCCGCGAGGCGCACGAGCTCAGCGAGGCGGGGCACGTGCGGGGGAAGATCGTGGTTCGGATGGAATAGGCGGATGGAACGCGATGTGCAGACCATGGCGCCGCCATGGGGCTCACGAAGCGAAGGCTGATCCTCGGCGTGCTCGCCCTCCCTCTTCTGGTCTTCCTCTACCGCGTCTTCACCGTCTATGCCGTCCGTTCCGGCGAGTGCCATCCGCGGCCGGTTGACCCGGGCCTTCGCCTACGGACGCGCGACGCGCACGGCACGCTCGTCAGCTTTCCGGCGCGCATCGGCTTCCCGCCGCAGCGCCGGCCTCTCGTGGTGATGACCTACAACATCGCGGGCCACGATGAGCTGACCGACGGCGACCATGTGCGACAGATCGCCGATACGATCCGGCGCCTCCACCCGGACATCGTGGCCCTGCAGGAAGTGCACCGCAAGACGTGGCAGGCGCGCTTTCGCGATCAGCTCGCGGAGCTGGAGCCGCGCACCGGTCTCCACGGCTACTTCGCCCCGAGCTATGTCCAGTGGGGGGGCGGATACGGCAACGCGATCCTCACCCGCGGCCGGCTCGTGAGGGCGGAAGCGCATCCGCTGCCGTGCATCGGAGAGCCGCGGGCGCTCCTCGAGGCGACGATCCGCATCGATGGCGCCACGGTCAGCTTCTACGTCACGCACCTCACGTCGTGGGGCCGTCTCAACTCGAAGATCCGCGCGGAACAGTTGCGCTGCCTGGCGCGGGAGGTCCGCACCAGCCGCTATCCGTACATCCTCGCGGGCGACTTCAACACGGGTCCGCATTCGCCGGAGATGGAGGCGTTCCGTCGCGAGAACGCCGCCCGGCTCGCATCGCAGGCGGTCGGTCCGACGTTTCCGCTCTGGAACGAGCAGCTCGATTACATCTTCGTCGACCACGGCTGGGAGGTCCTCGCCTCACGCGCCTGGCCGATCGAGGTCTCGGACCACCTGCCGGTGACCGCAGAGCTGATGTGGGAGCCGAGCCAAGCGAGGAAGTGAGCCGCAACCCTGCCCGCACCTCCTGCCGGCAGGCTACCCCTTGACGTGTGATCTGGTGTTATGGTTAACTATATCACCAGAGAAGGCGCGGCGGCCGGCTAGAGCGATCGCTCGCAGCTCTCTCGGGCTATCAGGAACCCAGGATGGATCGCGAGTGGAACGACAGTCAGCCGATCTATCGGCAGCTTCGAGACCTGGTGGTCGCGATGATCCTCGACGGGGTGCTCGACGAAGGCGATCCGTTGCCGTCGGTGCGCACCGTCGCGGCCGAGTATCGGGTCAATCCGCTCACCGTCCTCAAGGCCTATCAACAACTGGTCGACGAGCAGCTCGTCGAGAAGAAGCGGGGTCTCGGCATGTTCGTCAGAGCCGGCGCGCGGGATCTGCTGCTGCAGGGCGAACGCCAGAGGTTCCTGACGGAAGAGTGGCCCAAGGTCGCCGCCACCATTCAGCGGCTCGGTCTGAAACCGAAAGAGCTGCTGGCTGCCGCCATGACCCGCCGGCCGGCGAAGGCGGCAAAGGAGGAGCGCTGAAGCCATGGCATGCATAGAAGCACGCGGCCTGCGGAAGGCCTTCGGCCCGACCGTCGCGCTGGACAGCGTCGACCTGTGTGTCGAGGAGGGCCGCATCCTCGGGCTCATCGGTCCCAACGGCGCGGGCAAGACCACCGCGCTCAACGCGATCCTCGGCCTCACCCCCTATCAGGGCGAGCTGAAGGTGCTCGGCCGCGACCCCTGGACGGAGCGCGATCTCCTCATGCGCGACGTCTGCTTCATCGCCGACGTCGCCGTGCTGCCGCGCTGGATGCGGGTCTCGCAGGCGCTCGACTATGTCGCCGGCGTGCATCCGCGGTTCGATCGCGCGAAGGCGGAGGCGTTCCTGGCGAAGACCACCATCAAGCACGCCAGCAAGGTGCGGCAATTGTCGAAGGGCATGGTGGCCCAGCTCCACCTCGCCCTGGTGATGGCCATCGACGCGAGATTGCTGGTGCTCGACGAGCCGACCCTCGGCCTCGACATCCTGTATCGCAAGCAGTTCTACGACTCGCTGCTGAACGACTACTTCGACCGCAGCCGCACCATCCTGGTGACGACGCATCAGGTGGAGGAGATCCAGGACGTCCTCACCGACCTCATGTTCATCGACCGGGGCCGCATCGTGCTCGCTTGCAGCATGGAGGAGTTCGAGTCGCGCTATCTCGAAGTGATGGTGCGTCCCGAGCATGTCGATGCGGCGCGGGCGCTGAAACCGATCCACGAGCGCCAGGTGTTCGGCCGCAGCATCCTGCTGTTCGATCGTGCCGAGCGTGACCAACTCGCCGCGCTTGGCGACGTGCGCAGGCCCAGCATCGCCGACCTGTTCGTTGCCGTGATGGGAGGAGCCAGGTGAATACTCCGTCGAATACTGTCCGCGAGCCTGCCACCGGCGCAGAGGGACTCGCGCCCGCGGCCATGCCGGCGACCCGGCTTCTGTACTGGTCGATGCGGCGGGAGCTGTGGGAGAGCCGGTCGATCTATCTCGCGCCCCTCGCCGTCGCTGCCGTGTTCCTGTTCGGCTTCCTGATCAGCCTGATCACGCTGCCCGCTCGCACGCGCGCCGCGTTGGCGCTCGGCCCGATGCAGCAGCACAAGGCGTTCGAGCAGCCGTACACCTTCCTCGCCGTCCTGGTCATGGCGACGGCGTTTATCGTCGGCGTCTTCTACTGCCTCGACGCGCTGCACGGCGAGCGCCGCGATCGCAGCATCCTGTTCTGGAAGTCCCTGCCGGTCTCCGACCTCACGACCGTGCTCGCGAAGGCGAGCGTCCCCATCGTGATCCTGCCGCTGCTCAGCTTCGCGATCACCGTCGTCGCGCAGCTCGTCATGCTGCTGCTGAGCAGCGCCGTGCTGCTGGCGAGCGGCCTGGACGTCGCGGCGCTGTGGCGGCAGGTGCCGCTGTTCCACACGTCGCTGATGCTGCTCTATCACCTGGTGACCGTGCATGGGATCTGGTACGCACCGATCTTCGGCTGGCTGTTGCTGGCCTCCGCCTGGGCGCGGCGCGCGGCGTTTCTGTGGGCCGTATTACCGCCGCTCGCCCTCGGCGCCGTCGAGAAGATGGCCTTCAACACTGCGCATTTCGCCGCCATGCTGGGGCGGCGCATGGTGGGGCCCGAAGCCTCTGCCGTCAGACCGCCGGGCGGCGCCGCGATGGATCCGCTGGCTCATGCCGATCCAGGGAAATTCCTGAGCGCACCGGGCCTGTGGATCGGCCTGGTCTTCGCCGCGGCGTTCCTCGCCGCGGCGGTGCATTTGCGCCGCCATGGCGACCCGATCTGATTCAGGAGCACGCGGTTATGCAAGCAGAAATCTACACCCATGAAGACCAGGCGGTGACAGAGCTCGTCGAGCGCATGAAGGGCGCGGGGGAGGGAACGGCGGCGCGCGAAGCATATCGTGAAGGCTTCAAAAGGCTCCGCTCACAGCTCCCGATGTATCCGGTTCCGGGAGGGCGCGCTTCCGTCGTCTTCGAGTCGGCTGCCAAGACCGCGCGGAGCCTCGCCGCAAGTTGTCTGCCGTTGGGCATCGCGGTTGCCATGCACCTCTATCCGCTCTGCGTCCTGCAGTGCCTTCCCCTGCCGCTGCTGAGCTTCGCGAGGTTTCAGCGGGCCATGCTCCTGCGAGCCATCAGGAACCGCTCGCTGATCCTGGCCAACGCCGGCGGCGAGCGCACGCGGGGAGCCGATCATTGCCTGGTTGCGCGTCAGGACGCAGAGGGGCTTCGCGTCGATGGCACGTTCGAATACATGTCTCTCGCCACGGTTGCGGACCTCGTCCTCTTCAAGGCGCGGCTGGCAGACAGCCCTTGCACGGCTCTCTGTGCGGCTGACCTGCGGGCCGGCTCGGTGCGGATCGGAGCCTGGAAATTCTCCGGCAACATGCGGCTTTCGGACACCTCTGCGGTGACCTTCTCGGGCCACCGGGTGCCGCACGGCCACTATGTGCTCGTGGCGGACGACGACGTCCTGTGCTGTACCGCGGACTACCAGAGGAGCTGGTTTCACCTCTTTCTCGCCGAGACGTATCTCGCCCGCATCGAGCGCCTGCATCAGGTCTGGGGACTGCCGCGTTCGGTCGAACAGGTCATGAGCCTCAACGAGCTGTCGCAGCTTCGCGACTATGCGCTGCGCTTGCTCGACGACTTCTCTTCAGGGTCCGATATCCAACCCTTGAGGAAGGCCACCAGCGCGATGAAGCTGCGCGTTTCCCTGCTGGCGCAGGCGACGATGGCTTCCCTGCGCGGCCGGGAAGACCTGGCGCCCGCCGACGCGCCACAACTGCGGGCGGACGCCGGCGAGCTCTGTTACATCAAGTCGCAGCCGACCGCGGACGAGATCATCCTGCGCAGCCTTGGCGTTACTCCGGGATGACCCCCCCGATGTGGTTGGCGGCCGACCAGACGTAGTAGTTGTTGCCGTCGCCGCTCGGAATCTCGCACTGCTGGTTGGCCTGGCCGACCTGGTACTTGCCGGTGAAGGTGGGGCACTTGCAGGTGATCAGGTCGCCGTCGGAGAACGGCCGCTTCGTGCCTTCCGGGAAGAAGCAGGGAGCGGTCATGCACCCCGCGTAACGCCCTTCGCAGTCTCCTTGGGCGGGTGATTTCCCTACCTGATAGTTCGGTTTCATGGCCGTCGTGCTGAAGGTCGAGATGAGATCGGCCTTCGGCATCAGCGAGACCTTCGGGTCTTGTGGGTTCTGTTGCCGGACGTACTTGCACACGGGCGCTTCCTGGCATTCCGGGCTGTCTTTGTCTTTGGCGCATTTGAGGAGGTTCGCGAAGTTCACGCAGCCCTCGCCCGTCTGTCCGCAGAGCTGCACCGTCTCCTGGTAGGCGCCGAGGTTCAGGATGCCGTTGATGTCGACGTAGGAGGCTTGCTTGTACGCCTTGCACGTGCAGTTCGCGGTGTCACCCTCCAGCACGCAGGGCAGCGGCTGGTTCTCGGCGGGATTCGTGCCCGTCGGGGTCGGCGGGCCGGAGAAGAAGCAGAGGGCGAACGGGGTGTCCTTGCAGTACAGCAGGTTCGTCAGGCCGTCCACGACGTCCGCTCTCGCGGGGCCGTGTTCCGTGGTCCAGCAGTCCGTGGGCTGGAACGGGTAGTTGCTGCAGTCGCCTTCACAAGGGGGACACTTGGGGCCCGCCGCCTCGGTGGGCACCGACGCCGGCTGCTCGGCCGGCGGCATTTCCGAAGTTGCAGGCTGCTCCCCCTGCTCTGTGCGCGGACCACACGCTATGAAGACGGTGATGCCCAGAATCGCTGCCAGGACGCCCGGACGCGCTGCCTTCATCGTCATCTCCTTTTTCAGTCGAGGCCTGGAAGGGTATCTCGCCGGTGGCGCCTTTGGCAACTGCGCAGCCGGGAAATGAAAAAAGGCCCCCTTGCGCGGAAGGGGGCCTTGGAACAGGCTCGGACGGATGCGTCCTGATCCGTCAGTTGGTGCGGAAATCGATCTCCCAGAAGTTCAGGGTGCCGGTGTCCACCGCGGCGAGGTCGCGGACGCGCAGCTTCCAGGCGCCGTTGATGGCCTTGCCGGTGAAGGCGGCGAGCGACTGCGCCGGCGCCGTCAGGTCGGCGTAGACGGTCTTGATGTTGTCGGTGGTGCCGCCCGTGCGGTTGTGCAGCAGGACCGTCGTGTTGTCCGGACCGATCAACGCCACCTCCAGGTCGCCCTGATAGGTGTGGTTGATGTCCACCCGCACGCGCAGGCTCACGACGGTGCCGGTGGCGGCGACGTTGATCGTGCTGGTGATGCCGGTCGCGTTGTTGTCGGGAATCGCCGTGTTGGCGGTCAAGGTGTAGTAGCCGTTGAAGGTCACCTTCCAGGAGTTCAGCGTCCCGGTGTCCGCCCCGGCCAGGTCGCGGACGCGCAGCTTCCAGGCTCCCGACGTGTTCTTGCCGTTGAAGGCGGTCAGCGCCTGCGCCGAACGGGTGGTGATGTTGTAAGTGGTGTTGATGTTGTCGGTGCCGGCGCCGGTGCGGTTGTGCAGCAGGACCGTGGTGTTGTCCGGACCGATCAGCGCCACTTCCAGGTCGCCCTGATAGGTGTGGGTGATGCCGACGTTGACGCTGACGCTGGTGATGGTCATCGAGTCGGGCACGTTGATCGTGCTGGTGACGCCGGTGGCGTTGTTGTCGG
>JBIOVX010000277.1:0-131994 GCA_044868005.1 Thermoanaerobaculia bacterium | reverse complement strand
GGTTTTGCCGAAAAGGCGGCCTCCTATTTGGCAACACCGGCTGTGGATCGTCCCCCCTCGCCCGTCAGGGAGAGGGGGACAGGGGGTGAGGCTTCGAAGCGCAGGACCGTCCGATGTCCAAGGCGCCGTATGAGCTCGCTCATCATGGCCAGCCCCTTGCACGTCCACACCACGGAAGAGAGAGGAGGGCCCGCACCATGAACCACCGTCCATTCGGACCCACCGGCAAAGAGGTCTCGATCGTCGGCCAGGGGACCTGGAACATGGAGCAGGACGACCGCCGCGCCGCCGTCGAGGCGCTGCGCCGCGGGCTCGACGCGGGGATGAGCCACATCGACACCGCGGAGATGTACGGCGACGGCAAGGTGGAGGAGATGGTGGGGGAGGCGATCGCGGACCGGCGCGCCGAGGTCTTCCTGGTGAGCAAGGTGCTGCCGCAGAACGCTTCGCGGCGCGGCACCGTCCAGGCCTGCGAGCGCTCGCTCCGGCGTCTGCGCACGGAGTACCTCGACTGCTACCTCCTACACTGGCCGGGCCAGCATCCGCTTCGGGATACGATCGCCGCCTTCGAGGAGCTGCGCGAGGCGGGGAAGATCCGCGCCTGGGGCCTGAGCAACTTCGACGAGGAGGAGCTCGCCGACGCCATCCGCATCGCGGGCGAAGGGAAGATCGCCTGCAACCAGGCCCTCTATCACCTCAAGGAGAGGGCCATCGAGCACGCGGTGATCCCGTTCTGCGAAGAGCACGGCATCGCCGTCGTGGCCTACAGCCCCTTCGGCTCCGGGAATTTTCCGTCGCCGTCCAGCGCGGGAGGAAGAGTGCTCGCGGAGATCGCCGAGGCCCACGACGCTACGCCGCGCCAGATCGCGCTCGCCTTCCTGCTGCGCTATTCCTCGGTCTTTGCGATCCCCAAGGCCGCCAGCGTCGAGCACGCCGTGCAGAACGCTGCGGCGGCGGAGATCGAGCTCAGCGAAGAGGAGGTGCAGCGGATCGACGAGGCCTTTCCGCGCGGCCGGCGGGGCAGGGGAGTGCCTACTTTATAGAGTAGAAACTCTCGATCCGGTGCAGCATCTGCAGCACCGAGAGGAACGTCACCAGCTCGACGATGCCCGCCGGCGGGATCTCCCGCGAGGACTCCAGCACGCTCCGGTCCACCGCGGCCGGGCTGGGCGAGATCGCGCGCGCCAGGATCTGCGCCGGCGAGTCGGGCAGCTCGCTCGCGCCGAGCGCGCGCAGCTCCTCGGCCAGCGCGGGATTGCCGATGGTGCGCGCATAGATCAGCCCCGCCGCGAGCTTGTTTTCGCGGCCGATGAGGCTGTCCATGCCCTCGGCGAGGTTTTCCTTGATCATGGTGGCGATGGCGCGGATGGCCCGGCGGTGCCGGAGGCGCGAGAGGACGGGGAAGGAATGGCCGGTCCTCTGCCGCAGGAATTCGCCGACGGCCGGCCAACGATCGGGGACGCCCGCGGTCCACATCTTGTCGAGCTTGAGCGCCTGCGGGACGTAGCGGATCACGCTCAACCGGGTGAGGAGCGATCTGGGGCGCGGCGGGTCTCCGGTCGGCGCCGTGCCCTTCATGTGCTGGCCGGGCGTCCATCCCGAAGGCGCGATCACTCCGTTGACCTCGGAGAAGGTGGCCTCCTCGAGAGGAACGCCGAGGGCGTCCATCATCTTGCTGAGCCATCCCACCATCGCGATCACGAGGACCACCCATTCCGCGTCGGCCGCGGAGAAGTGCCGCCGCAGGTCGGCGCGGGCCTCGTCGTCGATGGCGGTGGGCACCACCGCGAGCGCCCGCGCCACGCGCACGGCCGCCCGATCGGCCGCGCTCAGGGTCCGCTCGCCGTCGAGAGCCGAGGCCACCTCTTCGACGGTGGCGCCGTTGCGCAGGGCGAACGAGCACGTGTGGGCCGAGCAGTATGAACAGCCGGCCGTGCGGCTCGCCACGTACGCCGCCAACCCCACCGTCGAGCGCGGCGCGCCCAGGCCCCACACCAGGAACGGCAGATTGAGCATGTTCGGCACCATCACGTTGTACGTGCGGAACGCCGGCGGCCAGATCTCCAGATAGCGGTCGCAGTTGGGCACCACGCCGATGAGCTTGCGCACGAGTTCGAGCAGGGAGTTGTAATGGCTGTGCAGCGTCGCGAAAGGGACCGCGTCTCTCTCCAGCAGCTCGACCAGCATCGGGCACCTGCCTTTAGAGTCTTTCCTTGTTGGAGGGAGACTACAACGTTCTCAGGCACCAAAACCCGCCCCGAAGGGGCACAGGCGTAAAGCCTGGTGCTTTAGCGCCAGGTGGGCGACACCCCATCTCCAGAAGCCCTGAAAGGGCGACGGCAGCCTCCACGTTCCCGCCCTTCTACCTACGCCCTTTCAGGGCTTTGCAATAGAGGATGGCGCTTTTTTCCTGGCACTGAAGTGCCAGGCTTTATGCCTGTGCCCCTGCGGGGCGTCAAGGGCCAAGCCGCCTCATGGCCCCTGTGAGAACGGACCGGCCACTCTCCAATCCAGAATACGTCACCGTAATTTGGGGGCCCAGGCACTGTACCGGTTGGAGAATATGTAGTACAATCTTGTTAACTTTACTGCGGCTCCTCTGGAGCAAGGAGACACCAATGAGAACTTTCAGCAAGCGGTTCGTGTCGACGCTCGTCCTCCTCGTGGCCGCCGCCGCCCTGACGGTCGTTCTCCAACCGGCTACGGCCTGCACCGGTAACTGCACCATGATCGGCTGCGTCTATTCCAGTAATTACACCGGCATGACCTGCGAAGACTTGCCCGGCGGGATGTGCGTTCTGTATCAGTGTTATAGCCTCATGCAGAAGTCCAGCGAGGCCGTGAAGATCAGAGAGCCCTTCACGACCGAGATCGCTCCGCTCACGCTCGCCAAGCAGGGAAGCGGGGAGCAGTGCCAGGCGCCTCGTTGAAGGGATGTCTTAGGAAAGGGACCCACGCTGCTTTCGCGCCGGTCTACCCGGGATCGCCACCGACCGGCGCGGCCGGCGTCGGGTCATGGAAGTCCTGCATCGCTCCAGGCTGAATAGAAGCATGGAACCTACTCTGCCGGGCAATTCGGCTGCTACACTGCCCGCATGGGTACCGTCAGCCTACAAGAGCTTCAACAGGATCCGGATTCTCTCTTGGACCGGGTTGAAGCTGGAGAACGCCTCGTCGTGGTCCGTGGCGGCCGAGCTGTCGCCGAGCTGCGGCCGGTTCCTGCCACCCATCCCGGTCCGCGTCCGTTCGGCCTCTGTGCCGGAGAGTTCGTAGTCCCGGACGACTTTGATGCGCCGCTGCCGGAAGAGATCCTACGGGAGCTTGAGGGCCGGTGAGGTTGCTACGGGAGGCCGCGACCTTCGCTGCTTCACGTCACGGCCGATCTGTTGCTTTGAGTACCTCGATGGCAGCCTGCTCGAGGTCTTCGTCGAGGTCGAGAGCGGAACCCGCATGCACGGAGGCGAACTCGGCGATCTGAGTGTGCAGCCTTTGCCTTCGTCGATAGGCCAGGACAATCCTGAGGGCCTCGCAGGCTAAGACAGTCGCTGGCTGACCGGAACGCTCTGCTTCTTCCAGAAGCTCAGCGTACAACTCTGGCGGTAAGGGAAGTTGGAAGTTGACCATGGTAGATCTCCTGGCATCACTGTACGCCACTCCACTCAGGCATACCACCGTCGGCCCTGGACGTCTTCTATTCGGCTTGCTAGCATTCATAAATCGTGCAACTGAACTTACCCGAAGCGGAACGACGAATCTCCGAGGCTCGGAGAATTCGGGCCGAGAGCTTGGATCTCGGCGACCTGGAGCTGAGCGAGCTCCCCGCCAGTCTAGGAAACCTTACACACCTCAAAGCGCTCTACCTGAGTACCGTCAGGCTCACCGAATTAGGGGTGCTTGTATGGCATCGCAATCGAGAAGCCTCTCTCGTAGATTTGGGCCCTCTGGCAGGAATCCAAGGGCTTCAGAGCCTTAGCCTCTCACGTTGCAAGGGTGTGAGCAACGTAGCCCCACTTGCCGCACTTCAAGAACTCAAAAACCTAGACCTGTCACACACGAGCGTGGCAGACCTGGCTCCATTAGCAAAGCTCCAAAGGCTTCAGAACCTCAACCTGTCACTGACGGGCGTGAGATACGTGGATCCTCTAGCCAGACTTCAAGAGCTTCAAAATCTTGATCTGTCGAACACGAGCTTGGTGGACCTTACACCGCTGGCCAAACTCCATGATCTTCAGAGCCTCAACCTGTCGGGTACGAACGTGACAGACCTTACACCATTGGCCGGACTCCAAAAGCTTCGAAGACTCAGCCTATTCGAAACAGATGTAACAGACCTATCAGCACTAGCAGAACTCCACGGACTTCAGGAACTTACTCTGTCGCGTACGGGCGTAATGGACTTGGCACCGCTAGCAAATCTCCAAGGGCTTCAGAATCTCAGCCTGTGTCAAATGGACATAGCGGACTTGGCACCGCTGGCAGACCTCCATGGACTTCGGGAACTCTACGTGTGGGACACCGACGTGACGGACCTATCGCCGCTGTCCGGGCTGCAAGGCCTTCAGAACCTCAATCTGGGGGACACGGGTGTAACGGACCCGTCGCCGCTGTCCGGGCTGCAAGGCCTTCAGAACCTCTACCTGTGGAGTACGGGCGTGAAGGACTTATCACCGCTGTCCGGGCTGCAAGGTCTTCAGAACCTCTATCTGTCGAGTACGGGCGTGTCGGACTTGTCACCGCTGTCCGGACTGCAAGGTCTTCAGAGTCTCGACCTGTCGAGTACGGGCGTGACGGATTTGTCGCCGCTGTCCGGACTGCAAGGCCTTCAGAGCCTCGATCTGTCGAGTACGGGCGTGACGGACCTGTCGCCGCTGTCCGGACTGCAAGGCCTTCGGAGTCTCGACTTGGCGAGCTCGGACGTAACGGATTTGTCGCCGCTGTCCGGACTGCAAGGTCTTCGGAGCCTCGATCTGGCGAGCACGAGCGTGACGGACCTGTCGCCGCTGTTCGGACTGCAAGGTCTTCAGAGCCTCGATCTGGCGAGTACGGGTGTGGCGGACCTGTCGCCGGTGGCCAGTCTCGAAGGTCTTCAGAGTCTCTACCTTGATGGCTGCAGGCCTGCTATCCCGGCCATGATTCTTCAGGCCTTCGCCGACCACCCGCGTCTCACCCAGCTTGTTGCCGACGAGGCGGTCGGCGTGCCCCGGGAGGTCCTTTCTCACGGTTATAGCGACAACTGCCTTGCACGGCTGCGCACCTATTTCTCCGAGTTGGATCTTGGGGTCGAAGCCGAAAACGAGGTGAAGGTGATCCTCCTCGGTAACGGTTGCGTCGGCAAAACTCAGCTCTGCCGACGCTTCCGGGGTCAATCCTTCGATGAGTCTGTCAAGTCTACGCACGGCGTCGAGATCTGGCGGGAGGAGCTGCGAATTCGGGCTGGAGGCCAGGAACAAATGTTCCAGGTCAACTGGTGGGACTTCGGCGGACAAGACATCTACCATGGCACGCATGCGCTCTTCCTGCGTAGCCGCGCCGTTTTTCTGGTCCTCTGGACTCCTAAGCTCGAAAACCGAGACGAATACTCCGAGGGTGAGATCACCCTACGTAACCAGCCGCTTGCCTACTGGCTCGACTACGTGCGAAGTCTGGCTGGCGAGGGAAGCCCTGTGATCGTCGTGCAGAGTCAGTGCGACCGGTTCGCAGACCGGCGCCCCGACCCACAGAGGCCGGACGGATTAGGGTTCTTTGAATGCTGCTCCTACAGCGCCAAGGAGGATTTGGGCCGAGAAGCCCTCGAAGCTCAGCTCCGCGACGCCCTACGCTACCTGCTCGAACGGAACGGCGCGCTCGAGATCGGCCACGGACGCGCCGAGGTGCGCCGCCGGCTCTATGACTGGCGCAGTGAGGACCAAGAGCGCCAGCCCGAGAAGCGGCAACATCGGACTCTTACCCTCGAGGAATTCCGCTCGATCTGCGACGAAGCCGGAGGCATCGTCTCCTGGGAACATGCCCTCGACTACTTCCATCACACCGGCGTGGTGTTCCATCGGCCGGACCTCTTTTCCAATCGCATCGTTCTCGATCAGGATTGGGCGCTCACCGCCATCTATACCGTTTTCCATCGTGGCCGGGCAGTGCCCTTGCTGAGAGACTCGGGACAGTTCACGCGCGAAGATCTCGCCGTGATCGTTTGGCAGGACTACTCCCTTGAGGAGCAGAGGCTCTTCCTCGGTCTGATGGAAAGCTGCGGAGTGTGCTTCCCCTGCGGGAGGACCGCCAAGGGAGAGGTACGCTACATCGCGCCGGACCTGCTGCCCAAGTTCGAAGCTGTGGCAGACCGGCTTCATGCATGGAAGGATGAGCCCGGCACGCCCACGCTACGGCTGGAGTACCGCTTTTTCCACCCGGCGATCATCCGAAACCTGATGAGCGAAATCGGCCGGCAGGCTGGAGACCTTGCCGAGTATTGGAAGTATGGTCTTTGGTTCAAAGACGGCCAGCGGAATACTCAACTTCTGGTCCAGTTCCAGGACACTAGCACGGCGGCAACACCTGGCGTTGGAGCTCTGGAGCTGAAAGCTCAGGGTCGTGATCCTCAAGGCCTCCTGCGCGAGATTCGCAGTGCAGTCCTCTGGCAACGGATCGGGGAAGAACCGGAGGAACTGCTGACCCTCGACGGCACCACGGTGGCCAAGAGCGCGCTCGCCAACGCCATCGATGGCTGCGTGCTGGATCTCCAGAAACAGTTGGTCTCCGCCACCGCCTTCGCTACCTTTTTCGAGGACCGGGAGCGCCAGCCCGACGAGCTCCGCGCCGCTGGCGAAACTCCTAAGATCGACATCAATCCCCGACCTCTCACTGCCGACGAAAAAAAGCCAGAGGTTTTCATCTCCTATGCCTGGGGCGATGAGGCTCCAGCGGGGAAGATCCGTGCGAAGGCCGTCGAGGGTCTCTATTCGGCTCTCGAAAAGGACGGTTTCCTTCCTGTCCGCGACCGCGATCGGATTCGGCCAGGAGAGCGGATCTCTGCCTTCATCCGCCGCCTAACCAGCGCCGATCTCGTCGTGGCCGTGATCAGCGACAAGTACCTGCGCTCCTCCTACTGTATGTATGAGATTTACAAACTCTGGCAGAAGAGTCAGACCGAAGCCGACAATATGGCTGAGCGATTGGTCCCTATTGTCCTACCGGAGGTGAAGATCGGAGATTTCCTGGAGAGGGTGCCCTACTTGAAGTACTGGGCGGATCGCGCCAAGAGCCTGAAGGCTCTGATTCATGACCCTGACCTCAGTCCCAGTAGCGAGTCCTGGGAGGAGTTTCGTCTGGTCCAAGAGTTCGCCCATCATGTGGACGGTATCCTGGTCTTTCTCCAAGATATCCTCATGCCCCGAAAGCTGGAGTTCCATCTCGACGACGACTTCCAGGCCGTGCGAGACGCCTTGCGGCGGCGGATGGGACTGGGCGAGCAGGGTGGTGCGTAGGTACCGCCTCACCGCGAATCGGTGCCGGCGGCTGCACCACGGCGCCGCGAGTCTACCTCTTTGTGCAGGCGGTCTCCGGCCTTGGTACCGAGCGCGCGAACACCGCGACCTCCGCACGCTTCTTGGGTCCCGGATTCCGAACCGCCGGTCCTGGAGGCTGCATCGCTGGGTGCTCAGACTGCAGCATTGGTCTCGCGGCCTCCATCCTGCGGGCCGAGATAGGGGTCATTGAGATCGGCGTACGCCACGGTGATCCAGGTAGACGCGACGTTGGTCTACGTAGACGCAGCATTGGTCCAGGCCGACGCCACATTGATCTGCCTGGACGCGGCATTGGTCCAGGCAGACGCGACATAGATTTACCTGGACGCAGCATTGGTCAAGCGGGACGCTTCATTGGTCTAAGTAGACGCGACATTGGTCCAGGTGGATGCTTCATTGATTGAGGCGGACGCAATATAGATTAAGGTTAATGCCACATTGATCAACGTGGATGCAGCATTGGCCAAGGTAGACGCGACATTGGTCAAGTGGTACCAATGTTGCGTCTGGCTGGACCGTGATGGGGGCATAGCGGCGTTATGACGCAAGGGCATCTCGCTTGTAGCCGGAAAACGGAGGATATGCTGCGGTAGTATGCGTCTGTATTGCAACGACGGTATTTGTGAGGTTGGCTGGCCTGCTTTTATCTCGCCGCCAGCTCCTCGTGACGCAGAGAAGCTCGATCGTGATGCAAAACTCGAGCCCCGATCTCTAGGGGAAGAAGGACTTATGTGGCAGTCGCTGGTGCCAATGTAGCGTTCATGCCGCTGTGTTTGTGAACAGCTTGCCGCATTACGCGGCGGGATTCCCCCCGGATCGCGACGGCTCTCCGCGGCGGGCGCCGTGCGCGATCCGAGCCGGGGTGAGCCGGTTCAGCGGGATGCGCGGCGCAGCTCGATGTCTCCGTTCACGGTCTTGATGCGTACGAGACCGCGACCGCTGCCGAGGACGCCGCGCGCCCGCACGTAACGGCGCGGCGTTCCTTCGTGGCCATCCCATCCCGTCACCGGCTCACGCTGGAGCTCCCAGGCGCTGTCGATGCGAGTCGTGCTGCCGTGGCTCTCGGTGTAGGCCGTCTCCAGCTCGATGGCGCCGTCGAAATCGGCCGGCAGCTCGACGATCATCTTCCCCGAGCCCGAGGTCAGATGGACGGTCTGCCGCTCGCCGCCCGCGTCCGCCAGCGTGACGTGAATATCGCCGGCGCCGGTTCCGGCGCGCACGGACCCGGCCACCGGACCGAGCTCGATGTCGCCGCCGCCGGTGCTCGCGTCCACGAGTCCGGCCGCGCGCCCGACGGTCACGCGTCCGCCGCCGGTGTGGACCACCGCTCCCTCCGGAGCTTCGTCGAGCTCCACGTCGCCGCCGGCCTTCGTGATGTGCAGCACGCCCGTGGGCTCATTGGAACGGATGCGGGTATGCGAGCGGTCGATTTCGAGCCCGCTGAGATCGGCCGTCTCCTCGTCCGGGTCCTCGCCGCCGGCCTTGTCGCCGTAGACCACTGGACCGCTTCCCGAGGAGCCCGTCAATCCGCCCCGCACGCGCGAGAGCAGGACGGGGCCGCCTCCCGTGCTCACCGAGCCCGCGAGATCGCAGTCGGTGACGCGGATGCCGCCGCCGCCGGTGGAGAGGTGCGCCTCGCCGTTCAGGCGCTCCAGCACCAGCTCGCCGCCGCCGGTGCTGCCGCGGAAGGTCCCCTCCACGTCCTTCATCCTCAGGTCTCCGCCCGAGGAGGAGAGGTGGAGGTCGAAGCGGCGCGGCACGCGGATCTCGAGCTCGTTGGACGTTGAGTACGAGATCCGCTTTTGCGGGAAGAAAGAGCGCACTTTGACGCCGCCCGCCTGGCGCTCCACGGTGACGCGGGTCTGCGCCCCGTCACGGCCGCCGAGCCGGACGCGCACGAGGACGCGAGGCTCGTCCCAGCCCTGGATGTCCACTGCGGCGCCCGACTCCAGGTCGAGATCGAGCTGCTCGCCGGGCGCCGCGTCGACGGAATGCTCGGTGGCCGGTGTGGCCGCGGCGGCAGATGCATTTTCAACCTTGTCATCAGCAGATGCAGCTTCAACCTTGACATCAGGAGATGCAACGGCGCGCGCCACCGGCGTAAGCGCGGCCAGGGGCGCCAGCGCCAAGACCAGGAGGACCGCGCCGGCGAGGCGGGCCCGCGCCGACATCGCTCTGCGCGGAATGGAGTCGTCCAGCACGGAGAGCAAGCGGGCCTCAAGCGTCGAGCGCTGCGCCATGCCGATGGCCGCCGCGCCGCTCAGCCGTGGAGCCCGCCGCGCCTTGCACGCCACGCTCAGCAGGTGCGAGGCGTAATCCGCCGCGGGCGTGCCGCAGGCGAGAGCGTGATCGTCGCAGGCGCGTTCGCTCTCGTTGCGCAGGCGCCGGGCCGCCATCCAGGCCGCGGGATGGAACCAGTAGAGCGCGCAGGCCGCGGCCGCCACGAGCTGCATCAGGCAGTCACCGTGGCGGAGAACGGCGTCCTGCGCGGAGTCCGCTCGACCAATAATGGACCGTTCGCGCTCTACAACGGCGACTCAGCGCCGCAGGATGCCTCGGTGAAATGCCCGGCGCCCGCCGCGGCGGCTTTGGGCTGTGGCTCGATCATCCATGGGATCAATTTCGATTTCGATTCCGCCGCCATCCGGCCGGACTCCGAGCCGGTGCTCGCCACACTGTTCAAAGGGCTCAGCGGCGATCGCAGCGCCGCGATCGTCATCGAGGGCCACACCTCGAGCGAGGGAACGAACGACTACAACCAGCGCCTTTCCGAACGTCGAGCTAAGGCGATCGTGGACGATCTGGTGAAACGTGGGATCGACGCGAAACGGCTACAGGCCGCCGGGCTGGGAGAGACGCGGCCGATCGCCAGCAACAACGACGAGAGCGGACGCTCCCTCAACCGGCGAGTTGAGGTGAAGTGCCGGTGAGTATGCTAGTCTCGTCCAGGAGGGTAGCCAGTGAAAGCCCACAAGATGAAAGTAACCGTCCCTGAGCACCACCAAGTGGAATTCCGCCTTCCGGAGGATTTCCCTGCGGGACCGGCGGAGGTCATCGTTCTGGCAGGCTCTCCTGTGGAAAGGATGGATGACCAAGCGCAGCGCCAGATGCTGCAGGCCCTCCACAGGCTAAAGACTCGTAAGTGGACTCCTGAAGAGATGCGGATCCTCGATGAGTTCGAGGAGTTCCGGAGGCAGCAGCCAGTCGATTTTTCTAGCCTCGCCGGAGAGGAGCGATGAGACTCCTGCCGACACGAACACCCAGCGTTCCCATCCAATCGTTAAGGTGACCTAAGATACTTATGATCAATCGCCGGCTGCGGGCCAAGCGAAGCCTTGCTCAGCGCGTTACCTTTTCAATCCTAGGCGCGATTCTTCTGGGTGCCATAGGTAGCGGTGTCTGGGAGGTGATTGCTAAGCCAGGCCTAAGTAGGACTGGCCGTTTTTTTCTGTCGCTCTTTACCTTGGGGTCGACCAAGCTGCGAGATGCTTCCTATGCAAGTGCAGCCTTAGATCCAACCCCGTTGCCGGCACTACTTGTTCTTTTTGTGATCGTGCCGATGTTTCCAGCTTTTTTGCTTGGCGTATTTTTAAGAGCTAAGGTAGAGCAGGGCCGTCGCTATCGAGAAATTCGGGGGGCAAGAAAGAATATTGAAGACTTCGAAAATCTGATCGATAAAATCAGGAAGGTTAGGGGCACCGATTTTCCAAAACAGGTCCCGGAATCTATCGACTCTAGCAAGGAGCCTACTGTTGTAGAACTTAAACACCCGTTAGTTAGCAAGAAATCCGAACCCAAAAAGAAAGGCAATCGAAGAGGCTGGCTCGAGTTGCTTGCTATCGGCTTGTTCCTCATAGCAGGTCAGTTATTTGTGACTACCATTAGTCAATCGATCCTAATTTATAGGGTATTTAACGCGAACCTTGTGGTCTGTTCTCCCTTCTTGACAGAAATAGAGGAAGAGGGTCTGAGGGCG
Source organism: Thermoanaerobaculia bacterium (assembly GCA_044868005.1). Lineage (GTDB taxonomy): Bacteria > Acidobacteriota > Thermoanaerobaculia > Multivoradales > UBA5704 > DATARR01. The sequence goes on along the minus strand of JBIOVX010000277.1, from coordinate 120,498 downwards.
CGTTTTGCTTCTGTCCGTAGTAAAGCGGAGTATCAAATCATCGAACAAGAATTACGGATGATTGCGGCCAAGAACGGGGTTCGTCTAAAAGATATTGAATTATGGTGAATTGAAGAAATTCAGAAGGTTGGAGACGGGTGTTGATGAGAAATGTCAGCACACCGCCCGGTCGCGAGGACTGCTCTGGTCCAGCATACGAACACCGGATTCGATGAAACTCCTTCGGTCCTCCAGGTACTCACGAGTGCTGAATGTGTTTCTCCTCATTTCTCGCCCGGCTACGTGAGTTAGGCTCTTAGCTTTCTCACCCCCGCAGAAAGAACGCCAGCTCCTCGAGATTGATCCGCAGATCCACGTTCTTCAGCGGCACGCCCGGCCGGCGCTTGACGCGCACGGGCGCGAAGTTGAGGACGCCCTTGATGCCCGCTTCGGCCAAGGCGTCGTAGTTCTCCTGCGCGGCCTCGGCGGGCACGGCGAGGACGCCGATCTCCGCTTTGGATTCGCGGACGACCGAGCTCAGCTCGGACGAGGGTCGCACGGTAAAGCTGCCGATGCGGCGGCCGATCTTGCGCGGATCGATGTCGACTCCCGCCACCACGCGGAAGGCGCCGTAGTTGAAGCCGAGATACTGCGCCAGAGCGCTGCCCAGGTTCCCCATGCCGACGATGATCAGCGCGTGCTGGCGGTCGAGGCCGAGGAGCGAGTTGAGGTGGTCGGCGAGGAGATCCACGTCGTAGCCGACGCCGCGGATGCCGAACTCGCCGAACTGCGCGAGGTCCTTGCGGATCTGCGTGGCGGAGAGGTGGTAGCGGTGCGCCAGCTCCTGCGAGGAGACGCGACGGATGCCGAGCTCCTGGAGGTGGCGCAGGCAGCGCAGGTAGAACGAGAGCCGGTTGAGGGTGAGAGGAGAGACCTCTTCCAGCTCGTTCACTTCACGGGGATCGTCACGCTCAGCCACTGCAGAAGGTCCGTGGGCCAGAGACCGAGCGCCAGGGTGGCGAAGGCGGCGAGCACGGCCGCCGTCCGCCCCCAGACGTCGATCAGCAGCCCTTCCGGCTGCCGCGTCTCCGGCTTCATATACAGGACGTAGATCACTTTCAGATAGTAGAAGACGCCCACCAGGCTCGCCAAAACGCCGAGGATGGCGAGGCCGACGTGGCCGTCGCCGACGGCGTTGAGGAACACCAGATATTTGCCGAGGAAGCCGGCGGTGGGCGGGATGCCGCCCAGCGACAGCATGCAGACGGCCAGGCATCCGCCGAGCAGGGGATACCGGTAGCCCCAGCCGGCGAGATCATTGATCAGGTGATATTCGCCCGGCCGGTTGTAGAGCATCGCCACCACGGCGAAAGCGCCGGCGTTCATCAGCGCATAGGCGAGCAGATAGACGAGCACCGGCGTGAGCGACGCGCGGTCGAGCGTCACCAGGGCGAGCAGCAGGTAGCCCATATGGGCGATGCCGGAGTAGGCGAGCATGCGCTTGATGTCGCGCTGCACCAGGGCGAGCAGGTTGCCGGCGACCATGGAGAGCACGGAGAGCGCCGCCACCACGCCGGACCACTTGGCCGTGTTCGAAGCCGCTCCGCCCTGCACGACGGCGTCGAGCAGTCGGTAGAGCACCAGCGCGCTCGCCACTTTCGGCGCCACCGAGAGGAAGGCCACGAACGGTGAAGGCGCTCCCTGGTAGGTGTCGGGCGACCAGGCATGGAAGGGGACGACGCTCATCTTGAAGCCGAAGCCCGCCACCAGCATCAGGAAGCCGAGGCTCGCCAACACCGGCATCGAAGGCGAGGCGGCGAGTTTGACGCCGATCTCGTCGAAGCGGGTGCTCCCCGTGGCGCCGTAGACCAGCGCGATGCCGTAGAGCACGAAGGCGCTGACGAACGCACCCATGAGGAAGTACTTGATCGCCGCCTCGCCGGCGAGCGAGACCCGCCGATGGAAAGCGGCGAGCGAATAGAGGCACAGCGAGAGAGTCTCCAGCGCCAGAAACACGGTGAGCAGCTCGGTGGCCCGCAGCATGAGCAGCAGCCCCGCCGCGCACCAGAGCAGCAGGGCGTGGTACTCGCCGGAAAGGATCTTCTCGCGCCGCAGATAGCCCTGCGACGCCAGCAGGCAAAGTACCGTCGCCACCAGCACCACGTACGAGAAGGCCGCGGTGAGCGGTGACGTCTCGAGCAATCCCGTGAACGTCCGTGCCTCGTCCGTGAACGTCCTCCCGGGAGTCACCCAGTAGACGCCCCACGCGGCAACTCCAACCGTGATCACGGCCAGCGCCGTGAAGGCCCGCCGCGCCGCCGGAGCGATGGCGTCGAGGAGCAGCAGCACAACGCCGCCGCCGCAGAGGACGATCTCGGGGAGCAGGAGCGTCCAGTCGAAGCTGACGTTCACCGGCCGGCCTCCCGGGCGGGGACAAGCCCCGCCCCTACGTCACTCGCCATCTCGGGAGCCGGCCGCAGCGTGGCCTGCGCCACCTCCGGCTCCTCGACGCGCTGCCGGTACTCGGCGAACACCCCTTCGAGCGAGCGCAGACTCGGCTGCAAGAAGATCTGCGGCGCGACGCCGATCCACAGCATCAGCGCGCACAGCGGCAGCAACGCCGCCACCTCGCGCCCGGTGAGATCCTTGAGCCCCCGGTTCTCCTCCTTGGTGATGGGACCCCAGATCGTGAGCTGGATCATCTTCAGCAGATAGAGCGCCGCCAGCACGACGCCGAAGGTGGCGACCGCCGCCGGCCAGCCGAGCGTGCGGAAGCTGCCGGTCAGGATCATGAACTCGCCGACGAAGCCGTTGAGAGCGGGCAGCCCCACGGATGCCAGGCTGGAGAAGACGAGGAAGAAGGCGAACACGGGCATCACCTTCGCCAGGCCCCCGAATTCCTCGAACTTCTTCGTGTGCCGGCGGTCGTAGAGCATGCCGACGAGCAGGAACAGCGCGCCGGTCGAGAGGCCATGGTTGACCATCTGCAGCAATGCGCCCTGCCAGGCCACGAGATCGATCGCCAGCAGTCCCAGCATCACGAAGCCGAGGTGGGCGATGGAGGAGTAGGCGACCAGCTTCTTCATGTCCGTCTGCACCCACGCCACGAGGGCCCCGTAAAGGATGCCGACGAGGGCCAATGCCAGCAGCAGCGGCCGTGCGGCCTCGCTGGCGTGCGGGAAGAGCGGCAGGCCGAAGCGCAGGAAGCCATAGGTGCCGAGCTTGAGCAGGATGCCGGCCAGGATCACCGAGCCGCCCGTGGGCGCCTCGACGTGCGCATCCGGCAGCCAGGTGTGGAGCGGGAACATCGGCACCTTGATGGCGAAGGTCAGCGCGAAGGCGGCGAAGAGCCAGATCTGCTGCTGCAGCGGCAGGTCGAGCCGCAGCAGGTCCGCGTAGGCGAAGCTCCACACGCCGCCGTTCAGGCCCTTGAACGTCCAGGCCATCCACAGGATGGCGACGAGCATCAGCAGGCTTCCCGCCATGGTGAAGAGGAAGAACTTGACCGCCGCGTAGATCCGCCGCTCGCCGCCCCAGATGCCGATGAGCAGGTACATCGGCACCAGCATGACCTCCCAGAAGACGTAGAAGAGGAAGAGGTCATAGGCGAGCAACGCGCCGAGGACGCCGGTGGTCAGCAGCAGCAGCGAGGCACCGAAGAGCGGCCAGTGCGCCTCGATGCCCTTCCACGAGCCGAGCACCACGACGGGCAGCAGCAGGATCGCCAGCAGCGCCAGGGGCATCGAGATGCCGTCCATGGCCAAATCGTAAGTAATACCGAAGCTCGTTATCCAAGGCAGCACGGTGTCGTGTACCAGGGGAAACGTGCCGTCCGTACCGAGATGAGCCGCCAGGTACCAGGCGCCGAACGCCAACTCGATCAGAGAGACAACCAAAATATAAACCTTCGCCGCCCGTGCTCGGTCCGTGCCAAAGAAAAACAAAGGCAAGGACGCAATCGCCGGAAAGAAGACCAGGCGGGTCAGCGTGTTGCCGAAGAGCAGTCCTAAAAAGGTTCCCATGGCCGGTCCGCTCATCCGAAGGCGATCCACCAGAACAGCGCCACCACGCCGAGGAAGAAGTAGAGCGCGTAGTTGCGGACGTTGCCGGTGGTGGAGAAGCGCCCGATGTCGCCGATCAGCTCGGTGACGTAGGCGCCGGCGTTGATCGAGCCGTCGATGATGAAGGTATCAACGACCTTCCAGAAGAACCGCGAGAGCGCGGCGAGCGGCTTGACGATCACCGCATCGTAGATCTCGTCCACGTAATACTTGTTGGTCAGCAGGCGGTGCACGGCCGGGAAGCGCTCGATCCAAGCCTGTTCCTTCGCCAGGCCGCGGTCTCCGCCATAGGCCGAACGCGCCGCAATCAGGCCCCCCACTGCCGCGGCCACGGCAAGAAACACAAGGAAAATCTCCGCCGTCATTCCAATACCGTGCTCGTCCGCGCCCAGTCCGTGTACGTCCGAGATGATCGGCTCCAGGAGATGGTGGAACCAGTTGAGGTCGCGCCCGAACGAAAGGAGCTTCGGCACCCCCGCGAAACCGGCGACTACCGCCCCGGCCGCCAGGATCCACAGCGGCACCGTCATCACGGCAGGCGACTCGTGCAGATGGTGCTCCTGCTCGTGCGTGCCGCGGAACTTGCCCGAGAACGTCATGTAATGGGCGCGGAACATGTAGAAGGCCGTCATCACCGCGGTGACCAAGCCGACGAGATAGAGCAACCACTGCCCGTTGGCCGCGGCCGCGTGCAGGATCTCGTCCTTGCTGAAGAATCCGGCGAGCGGCGGAATGCCGGCGATGGCGAGACAGCCGATCCAGAACAGCTTGCTGGTCTGCGGCAGGTGCTTGCTCAAGCCCCCCATCTGCCGCATGTCCTGCTCGCCGCCCATGGCATGGATCACCGAGCCGGAGCCGAGGAAGAGCAGGGCCTTGAAGAAGGCGTGCGTGCCGAGGTGGAAGATCGCCGCCGTGTAGGCCCCGAGGCCCGCGGCGAGGAACATGTAGCCGAGCTGCGACACGGTGGAGTAGGCGAGGACCTTCTTGATGTCCGTCTGCGCCATGCCGATCGACGCCGCGAAGATCGCCGTCGCCGCGCCGATCACCGCCACGAATTGCGACATTCCCGGCGCGAGCTGATAGATCACGTTCGTGCGCGCGATCATGTAGACGCCGGCGGTGACCATGGTGGCGGCGTGGATGAGGGCCGAGACCGGCGTCGGGCCCGCCATGGCGTCCGGCAGCCAGACGTAGAGCGGAATCTGCGCGCTCTTGCCCATGGCGCCGACGAAGAAGCAGAGCGCCACGAAGCCGGCGAGCGTGAGGCCCAGCGCGTAGTCGCCCTGCACCGAGGCAGGGTTGGCGGCAATATTCGGGAAAATCTTGCTGTAGTCGAGCGTCCCGAACTTCGCGAACAAGGCGAACATCCCCACCAGGAAGGCGAAGTCGCCGATGCGGTTGACGATGAACGCCTTCTTGCCGGCGTAGGGCGGGAACGGCTGATCGTAATAGAAACCGATCAGCAGATAGGAGCAGAGGCCGACGCCTTCCCAGCCGACGAACATCACCAGGTAGTTGTTCCCCAGCACGAGGAGGAGCATCGCCGTCATGAAGAGGTTCAAGTACGAGAAATACCGGTGATATCCCTCTTCATGGCCCATGTAGCCGACGGAGTAGACGTGGATCCAGAAGCCGACGAAGGTGACGACGAAGAGCATCACCGCCGAGAGGGAGTCGAGCAGGAAGGCGGCGGGGATCTGCAACGGCCCCGCCGTCCAGAGGTAATACGTGTCCTCGAACGCTCGGGGATACAGCGTCTGGGCGTACTTCCACAGGCAGCCGAGGGCGAGGAGCAGCGAGGCGAGCGGAGCGCCGACGCCGATCGCGGTCACCACGGGTTTCGGCAGGCGCGAGCCGAGCAAGCCGTTGAGGGCCGCGCCCGTGAGCGTGAAGATCGGAATCAGCCAGAGGAGCTCGAGCATGGGTCGGCGGCTCTTACCAGCGCATCAGGTTCAAGCGGTTGACGTCGATGGTGCGCCGCTGGCGGAAGACGGCGATGAAGAGCGCGAGCCCCACCGCGGCCTCGGCGGCGGCCACCGCCATGACGAAGAAGACGATGAGCTGGCCCGTCCGCTGGTCCATCTGGCGCGCATAGGCGACGAGGGTGAGGTTCGCCGCGTTGAGCATCAGCTCGATCGAGAGGAAGATGCTGATGGCGTTGCGCCGCGTCAGCGCGCCGAGCGTGCCGATGACGAACAGCGCCGCCGCGACCAGGAGGTACCAGGAGATGGGAACCGTCACGACGGAGCCTCCTCGTCCCCCACCTTCGCTTCGAGCGAGCCGGTCTCGCCGGGCCGCCGAGCAGCCACCGTGGCACCGATCACCGCTACGAGCAGCAGCAGGCCCACGATCTCGAACGGCAGCAGGTAGCGGCTGAAGAGCTCCGCCGCCAGCGCCTTGAGCGATACCGACTCCGGCGTCAGCGGGCCGACCGCTGGAAAGCCGCCGCGCCAGAAGCCCAGGCCGAGCATGCCGAGAAACACGACGGCGCCCACGAGCGCCACCCAGAGCTGCGCCCCGCGGCCGGCGTGCGCCGACTCCTCCCGCTGGATGTTGAGCAGCATGATGACGAACAGGAAGAGCACTACGATGGCGCCGGCGTAGACCAGCACCTGCAGGGCGCCCACGAAAGGCGCGCCGAGCAGCACGAAGAGCACGGCCACGCAGAACAGCGTCAGCACCAGGCTCAGCGTGGCCCAGATCGGGCTGCGGTGCACCACCACGACGATCGCCGATCCCAAGGCCAGCGCGGCGAAGAGAAAGAAGATCAGGGTTTCCATGATCTTCCTTCCATCAGAGCCAGCCCGCCAGCGTCATCGCCGCCACCAGGATCAGGTTGAGGATGGCGATCGGCAGTAGCACCTTCCAGCCGAGCCGCATGAGCTGGTCGTAGCGGAAGCGCGGGAACGTCCAGCGCACCCAGACGAAAATCGCCATGCAGATCGCGATCTTGGCGACCAGGGTGGCGAGCCCGAGAATCCCGCCGAGCAGGTTATGGGGGTACTCGATCCAGGGCAGGCTCCAGCCGCCGAAGTAGAGCGTCACGCCGAGGGCCGAGAGCGCCGCCATGTTGGTGTACTCGGCCATGAAGAAGAGGGCGAAGCGCATCGAGCCGTACTCGGTATGGAACCCGGCCACCAGCTCCGACTCCGCCTCCGGCAGGTCGAACGGCAGCCGGTTCGTCTCCGCGAACGCGGCGATGAGGAAGACCAGGAAGCCGAGGATCTGCGGGATGACGCTCCATACATGCTCGCGCTGCCAGGCGACCACCTCGGCGAGATGGAACGAGCCGGCGGGAATCAGCGCCGCCAGCACCGAGAGGGTGAGCGCCAACTCGTAGCTGATGAGCTGCGCCGAGGCGCGGACCGAGCCGAGCAGCGAGAACTTGTTGTTCGAGGCGTAGCCGGCCATCACCAGCGAGTAGACGCTCAGGCTGGAGAGGGCGAGGAAGAGCAGCACGCCCGTATCGACGTTCGCCACCACCAGGCGGACCGCCTCGCCGGCCACGGTGATGTCCGGCCCGAAGGGGATCACGACGAAGGTGGTGAACGCCGGCAGCAGGGCGAGGGCCGGGGCCATCAGGTACAGCACCTTGTCGGCCGCTGCGGGCGTGACGTCCTCCTTGAACATGAACTTCGCCACGTCGGCGAGCGGCTGGAAGAGGCCGAACGGTCCCACGCGGTTCGGGCCCGGCCGGTCCTGGATATAGGCGCAGGCACGGCGCTCCACCCAGTTCATGATCGGCGCGACGTTCAAAAAGACAAGGAACATCACGCCGTACTTGGCGAGCGTGATGACGAGCTCTGAGGTCACTGCGAGGCCTCCATCGCGGTCTCGGCGGCGTCGTCCGGAAGGTGTGGAGCGGCCTTTTCCACGTGCAGCGCCGCGCCCGTCGCCGGGATACCGTGCCACGAGAGGCCCGCGAAGGCCGGCAGCTCGGCGGCGAGGCGGTCGAACACCGCGCCGGCGGAAACGTTGGCCCATCCGGCCTCGAAGCGGGAAAGGAGGTCGCCCAGCACCTCGACCGCCGGCCGCACCTGCCCCGGCGGCGGGAACGCCCGCTGGAACTTCTGCAGCCGCCACTCGACGTTGACGAAGGTGCCGTCCTTCTCGCCGTGATGGGCCACGGGAAGGAAGATGTCCGCCGTCTTGGCGAGCGGCGTATCCGCCCACCCGAAGACCACGAGAAGCTTCGCCTTGCGCAGCCGCTCGACCGTTTCCGCAGAATGCGCAGCCTCGCCGAAGTCGCTGTCGCAGACGATCAGAACGGAGCACCGCGAGGCAGCATCACCCTGCAGCAGATCCTCACCTCGGCCGCCGGCGAGCCCCGCCAGCTCCGCGCCGCGGCGGTTCGGGGCCGCCTCGCGCCCCGTGATGCCGCCCTTCAAATTGGGAATCGTGCGCTCCGGCCCCAAATCCACCGGCACCGAGCGGTTCGCCGCACCCACAGCCTCGGCCAGCTTCGCAAACAGGTACGCCTCCTCGCACGTCAGAAAACCCGAGCCCAGAAATCCAATCAGTCCTTGTCCCTGCTGTCCTTGCTGTCCCTTCGCCAATACCAGCTCGCGGTGCAGTCTGTCCAGCGCCTCCTTCCACCCCACCATCGTCACCGGTGCCTGCCCATTCCCGCCCTCCACCTTCACCCGCGGGGCCGTCGCCCGCGGCAGCTTCTTGTACCGCTCGAAGGTGCCGCGGCCGTAATCGCACATCCAGTAATCGTTCACCTCGACGTTGAAGCGCGGCTTGTAGCGCTTGATGTCGCCCCGCCGCTGCTCCATGGTGATGTTGCAGCCCACGTCGCAGCCAGTGCACAGCGAGGGCTTCTTGTCGAGGTACCAGACGCGCTCGGCGAAGCGGAAGCGGGTCGAGGTCAGGGCGCCCACCGGGCAGATGTCCACGATGCAACTGGCGATCGGGTTGGACAGCTCCTTGCCGGGGAAGGTGCCGATCTCGACGCGCGCGCCGCGGTTGAAAAAGCCGATCTCGCCGGTGCCCGCGATCTCCTCCGTGAAGCGGACGCAGCGCGTGCACTGGATGCAGCGGTTCATGTTGAGCACGACGTCGGCGCCCAGCGGAATGCGCTCGCTGCCGGGATAGGTCCGCTTGTCCTCGTACCCGAAGCGCGAGTAGGGCACCCCGTGCTTGAACGAGTAGTCCTGCAGGCCGCACTCGCCGGCCTGGTCGCAGATCGGGCAGTCCAGGGGATGGTTGATGAGGAAGAACTCCATCATCCCCTTCTGCGCCTCCTCGACCTCGGGCGTGTCCGTGCGCACCTCCCAGCCGTCCTTGGTGACGTAGGAGGAGCACGCCGTCTGCAGCTTCGGCATCTTCTTGCCGCCGTCCGAGATCTCGACCAGGCACATGCGGCACTGGCCGACGACCGAGAGGCGCGGGTGATAGCAGTAATGGGGGATCTGCACGCCGACCTTGAGGCCCGCCTCGATCACGTTGGTGCCGGCTTCCACCTCCACGGTGCGGTCGTTGATGGTGATCTTGGGCACTTCTAGGCTCCGCTCTGGAAATATCGCTGAGGGGGGAAGGGGCAGGCCCGGTCGCGCACGTGCCGCTCGATCTCGTCCGGAAAACGCTCGACCAGCGACTTGACCGGACCGATCGCCGCGTCACCCAGGGCGCACAGCGACTGGCCGCCGATGTTCTTGCAGATGGAGAGCAGGAGCTGCGCGTCGCGCTCGCTCCCCTCGCCGTGCTCGAGGCGCTTGAGCAGCAGCTCCATCCAGTTCGTCCCCTCCCGGCACGGCGTGCACTGGCCGCACGATTCGTGGTTGAAGAACTTCGCCAAGCGCGCGACCGAGCGCACCATGCAGGTGGTCTCGTCCATCACAATGACCGCCGCCGAGCCCAGCATCGATCCGGCCTTGGCCACTGTGTCGAAATCCATCTTGATGTCGATGTGCTCGGGCATGAGGATGGGCGCCGAGGCGCCGCCGGGGATGAACGCCTTCAGATTCCGCCGCTTCCACACGCCGCCCGCGCCCTCCAGCAGCTCGCGGAAGGTGACGCCGCACGGATACTCGTACGTCCCCGGGCGCTCCACGTGGCCCGAGATCGCGTAGAGCTTGGGGCCGGTGTTGCGCTCGTCCGTGCCGATCGACTTGTACCAGTCGGCGCCGCGGGTGAGGATGTGGGGCACGTTGGCGAGCGTCTCGACGTTGTTGATGACGGTGGGCGCGCCGAAGGCCCCGACGACCGCCGGGAACGGAGGCTTGACGCGCGGCTGGCCGCGCTTGCCCTCCAGCGACTCCAGCATCCCCGTCTCCTCGCCGCAGATGTAGGCGCCGGCGCCGCGGTGCACGTACATGTCGAGCTTGAACCCCGAGCCCATCACGCTGTCGCCGAGGATGCCCCCCTCGTAGGCCTCCTTGAGGGCCCGCTCGAGGATGGCGGCGGACTTGGTGTACTCGCCGCGGATGTAGATGTAGCAGGTGGCGGCCTTCACCGCGTAGCAGCAGATGGCGCAGCCCTCGATGAGCTGGTGGGGATCGTGCTCCATCAGCAGCCGGTCCTTGAACGTGCCCGGCTCCGACTCGTCGGCGTTGCACACGAGGTATTTCGGCTTGGGAGGGTCCCCGGGCTTGTCCTTGGGGATGAAGCCCCACTTCATGCCGGCGGAGAAGCCGGCGCCGCCGCGCCCGCGCAGGCCCGACTTCTTCACCTCCTCGGTGACGGCATCCGGCTCCATAGTGAGCGCCTTGGCGAGTCCCTCGTAGCCGCCGCCCTGGCGGTAGCCGCGCAGCGTGAGGGCGTCGGGCTTGCCGACGTTGCGGGTGAGGACGGGCTCGAACGCCGCCATCTACTTCAGTCCCTTCACGATCCGCCGCACGCGGTCCGGCGTGAGGTTCTCGTGGTAGTCGTCGTCCACCATCATCATCGGCGCCGTGTCGCACGAGCCGAGGCACTCGAAGTGGACGTAGGAGCAGCGGCCGTCCGGCGTCACCTCGCCCTCGCCGACGCCGAGCTCCTTGTGCAGGACCTCCATGATCTCGTCGGAGCCGCGGAGCTGGCACGAGAGGTTGGTGCACACCCGGATGCGGTGGCGGCCCACGGGGTTCTGATGGAAGAGGTCGTAGAAAGTGACGACGCCGTAGACCCGCGCCTCGGGCAGGTCCAACTCGGCCGCGACCGCTTGGATAGCCTCGTCCGGCAGCCAGCCGCCCCATTCCCGCTGCGCGATGTGGAGAGCCGGCAGCAGGACGGCCTCGGTGGTGGGGTAGCGCTTGCGGAGCGCGTCGATCTCGGTCCGCGCCGCCGCGGAGAGGCCGCCGCCGCGCTTCTGGGGAGCGGCGGGCTGCATCGACGCCGGCTCGTGCACGCTCACAGGTGCAGCCTCAGGGGCCGGCGTTCGCGCGCCGGCCCGAAGTCGAGCCCGCCCTTCAGCCACACGTAGGCGAAGCCCACCAGAATCAGGAAAATGAAGACCATGACCGCCCAGAACAGCGGCCATCCGCCGGAGCGCAGGATGAGCGACCAGGGATAGAGGAACGCGGCTTCCAGGTCGAACACGATGAAGTCGATGGCCACCAGGAAGAAGGCGATGGAGATCCGCTTATGGGACGCGTCGAGCAACGGCGAGCCGGACTCGACCGTGCTCCCCTTGACCCGGCCGCCGCTCTGGTTGCCCATCATCCAACTGAGCAGATGGGAGAGGCTGAGCATGACGACGCCCAGCGTGATCGCGATCCCCATCGCCAGCAGGACCGGGAAGTACTGCTCCGGCAAGAGGTTCCTCCAGAGGTCAGCGCGCGGCGGAAATGAGGCGGCCGGGCAGGTCAGATGCCCGGCGGGATGCCGCGCTCGTGAAGGATGTCACAAGCTTGGTGAGGGAGGCAAGCGGGGAAGTGCTGTGCCGAGAAGGCTTGCGCCTCAGGCGGACCTCCTGCATATGCCCTTCAGCCTGCGGAGCCAGAGGAGGCCACTCGGGCCTCAATATGACGAATCTCTGCGACGATCGCCTCGACGCGTTTCGGCGTCAGTTCCGCATGGTATCTCAGCAGATCGATGAGCGCATCGTGACGGTCGCCGAGCGATCCTTCGTCTGTCAGCATGTCCAATGCGCTCTCGATGAGCGCCCTGCCGCTTGGCGTCGTGCTATCTGTCGCCGATATCCCTCGTGCCCTCCACAATCTCGCTAGGCCGATGTAGTGGTTGCTCGACCAGCGAGGCAACGACGCGACGAACTCGAGAAAATTCCAGAGAGCCAGCGAGGCGCCCATCGCCTTCGTGGCGTGTTTGTCCTCATCCTTCGCCAAGCCCCTGGCACGGAAGTGCAGCGTCGCGCCAACGTCGAACAGCTCGTCCAGGCGTGAATCGGCAGCAAACGCCTCGAACTCTTTGCTGCACGCGATGTGCTGCAACTCGGCGGTGTTGATGAAGTCCTCGAGGTGAAGGCCGAGCACCCTCACGAGGGCGTTCTCCCAGTTTGGGTGATACCGGCCCGTGGCCTTCCAGCGGCTGATCGTGCTCGGGATGATCTCGGCGAGCCGCTCGAAGAACGGCACAAACTCGTCGCCGATCACTTCTTCCTCTAGCTTTTCCCTGATGTGATAAAGGAGCGCGTCGTCCACGAAGCCTGTTATCGACCGCACAGCGTCCAAGCACGTCGTGTCGAGATCCCCGCCGGTCGGGAGTTCTGTCGCCAGTACGGTGAGCGTCACGTCCAGAATGTCGTGATACACCGACGTGGCGAAGACGGTGCGTTCCCGCTTCATCTTTACGATCATCTCCGCGGAAAGGCTTCGCAGTCGCTCCTGCGCCGTCACGCGAAGAGGATGGTTGGGATAGGCGGCGTGTATGGAGAGGCTGTAGTGCAGGGTCTCCATCTCCAGGAACGGCTGTGGCTTGAAGAACTTCACGACGAGACCAGTCGGTGAGAGATCGGCGACGTTGCCCGTTGCGTATACGACTCCGACCGCGCCTTCGCCGAGGAATTCGGTGAGTACGATCGCTTCCGGGCCGGACCCGTGAATTGTTCCCACGAGATGCTCTCGCGGCATCATGATGTGGACGCCTCTGGACCGTGGAGCGGCGCGTCGAACAACACGTCCGCAAACCGGCACATCAACGGGGCGATCTCGAGCTCTCCCCCGATCGTTTGCAGCATACCGAACCCGGCGATGCCCACCGGACGCCGCGTGATCGCGTTACTGAGTGACGTGGCAGTCATCGACCCCATGGCGATGTGCTTCCGTGACAGCACCATCCGGACTGGCCGCTTGCCAATCGTGGCGGTGAACTCGACAAGCGAGTACGTCATCGGATCGGGACACTGGAAGATCTCCGAGACGAGACCGTACCGATCCTGCCGGCTCCCGGATTCCAGTGCGCGGCGCGCGCTCGGAAACCTGGTGAGCAGCTCGTCATCGATCATGAGCACGAATTGGCTTGTGAAATACACCAGCGAATCTCCGGCTGAAGAAAGCGGCTCGCCGAGAACCAGAGTGGCCGGGAGGAACGCGATGCGATTGCGCCCAGCCAGATGCTCATGAAGCCTGTGGAACTTGTCTTCCACGGTGGGCTGCGGCTCATGCGTCGAAGCGCCGAGACGGTAGCTCCGGTACATCTGGCCGATCTTCGTGGCGCTTACGTAAAACGATCCGCCGACGAGTTCGGCAGGCGCAACACACTCAATATATGCGCGCAGGAAGTCGATGGCGTTCTTCAGAGCTGGATTGCGAGACGTTCGCCGCAGTGCCTCTTCGCGCGCGCTGCGATCGGACCAGTTGTCTGACGACGACCGTCGTTGCAGTTCCTCCTCCATCCAGGCGATTGCACCGGTTGTTTCGGGCTCGTCGAGACCAAGCCTGGCGAGGCACGTCAGCAAGCGCTCGGGCGTAACCATCCGTGGAATCGGAGCCGCCCCCGACGCGGGCTCCGTGTCCAGAAGTCGTTTCAGCTCGGATCTCAGGTCTACTTCAAGACGCGCGCAGAACTCGGCGGGGGACGCGTAGGTCGTGTACGCGGTGCTGATGGAGCCGTCGGGCGCCACGAACCGCGCGAAGAAGTCGCCCACGAGTCGCCATTGCTGGCGCTTCTCGTCGAGTTCGGGATCATCGATGGAGAGCGACGGCCTCTCGGAGCGGCGATAGAGCAGGACTGGCCGTTTGGCGCGTCGAGCTTCCTCGAATTCGTAGTGGGTGCCAGACAGGTACTCAGTGCCAGCGGCAGCCGACGCGGGTAGAGGCGTTCCCATACGGCTCCAGAAGATTACGACGACGATGTCGCAGTCCGCAGGTTGGGGCAATCCACGATTGACCGCTTCTTGGGGAGTAAGCGTCGCGACCATCGGCGCCGGACCCAGCGGGTCATCCCAGCTTACCGCCTCCAGGAGGACCTTCCCTCGCAGCAATGGGTCGTATTGTAGGTCATGGATGATCCGCCGTGCGGCGGCGCGCTCCTCGGCGACGTCGCCGGGCGAGGAGAGAAAGACACGCACACGCATTGGAGCCATATCTGATCGGCGTCCTCGGTTTTTTGCGAGCCTACGCGAGCGCTTCCTGCGATTCAAGTGGTTAGCTGAGCTGAGCGTGCGCGGCGGGAGCAGTGCCAGACGCCTCGTCGTGGCAGAGTCGGCGATCGCCGCGACGCCGAGCACCAGGCGCCTAGCCTGGCGCGGGCGGCTTCGGGTCGATCATCCCCGTGCCCTCGTCGTCCTTGGGAAGAAGCGGGTTCGGCTGCCGGTAAGATGCCGCTTCGTAGTTCGCCACCCGATAAGTTTACAGAGGGGAGCTTCCCTCCAGGGAGAAAAGAAAGATCTGAGCACCCTTCCAGCCGGCGAAGAGGCTTGGATCCACTGGCGAGCGGAGGAGTTTTTTGAGCCCTGGCGTCCAAGAGGTGAAGGCTGCCTCGACGATCGCGGCAACCGCTGTCCTGCCTAGGGGCTCGTCGCGGACGAGGCGGGCCGCGCTGGAGGCTTGTCCCCTTCTCCGCGGACACTCGATCCGGACCTCTCCTTCGGAGGTGTGGAAGAGACGGTAGTCCCGATCTACTTCGATAGCCGAGGTCCCCAGCTCTTTGCCATTGATCACGTCCCAGCGCCGCAGGCTTCTGTCCAGCCCTATCGTGACCAGGCGCCTGCCAGCCGGATCGAATTGGCCGTCGATGATGGGCGCGGTGTGCCCTTTGACTGCGATCCTTCCTTCCCATCCCATCGGCGGATATGGCGGCCGCCTGCACTGCACCCAACAGAACCCAGGATTCGCAGACTTCCTGGCGAGCCAGTCCGCGAGAAGATGGTGCATTCTCAGGCCCTTGCGCTGCCACGGAAGCTCGCCTTCCGCGATGCCTGCCTCGATGCAGTAGTGCGCGGCCGCCCCAGGATCGTCGTACCATCGGCAACGGTCCCAGACCGCCTGGAAGAGCCGGCCGGGATGGCGCGCAAGGAAGCCTCGCTCCCGCGTGATGGCCGCCCTCAACGTTTCCAGGATGTAACGGCGTGTCCGGTTTCCTTCGACCGGTATCCGTGCGATTGCGGTCGCGAGCTCTTCTTCCAATACAGCGGGCATCGTTTCGACCTTCACCTCGAGCAGCGCCAACTCCGTCAAGGCCGTAACGACTCCCTGCCAGTCCTCGGCATGCAGGAGCTGCCAGACCAGCTCCCGGCTCTTGCGCAGGTTGGCTCTTCCCCCCCGCTCCAATCGGCTCGGTTGCCGCAGGAAGGTGGCGGCCAGCCGGCAGTGTGCTGCCCGCCGCTCCGCCGGGTTGGACAACCACCGTTCGTCGATCGCCTCGCCGAAAGCCGCATGGGCGAACGCAAAAAGCTCTTCACCCCCGCTCTGCTTCGTCCAGAGATAGGGCCGCAGGTGACGAAGGATTGCGAAGAGGTCCTTGTCGAGGTCACGTGCACCGACAAGCTGCTCAAGCTCGTCCTCGGTGAGACCATCACGAGCGCTGCGGAGGCCGGTCAAAAACTCCCGGACAACCTCGGCTTTGAAATCGGTGACAAGACGGTCGATGACTTGCAAAAAGAGCCCGGTCAGCGGCTTGCCATGCTGGCCGGCGTCGGCGAGGCCCTCGATTCTGCGGGTGAGCTTGTCGTGGCTGCCGAATTGCCGCAACTCCTCCACGCAGACTGTCAGAAAGAGGGGATTACGAATCGCAGGAATCCGCAGCAGCAGCTCCTCTTGCTCCTGGCTCAGTGTCTTTCCCGCAAGCCGGAGGCGCGCTTGAAGAAGCTGGTGACATTCCTTCTCGTCGCACTCCTTCCCGTCGAGATCTCGCACTCCCTGCCAGCCCGTCCCTTCGCCGGCTGCGAGCTCATCCGTCGAGCGCTCGCAGGACAGGCTGCTGAACACCCTTGGCCCTGTCTCGAGGCTCTTGGTCAGGTCCTCGCGCACCATACGCTCAAAGATGTCGAGGTCGACGAGCCGACCCATCGTGCCACTTTCTGGAGATATCCGGCGTGGATCCCAGAGGCAGGGATAGCGACGGATCTGGAAGCCCGCGGCGCGGATCCTCTCCACGAGAGCTTCCCTCTCCCGACCTGAGTCATCTTCGAAAGCCCGGCGCTCTGCCCAATCGAGCGTCGCGAGGTAGCGTGGGTCACGCTGATAGAAGAAGGCGGTCTCTCGCAGGTCCATTGCCTTTTGCAGCTCGAGCACTCTTTCGATCTCGAGCGCCGTGAACGACAGGCCGCAGTGCCGTTCCTGGAGCCACCGGTGGCGGGCGAGCGTGGCGGGGGAGAAGTACGGGAATGGCGTGCCGTACCGCTGACCCAAGATCGCCACGAAAAAAGGTAGACACTGCTCCAGCATGGCCAGCGCGAGGTCTAGGAGCCGTTCCGTTTCCGCCTGCTCTGCGATCCCCCACCGTAGATCGACGTCCCGGACGAAGATCCCCTGCTGCTGAGACCTTTCACGGAGAAATGGAAAGACCCTGCGGACGAGCAGGTCCCGCTCCGCGTGCATGTCGTGGAACGTAGACGAAATGAAGACGTCGACAGTCTTCGAGCTCATGCGGTCTGGTCGGCCAGATACGTGTCGAGGAACAGGAACGATACCCGGCCTTCGCGGAGGTCGGCGGCCAGCTCGTTCATCGCCTGTCGCTTTTCATGATCCTCGGCAATCCACTCGCCCGGAGGGAGACGCCCGGTCCAAGAATTCTCCTTGCACAACCGCGATACCGCATCCGGATCCAGGAGCCCAAAGCAGTGCCCGAGTATGAGGAACGCGAAGGCAAGCTCCGGTTTTGTTCCGGATCGGCTGAGGAGACCTCCGAGATAGGCCTCGTAGCGTCCGGTCGTCTTCCAGCCGCCATGCCATGCTTCCAGAAGGATGAGGCCGAGCCACTGCGGGAGGTACTGGGATCGCTCGAATGCCTCCTCCTCGAAGATGCCTTTTCTCCCGCGGATCTTGCGGGTGTTCTCCTCCTCGAGCCACCGCAGCTCGGCGGGGGGCCAGACGATGTCGAGTGCGCGCTGCATCTTGACCTGCAGCCTTACCGTGTCGAGGGAATCTGCTTCTTCGAACTGGACGATCGCTTCTTTCGCCGGTTTGAGAACGAGCTGGCGTCCGATCTGGCTCTGGAGGTCATCGTTCCACACCCGTGGATCGCTCAGGCCGATCTCCTCATCAAAAAGGACCTGCTCCTGCGCCCTCTCGAGAGCTCTCCAGATCCGTCGCTCGCGCCAGTCCAACTCGCCGAGGGCGGCCAAGGCGTGGAGACTCGCGATCACGCTGTGATGGTTCACCGGTTCCTTTTCCAGCCGAGCCAAGATGATTTCGGCGGGCTCATCCTTCAAGCCCTTGGTGTACATCGAGATCGCGCTTTCCTGCTCAGCGACCCAGCGCTCGAATTCCTTGTAATCTTCCTCATTCTTGAAAAGCCTCTTCACTGCCTCGCCGGTGGAGCCGTGGGCAAGGCGCAGGATTCTTCGGAATCGCCGCCCGCGGACATCCTTCGCCCTGTTGAAAAGCCCGCCTATTTCGGCAAGCTTCACGAATGTCTCATTCTCCCAGAGCTCGCTGAAGTAACCAGGCTTGCTCAGTTCTGCTTCAGCGCCGGTGATGATCTGGTCGACATGGCTGACCACCTTACGTAAAGACTTCTCGATAGAGTCGTAGTCGTCGTAGCCAAGACCTGGAAGAAGTTCGTAAGCAAGCTTCACTACTGGCGTCTCGGCGAAATGGATCAGCTCCGCTTTGCCGGTTGCACGCATGCCGCGCACTCTGGCAAGGAGGCTCACCAGATTCTGCACCACCTCCTGGAATGCCGCCTGCTGTTTGCGCAGCGCTTTGATTGCGAGCTCCGAGTCGGGCTCGGGAGCGCGGGGAATATCGGGGAATTCCTCTTCTGCGAGACCTCTCTTGCGAAGGACTCCGTGCGCTGCTCGCATGCAATCGACGCAGATCTGGAAAGCCTTGATTTGGAGAATGTCCTTGGCGTGCCGCCGATCGTTACAGAAATCGCACCGTCCGCGCGCGAGCCGCCCAGACCAACGGTTGCTCCCTAAAATTCCAAGCCAGAACTCAAGACAGGAGGCACAGATTGCTCCCATATACCCGACCAGAAGTCTACTGGCCTCCGCTGGTACCTCTTCACAGACAGAGCAGTGCGATCCAGGTTCGCGCAAGGTATCTCTCCTTGAAGAGACTACGATTCTATATGGACTCTGAGTCGAGGAGAAGTTTGTGTCCGTCAAGTTCTGCAAAATCGGTCGAGGCCAGTGGGGCTCCGGGTTAATGGTTCTCCGGGCGGGAATGGGTTCCGGGCGGGAAAAAGGCCGGGAAAAGGGCCAGCCTTTTAGAGGAAAGGGCCTTACAGTGCGCTCTCGCGTAGCGAACTGGCCGCCTCTTCATGCTTCCCTTGGCCTTCTTGAGGAACCCGCGGGAGCCCACAAGGCCGCCAAACGCGAACTTCGCCTCTCGGACGACCTGAAATTCATGAAAACTGTGAGCCTTCCCGGTCGATCTGCGACACTTCTTCCGTGTCGTCTCCAGGACGAGTCTAACGGCCAGGAATCAGTCCGTGTTGAGGGGCTGCGTCACCCAGGGACGTACGGCAACGCTGGCGGGAAGGAGCCGGGCGGGAAGACGGCTTCGGCTCCTGCTCGCAGTCTTTCGGCCGCGTCGCGGAAGCGGGCGACGAACTCGGCGTAGAGGCTCCAGAGGAACTGCCGCATCTCCTTCGTAGCCGCATGGAAAAGCGGCGCCGAGCCCTTCTTCAGCTTCTCGGGTCGATCGTGCGGATGGTGCGCCAGGACGGCATCGACCCCCGCCACCTGGATGCCGTCCCGCTGGCGCGCCGCCGCGGCTTCCTCCTCGATCTCCTTCACCAGCGCGGCGATGCGGTTCTTCCGCTGCTCCGGCTCCAAGTGCTTCCAGCAGGGGAGGGGAGCGAGCGTCATGATCTCCGGCGTCGAAAAGTCCAGCGGGCCGAATTTCTCGCCCCGCCGGCGAGCGGCGTACTCCAGAGTGCGGTTGAACCAACGGCCCTCCAGGGCCACGCCGTCGAGGAGAGCGCGCACGGCGTGCACGCCCGGCCAGTCCCGGAGATGCTCGACGAGGTTCTCCTTGACCCCATGGCTCAGGACGTACTTGAAACGCGCGATCTGGGCCGCGTCCTCCTGGCTGACGGGGATCGCCTGGTAGCGCCGCGACCAGACCTTGTCGCGCCAGCCGGTCAGGCGCCCGATCTCCTTGGCCAGCTTAGAGTTGAAGTAATCCAGGACCCCGAGGACGATTTCGTCGCGGAGAGGGCTCGGCAGGAGCAGATACCGCCCGTGCACGGTCCTGCAGGTCACCTCGACCAGGGTCCCTTCCTCGGGGAGAAAGCGCAGTCTCCGGCTCACACCCTATAAAGTCGGAAAAACCGCGACTTACCGCTCACCTTTTTTCGCCACAGCCGGGAATGGACGTGTGTCTCGTTGGCCTTTCCACGCTCCCAAGCCTTTCGGGAGCTCTCCCGAACGTCTCGGGAGCTCTGCCCAGACCGTCGGGAGCACATCCGAAGGCTTCGGGAGTGATGCCCAAGGCCTTGGACGCGCTCCCGAGCGCTTCGGGTGCGCTGCCCGACCGCTTCGGACGTGCCTCCGGAGACCTCGGACCTACTCCCGAAGGCTTGGGGAGTGAAGCTCACGGCTCCGGACGCGCTCCCAAAGGCTCGGGAAGCGCGATCAGTTGCAAACCCGCGCCAGGCTTGAGTTTCTGAGCGGGATCTCGGGTGAATTCGGCAGTTCTAGAAAGGTCCGGGTCTCAATCTTCCGGCGGCTCGCCCGAGGGGGCCATCTTCACCAGCTTGGGATCGAAACGGCCGAGCACCTCGACGAGATCAGTCTGCGCGGCCATCACCTGGTGGATATCCTTGTAGGCCATGGGCACCTCGTCGAGGCCGGCGGAGAGCAGGGTCACACCGCGCTGCTTCAGGAGGTGGCGCGTCTTCTCCCAGGTGAAGGAGGCCACCGCTGCCTTGCGGCTCATTGCCCTGCCGGCGCCGTGGGCGGCGGAGCGCAGGGAGTCCGGGTTGCCCTTGCCGCGCACCACGAAGCCCGGCGCCGCCATAGAACCGGGTATGATGCCGAGCATACCCTCCGCCGCCGGCGTCGCTCCCTTGCGGTGGACCACGACGTCGCGCCCGAAGTGGTTCTCCTTCCAGGCGAAGTTGTGATGGTTTTCGAGGTCGAGGAGGACCTCGGCCCCAAGATGGGACGCGATGTGCTGATGGATCAGGGCGTGGTTCGCCGCGGCGTAGCGCCCCATGAGCTCCATCGCCGCCCAGTATTCCTGCCCGTCCGCAGAGTCGAGTGAGAGCCAGGAGAGCCGGCTCAGCTCTCTGGGCAGCTCCGGATGCAGCTCGACGGCTCGCTTGCTGTAGAAGGCGCAGACCTGCGCGCCGGTGCCGCGGCTGCCGCTGTGGCTCAGCAGCGCGACGTGCTCGCCCTCCGGCAGGCCCACGCCGGGATCGGTCACCGTGAAGACCCCGAATTCGACGAAATGGTTGCCGCTGCCGCTCGTCCCGAGCTGCGCCCAGGCGCGGTTCTTGTTCTCGCGGGTGACCGGGCTGACCGACCAGTCCTCTTCGAGCACCGGGTGCTCGCGGCGGTCGCGGTCGCGGAAGGTGGCGCCGACACCGAAACGGGTTTCGGTCTCGATCGCCTTGCGCAGCCGTTCCGCCTTGCGCTCCAAGTCGCGCACCGGCAGGTCGAGCACCGTCATCTTCATCCGGCAGGCGATGTCGACCCCCACGGCATAGGGGATGACCGCGTTCTCGGTGGCCAGGACGCCGCCGATCGGCAGGCCGTAGCCGACGTGGGCGTCCGGCATCAGCGCTCCGGCCACGCTGACCGGGAGCTGGCAGGCCCTCTCCATCTGCAGCAGGGCCTCGGGCTCCAGCCCCTCGCCCCAACGGCGGTAGGGGACCGGCTCCCGGCGCGGCGCCGGCGGCGCGGCAAGCAGAGCCTTGGCGAAATCGCGCCGCAGCGGATCCTTGACGTAAGCGGATGGATCCCGCAGCACCGCCTCGACCTCGTCGTCCAGGCGCGTGCGGTCGCCGCCGGCGAGCACGAAGCGGCTGATGAAGTCGATTCCGCGGCGGGTGGCGTCGCCCGGCGGAACCCCGAGCCTGGCCATGTCATGCGCGTTCATCAGGACATCCTACGCCGAGTCACCTACCGCACGCAGCGGAGCGGCGCCGGGAGGTGACGCCCCATGACCTCCAAGGGTCAAACCTCGCCGGGCAGCGCCCGTATAAGAGCCACATCCTTTGCCGCCGAGGAGGCATGGCCATGGCTCGATTCCCCTTTCCCGTCCTTTCTCTCTCCCTGGCGCTCCTCGCCGCCGGACCCGCTGCAGCCCTCGATTGGCCGCAGTTCCGGGGCGTGAACCGGGACGGCGTCTCGGCCGAGATGGACCTGCCCCGGAGCTGGCCGGCGGAGGGGCCGCGGGTGGTGTGGAAGCGGGCGATCGGGGAGGGATACTCCGGCATCAGCGTCGTCGGAGACCGGCTCTACACCATGGACTCGGACGGCACGACCGAGTACGTCCTGGCCCTGGAAGCGGGCACCGGCAAGGAGGTCTGGCGCGTTGCGGCCGGCCCCAAGCTGATCGATCCCATGGGCAACGGCCCGCGGACGACGCCGACCCTGGACGGCGGCACGCTCTACGCCATGGGCTCCCACGGCCGGCTCCTCGCCCTGAAGGCGGCCGACGGGGCAAAAATCTGGGAGGTGGACCTGCCCCAGGCGTTCGGCGCCAAGCGGCCTACCTGGGGCTACTCGGGCTCTCCCTTGATCGATGGCGACCTGCTCATCCTGGAGGTCGGAGGGAAGGATGGCCGGGGAGTGGTCGCCTTCGAGAAGGCCACGGGGAAGGTCCGCTGGGGGGCCCTGGACGGCGATGCGGCCTACGCCTCGCCGGTCGTGATGACGATCGGCGGCGTCAAGCAATACGTGGTGACCCGCCGGGCCGGCTCGCAAACGGTCGCGTTACGGCCCGACGGCTCGGTCCTCTGGACTCACCCGGGGCCGTTCTCGGTCATCGCCAGCGCCCTCTTCATTCCGCCGGACAAGGTCTACTTCTCGGGCGGGGACGACGCCGGAGCGGTCCTCATGCGGATCAAGACCGAAGGCGGCAAGGCCACGGTCGAGGAGCTGTGGCAGACCCGCACGATGAAGAACCACTTCAACAATGCGGTCCTCGTGGGCGACCACCTCTACGGTTTCGACAACGCCACCTTCAAGTGCCTCTCGGTCGCCACGGGCGAGCAGGCCTGGGCGTCCCGCGGCCTGGGCAAGGGCTCGCTCCTGGCCGCGGACGGCAACCTGCTGATCGTCCTTGCGGATCAGGGGACCCTCCTCCTGGTGGAGGCAAATCCCGACGCCTACACGGAGCTCGCGCGATTCCAGGCCATGGAGGGTAAGGCGTGGACCGCGCCGGCCCTCGCCAACGGCCGGCTCTACCTGCGGGACCACGACGAGATGGTCGCGCTGGAGATGAAGGCGCCGGGCGCCAGGGCAACTTCCGCGTCTGCCCCGAAAGGAGGGACAGCCGCGACGAGCCCCACCCCTGCAACCCCCGCCCTCAGCCTCGAGGAGATCGTGGCCCGCTACGAAGCGGCCCGGGGCGGCCGGGAGCGCTGGCGGGCTCTGCGGTCCATCGAGATGGAAGGCACGTTCACCAGCTTCAGCGAGGATGCCCCGTTCACGCTTCGCCGCAAGCGTCCGAACCTCTATCGGTTCGATTCCAGGATGACTCGGAAGGAGATGGTCCTCGCTCAGGATGCCCAGGGGCCCTGGTGGCTCTATCCCCTCTATGGGATCGGCAGCCCGGCAAAGATGGAGGATCCTCCCGTGGCCGTCATGACCGCCCGCGATGCGGAGATCGAGCCTGCCCTCCTCGGCTATCGGGAAAAAGGCCACAAGGTCGTCCTGGCCGGCCGGGGAGACGTGAACGGTCAGGGGACCCTCCGCCTCGAGCTCACCTGGTCCAACGGCTGGGTGGAGACCTGGCACCTCGATCCCCGGACGTACCTGGAGGTCGCGGTCGATTCCAAGGTCGTCGACTACTCCCAGCTTCCCCAGGAGATGCAGGAACGGGCCTACTTCTCCGACTTCCGGACCCTCGACGGCCTGGTCATCCCTCATCGCATCGAGAAGGAGTACGGCGCCCGGCACACCGTAACGAAGGTCGAGAAGATCCGCGTGAACCCCGAGATGGAAGACAGGGTGTTCGCGATGCCTGCCGCGTCAGCGGGTACAGCCTCCAGTACACCGCCCCCTTGACCGAGCCGGATACTCTTTCAGATCAGACCTGATCTGGAGCAGATCGAGCTTGAGTCGCGCCCGCCCCTGGCCTGAATTGTAATTCATGTTATGCTGTGATTTTCCGCATTTGGGAGAATCGTATGCAGCGGCAAGGGCTCACGCTGTCAGTCTGCGGGATCTTGTGTCTGGTCCTTGGAAGTTGCTCGTGGAGCGTGCCGCGGCACGACACGTCGGTGGGCCCGCGCTCGGCGAGGCCGCCGTTGCGACCTGCTGAGAAGGAAGGGCCGGCGGCGACGAACGCCGAAGCGGCCTGGGAGTGGCGCCGCATGACCTGGCGTGACGAGAATGGCCAGATCCCCGAAGGAGCCCTCGCCAAAGCAAGCGCGCAGCGCGCGGCAAACCTGGAGCTCTTTCAAGCTGAGGGCGACTCGGCCAAGGCCGCTCTGCTGCCCAGCGATTGGGTGTCGCGCGGACCCGTCAACGTCGGCGGGCGGACCCGTTCGCTGCTGATCGATCCCACGAACCCGCAACGGATCTTCGCCGGATCGGTCGGCGGCGGTCTGTGGAGGTCCACCGACGGCGGCTCCCACTGGAGTCCCGTGAACGACTTTCTGGCCAATCTCGCCGTGTGCAGTCTGGCCTTTGATCCGCAGAACCCGCAAACGATGTACATGGGGACAGGGGAAGGGTTCTTCAACGCCGACGCGATCAACGGCTTCGGCATCTTCAAGTCGACCGACGGTGGCGCGACCTGGTCCTCGCTCGCGGCGACGACGGGCTGGGTGTCGGTCAACCGCATCGCCGTGGCGCCAACGAACTCGAACCTCATCCTCGCCGCCATCCGCTACGGCGGCATCCGACGCTCGACCGATGGCGGGGCCACCTGGAGCGAGGTCCGCTGGGCACAGGGCTCCTACGACGTGGCCTTCGCCCCGGGCGACTCGACCAGGGCGATTGCCCACATTCTCGACTACGACTTCCAGACGAACAATTGGTTTCACTCCGCGGTCTATTCGACCGACGGCGGCGCCTCGTGGCAAACCGCTGCTGCTCCGTTCGCCCGCGTCGATGGGTTTTACTCCCGGCTCGAGATGGCCTACGCGCCGAGCAACGCCAACGTCGTCTACCTCAACTCGGGGTGGGACGGCCTGATCTACAAGTCGACGGACGGCGGCCACAGCTACACGCTGCGCACCACGAGCGGCAGCACCGGCGCGAGTTGGTACAACAACACCCTTTGGGTGGACCCCACCAACCCTGACGTCCTGGTTGCCGGTGGTGCGCCGCTCTACCGCAGCACCAACGGCGGCGTCAGCCTGCAGCAGATCACCTCCGGCTACCTGCTGACGGAACAGCCCCATCCCGACCATCATTGCGTAGTGAGCGACCCCGGCTTCAACGGCACCACCAACCGCAAGGTCTACGTGTGCAACGACGGCGGGGTGTTCTTCACCGCCGACATCTACACGGCGAACACCTTCAACGGCTGGCTCAGCCTGAACCAGGGCTACCAGACCGGGCAGTACTACGCCATCGCAGGAGATGGGCCGACCGGGCTCACTCTCGGCGGTCTGCAGGACAATGGCACGCTGCGGCTGACCGCCGCCTCGACCGCGGCGTCACTGACATACGGAGGAGACGGCGGGTTCACCGCCATCGACTCCGGAGACCCGCAGTACGTCTACGGCGAGTACGTCGGCCTTTCCGACCTCTTCCGTTCGCAAGACGGCGGGGTGAGCATCAGCGCCTTTCTCGACAGCTCTCTGCCGGAGCGAGGGATGGGCAACTTCATCAGCCCGTTCATTCTCGACCCGAACGCGCCCGGCCGCATGCTCGCCGGTGCCTACTCTCTCTGGCGCAGCAACAACGTCAAGACCGGCAGCCCGCCGACCTGGTCCGCGATCCACGTTGCCCAGCCGACGCAGGTGAGCGCGATCGCCGTGGCGCCTGGGAACTCCGACGTCATCTGGGTCGCCCACAACGACGGCAGGGTGTTCAAGACGTCGAACGGCACCGCCGCCAACCCGACCTGGACGACCATCGACGACAACGGGGCGACCAATCCCCTGCCCAGCAGGTTTCCTGGGCGGATTCTGATCGACTCGCGGAACCCCAATTGGGTCATTATCGCCCTCGGCGGCTTCAGCAGCGGCAATCTGCAGCGCTCGACCGACGGCGGACAGACCTGGTCGCTCCTGACCGGCACGGGTGGCGCGACGCTTCCCGACGCACCGATCCACGCCATCGCTCAGCACCCGGTCCGCCCCGACTGGCTCTACGTCGGCACCGAGGTCGGAGTCTTCTCGAGCCTGGACGAGGGGCAGCATTGGGTGGCGACCAACCAGGGCCCGGCCAACGTCGCCGTCGACGATCTGAGGTTCATGAACGGCTCGACCACCTTGCTCGCCGCCACTCACGGGCGCGGCGCCTGGTCGGCGAGCGTCCCGGCCGACGGCAGCGGACCGATGGATTTCTACACACTGACGCCCTGCCGCCTTTTCGACTCGCGCGGTCCGGTCGGACCGCTCGGCGGCCCCTCGATTCCGGCGTCCGGCAGCCGGAGCATCCTCGTCAACGGTGCGTGCGGCATTCCCGCTTCAGCCCGGGCGCTGACGGTCAACGTCACGATCGTTAATGCCGGGTCACTAGGACACCTTCAGATCTTCGCGGCTGACCTGAGCCCCACAGGTACCAGCATCCTCAACTTCAGCACCGGCCAGACGCGGGCCAACAACGCCGTTCTTGGCCTACCCACCGACGGCAGCGGCGGCCTCACCTTGGTCAACGCCTCGCCAAGCCCGGCTACGGTCATCCTGGACGTCAACGGCTATTTCCAATGAGCCGAGGGAGGGAGCAGAAAGGAGCGGAGCGGGAGAGGACGACACCCATTTACCTGGCCTGCAAAGTCGGCGAGGACGTGACGGCTGAGCAGGTGAAGGTCCGGGTCATCCTGATCGTGGCGTTGTAGCGAGGCCTGATCTGGAGCAGATCGAGCTTGTCCACGGGGGAGCGAAACGCTTCGGCTGCTGTTACGTAGCTACCACCGAGATGAGACGACTCCTGGCGAAATTCATCCTGATAAGCCTCGGCGCTCGCCCGGGACGAAGGTAAATCTCGGCGTTGGTGGCGGCTCGGTTACCTGGCGGGGTCATTGTCCCTCAGCCATGAACCGCTGGAGAGACTCCGAGGCTGCGCGCCAGATCGGCTTCGAGCTCCCGCCAGTGCTGGAAGCGGGCTGTTAGAGCCTCCGCGGCGGTCTCGCGGCCAGCGAGCTGATAGAAGAGCTGCCAGTGACGGCGCTCTGCGGGGCCGAGATCGGCTAGAAGACGCGCGACCTCCTGGTCTTCGACGACCTCCAGGAGCCGGGTGAATCGCTCGCAGCTTCGCGCCTCGACCATGGCGCCAAACAGCAGGCGGTCGACCTTCGTCCAGGGCTCGCGGCCGAGAACGATCTGCGCCTTCAGGCTCTGAGCCCAGGGGTTCTTCCGCCGCCCCCCGAGCGGCCAGCCCCGCCTTCGCAGGATCGTCACCACCCGCCGGAAATGCTGCACTTCCTCCGCGGCGAGCTCCGCGGCGCGCTCGACAAGCTCGGCGTCGTCGGGATAGTGGCCGGCGAGCGACAGGGCATACATGGCGACTTGCTGCTCGCAGACCGCGTGATCGGCCAGGAACTCGGGCAAGTGCGCAGCGGCGAGCTCCGCCCACGAGCGGGGTGTCTGGTGAAGCAGGGGAAGCGCGGCGAACACCTCCTCGAAGCCGATCGGCTTGGTCAGGCCACTCGTGTTGCCGGCGGAGCGTCGCATGGGCCGGATCATACCCTTGGGGCCGAGTGCCATGCCAAGTGTCGAGTGGGGGGAGCCCTGGCTTCCTGGCAGTAGACAATCTACAGCCCTGGGTGTAGGCTGTCTACATGCCAAGCAAGGAACGCTATCAGAACCGCATTGAATTGCTGCAGGGGACGCTGGACCTGCTGATCCTGCAAACACTCCTGTGGGGCCCCCAGCACGGATATGGCCTCAGCCAGGCGATCCACCTGAATTCCGGCGAGCGCTTGTGCGTGGATACGGGTTCTCTCTACCCGGCCTTGCACCGGCTGGAAAAACAGAAGTGGATCGCCGCGGACTGGCAGGTCTCCGACAACAAGCAGCGGGTCAAGGTATACCGGCTCACCGCCGCCGGCAAAAAGCAGCTCTCCTCCGAACGTTCCCGCTGGTCGCAACTGGTGCAGGCGATGGCGGGGGTGCTGAATCCCGAGCGCAAGGAGAGCAAGGCGTGAATCTCAGGTTCTGGAGCCGCGGCAGGCAGGAACGGGAACTGGAAGAAGAGATCCGCTTTCACCTGCAACTGGCGACGGAGAAGTACCTCGAGGCCGGCCAGAGCCCGGCCGATGCACGCTCCGCCGCGCGGCGCGAGCTCGGCAATCGGGATCTGGTCAAGGAAGTCACCCGCGACGTCTGGGGGCTCGGCTGGGTCGAGCAGCTATCCCAGGACTTCCGTTACGGCGCTCGGATCCTATGGAAGAGCCCGCTCTTCGCCTTCGTCTCCGTGCTCACCCTGGCATTGGGCATCGGCGCCAGCACTTCCATCTTCAGCGTCGTCTACGGCGTCCTCTTGCGCCCGCTTCCTTACCCCAAACCCGAGCAGATCGTGAGCCTGTGGGAGGTCAGCCCCGAAGGCCACCGGATGCGGTTCGCGGATCCGAATTTCGAGGACGTGCGGACCCAAGCCCGCTCGCTGCAAGGCGTGGCGCAGATGGCGACCTATGAGGCGACGATCTCCACCGGCGGCGAGCCGGAGCGCGTCCTTGTCGGCGTGGTCTCCGCGGACTTCTTTTCTGTCATGGGCGTCCAGCCGGTGAAGGGCCGGCTGTTCGCTGCGGAAGAGCAGCGTTTCGGGGCCGCTCCCGTTGCCCTGGTGAGCCATTCCTACTGGCAGCGCCATTTGCACGCGGCTCAGGACCTCGGCGCGGTGAAGCTCACGGTCTCGGCGCGCCCGGCCGCGGTCATCGGCGTGCTGCCGCCCGGATTCAACTTCCCGGATGACAGCCAGGTATGGATGGCGCGAGAGACGGACGCTCCCCTGCCCAGCCGTTCGGCCCATAACTGGCGGGTCGTCGCGCGCATCAAGGACGGCGCATCTCTCGGTCAGGCGCGGGACGATGCCTCCGCGATCGGGCGGCGGCTGGGGCAGCAATACCGTTCGGATATCGATCTGGCCGATGTGGCCGTCCAGCCGCTGCAGGAAACTCTGACCGCGGATTTCAAGCCGGCCCTTCTCGTGCTGCTGGGGGTCTCCGGTCTGCTGTTGCTGGTGGCCTGCGCCAACGTGATGAGCCTGTCGCTGGCCCAGGCCTCGGCGCGCGCGGGTGAGCTGGCGGTGCGGGCGGCCTTGGGCGCTTCGCGTTGGCGCCTGGTGCGGCAGTTCCTGGCGGAGGCCCTCCCTCTCTGCCTGCTCGGCGGCGGCCTCGGAGCGATCTGTGCGTACTTCGGCGTCCGCGTCTTGCTGGCCGTGGCGCCCGGCAACATTCCTCGTCTCGACGAGGTTGCGGTGAACCTGCCGGTGCTCTGGTTTACTCTCGGCCTTTCGCTTGCGGTGGCCGCCGGTCTGGGTGTGCTGACGGCACTGCGCGCCACCTCGGGCGATGTTCAAGAGACGCTGGCGGAAAGCGGCAGGCGCCAGGGAACCGCCGTCCGCAGCCAACGCGCGGGGCGCCTGATCGTGGCCGGCCAGATCGCGGCCACTCTCACCCTGCTGGTCGGCGCCGGCCTGCTGGGCCGCAGCATGCTGCGCGTCCTCTCGGTCCATCCAGGGTTCGAAACCGCGCACGCCGCGGCCTTGGATCTGAAGCTGCCCGGCCTCGAAGCGGGAATGGAGGCCCGGCGGGTGCAGTTTCTCGACCGGCTCATCTCGCGTCTGGAAGCGCTGCCCGGCGTGCAGGCTGTCGGGGGCACGGATGCGCTTCCTCTCAAATCCGATACCGCCGACGGCACCTTCGCGATCCTGAATCCACAACAGCTTCTCCCGGCGCAGCGGGAGCTGATCGAGCGGAGCGCGCACATTGCCGACGCCAACGCCGATCCGGCTTTCATGAAGCAAGCGATCGAGTTCCTGAATGTGATTTTCCGCGATGAAGCCCATACGGGCCACGCCGATTATGTCGTGGCCAGCGAAGGCTATTTTCAAACGCTGGGGATCCCTCTCCTGGACGGCCGTCTGTTCGACGATTCCGACGCCCCCGATGCTCCTCACGCGGCGGTGATCAGCGAGTCCGTCGCGCGGCAGGAATGGCCTGGCCAGAATCCGATCGGCCATACGATTGAATTCGGCAACATGGACGGCGACCTTCGCTTGCTGACGATCGTCGGCGTCGTCGGCGACGTCCGCACGCACGATCTCGAGGCCCCGCCGCGCCCGACCATCTACGCGAATTACCGGCAAAGGCCGCGCACGACCTCTCAGTTCAACATCGTGCTGCGGACGAATTCCGATCCCACCGTCGTCTTCGCCGCGGCGCGGAGGATCCTGGGCCAGCTCGACCCGGCCATTCCGGTCAGATTCCATACCTTCGACGAGATCTTCTCGCAGTCCCTGAGCCGCCGCCGTTTCAATCTGCTGCTGGTGGGCGTTTTCGCTCTCGCGGCGTTGGTGCTGGCCATGGCCGGAGTCTTCGGCGTGCTGGCCTACTCGGTGGCTCAGCGCACACGGGAGATCGGAGTGCGTCTCGCGATGGGAGCCACCGGCGGCAATGTCCTCAGGATGGTCCTGGGCCAGGGCTTGGTCACCGCGGCGGCCGGCACGGCCCTGGGCCTCGCGAGCTCATTCCTGCTCACCCGCACCCTGCGTTCGCTGCTCTTTCAGGTGAGCCCCAACGATCCGGCAACGGTCGTGGGCGTGGCCTTGTTCCTCCTGCTGGCGGCCATGGCCGCGTCCTATGTTCCCGCGCGCCGGGCGGCCCGCGTCGATCCCATGGTTGCTCTGCGCTTTGAGTAGGCGGCCGTTCCGGCGGGTGGCGATCCAGGGTGTGGCGATTCTCGTGGATTGGCGAACAGGGTCCGAGGAAGCTATACTGAATAGGTAATCGTCAGATCTTCGGGAGAAGCCGACATGAAGAGACCCTTCGTTCGGGGCGTCCTTTGCTCGCCGTTCGGCCGCTTGGTCCTGCTGGTTCTACTGCTCGCGGCCCTCACCGGCTGCGCCACGGCCCGCATCCCCGATTTCCAGGCCTTTGCCACGGCCGGAACGGCCTACACTCAAGCCGTCACCGGCCTGATCTCCGAGGTCGGCAACACCGCCGTAGACGCCAATTCCGTCAAGCTCCTGCAGAGCCGCTCGCTCGCCTCGGTCAGCCTGCCCGATTTTCAGCAGCAGGACCAGGACATGCGTAAGTACCTCGGCGAGTTGACCCGCATCCAGACACAGGTCACTCTCCTGGGCGACTACTTCAACGCCCTGGCGGCCCTGGCCACGAGCAGCGCGCCGCAGTCCTTCTCGACCGAAGTTCAGAGCCTCGCCACCACGCTGATCGGCGTGACCAATGAGGTCCGCGGCACCACCGTCGCGCAGGCGTCCCAGATCGCGGCCGCCAGCGGCAGCGTCGGCGGCCTGGTGGTCAAGGGGGTCCAGGGACGGGAGCTCAAGAAAGAGCTGGAAGCGCGCAAGCAGACCATCGCGGACATCCTCCAGCTCCATCAGACCCTGTTGGCGACCTTGAGCCGCCAGACCGAGGCCAACGCGCGGTTCACGTCGGCCTTGGACTATGACCAGCAGGTCGTGCAGCCCTTCATGGCCAACCAGGTGAGCGAGGCCAACCAGAAGACCTGGATATCCGAGAGATTCTCCCTGCTCTCGCAGCCGGTGCTGGTGGAGCAGGTGAACACCGCCGAGGAGGCGGCAAGGTCGCTCCAGCAGGCCTGGAACAAGCTCCTCTCGAACGACCTCACCGTCGCGGAGATCCAGGCCATCACTTCCGAGTTGGCCCCGGTCCTGGCGACCCTGGACGCCCTGAAACCCAAGAATCAGACCACGACGGCCACCGGCAGCACGGGAGGGAGCCAGCCATGAGCGATCCGAACGAGACAGGCACGACCGGACAGCCCGATCAACCCGTCACCTCCGATCCGGTCACCGAGGCCCAGGCCGACGTCTCCCAGGCTCGAGCGGAGGCCGATCAGACCCTGGCCGATCCGCAAGCGAACCTCAACCAGATCCTCGACTCCCTGAGGACGATCGAGGTCGAGCTCTTCGGCATCGAAGTCGTCCAGCAGGTCCAGCCGCTCTCCGACGCGGAGAAGCAGCAATTCGTCGCCGCCCGTCTGCACCTGATCTCGATCATCAACCAGCTCAACGCCGCACAGCTCAGCGAGATCGCCGGCAAGCTGGAGCAGCACAGCGGTGAGCTACAGGACGGAATTCAGAGCCTGCAGCAGTCGCTCAACAGGCTCACCGGGGCGTCCGGATGGGCGGCGGCGGTGAATGGAATCATCGGGGTGATCGGGCAGGTGATTCCGTTGTTGTAAGGGGGAACTTCAGAGATGCGGGAGCTCCGCCCCAGGATGACGGCGCGATTTCTGAGATTGCGGAGCCGCGCCCCAGGATGAGGGTGCGATTTCTGAGATTGCGGAGCGCCGCCCTCATCTGGGGGCGCGTTTTCTGATCTTAGGGCACGCCGCCGTCATCTCAGAAACGGCGCCCCAGGATGAGGGCGCCGTTCCCCAGGATCAGAAGGCGCGCCGCCAAAATGGGGGAGCCGCGCCGCAAGCTCAGAAATCACGCCGCCATCTCGGGGCGCGGCTTCGCAAGATCAGAAACGGCGCCGTCATCCTGGGGCGCCGCTCCCCAGGATCAGAAGGCGTGCCGCCAAATGGGGGAGTCGCGCCGCAAGCTCAGAAATCGCGCCGCCATCCTGGGGCGTCACGCCGTCATCTTGCGGCGGTGTCTCTCCATCATCAACAGGGCTCACCGAGCAGGAGGGGAGGGCAGGCTGCAAGATGGAGCCGCGGCCAGATGCTCCAGCCAGCAGTACCCGGTTGCGCACGGTTCCGCCCGGCCGTTCGCCACCAAATCCGAGATGCATAGCGAGCAGTCCGGCTGAGGAACACCGGCTGCCGTGCAGATCGTGGAGACGCTGTCGCAACCCGCGCCGCACGAAGGCAGCACCGAGAAGACGGCCTCCGCTTCCTTCTCCTCGCAGGTCTGCGCCGCGAGCGACGTGCTGACCAGCAACCCCAGCACAACGATGAGCAGGCTTTTCATTCGGCACACTCCTTCCAGTCGATCGGCACGAGACGACTTTGCGATCACTTGTGCAACTCAATTCTTAGGGTGCTTCGAGTGTCCAGGGTCGGGACGCCTGCGTTGCCGCTTCCAATCGCGCAGGTGGCTGACCAGGAAATCGAGAGGAAAGACGTGGGTCGTGCCGTCGTCGCGGCGGAAGACGACCTGGGACCAGCCGCGGACGTTGGCAGGCGTGTACCAATGCCCGCCGAGGCGCAGCCTGTGGCCGGAGACGGCGCGGATGAGGACCTGCTCGTAGCGCGAACGGCTGAGCAGGCGTTCCGGGAAGAGATCCTCCCAGGTGCACAGCCGCCCGACGTCCTCGTAGGCCGGCGGCCGGTCCGCGAGGTCGAGCAGCGACGGCGCGCGGCCGCGCATCACGCCGCCGATGAGGCGAAGGCTGAACGGACCGGTGAGACGGCGGATCGAAGGCCAGAAGCGGCGGGTGATGGTGCCCGCGAGCTCGCGCAAGCTCACCCGGCGGCCGTCGCGGAGCGGCCACGACGGGTGGTCGACGTCGCAAATGAAAGGGTTCGCCGGGAAGCAGTCGAGATGCGCCACCCAACCCTGGCGGCTGGCGTGCTTGACCGGAGCGAAGCCGGCGACGACCGGAATCTCCATCTGCTCGAGCATGCGCAGGTCATAGGAAGGCCAGCGCATCACCGCGCGCACGATACCGAGGATGAGCGACCCGGTGGCGATCGAGAGCGCCGGCTCCGGCGTGAAGTCGGCGGTCACCTCCAGCCGGTTGCCGCGCGGCCGCACGCCGACGCCGCTCGACGACCGGCGGTTGGTGGCCAGCAGCATCACAGGGAAGGGCAGGATGTAGGTGAGCAGCAGCGCGAGCTTGCGCACCGTGCGCTGGCGCCCCTGCTCGGCGGGCGGCAGCTCGAAGGAGACGTTGTAGTGCATGCTGTAGCCGGCCAGCCGCACCTGCTCATCCGTGCAGCGCTCCCAGTCGTCGAGCTCGCGGCGGATGAAGCGGATCGACTCCCACAACTGGCGGCCGGCGCGCGCCGCCGCGCCGCGGGCGATCTCGATGGCCGGCGTTGCGACTTCGATGACGCCGGTGTCGAAGTAGATGGCGGCGCCGGTGGGCAGGTGGTAGGAGGTGCCCTTGCGGTGCATCAGCTCGCCGCGGATGAAGGCGGTGGGATCGCCGAAGACATCTTCGGGCCGGCGGCGTTCGCCGTCGATCCACAGCTCGAGCTCGGCCTCCATGCCGGTGGCAGCGAGCGCCAGCGGAATTTCCGGCAGATCGGCGGGCGCCGTGCCGGAGCGCTTGGCGGTCATGGCGGCTCGCTCGCCGGCTCGTCGCCGTCCTCCGACGCGGCGCCATGCGGCACCAGGGTGACGAAGCCGAGGTCGAGGTGGATCTGGTCGACGACGAAGCCGGGACCGGTGCCGTAGGGCCGCGCCCGGACGCCGCTCATCGTCTCGCCGGCGATGCGGTTGTAGCGCTCGATCGCCGACTGCGTATCGAGCCAGTCGTCGCCGATGCGATAGATGTTGACCGCCGCGGCCCAGCAGTGCGGCGTCGCCAGCTTCGACAGCCGGTGCGCCGGCGAGCGGTAGCCGCCGTTGGCGGCGATGTGCACGTAGGTGCCCACCGCGGCACGGAACGGCTCGAGCGCCGCGGCCATCAGAGTCACGGCGCAGGGCACGTAGCGCGGGAAGGTGCGCAGCAGATCGGCCTCGCGCACGTCGACGCCGATCATCTCCCAGAGCATGAAGTGCGGCGAGAGCGGCGTGTCGAGGGCCGTCTGCCAGGAGTCGATCTCGTAAAAGAAGCGCGGCAGCCGCCGCCCGCGGCCGTCGGCGTCGCGCAGCATGCCGCCCGGCCACAACGCTTCGCGGTACGGCTGGGCTAGTTGCAAGCCGTCCACGACCGGCAGTGCCAGTGTGCCCGGCGGGGTTTCCGGCTCAGGCAAGCTCTTCCTCCGCGGTCCGCAAGTGCTCGAAGACGCTCTGCGAGATGTGGGCGATCGCCTCGCGCCGGTGCCCGGCTTCGGACGGCCATTGCGTCAGGACCGTCAGCACGTAAGGCTCGCGGTCGGGCAGGAAGACGACTCCGGCGTCGTGGGCGGCGGTCGAGATCTCGCCGGTCTTGTGCGCCACCCGCGCGCCCTCCGGCAGGCCGGCCGGAATGCCTTCCTTGAACCGCTGCTGGTGCAGGATGTCGAGCATTCGCCGGCAGACCTCCGGCGAGAAGGCCCGCTCCTCGACGATCAGCCGCAGCGCCTGGAGCAGCCCGTTCGCCGTCACCCGGTTGTTGAGGCCCGCCCGCCATGCGAGCTCGTCCTCGACCCCCCGCCGCAGCTCGATGCCGTCGAGATGCAACGGCGCCAGGAGGCGCTGCATCACCGCGAGGCCGATGACGTCGATCAGCAGGTTGGTCGCCAGATTGCTGCTGGTGGCGATCATGTGGTGCGCCAGCTCCTGGACCTTCATCGTGCGGCCGATCGACCGCTGCACGTCGGAGTTGGCATCCTCGACGCGGAAATGCGAGCCGTCGACCACGCTGAAGAAGCGGTTGCGCACGTGGACCCGGGACTCCTCGCTCAGCAGGCCCGCATGGATCGCCCCGAAGACGCCGAGCAGCACCGGCACCTTGATGGTGCTGGCGGCGTGGAACCAGAGATCGCCGTGGCAGCTCCAGCTATGGTGGGTCTCGTAGTCGTGAAAGGCGACCCCCGCCTGCTCGGCCCCGGCGTCCTGGCCGATCTTCTCGATCTGCGTCCGCAGGCTGCCGGCGGTCATGGGCTCTCCGGCGTCGGGTTCGTTGCCATGGCTCAGCTCGCTTGCACGTTTGGGGCCGGGAGCCATGGTAACCTGCCTCGGGAATCGGCCTCGAAAAAAACAGGAGAGCCTCAGGAGAGCCTGATGAAGAAGCTGCTTGCGGTCGCTGTGCTGTTCCTTGCCGTGCCGCCCGCCCGTTGCGATCAGGCCGGCGCCCGCGAGGCCCTGGCGAAGGAGGGCATCGCGTTCACGCAGGAGGCGTTCCTGCAGAAGGTCGCCGAGGGGGACGCGGCGCGCGTGACGCTCTTCCTCGAGGCCGGCATCGATCCCTCGGTGCCCAACGCCGCGAAGCGCACGGCGCTCTGGATCGCGGTCGAGCGGAAGCAGGCCGAGGTGGTCAAGGCGCTGCTCGCCGGCGGCGTGGCGCCGAACGAGAAGAACGCGCCGCCGATGGAGTACGGCAAGACGATCGTCTTTGAAGCGGTGGATTCGGGAGACGCCGCGCTGGTGCGCGCGCTCGTCGAAGCCGGGGCCGACGCCAGGACGGCCAACGAGTACGGCGTGCCGCCGCTCGCCGAGGCGGCGCGGACGGGAAATCTCGAGATGTGCGAGATCCTGCTCAAGGCCGGTGCCGATCCCAACGCCGCGCCCGGCGGCTTTCCCTTGCTGTACGGACCGGTCAACGAGGACCACCCCGAGGTCGTCCGGCTCCTGCTCGCGTCCGGAGCCAAGCTCGGCGAGCACAAAGCCGCTCTCATCGAGGCCGCCAAAACTTCCGAAATGCGCGCTCTGTTGGAAGCGGCCGAGTAGCGGGCGAACGAAAGGCAGAACCCGCCGCCCAGAGCGAGGCGGCGGGTCAGCCGGTCAGGTTGATGCAGTGGTCAGGTTTTTCAGTCAGCGCCGCCCCCGACGATCAAAGTGTAGTTGACACCCCTTTCCGACTGGTCGGGATTGATCAGGCGGAAGTTGAGGGTGTGCTCACCTGGATGCAGCGGTTTCAGGAACAGAAAGTATCCATCCGCCACGGCGGGGGAGCGGTCTCCCGCGGCGAGCCCGAGATCGGTGAGGAAGGACGGACTCGGGACCCGCAAGGTGAAGCCACCGGGCTGGCTCTGGGCGCGGAAGGCGAAGAGGTCCTCCACGGGCTCGCCGTCGAGGGTGACCTCGAAGGAGACGTTGGGCGCCACCGGCACGTCCTCGTTGACGTCGCACCGCACCTGCTCCAGGCTCGTCGCCAATTGCAGGCAGGGATCGCCCGCCGACGGAAACTCCGGCGCGAAGCTCACGAACACTCCGCCCAGCGACAAGAAGATCGCCTTGCCGGCGGGCACTTCACAGGTGCGATCCGCAACACCGCCGAAGGTGCTCGCCAGGAACCACACCTTTCCCGATTGGTTCCGGTCGCAGAACCGTCCATCGGGATCGAACGCCGGGTTGGTGGCGATGGGCTCCGTCACCAGCCAGTTGGTCCACTCGCTGGCCAGCTCGCTGTACGACTTGCCGAGGAACTCCTCGCCAGGCACGACGACTTTGCTGTGGTCGCTGGCGAACGCCGCCGCGGCCACCATCATGAGCGCGATCACCGCGACCACACTCTGCACAAGCTTCCTGTTCAGTTTCATACCACTCTCCTCCAAGTTTTCGGATTGTTAGGGCTCCTGGCGAGGTTCTCTCGCTCAGAAGTAAACGTTCAACGTTTGGGCGGACGGATTCCCCTCACCCTGTGGAGCCGCGGGGAAGGATGCCGGCGGAGCTACGGCAGGCGCCGGCGCTACGCACCAGGGAGGAACTGGGGCGGAAAATTCGCTTGTAATCGTCTATAATGGAATGAGTAAGACATCACCCAGCCTGGCCGTCTACGACCCGATCGCCGGCTTTTGAGAGAGGAGGCTTCATGAAGCTCTTTCTGCGAAGTCCGATCCCCGATAACTCCACCCTGACCGTGCAGGTCTCGAGCCCCGACGGTACGGAAGTAAAGTTCGTGGCCGAAGGCGTGCTGCGGCGTCAGGGCAGCATTATCGTGCAGTGGAACAATGCCCAGCTTCGCGCGGGGGTCAGCCAGCCGTTGACTCCTCCCGGCTCCTATACCGGCGAGATCGTGATCACCTTCGCCGCGAAATCCACCGCCCGCCTCCAGATGCAGATCCTCAAGCCCGGTGGCACCAAGTTCGTCTACAACGAACAGGTTACGCGCTCCGCGGGTGTGGACGTCACCGATCTGATGCTGCCCGTGACCTAGAGGAGGAAAACCGCCATGACATCAAGAAAGATTCTGGTCTTCCTGCTCTTCCTGGTTGTGGGCGTCTCCGTCGAGGCCGGGGCGGCGATCCAGTGTGAGATGGACGAGACCCCCGAAGAATGCTGGGCGCGCGTCGACCAGGAAGCATCCAGCGAGCTGGTCGAGGAGCTCGAAACGAAGGAGGCCAAGGATCTGCGCGACGAGCCGACGGCCGTCCAGGCGGGAGAGGCGAATCTGAAGTCGAACACGACAGACTTCCTGCCGTTGCTCGCCCTCTCCGGCATTCTGGGGGATGCCCAGGAGGGCGACACGGAAGGCACGTATGTGTTCGACTTGAACTTCCTGATTCCCGGCCTCTCGAAAGACAAGAACTCGCAGCTCAAGGCCATCGTCAACAGCCAGCCCATCATCTCTGAGGGGATCAAGGAGCAGATTCCCGAGGAAAATCGCGACGATCTGGTGGGGAAGATCGAAGACGACCTGGGCAGCCTGGATGACTTTTCCTTGAGCTACACCTTTAGCTGGACCGATCTCACTCACGGGCGCGGTTTCAAGAACTACGAGAATCGCTTCGCATCCTTGACCCACGCCTTATACCGGTCCTTCCGGTCAAGCGCCAGCGATCTGGCCAAACAGCGCGCGCTGACCGAGGTCACCCAATTCATCGGCGACAATGGAATCGCCATCGGGGACGACCCGGTGACCTTCGAGGACATCAGCGCGCAACTCGGCGAGGGTAAGGCGAATGCATTTGCGGAGTTCAAGCAGAAGTTCGAAGCGGCTGCGAACCTGGCCGCGGCGGCTCTGGCGGAGCGGCGCCAGATGTTCATCGACGCGGGCCTGAACCGCTTCGCCAACCTGCTCGACAACCAGCCGCAGCTCACCTTTTCCGCCAACAAGTGGTTCCGAGATTCCGTGGTGGGCGGCGACGAGACCGCGATCAAGGTGAGCTATGAAAGGGGAATGGCGAATCTCAACGGGGCCCTGAAGCGGAGGTGCCAGGAGGATCTCGACACATCGGCTCCCGAGACCCTGAGCGAGGAGACTCTTACCCGCTGTCTCGCCGACTACACCCGTTTCGTGAAAGATCACAAGGATGCCGTGACGGACGGAAACAAGCTGTCCTTCTCAGCCGAGTACGCGGACGTGAAAGATAAGGTCTTCGACCTGCCTGATCACGATCTCACCGGCCTGACCATCAACGCCGCCAAGAAGCTCGTCATCGCCGCCGGCTGGAGCCGCAAGTTCCTGACGGCCGGCGAGGGTGAGCCCATTCGCCTCGACTTCACGGGCCGCTACGAGGACGTCAGCGACGATCCCGAGCGCCGGGACCGCGGGGTTTTCACCCTGGCCGTCACTCGCAGGATCGGGGGTGCCGAGGTGCCGTTTGGCATCGTCTACGCCAATCACGGCGAGTTTCTGGGGGACGTGGACGAGCGGTTGAGCGCCCATGTGGGTCTCAAGTTCTCGCTGGGCGGGGTCCCGGAGCCGGCCGGCGAGGATTCCGACTAGGTCCGTAGCTACGTCCAGATCAGGTGGATGGTCCCGCCGCCGGCGACGACCGTCAGCTCGCGCGCCGTCGTGCCCTTCCCGCCACCGGCACGTTGAATGCATGTAACATGAGGCAGCTCACCCCCGGGAGAAGATCCCGGGCTCCCGAAATACATGTCCTGTCAGGGGCGGAACGAGCCGAGATGAGAGAGAGGATGGCGCCGGAAGCTCCGCGGGTCGCTCGACTGAAGGTTCCCTTCGGTTTCGCCCTCACCGTGGACGTCGAGGAGTGGTACCACACCTGCCTGGTGCCCGGCTACGTGCAGCCGGAGGACCGGCCGGCCTTGCCGGAAGAGCTGGATTGGCTCCTCCCCGGGGTTCTGGAGAAGCTGGCCGAAGCCGGGTGCAAGGCGACGTTCTTCGTGCTCGGCGAAGTGGCGGAGCGCCTGCCGGGACGCATCCGGGAGATCGCCGAAGCGGGCCACGAAGTGGCATCCCACGGCTATCTCCATCTGCGCGCCTGCGAGCGTTCCCTCGCGGCGTTCCGGTCCGACGTGGAGCGGTCCAAGGACCTGTTGGAGGACCTGATCGGCGAGCCGGTGCTCGGCTTCCGGGCGCCGGAGTGGTCTCTGCGCGGCCTCGGCAGCTCACGGTTGCCGGTGGTGGCGGAGCTGGGATTTCTCTACGATAGCTCGCTCTCGCCCTGTCCGGTGGGCGGCCGGCTGAGCAACCCGCGTTTCGCCTCGCGCCTCTCCTGGAACGGCTCGCGGCCGCCGTTGAACCTGCTGGAATTTCCCCCGCTCACCTTCGGCGGTCCGCTGCGCCTTCCCGCCGGAAGTTGGACGGGCCGTCTCGCCGATCCCGAACGGCTGATCCGCGCCGCGATCGAGCATGCGGACGACGGCGGCTTCGCGCTGACGGTGGTGCATCC
This sequence comes from Thermoanaerobaculia bacterium, assembly GCA_044868005.1. Taxonomy (GTDB): domain Bacteria; phylum Acidobacteriota; class Thermoanaerobaculia; order Multivoradales; family UBA5704; genus DATARR01. The sequence continues at coordinate 80,074 of JBIOVX010000277.1, read as the reverse complement.
CTGGGAGATCTCGGGCCGGCCCACGCCGGGCCGCTTGCGCGGTATCGCGAGATTCATCCATGAGACCGGCCGGTTGGGCTTCGCGCCGCGCTTCGAAGAGCTGCTGCGGGCCTTTCCCTGGGCCTCTGTACGGAGCGCCGCCGGCCTGGCATCGGCGGTCCCGCAGCGGGCCGTGGCCTCTCGCAGGCCGGCCGATCGAATTCGCGAGTTGGGTGGGGGGAGACTGGGTTGGTGCGAAAGGGGGGACTCGAACCCCCACGGCCTTGCGACCACAAGATCCTGAATCTTGCGCGTCTACCAATTCCGCCACTTTCGCAGCGCGGCGTGATTCTAGGGAGACAACAACCACCATGTCAATCGCATTCCCCGGAGCCGAGGGGCTCCTGCGGCGGGAAGTCGCCGCGCGGCTCGATGAAGCCGGGCGGGACGGAATGGAGGAGGGGCAGCTCCGGAGAAAGCTCGACGCCGATGGCGAGGAGCTGGCGGAGGCCCTCCGCAAGCTGCAGGCCGAGGGAAGGGCCGTCGAGATCGAGGGCCGCTGGTACGCACCCCGGCACAGCGGCGGCACGGCCGGCATCGTCGAGCTGCTGGAGGAAGGGGACGCGCTGATCCGCCCCGGCTTCCGCGAAGAGCCGGCGTTCTTCGTGCGCCGGCGGAATCTCAAGCAGGCGCTGGACGGCGACACGGTGCTGGTGCGCCGCCTCTCCCGCAAGGCACAGCCATGGAGCGGCCGCCTGCCGGAAGCCGCCGTCGTCAAGATCCTCTCCCAGCGCCATGAGACCCTCGTCGGCACGCTGGAGGACGGCCGGTGGCTCGTGCCGTTCGATCCAAAGGTGTCTCTGGAGCTGCCGGTGGAGGGTGCGAGCGACATTCCGGAAAACCACTATGTAATGGTCGCGGTGGAGCGTCCCGCTCCCGGCCGGCGGCCGCGCGGACGGGTCCTCGAGATCCTCGGCGATCCCGAGGAGCCGGGCGTGGACGTGCTGGTCGTGCTGCGCCACTATGGCATTCCGGACGATTTCCCGGACGCCGTGCTCGAAGCCGCGTCGCGTTTCCCCGCCGATCCGCGGCCGGAGGACTGGAGGGGACGGGAGGACCTGCGCGAACGCACCATCATCACCATCGATGGCGAGAGCGCCCGCGACTTCGACGACGCGGTGTCGATCGAGCGCCTGCCGGACGGCGTCTTCCGTCTGGGAGTCCACATCGCGGACGTCTCCCACTACGTGAAGGAGGGAGATGCGCTCGATCTCGAGGCCTACCGCCGGGGGACCAGCGTCTACTATCCCGAGGGGGCCGTGCCCATGCTGCCTGAAGGGCTCTCGAACGGCCTCTGCTCCCTGCGGCCGCAGGTGCCGCGCCTCACGGCGTCGGTCTTCCTGGAGATCAACCGCGACGGCGAGATCCTCGCCCGCCGCTTCGCCGAGACGGTGATCCAGAGCGCCCGCCGGATGACCTACAACGAGGTGCGCCGCATCCTGGAGGAGCCGCGCGCGGAGGACGCCGCCGAGTACGGGCCGGTGCTCCCGACCCTCCGCGAGATGCACCACCTGATGCAGATCCTCCATCACGCGCGCACGGTGCGGGGCTCGATCGATTTCGACCTGCCGGAGGGGGACGTCGTGCTCAACACCGACGGCGTCATGGTGGGCGTCTTTCCGGAGGAGCGCAACGTCGCTCATCGTCTGATCGAGGAGTTCATGGTCGCGGCCAACGAGGCGGTGGCGCTGGAGCTGGTGAGCCGCAAGGTCCCGGCCTTGTTCCGCATTCACGCCGCGCCCACCCCCGCGCGCGTGGAGGAGCTGCGGGAGCTGCTGGCCACCTTCGGCCTCTCGCTGCGCGGCGACGCCGAGAACCTCCATCCGAGCGCGCTCCAGGAGGTCCTCAAGGCGGTCGATGGACGGCCGGAGGAGCATTTCGTCTCCTCGGTGGTGCTGCGCACGTTGCAGCGCGCCCTCTACGATCCGGAGTGCCTGGGCCACTACGCTCTCGCCTCGCCCTTCTACTGCCACTTCACCTCGCCGATCCGGCGTTACCCGGACCTGGTGGTACACCGCCGGCTCAAGGCCCTGCTCCACGGCCGCGCCGAGCGGGAGGCGGAGCGCTCGCGGCTCCCCGAGCGGCTGCCGGTGATGGCCGAGCATACGAGCCAGACCGAGCGGCGGGCGGAGCAGTCGGAGCGCGATCTCCTGCAATGGAAGAAGGTTCGCTTCCTGGCCGATCGCGCCGGCGAGACCTTCCCGGGGCGGATCACGGGCGTGCAGCCTTTCGGCCTCTTCGTCCAGCTCGACGGCTACTACGTGGATGGCTTGGTGCCGATCCGCACGATGGGAGATGACTTTTATCGCTACGAGCCGGAGGCGCACCGGCTGTTGGGGGAGAACAAGGGGCGGATCTTCCGTCTGGCCGATCCGGTGGAGGTCGTGCTGGTGGGGGCCTCGCCGCGCCACCGCGGGCTGGATTTTACGCTGGTGGGGATGCCGGAGCCGGCCGTCAGAGAAGAGAGACCGCGATCTTCGAAGCCTCCACAACCCCGGGCCTCTTCTCCCAGGTCGTCTCAAAAGACTCGACCCAGGTAGAATGCAGGGTGTAAAGGAGGCGCCTTATGAATACGGTCAAAGAGGAGGTCCGGGACCTTGCCGAAAAACTGCCGGAGGATGCGACCTGGGATGACGCCATGTACGAGCTCTACGTTCGTCAAAAGATCGCTGCCGGTCTCCGCGCCGCCGATGAGGGTCGGGTCGTGCCTCAGGAGGAGGTCAAGCGGCGATTCCTCTCTACATGAGAATCGAATGGACGGATCCCGCAATTGACGATCTCGCTGCGATCCGCGAGTACATCGCGCGGGACTCCGAGCGGTACGCGGTACAGTTCGTCGGCCGCATCATCGATGCCGTAGAGAAACTCTCCTCCTTTCCGGAGATGGGACGCAAGGTTCCCGAGTCCCGGAGCAAGGATCGAGTTCGAGAGCTCCTCTTCCAGAACTACCGGATCATCTACCGCCTTGCTTCGGAGAGGATTCAGATCATCACTGTGCTCCATGGCGCACGGGATCTTCGTCGGATGAAGCCCAAGCCGTGGGAAGTGGTCTGACAGTCTTCTTCGCGGACTCCCATGCCACTAACCCCCACCGTCGCCATCGTCGGCCGGCCCAACGTCGGCAAATCGACGCTCTTCAACCGCCTGGTGGGGCGGCGGCAGGCCATCGTCCATGATCTGCCGGGAATCACCCGCGATCGCATCACCGGCATCGCCCGTCTCTCGGACGACCGGCCCATCCAGGTCGTCGACACCGGCGGTCTGGTGCCGGGGGACGATCCGCTGGGCCTCAACCAGCAGGTTTTTCTGGCGGTGGAGGAGAGCGATCTCCTCGTCTTCCTCGTGGACGGCAAGCTGGGACTCGTTGCCGCCGACGAGGAGGTGTGGTCGCACTTTCGCCGCTTCGGCAAGCCCACGATCCTGGTGGTCAACAAGGGAGACACCCGCCAGGCGCGCGAGCGCTTCCCCGAGTTCTACAGCCTGGGAATCGACCAGCAGATCCTCGTCTCGGCCGAGCATGGCGGAGGCGTCGAGGACCTGCGCGAGGCTCTCGCCCACGCGCTTCCCGAGCTCGCCGACGTGCAGGTGCCGGACGCGCCGCCGGTCGCCATCGTCGGCCGGCCGAACGTCGGCAAGTCGTCGCTGCTCAACAAGATCTCAGGGCAGAACCGCGCCCTCGTCTCTCCCGTAGCGGGGACGACCCGCGATCCGGTCGATACCCTGATCCAGCGCGACGGCAAGTCCTATCTGCTGATTGACACCGCGGGCATTCGCCGGCGCAGCCAGGTCTCCGGCGCTCCCGAGGAGCTGGCGGTGATGATGGCCCGCCGCCAGATCGAGCGGGCGCAGGTGGCCGTGCTGGTGATCGACGCCGCCGGCGGGGTGACCTCCGGCGACCTGGCGATCGCCGGCAGCATCTGGGAGCTGGGCCGGGCCGCGGTAGTAGCGATCAACAAATGGGATTTGCTGGATGAGGAAGGACGCGAGAAGCTGGAGCTTTCCTTTGAGCGGCTCGACGAGTTGCTCGCCTCGCCGGGAAGGGTCAACGTCTCGGCCCTCTCCGGACGCGGGGTAGAGAAGCTGTGGGAACCGATCGGCCGCGCTCTCGCCGCCTATAACCTGAAGCTCACCACCGGCCAGCTCAACCGTCTGTTCGAGGGCTTCGTGAAAAAGGTGGCGCCTCCCTCCTTCGGCGGCGCTCCCTGGAAGCTCTACTACGTGACTCAGGTGTCGACGGCGCCGCCGACCTTCATGCTCTTCGCCAACCGGCCGCTGCCGCGCACCAGCCACTACCGCCGTTATCTGGAGAACCGCCTGCGCGAGGAGCTTGAGTTGCCCGGCGTACCCGTGCGGCTGGTGGTGCGCAAACGGACGGAGTGACGGCGGTCAAGGCTGCGGAGGCGGTGACTTCTTTTCACTGCCCACCGGATCGTAGCGCTCGGCCAGGCGGTCCAGCTCGCCGGACTGCTTCAGGCCGGCGAGGTAGGCGTTGAGCGGCGCCGCGAGATCGCTTCCTTTGCGCAGCGCCACGCCGTAGTCGAACTCGCGCAGCCGGAAGGCCACTTTGAGGTCCGGGTACGCGGCGCTGACGCTCTCTCCCGCTGGCGCACGGGAGTCCATGAGGGTGAAGTCCGCCTCGCCTTCCTTGACCGCCACGTAGTTTTCGAGCGAGAAGTCGGTGAGCATGATCTTGACGTCCGGCGCCTGCGACTGCAGGAATTCGAGCTGGCTGGAGCCGTGCATCAGCGCAACCTTCTTGCCCGCCAGATCAGCGAGCGAAGCGATCTTGCTGCCCGGCGGCACCGCGACCGCCACCCAGCTCTTGAGGTAGGGCGCGGAGAAGTCCACAGACTCCAGCCGCTTGGGCGTGATGCTGAGGGAGCTCGCCGCGACGTCGCCTTCACCCTGAAGGAGGGCCGGTAGCAGGGCATCGTAGCCCGTGGTCACGGGATGAATCTCGAGCTCGACGCCGAGGCTCTTGGCGAAGCCCTTCATCAGCTCGACGTCCAATCCCGAGAAGTGCTCGGGATTCCGCAACTCGGCGAGCTTCAAGTTCTTCTCCCGCATGGCCTCGAGGTCGGCGGCCACGAAGGTGCTGTTCTGGCTCGGGTAGCACAGCATGATGAGCTTGCCGCGCGCTTTGACGCCGGCGAGGTCTCCCGCCGCTGCCGCCTGGGCGAGGAGCAGGAGGGCGGCCAGGATCGCTGGGATCGAAGTGTTGGGCCGGCGCCGGGATGCTTCGATGCTGCTCATGAAATACTTCCTCCTCGGCCGATCGAGGTTGAATCGGGATGAAATTATCGAGTGGTGAGGCAAGCCTAACATGACCGACACGGATCGATGGGCCCGCGGGCTGATCTGCTCGCGCACCGGCGTCCGGGCGCCGCTCGACGAGCCGGCGTTCCTTTCTCCCGCCGGCGCGCCGTGGCTGGTGGACTACGAGCTCGACGCGGAGAAGGGCGCGGCGTTGCGGCGTGCCCTTCCCGGCCGGCCGTGGACGCTCTGGCGCTACCGCGAGCTCCTGCCGCTCGCCGATTTCGCCGGCCGGGTGGATCTCGGCGAGGGGGGGACGCCGCTCATCCGCTTCCGCCGCCTCGCGCCGCCGGGGATCGAGCTTTGGATCAAGGACGAGTCGGGGAACCCCACCGGCTCCTTCAAGGCCCGCGGCCTCTCGCTGGCCGTCAACCGGGCGCGCGAGCTGGGAGCTCCGGGGCTGCAGCTCGCGAGCGCCGGCAACGCCGCGCTGGCGCTCACCGCCTACGCCGCGGCGGCCGGCCTGCCGGCGCGGGTAGCGCTGCCCGCGGACACCCCGCAAACCGTCTTCGCGCGCTGCCGCGAGTATGGCGCGGAGGTGCTCTCCGGCCCCGGGACGCTGGTCGAGGCGGCGAAGCTGCTCGAGGAGGGCGCGGAACGCTACTGGACGGTCTCGACTCTGCGCGAGCCCTACCGGGCGGAGGGGAAGAAGACGATGGGTCTGGAGCTGGCCGAGCAATCCGGCTGGGAGCTGCCGGATTGGATCGTCTATCCGCTCGGCGGCGGCACCGGCATCGTGGGCATGCACAAGGCGTTCGCGGAGCTCGAGCGGCTGGCGCTGATCGGCCCCAAGCGGCCGCGCTTCGTCGTCGTCCAGGCCGCCGGCTGCGCTCCCATCGTGCGCGCCTGGGAGAACGGCCAGGAGGCCGCGGACCCATGGCCGGATCCCCACACCCGCGTCTGGGGCCTGCGGGTGCCGCGCGCCATCGCCGATTTTCTCGTGCTGCGGGCCGTGCGAGAGAGCGGAGGGAGGGCGATCGCCGTCGATGAATCCCGTCTGGAGGAGATCGCCGTCCGCTCTGCCTCTCGTGAGGGACTCCGGATCGGGCCCGAGGGAGCCGCCGCGCTGGCCGCCGTGGAGGACTTGCAGGCGGCCGGAGCCTTCTCTCCGGGGGAGCGGGTAGTGGTCTTCCAGACAGGCGATCCGGCGAACTATGTCTGAGGGCCTGCCGCCGCAGGTGGAGGCCTTCCTGGACCAGGCGGTCACCGGAAAGGTCGTGTCGGCCGCGGTGGCCCTCGAGGGCACGGCGGAGGAGGTCGAGTGGGAGGGCGCGGCGGGATGGGTGCAGGATGGAAGGGCGGCGGAGGTCGCCACCCGCTTCGATCTCGCCTCGCTCTCCAAGCCTTTCACAGCGAGCCTCGCCCTGGTCCTGGACGGCGAGGGAGTCTTGCCGCTCGCGGCGAGGATCGGCGAGGTCTGGCCCGAGGCGCACCGCGAGCTGGCGCGCCGGCCGTTGTCGGACCTCCTGCGCCACTGCTCGGGCCTGGCGGCCTGGACGCCGCTCTACCACCGCTGCCGGTCCGCCGAGGAGGCCTTCGATCTCATCATCCGCGGCGGCCGCGACGGCGAGCTGCTGGGAGCGCGGGCGGGCACCTACAGCGATCTCGGCTATATGCTGTGGGGCGCGGCGGCCGAGCGGTGGACCGGGAAGTCTCTCGCCGAGCTGCTGCGTTCGCATCTTCTCGGCCCGCTCGGAGCCGCGTCGGTCGAGCCCTCGCCCGGAGAGCGGCCGGACGTCGCCGTGTCTCTCATGGGCACGGGCAAGGAAATGGAGCTGGCGGCGAGGCAGGGCATCGCGGTTCCGGACCTCGGGCCGCCTTCCCTGGGACAGCCCCAGGACGGCAACGCCCGCTTTCTCCTCTCGCGCGGAGCCGGCAGCGTTTACGGGCATGCGGGTCTGTTTGCCGCCGCGGGCGACCTGTGGCGGCTCGGTGCGGAATGGCTGGCGCCCGGCCGCGTGTTGAATCCGGGGGGCGTGGCCGAGGCCTTGAAGGGCGGCGGCCCGTTCGCCCTGGGCTGGTGGCGGAGAACCCTCCACGGCAGCGCCGGGCGGGCGCTTCCGCCCACCGCTTTCGGTCACACCGGTTTTGCTGGTACCAGTCTCTGGATCGACCCGGAACGGCGCCGGGTGTTCGTCCTGCTCGGTTCCCGTGTCGATCCCACGATGGATATCGATCGCTGGCGCAGGCGCTTCCATGACCTGGCCGCGCCGGCTCGACAAACTTGAGAAGAGGGAGGCTTCCGCTGATGGAACTTCGTGATCTGGTCCTGGTCGACGGGGTGCGTACCCCGATGGCCGAGTACAACGGCTCGTTCGCCGAAATCTCCGCGATCGATCTGGGGGCGCACGCGGCGCGCGCCCTCTTCGAGCGCACGGGCGTCGATCCCGCCGAGATCGACCATACGATCGTGGGTAACGCCCTGCAGACCTCGCCCGACGCCATCTACGGCGCCCGCCACGTGGCGCTGAAAGCGGGGGTGCCGAAAGAGGTCCCCGCGCTCACCGTCAACCGCCTCTGCGGCTCCGGCATCCAGTCGGTGATCTCGGGCGCCCATCTCCTCCTTGCCGGCGAGGCCAAGACCTGTCTGGTGGGCGGCATGGAGAACATGTCGCAGGCGCCGCACGTCATCTGGGGTGCCCGGCGCGGCTTCAAGCTGGGCCAGGGCCAGCTCCAGGACCTCCTGATGATCTCGCTGCTCGACAGCTATTGCGGCTGCTACATGGCGCAGACGAGCAACAACCTGGCGCGCGACTACGGCATCAGGCGCGAAGAGCAGGACCAGTTCGCCATCCGCTCGCAGCAGCGCGCGGGCGAGGCCTGGAAGTCCTGCAGGATGAGCGAAGAGGTGGTGCCCGTCGAGGTGGGGAAGGGTAAGAAGGCGAAGCTCGTCGATAAGGACGATCACATGCGTCCCGAGACCACGATGGAGGATCTGGCCGGCCTGCCCCCGGCGTTCGACAAGGACGGCTTCGTCACCGCCGGCAACGCTTCCGGCATCGTGGACGGCGCGGCGATGATGATCCTCACCACGGCAGAGCGTGCGGCGGAGCGCGGCTGGAAGCCCCTCGGCCGCATCCTTTCCTGGTCCACGGTAGGAGTCGACCCGTCGCGCATGGGCATCGGCCCGGCGCCGGCCATCCGCAAGGCCCTCGAACGGGCGGGGCTGAAGCTCGCCGATCTCGACCTGATCGAGATCAACGAGGCCTTCGCCGGCCAGATCCTGGCGGTGATCAAGGAGCTGGACCTCGACGTGGACAAGCTGAACGTCAACGGCGGGGCCATCGCTCTCGGCCATCCTTTGGGGGCCAGCGGCACGCGCCTGCTCATCACCCTGCTCAAGGAGCTGCGGCGGCGCGGCGGCGGCCGGGGCGTGGCTTCGGCCTGCATCGGCGGCGGTCAGGGGATCGCCATGGTGGTCGAGGCCGCCGCGTGATCGATCTGGCCGGCCGCCGGGTGGTCGTCACCGGCGGCAGCCGCGGCATCGGCGCCGCGTGCTGCCGCCTGTTCGCCAAGGCCGGCGCCGCGGTGGTCCTCCAGTACCTGGCCAGCGACGACAAGGCCGGCGCGGTGCTCAAGGAGCTGCGCCGGCTTTCCGACGCTCCCCACGCCATGTTTCGTTGCGACGTGACCGATGCGGATCAGGTCGCCAGGCTCTTCGGCTTCGTCGAGGAACGGTGGGGCAGGCTCGACGGGCTGGTCAACAACGCCGGCGTCTGGGTTCACGATCCGCTGGCGGAGCTGCAACCGGAGCGGCTGCAGGCCACGCTCGCCGTCAACGTCGTGGGCCCCTTCCTCTGCGCGCGTTCCGCCATGCCGCTCCTTCAGAGATCCAAGGACGCGTTCATCGTCAACGTCAGCTCGACCGCCGGCCAGCGCGGCGAGCCCTTCTACAGCGCCTACGCGGCGAGCAAGGGAGCGCTGATCTCGGCCACCAAGTCGTGGTCATGCGAGCTGGCACCGGCGATCCGCGTCAACGCCGTGGCGCCGGGCTGGGTGGATACCGATATGACAGCAGAAGCCCTCGCCGGAGAGCGCCGCAAGGAGATCCGCGCCTCCATTCCCCTCCAGCGCGTCGCCACTCCCGAGGACATCGCGGGACCGGTCCTCTTCCTCGCCTCGCCGCTGGCCCGGCACATCACGGGCGAGATCCTGAACGTCAATGGCGGGAGCGTGCTGATTGGGTGAGGGGCTACGCCTGCCGCCCTTCCTTCTCCCATAGATACCCAAGACATTTGTAGATCAGCTTCGCCGCCAGGAAATCGCTAGCCGGGTGGCCGCCGATGGGCGCCAGCTCGATGAGGTCCATCGCCACGACCGCCTTCGTCTGAAACAGGTGGCGGAGGAGCCGTAGAGTCGGATACCAATGGCCGCCGCCCGGCTCCGGCGTACCGGTCGCGGGGACCAGCGCCGGGTCGAAATAGTCGATGTCGAAGGTGAGGTAGACCTTCTCCGGCAGGTTCGCCAGCATGGCAGGGAACAGCTCCTCGGCGCGGTCTAGCTGGTGACCCCAGATCACCGGCAGGCTGCGTTCCCGGATCAGCCGGGCCTCGGGCGCGGAGAGCGAACGGATCCCCACCGCCAGCGTTGCGATCCCATCGTCGACGATCCGCTTCATCACGCTCGCATGGCTGTAGGGGGTGCCCTCGAAGTCCTCGCGCAGATCGCTGTGGGCGTCGAACTGCACGACGCCGATCTCGCCGTGGACCTCCCGTGCCGCGCGGATCGGCGCCTGGGTGAGGCTGTGCTCGCCGCCGAGCGTCAGCAGGAACTTGCCGCGTTCCATGTGGGCTCTGGCCTCGGTCTGCAACTCGGCGAAGCCCTCTCCCATGTCGAACGCCTCGGGCAGGAAGGACGGCAGCGTCGCGATGCCCTGGAGGTAGGGCTCGCCGCCGAGCTCCTCGTCGTAGAGTTCCATGGCCTGCGAGGCGCGCAGGATCGCCGCCGGCCCGGCCATCGTCCCCTTGCCATAGGAGGTCGTACGCTCGAAGGGCACGGGGAGGACGGCCACACGGCTCGTCTCGTAATCGCTCGCCGCGGCCTCCAGGAGACCGAAGTTGTTGGGCAGGTAGGGCATTGGGGCAGGGTTGTAGCAGGATGCCTCGCGCGGAGTCAACGCGGAAGGAGGAAGAGGATGGCAGAGATCGAGCTTTCCGGACCGGTCCGCGAACGGGTGAAAGCGGCCGAGCGTGTCGTCGTGTTCTCCGGGGCCGGAGTCTCGCGCGAAAGCGGGCTCGATACGTTCCGCGGCGCCGGGGGCCTGTGGGAGAGGATGCGGCCCGAGGAGCTGGCCACGCCGGAGGCGTTCCGGGCCGATCCGGAGAAGGTCTGGCAGTGGTACGCCTGGCGGTACGCCCGAGTCTGCCAGGCCTCGCCGAACCCCGCCCACAAATCCATTGCAAGATTGGAGGCGGTTTTTCCGTTTATTAAGGTCGTGACCCAAAATGTCGACGGACTCCACGAACGCGCCGGCAGCCGGAACCTCCTCGAGCTGCACGGGACGGTCACGCGCGCCTTCTGCGATCGCTGCCGGCGGAGCCGCGACATGGGGGAGGCCGTCGCCGAGTCGACGGAGGCGCCGCCGGTCTGCGGCTGTGGCGGCAGGTTCCGGCCCGCCGTGGTCTGGTTCGGCGAAGCCCTGCCCGAGGACGTCTTTGCCCAGGCTTGTGAGGCCACGGAATCCTGCGATCTGTTCCTGTCGGTAGGAACCTCCGGAACCGTCTACCCGGCGGCCGGACTGATCGAGCTGGCGCACCGCGCCGGGGCCTGCCTGATCGAGGTCAACCCGGAGCCCACGCCTTTTTCGAGATGGATGGACCTGCGCCTCGCCGCGCCCGCTGGAGAGGCGTTGCCGGCGCTGGTGGAAGCGATGGAGAGGTGCCGATGCCCGACTACCTGATTCGCGAGCTGCCGGAAGGTGAACGTCCCCGCGAGCGGCTGCTGGAGAACGGCGGCCAGTCCCTCGCCGACTCGGAGCTGCTGGCGGTGCTGCTGCGCACGGGGCGCAGGGGCGTCTCCGCCCTGCAGATGGCCCTCGATCTGCTGCGCGAGAGCGGCGGCATCGCCGGACTGCTCACCGCGACGCCGCACTCGCTGCGGCGCTCCGGCATCGGACCCGCCAAGGCGGCGGCACTGCTCGCCGCCGTGGAGGTCGGCCGGCGGCTGGCCCGCGAGCAGTTCCTCGACCACGAGCCGCTCTCCCGTCCGGTGGACGTAGCGCGCTATCTGGCCCTGCGCTATCACACCTGCGATCAGGAGGTCCTGGGAGCGCTCTTCCTCGACGCTCGCAACCACCTGCTGGGCGAGCGGGAGATCTTCCGCGGCACGATGAGCCGCATCTCGGTCGAGCCGCGGGAGATCCTGCGCGAGTGCCTGCAGCGGGGAGCCGCCGCCGTCTATCTCTTTCACACCCATCCGAGCGGCGATCCCTCGCCGAGCGCCGAGGACCTCCTGTTCACCCGGCGCATGGCCGAGGCGGCGGAGATCGTGGGGCTGCGGCTGGCCGACCACGTCGTCCTCGGCAGCCGGGGACGCTGGGCCTCTCTCAAGGAGCGGGCGAAAGATGCATGGTAGCCTACGCCGGATGAGAAGGCGTGAGGCTCCCATCGCGACGGTGATCGACACTGCCCTGGCCCGGTTTGCCGAGGAGCTTCGGCGCCGCTTCGGGAAAGCCGTCGTCGACGTACGGCTCTTCGGCTCGTTCGCACGGTCCGAAGCCGATGAAGAGTCGGATGTGGACGTGGCCGTCGTGCTGGAAGGCGCCGACTGGAGCACCCGGCGGGAGGTGATCGACCTCGCCACGGACGCGGGTCTCCCGTTCGACCTCCTGATCTCTCCCACCATCTTCGACCGTAAAACTTATCAGCGCTGGCGCGAACAGGAGCGCCCCCTGGTGATGGACATCGAGCGCGACGGGGTGCCGTTGTGACCGACGAGGGCAGGCACGACTCAGCAGCGGCGGAGCTGCAGCTCGCTGACGAGGAGCTCAAGGCTGCCGATCATCTCCTCAAAGCGGGTCTTCCTCGTATCGCCCTGGCGCGTGCTTACTTTGCCGTTTTTCACGCCGTGCGCGCCCGCCTCTATTTCGAAGGCTTGGAGCCGCGAACCCACGTCGGCGTGCAACACTTGTGGAACGTTCACATCGTAAAGGGTGGATCGTACGACGCTGCCACCACCCGGTTACTGGCACGGCTGCAGAAGTTCCGGGTAGAAGCCGACTATGCTCAGGCTTTTGTTGTCGATGAGGCCGGCGCGCATGAGGAGCTCGAAGCGGCCCGCGGCCTTGTGGAGCGTATCAAGCGAGAACTGGCATATCGATGACGGTCTACCACCTGGACTGCAGCAGCGGCATCGCCGGCGATATGTTCCTGGGGGCCTGCCTGGACCTGGGATTGCCGCTCGAGCTGCTCTCGGACATGGTGGCTCGGCTCGGCCTTCCCGGCGTCTCCCTGGAAAGCCGCAAAGCCTCGCGCGGTGGGTTTATGGGTACCCGCTTCCGCGTGCTTCAGAACGGGGAGCCTCTCGAAGGGCTGGACCCGGAGGAGGAGCACGGGCATGCCCATCATCATGAACACGGACACGATCACCACCACTCCCACCCTCACGGACATTCACGGAGGCTCGCCGAGATCCGCGCGCTGATCGAGGGCAGCGCTCTGAACGGGCCGGTGAAGGAAGGGGCATTGCGGCTCTTCCAGCGGCTCGGAGAGGCCGAGGCGAAGGCGCACGGCATGCCGATCGAGCGGGTTCATTTTCACGAGGTAGGTGCTGTGGACTCCATCGTCGATCTCGTCGGAGCTGCCTCGGCGGTGGAGCACCTGCGGCCGGAGCGGCTCACCTGCGGCCCGGTGAACGTCGGCGGCGGCCGGGTGAGGATGGCGCACGGCGAAGTGCCGATCCCGGCGCCCGCCACGGCGGAGTTGCTGCGGGGCGTCCCCATCCACGGCGGATCCGGTGGAGAGCTGACCACGCCGACCGGCGCGGTGATCCTGGCCGAGCTGGTGGACGAATTCGTGGAGCTGCCGGCCATGGTTCTGGAGGGAGTGGGCTACGGGCTGGGGAAACGGGAGCTGCCGCATCAGCCGAACGCGCTGCGCCTGCTGCGGGGCCGTGCCGGTGAGGCAAAGGCCGAGGTGATAGTCGTCGAATGCGAGGTGGACAACCTGCCCGGAGAGGGCTTCGGTTTTCTCATGGAGCGCCTGCTCGAAGCCGGCGCTCTGGACGTCTACTTCACGCCGGTGCAGATGAAGAAGAGCCGGCCGGGCACCCTGGTGACGTTGCTCTGCCGGCGGCGGCAGCTCGACGAGCTCTCCGGCATCCTGCTCGCCGAGTCCGGATCGCTCGGCTGCCGGTACCACGCCGCGGCGCGTGTCGAGGCGGAGCGGGAAATTCTGGAGGTTCAAACCGCGTTCGGAGGCGTGCGGATCAAGCGCGCCCGCCTCGACGGCCGGCCGCTCGCGGCCGCGCCCGAATTCGAAGACTGCCGGCGGCTGGCGCTCGAGAGAGGCGTTCCCTGGCGGGACGTCTACCGCGCCGCGCTGGCCGCAGCCGGCGAGCACGGAATGTAGGGGCGGGGCTCGTCCCCACCCGGGCGGGGGCAAGCCCCGCCCCTACGTCTTCTTTTGAATCTTCACCAACGATCTGGAGAGAGCATTGAGCGAGATGGACAACGGCGCTCGGGGGACGCTCGAGCTGGGCCTGGCCGGAAACGGCTCCTTCCGCTGGGCGGTGGCCGATATCACGGACGTCATGGAAGAGGTGCGGGACCGGTTCGACCTCTGGCCGGTGCCGGCGGCCGCGCTGGGGCGTTGTCTCGCCGGAGCGGCGCTGCTGCAGCGCCTTTCGACCAAGACCCCCAGCCGCCTGATGCTGGAGGTGCGGGGAGACGGTCCGCTGCTCCGCATCCTCGCCGAGGCGGATGACGAGGGCAACCTGCGCGGCATCGTCGGCGACGGCCGCGTGCAGGTTCCGGATTGGCCGAACGGCAAGCTCGGCGTCGGTCGCGCCGTGGGCAAGGGCTTCCTGCGGGTGCTCCGCGAGTACGAGAAAGGCAACAGCTATCAGAGCCAGGTGGAGCTCGTGAGCGGCGAGATCGGCGAGGACGTAGCCCACTACCTCTCGCAGAGCGAGCAGAGCCAGTCCGCCGTGCTATTGGGGGTGCTCGGCAAACCGAGCGGCGTCGCGGCGGCCGGCGGCATGGTGGTGGAGGTCCTGCCGGGAGCGGCGGAGGAGACGGTGGCGCGCCTCGAGCGCAACATTGCCGGCATTCGCGGCGTCAGCCATCTTCTGGAGGAGGGCGGTGCCGCGCACGTTGTCGAGCAGGTGCTCGCCGGCCTCGACCGCGAGACCAAGGAGGTGCGGCCTCTGCGCTACCGCTGCCGCTGCAACCGCGAGCGCCTCCGCCATCACCTGGTCCTGCTTTCCGCCGAGGACCGGGAGTACCTGCGGGAGGAAGACGGCACGATCCAGGCCGACTGCGCCTTCTGCGGCATGCATTACCGCTTCACGCCGGATGAGCTCGAACCCCCTTTGCTACAATCCCCCTCCCCATGAGCACGTTCTATCTCACCACCCCCATCTACTACGTGAACGCGTTGCCCCACATCGGGCACATCTTCACGACCACGGCGGCCGACACGCTGGCGCGGTATCTGCGGATGGCGGGGCGAGAGGTCTGTTTCATCACCGGCACGGACGAGCACGGCCAGAACATCGAGCGCGCGGCCCGCGCCGAGGGCATCGCGCCCATCGAGCTCGCCGACCGCGTGGTGGCCAAGTACAGCGAGCTGCGCGATCGCTTGGAGTTCTCGTACGACGACTTCATCCGCACCACCGAGAAGCGGCATGAGCGCAGCGTCGAGGAGTTGGTGCGCCGCATCGAGGCGGCGGGAGACCTCTACACGGCGCCCCACGAGGGGTGGTATTGCTCGCCCTGCGAGACCTTCTACACCGAGAAAGAGCTGGGGCCGGGAAAGACCTGCCCGGTCCACGGCACGGCCGTCGAGTGGAAGTCCGAGGAGAACGTCTTCTTCCGGCTCTCCAAGTACCAGCAGCCGCTCCTCGACTGGTACGCCAGCCATCCCGAGTCCGTGCGTCCGGAGACGCGCCGCAACGAGGTGCGCGCCTTCGTCGAAGCCGGCTTGCGCGACCTCTCGGTCTCCCGGGCCAGCCTGGAGTGGGGAATCCCGTTCCCGGCCCATCCTGGCCAGACCGTCTACGTCTGGCTGGACGCGTTGACGAATTACATCAGCGCTCTGGGGTTCGGATCGGAGGAGCGCAGCCTGTACCAGAAGTTCTGGGAGAACGGCGACGTCCGCCTTCACCTCATCGGCAAGGACATCCTGCGCCACCACGCCATCTACTGGCCGGCCTTCCTGATGTCGGCCGGACTGCCCTTGCCGACCACCGTCTACGCGCACGGCTGGTGGCATCGCGATGGCCGGAAGATCTCGAAATCTGCCGGCAACATCGTGCGGCCGGACGAGCTGATCGACCGCTTCGGCAGCGACAACGTCCGCTATTTCCTGATGCGGGAGATGGCCTTCGGCCAGGACGCCAGCTTTTCGGACGAGGCCTTCGTCGACCGCTACAACAGCGACCTGGCGAACGACCTCGGCAATACCGTGAGCCGCGTCGTCACCCTGGCCCGCCGCGCCTTCGACGGCAAGACGCCGCCAGTGCCCTGCGACGACAATCCGCTGATCCCGGTCGCGCGGCAGGTGGCGGAAGATTACCGGAAGGCCATGGAGGATCTCGCGTTCAACCGGGCGCTTGAGAGCCTCTGGCGGCTGCTGGCCGAGGCGAACCAGTATCTGGTTACCCGCGAGCCGTGGAAGCTGATCAAGAGCGAAGGCGCGACGGACAAGCTTTCCCGGATCTTGTGGAATGGCCTCGAAGCGACGCGGATCGTCGCCACCGGGCTCCTGCCCTTCATGCCGAGAATCGCGCCGCAGGTGCTCGCCGCCGTGGGCACGGCGACGCCGCCAAGCAGCCTCGACGCCATGGCGTGGGGCGGCACGCCCACGGGAGCCGAGCTGCCCGAGGCGGTGCCACTGTTTCCGCGCATCGACAAGGAGGCCTACCTCGCCGAGGGCGGGAAGGAGGAGGGGATGGAGACCGCCGTCGAGGAGAAGACCCGCGTCTCGATCGATCAGTTCCTCCAGACCGAGCTCAAGGTGGCCACGATTACCGCCGCCGAGCCGGTGCCGAAGTCCAACAAGCTGTTGAAGCTCGTTGTCGACCTGGGGGAAAATTCGCCACGCCAGCTCGTCGCCGGCATCGCGCTCGCCTATAAACCCGAGGATCTCGTAGGCAAGCAGGTCGTCGTCGTTGCGAACCTCCAACCAGCCAAACTGATGGGCGTCGAATCCAACGGCATGGTGCTCGCCGCCTCGCTGGACGGCAAACCGGTGTTGCTGCATCCGGACGCTCCGGTCCCCAACGGCACCCGCGTCAAGTGAGCGCGCCCGACCTCTCCGGCCCGATCGATTCTCACTGTCACCTCCAGAACCTGCCGCCGGAGGAGCGCGAGCGCGCCCTCGACGCGGCGCGAGGGCGGGGAGTGCGAGGGTTTCTTGTCCCCGCAATCCGGTTGGATCAGGCCGCGGACATCCTCGCCTTCTGTCACCGTCACCCGGACGTCTGGTGCGCGTTGGGCGTCCATCCGCATGATGCCTCGTCCTGGCAGGAAGGGGATGCGGATCGGCTCCGCGCACTCCTAACAGATCCCAAGGCCGTGGCGGTGGGGGAGTGTGGCCTCGACTTCTACTACGACCACTCGCCGCGCGAAGTCCAGTTCCATGTCCTGCGCGAGCAGTGGTCGTTGGCGATCGACATGGGCCTGCCGGTCGTCGTTCACAACCGCGACAGCAACGACGAGATGTTGGCGGTCGTCCGCGAAGAGGCCTTCCAGGATCTGACCGCTGATTTCCATTCCTTCGCCGGCGGGCTCGCCATGGCCCGCGAGCTGATCGATCGCGGTTTCTATCTAGGCTTGTCCGGGATGATTACTTTTCCGAAAGCGGACAATGTTCGCGAGGTGATCCCGATCCTCCCGCTGGACCGGTGTCTGGTCGAGACGGATACTCCCTACCTGGCGCCCATTCCTTATCGGGGCAAGCCGAACCGCCCTGCCTACGTGGTCGAGATCGCGCAGCGGCTGGCTCAGGAGACGGGGGAGAGCTACGAGGAGGTCTGCCGGCGGACGGGGGAAAATTTCTACAAGATCTTCTGGAAGGCGGCTACACCGGATTCGGCACGTCGATGAACTCGACCTCGATGCCGAACCTCTCCTTCAAGTGCTCACCCAAGGCGCGAACCCCTAAACGTTCCGTCGCGTAGTGGCCGCCGGCAAGGTAATGGATTTTCGCCTCGCGGGCTACGTTCATCACCCACTCGCTCACCTCGCCGGTGATATAGGCGTCCAAGCCTTCGGCGATGGCGGTGTAGACGTCGCTCTGAGCGCCGCCGCTGATGATTCCTAACGTGGAGACCGGGTCCGGGCCTTCGAGGAAAGCGAAGGGTTCCTGGCCGTAAATCCTGCGGCAGCGATCAACCAGTTCCGCGGGCGCAATCGACTGGGGGAAACGTCCCCTGAAGCCGATCGGTAACCCGTCGTGGTCACCGAAGGTCTCGAGATCGGTCAATCCGATCTCGCGGCAGGCAACGGCGTTGTTGCCCACTTCCGCGTGGCGGTCCAACGGGAGGTGATAGGCGATCAAGCTCATCTCGCCACGGATCAGCTCGGCCACACGGCGGTGTTGAAAGCCGGTGAGCGTGCGCGGCATCCCTTCCCAGAACAGGCCGTGGTGGACCAGGACCGCGTCCGCTCCGGCTTCCCGGGCACGGACGAACAGCTCCTGGCAGGAGGAGACTCCGGTGACGATCTTGTGGATCTCCTCCTTGCCTTCGACCTGGAGACCGTTGGGGCCGTAGTCCCGACCACGAGAGTCCAGGTATTGATCCAGATAAGAGATGAGATCTTGCAGGCGAACAGGCATGCTGAGAGTCTAGCCCCATAGAACGCAAAAAGGGCGGCCACATGGGGCCGCCCTTATAGGATACCGATCAGTTCCTATCAGCGCCCGCCGCTCCGCCCGCCGCCGCGTCCGCCACGATCGCCGCCGCGTCCGCCACGGAAACCACCCCGGTCTCCGCCACGGCCACCGCGCCCACCACGCTCTCCCTCGCCGCTGCGCTCGCGCTCGCCGCCGCCTCCGGCCATCGCCATCTCCATCCCCTCGTACTGCGCGGGATCGTAGTCCGGCGACTCCATGATGACCGCCTTGCGCGACAGCCGAATCTTGCCCTGCTCGTCGATGCTGATCACCTTAACGGCGACCTCGTCGCCTTCCTTGAGCACGTCGGTGACCTCGCGCACGCGGTAGGGAGCGATCTCGCTGATGTGCAGCAGGCCGTCCGTGCCCGGCATGATCTCGACGAAGGCGCCGTACGCCTCGACCCGCCGCACCTGGCCGGTGTAGACCTTGCCGATCTCGGGCACCTCGGTCAGGTGCTCGATCATCTGGATGGCGAGACGGGCGGCGCGCTCGTCCGGCGAGGCGATGACGACCTTGCCGTCGTCCTCGATCTCGATGTCGCAGCCGGTCTCCTCGATGATCGAGCGGATCGTCTTGCCACCGGGTCCGATGACGTCGCGGATCTTCTCCTTCGGGATCTGCACGGTGTAGAGCCGAGGCGCGAACTTCGACATCTCGACGCGCGGCGTGGGCATGGCCTGCTGCATGACGTCCAGGATGTGCATGCGCCCGGCCTTCGCCTGCTCGAGGGCCACCTTCATGATCTCGCGGGTGACGCCGGTGATCTTGATGTCCATCTGCAGCGCGGTCACACCCTCGCGGGTACCGGCCACCTTGAAGTCCATGTCGCCGTAGTGATCTTCCTGGCCGGCGATGTCGGTGAGGACGGCGAAGTTGTTGTCGCCCTTGATGAGGCCCATGGCGACGCCCGCCACCGGCGAGAGCAGCGGCACGCCGGCGTCGAACATGGCGAGCGAGCCGCCGCAGATCGAGGCCATGGACGAGGAACCGTTCGACTCCAGGATGTCGGAGACGACGCGGATGGTGTACGGGAACTCGTCCTCGGCCGGCAGCACCGGCAGGAGAGCCCGGCGGGCCAGCACGCCGTGACCGATCTCGCGCCGGCCGGGGCTACGCAGGAACTTCACCTCGCCGACGGAGAAGGGCGGGAAGTTGTAATGCAGCATGAACTTCTGCACGCTCTCGCCCTCGTACTCCTCGATCACCTGGGCGTCGCGCTTGGTGCCCAGCGTCGCCGAGACCAGGGCCTGCGTCTCGCCGCGGGTGAAGAGCGCCGAGCCGTGGGTGCGCGGCAGCAGGCTCACCTGCACGTCGATGGACCGCACCTCGTCGAGCCGCCGGTTGTCGAAACGGGTGCGCTCGTCGAGCACCACCTCGCGGAGGATCTCCTCCTCGAGACGGCTGACGATCTTCTTGACCTGCGCCTTCCTCGGTGCCTCTTCCTCGGGAATCTGCTCGAGGTAGGGCTTGACGACGGCGTTGACCGCCGACTTGCGCTCGAACTTCTTCTTGGTGAAGAGGGCGGCTTTCAAAGGCGCGTAGAGGTCGCCCTTGACCTGCTCGTAGAGCGACTCGGGATAGAGCTCGGGCGCCGTCCAAATCGGCTTCTCGCGGTTGCCCTCGCGGAACAGCTCGTGCTGCGCCCGGATGATCTTCTGGATCTCCTGGTGGCCGCGGAAGATGCACTCCAGGAGGAGCTCCTCGGACACCTGGTTGGCTCCCGCCTCCACCATCACCACCGCCTCTTCGGTGCCGACCACGACGAGGTCGAGGTCCGAGACGTCGCGCACGCTGTTGGCGGGGTTCATCACCACCTGGCCGTCTACGAGGCCCACCCGCACCGCGCCTACCGGGTGGTAGAACGGGATGTCGGAGAGCACCAGCGCCACCGAGGCGCCGTTGATGGCCAGGATGTCCGGATCGTTCTCGCCGTCGGCCGAGAGGCAGAAGGCGATGATCTGGGTATCCGCCCTATAGCCGTCGGGGAACAGCGGACGCATCGGACGGTCGATCAGGCGGGAAGTGATGATCTCTTTCTCGGTCGGCCGGCCTTCGCGCTTGAAGAAGCCGCCCGGAATGCGACCGGCGGCATAGGTGTACTCGCGATAGTCGACGGTCAGCGGCAGGAAGTCGCGCTCGATGCCGCTCTTGACTTCCATACAAGCGGTGGCGAGCACGACGGTGTCGCCGTAGCGGATGGTGCAGGAGCCATTGGCCTGCTTGGCCAGGTGACCCGATTCGATGATCATGGTCCCTGAGCCGATGGCGATCTCTTTGCGTTGCCTCATGGGTTTTCTTTTCTCTTTCTCGTTTTTCGCTTTTCTCTCGTCTGCCTACGTATCGGACCGGCCCGCGCGTCTGGGCGTCGCCAAAGTCCCGGGGGGGCGGGAGAGGCGAAGGGTCCGAAGGATCTGCGGGTCCCGAGACCCGATGAAAAGGGGCCTCGGGACGGCTGCCTGCCGATTCAGTCGGTGGGGGAGTTACTTGCGGAGCCCGAGGCGCTCGATGGTCGTGCGGTAACGCTCGAGGTCCTTCCCCTTGAGATAATCGAGCAGGCGGCGGCGGCGGCCCACCAGCTTCAAGAGGCCGCGGCGGCTGTGGTGATCCTTGGTGTGGGTCTTGAAGTGCTCCGTCAGCTCGGTGATACGAGAAGTCAGGAGTGCGACCTGCACCTCCGGAGACCCGGTGTCATTCTCATGCGTCCGGTAGTCGTTAATGATTTTTTCTTTCACGTCACTGGTTTGCGCCAAAGCAAACTCCTCCTTACCTTTCTTTCCGGTTGTGCATTGTAGCACAAGCCGCCTGGGGATTCAGTTATCGGAACACCACCCGGGGCTGGACGACGCCGACCCCGGCGCTGCCGATCCTCTCGACGACGGTGCCGACGGCGATGAACTCCCGCCGGCGGTTGACCAGCTTGACCCAGTCCCCCTCCTCGCCCGCCAGCTCCCGCACCAGCACGGTCTGCCCGTGGCTGATGCGGTTCTCCTGCTGCGGATCCGCCGTGACCTCGCCGAAGGGAAGCGGGATCTGGTCGAAGGGAATCCATGCCGGACCCGCCGCCTCGCCGGACTCGACGCGCTCCTCCAGCGCCGAGATCGGCAGGGCGTCATCCACCCGGAAGGTGCCGATGCGCGTCCGCCGCAGCTCGGCGAGGTGCGCGCCGACCCCTAGCGCGGCCCCCAGGTCGTGGGCCAGGCCGCGGGCGTACGTCCCCGAGGAGCAGGAGAGCCGGAAGCGCAGCCGATCCTCTTCGATCTCCCCGAGGGGTACGAATTCGTAGACGGTGACCTCCTTGGGCTCTTCCGGGACCTCCTCGCCGCGGCGCGCCAGCTCGTAGAACTTGACGCCCTGGACCTTCTTGGCGGAGTAGGCGGGCGGCTGCTGGCGGATCTCGCCTTCGAACCCGCGCATCGCCGCGGCCACCGCATCCGGGCTGAGAGCCGCCACGGCGCCGGCCGGCGCCTCCCCGACCACGCGCCCGGAGGCATCGTAGGTGTCCGTCGCGACGCCGAAGCGGACCACCCCTTCGTACACCTTGGGCGCGCGGATGAGGAACCGCGTCAGACGGGTTGCCGTGCCCAGGGTCAGCAGCAGGAGCCCCGTGGCGTCCGGATCCAGGGTGCCGCAGTGGCCGATCTTCTTCTGCTTGAGCGCCCGGCGCACCCGCTGCACGGCGTCGTGCGAGGTGTAGCCCGGAGCCTTGTCGATCAACAGCAGTCCGTCCTTCATCTTGATCCCGATCCGGCCGCCCTCAGCCGAGCGCCGCTCCCAGCGCCTCCGCCACCCGCCGGCGGTTCTCCTCGCCGTCACCTTCGAGGGTGAAACCGGCGGCGTTGCGGTGGCCGCCGCCGCCATGATGGCGGGCGATCTTCTCCACGTCCACCTCGCCGCGGCTGCGCAGCGACACCTTGTGGGAGCCGTCCTCGCGCTCGCGGATCAGCGCCACGGCGTCCACACCGGCGATCGAGCGCAGGTGATCGATCAGCCCTTCGGAGTCTCCCGGGGAAGCTCCGACGCGCTCGAACATCTCGCGCGTGAGCCGGCCGGTGGCCACCCGGCCGTTCTCGTGGATCTGCAGGGTCTGGAGCATCTCGCCGAGCAAGCGCACCACGGCGAGCGGCTGGCTCTCGTAGAGCCACTGCGAGACCTGCTCGGGGTGGGCCCCCTCGCGCACTAGGGCGGCGGCGGCCTCGAAGGCGGCGGGAGTGGCGTTGGAGAAGCGGAAACCTCCGGTGTCGGTCACCAGGGTCAGGTAGAGGCAGCTCGCCACCTCCGGCTCGAGCGCGACCTTGAGCCCCTGGGCGAGGCGGAAGACCATCTCGCCCACGGCGGGCGCCGCGGAGTCCACCCAGTTGACGGCGCCGTAGCACTGGTTGCCCAGGTGGTGGTCGATGTTGATCACCGGCCGCTCCGAGAGGTGCTTCTCGAGGCCGGTGCGGTCGGGGCTCGGGCACTCCAGGACGATGATCGAGTCGAAGACGTCCGGAAAGCCGGCGGGCGGCTCCTCGCCGACGTGAATACGCTCGCTGCCCGGCAGCGGCCGGTAGAGCGTCGGCGTGGCGTCGTGGTTCCACACCACGGCCCCCTTGCCGAGCCGGCGCAGCAGGCGCGCCAATCCCAGCTCGGAGCCGATCGCGTCGCCGTCCGGATTGACGTGGCTGGTCAGCAGGAAACGGTTGCCCTGGCGGATTTTCCGCAGCAGGTCCTCAGGAGCTTTCATCCCGCCCATGGAGGCTCTCCAGTAAGTCAGACATCTGTTGACTGAGCTCGGCGCCCCGGTCGAGCTCGAAGACGAGTTCCGGGCTCGACCGCAGCCGGAGACGGTGGGCCAGCTCGGTGCGCAGGAACCCACGGGCATGACGGAGCCCCTCGATGGTCTCCTGGCGCTGCCGGTCGTCCCCCAGGACCGAGACCTTCACCACGGCCCGGCGGAGGTCCGGCGTCACCGCCACCTCGGTGACCGAAGCCAGCTTCACCCGCGGATCGTGCACGTCCCGCAGCAGCAGGTCGGCGAGTTCGGCCCGCAGCAGGTCGCTCACGCGGTCGGTACGGCGGCTCATGACGCTCCCTCCAGCAACTGCGGCTCCCAGCGGGTCAGGTAGACCTCCGGGTCGCTCTCCACCAGGTTGCGCAGCTCGTCCAGCATCCTCTCCATCTCGCTCTCGCCGCCGCCCGTCACCGCCGCCACGGCGATCTCCGCCCGCTGGTGCAGGTCGTGGAAATCCGTCTCGGCGACGGAGATCCGGTAGCGCTGGTGCACCCGGTCGATCAACGACTTGACGACCCGCCGCTTGTCCTTGAGGCTGCGGCTGGCGGGCAGGTGCAGCTCGAAGATGGAGACGCCGACGATCATCGTTCTGTTCTGCCTCTTGGATCCGTGAGAGGGGAGTAGGGGAGGGGCTTGTCCCCTCCCGGGCGGGGATGAACCCTGCCCCTACGCCGCCACCCGCCCCGGCGAGCCTTACAGGACCGGCGCCACCTCTTCGCGAGTGTAGGCCTCGATGAAGTCGCCCGGCTTAACGTCCTGGAAGCGCTCGAGGCCGATGCCGCAGTCGAAGCCGGTGCGTACCTCGGAGACGTCGTCCTTGAAGCGCCGCAGCGAGGAGATCTTCCCTTCGTAGATGACCCGGTTGTCGCGCAGCAGGCGCACCGCCGCGCTGCGGGGGATGACCCCCTCGACGACGTGACAGCCGGCGATCGTCCCCACCTTCGGCACCTTGAACGTGTCCCGCACCTCGGCCCGCCCGGCGGCGACCTCGCGGAAGGTGGGCTCGAGCAGCCCCGTCATCGCCTTGCGCAGCTCGTCGATCAGCTCGTAGATGACGGTGTGGAGGCGGATCTCCACGCCTTCCTTCTCGGCCAGCTCGACGGCGGCGCGCTCGGGCCGCACGTTGAAGCCGATCACCACCGCCTTCGAAGCCGAGGCGAGCAGCACGTCGTTGGTGGAGATGGCGCCGACGCCCGTGTGCAGCACCGACACCTTCACCTTGTCCGTGCTGGCCTTCGCCAGAGCGTCCCGCAGCACCTCGACCGATCCCTGGACGTCCGCCTTGAGGATGACGGGAAGGTCCTTGACCTCCCCCTCCTGGATGCGGTTGAAGAGCTGGTCGAGCGACAGCCTGGCCTGGGTGGGCGCGAGGCCGCGATGGCGCTCCTCCTGCGCCCGGAAATCGGCGATGCCGCGCGCCTTCGACTCGTCCTCCACCACCTGCAGGAGATCGCCGGCGTCGGGCAGCTCGTTGAAGCCGGTGACCTCGACGGGAGTCGCCGGCCCGGCCGCCTGTGCCCGCCGGCCCACGTCGTCGCTCATCGAGCGCACGCGGCCCCAGGTGGCGCCGGAGACGAACACGTCGCCGACGTGCAGGGTGCCGTTCTGCACCAGCACGGTCGCCACGATACCGCGGCCGACTTCCTTGCGCGCCTCGAGGATGGCGCCCTGGGCGGCGATGTCCGGATTGGCCTTGAGCTCCAGGATGTCGGCCGTCAGCAGGATCATCTCGAGCAGGTCCGTGATGCCCTGGCGCTTCAGGGCCGAGATCGGCACCATGACCGTCTCGCCGCCCCAGTCCTCGGGCGTCAGGCCGCGGTCGGCGAGCTCCTTCTTGACGCGGTCGAGGTTGGCGTTGGGCTTGTCGATCTTGTTGATCGCCACCACGATCGGCACCTTGGCGGCGCGGGCGTGATCGATCGCCTCGATCGTCTGCGGCATGACGCCGTCATCGGCCGCCACCACCAGGACGACAAGGTCGGTGACCCTGGCGCCGCGGGCGCGCATCATGGTGAACGCCTCGTGGCCGGGAGTGTCGACGAAGACGATCGAGCGCCCGTTGGCCTCGACGTGGTAGGCGCCGATGTGCTGGGTGATGCCGCCGAACTCGGCCTCCGTCAGCTTCGAGGAGCGGATGGAGTCGAGCAGCGACGTCTTGCCGTGGTCGACGTGGCCCATGATCGTCACCACCGGCGCCCGCGGCGCCTTCGCCTCCGGCTGGTCGGTGCCCACCGACTGCTCCTGCCGGAGCTGGACCTCCTCCTCGAAGGAGACCACCATGGCGTCGACGCCGAGATCCTTGGCCACCTCCTGCGCCAGCTCGGAATCCAGCACCTGGTTGATGTTGGCCATGATGCCGCGCTTGAACAGGGCGTTGATCAAGTCGCGCACCCGCACGCCCAGCTTCTCGGCGAACTCGCGCAGGGTCATGCCCTCGCTGATCATCACCGGCCCCTGCGGCTTGTCCTTCTTGAAGCTGAGGATCTTGCCGCCTTCCTTCTCCTCGTCCTCCTTGCGCTGGGCGCGGCGGCGGCGGCGGCCGCTGACCGGGGTGCCGGCGGCCTCCTCTTCGCCCTCCAGATCCTCGAGCCTGCCACCCTTGAAGCCGGTCAGATCCTCCTCCCCGGCGCGCGGGCCGGACTTCTTGGCGCCCTTGCCCTTCTTTTTCTTGTCGCGTTCGATCTGCTCCTGCAGCCGTTCGGCGGCGCGCCGCTTCTGCTCCTCCGTCGCGAGACCTGTGGGGGTGGCGGCGGGCTGGATCGGCCGTGCGGGTGCGGGACGGCCCGTAGCGGGGGGGGGAGCAGTGCGGCCGGTGGGCGGCGGCGCCGGGCGGGCGGGGGTGGTCGGACGGGGAGCGGGCGCCACCGCCTCGCGGCGGGACGGCACCTCGGCCGTGTGCATCGGCGGCGCTTCGACCGGCAGCGCGGCCCCGGCGCTCACCGCCGCCTCGCTGCGCAGCGGCTCGGCGGGATGCGATGCCATCGCCTCGGCGTAGACCGGCGGTGGGGGAGCGGCGGCCATCGGGCGCTCGGACACCGGCATGGCCTGGATGCGGGGCTCCACCTTCTGGATCAGCGTCCGCGGCCGGTTCGGGCGCAGCGGATTGGCCGGGCGGCGGACCACGCTGGCCGGCGTCGCGGCTGTGCGCCGGCGCGCCACCTCGGGCGGCGTCTGCTCGTCCCGCAGGATGACCTCCCGCGGATGAGGGAGCTTCTTGCCCTGCAGGATGGCCTGAATGATGTCGGTGTCGATGTGCGCGTCATCCCCCTCGACCCGCACGCCGATGGACTTCAGCTTGAAGATGAGGTCCTGGTTGGAGATCCCCATCATCTTCGCGAGGTCCTGGACTCGAAGCTTTCCCATATGTTCTCGTGACTCCTGTAAATACCCGCCCACGGCGGCCACGTAGGGCCGCCGCTACTCTTCGTTCTCGGAACGCAACCCCGCCTCCTCGGCAGCAGCGGCTGCCGCCGCCTCTTCCCCGGCCTCGTCCTCGCGTGTCTGCGCCGCGCTGGCCCGCTGCTGCTCGCTCTCGGCGAAGGCGCGGCTCAGGGCCGCCATGAAGTCCTCGTCGCCCATGGCCGTCGCCGGCGCCTCGGCGGCGGGCTGGAAGGGGCCGAGGTCCAGCTCCGCCGCCTGTTTCTCCCGCTGCTCCCGCGCCCAGTCCACCAATCCCTCGGCGCGAGCGTGGTCGAGGTCCTCGAGACCGAGGTCGAGCAGCGTCCCCGCCTCCGCCTCGGATAGCGCTTCGAGGCTGCCGAAGCCCGCCTCCTTAAGCTGCCCGGCGAGCGCGGCGTCCATCCCGGGCGCGGCGGTAACGTCCACTTCTTCTTCCGCCGCGGCCGCGGGCGTCTGGCTCATCGCCGTCTGCAGCATGCGGGCGAGGGCGTCGGCCACCTCGTCCTTGACGTCGCTCTCGCTCTTGATGTCGATGCGGCAGCCGATCAGCTCGGAGGCCAGGCGTACGTTCTGGCCGCGCTTGCCGATGGCCAGCGAGAGCTGCTCGTCCTCGACGATGACGTCGAGGTGCGGCACCTCGCCCTGATGGGTCACCGACACGCGGGTGATCTTGGCCGGCGCCAGCGCGCTCTGGGCGAAGGTCACCAGGTCGTCGCTGTGCTCGATGATGTCGATCTTCTCGCCGCGCAGCTCGCGGATGATCGACTGCACGCGCGAGCCCTTCATGCCGACGCAGGCGCCCACCGGATCGACGTCGCGCTCGCGGCTGTAGACCGCCACCTTGGCGCGCTCGCCAGGGGCGCGCACCGCGTTCTTGATCACCACCGTGCCGTCGTAGATCTCCGGCACCTCGGTCTCGAAGAGCTTCACCAGCAGGCGCGGATCGGTGCGCGAGAGCACGATCTGCGGGCCCTTCGGCTGCTTGTGCACCTCGACGATGACGGCGCGGATGCGCTCGCCCTGGCTGTAGCGCTCGTGGCGGGCCTGCTCCGAGCGGGGCACCACCGCCTCCGTGCGCCCGAGGTCGATGATGATGTCGCCGCGCTCGAAGCGCTTGACGGTGCCGTTGAGCACCTCGCCGACGCGGTCGATGTACTCGTTGTAGATGTTCTCGCGCTCGGCCTCGCGCACGCGCTGGTAGAGCACCTGCTTGGCGTTCTGCGCCGCGATGCGGCCCAGGCCCTCGGTGGAGATGGGAAGGTGGACCTCGTCGCCCACCTCGGCGTCCGGCTTGTGGTCGCGCGCCTCCTCGACCGTCCACTCGGCGAGCGGGTCTTCCACCGCCTCCACCACCTTCTTGACGATGAACGCCTCGAACTTGCCGGTCTCGCGGTCGAGGTGCGCCCGCACCGGCTCCTTGATCCGGTGCTGCTTCTTGGCCGCCGAAGCCATCGCGTCCTCGAGGGCGGAGATCCACCGCTCGAGGTCAATGTCCTTCTCCCGCGCCACCTGGCGCAGGATCTCGTTCAAGTTCACTTCCGCAGTCTGTGCCTGAGGCATGATGTTTGTCTTCCTATCGTTGCAGCGCTACAGCTCGATCTCCAACCGAGCCGTCTTCACGTTCTTCAAGGGCACTTCCAGAGGCTCGCCGGAGTCGTCCTCCAGCAGCACCTCGGCGTCCCCCTGCTCCGGCCGGCGCAGCCCGCGGAGGCGCGCCACCACCGTCTTCTTCCTTCCCGTCGCCGGATCGTCGAAAGTTACCCGCGCGAGCCGTCCGGCGAAGCGGTCGTAGTCGGCCGGCTTGTAGAGCTGCCGGTCGAGCCCGGGAGAGGAGACCTCCAGCACGTAGCGGCTGCTGCCGAAGTCCAGCACGTCGAGCAGGGCCGAGACCTGGCGCGAGACGTGCTCGCAGTCCGCCAGCGTGACCCCTTCCGGCTTGTCGATGAACACCCGCAGCACCCCGCCCTTGAGCTCCGCGTGCACCAGCTCGCAGCCGGCCGCCGCGGCGATCTGCTCGATCTCGGGCGTGAGCTCCTCGATGCGGCCGGGAGTCGCGGGCATCGTGCCGGATCGTTCTCCTCTCCTCGCTTTGCCCAACAAAAAAAGTGGGCCTGGGCCCACTTCTTGTACCGACCGTCGCCGGTCAGGGCAAGCTGGCTCGCCCCATTATAGGCAAAAGGATACGTCCATTCAAGCTGAGACGGAAAAGTCCTGAAACCGGCGTCTTGCCGGCCAGCGGAACGAGGGCGAGTGGGCACCTCGAAGGAGAGAACACGACGGGGCGGGGGATTCTTCCAGGGCGGAACTCCGGCGTGTAGACAGGTCGGCGCCCCGGGCGGGAGAATTAGGCGCATCTGAAACTCAAAAACGAAGGGATGCACGGCATGGACAGACGTGTAACAACTACGCTGTACATGGGGTTAGCGCTGATGGCGTTGGTGCCCCCGGATTTCGCGACAGCCCAATTGCAGGCCGTGCCAGCTAAACCGACGACATGGCAGTTCAGCATTCCCTTGAGGCGCGAAGTCGCCCTGCGTGCGGTTCAGGAAGGGGGGCAAGCTTATGGTCTCGTGCCGGCGGCAGCGGATCGCGAGAATTGGTTGGTCAAGTTCGAACCGGTGACCCTGAGTGCCGAGAAGCTTGACGCCTACTGCGTCTATCCAATCATCTGGAAGTTCAACAAGCAGCCGTTCGACACCTTTACTGGGTGGAATCAGCGCAGCTCGAAGGCGGGCGGTGGTTCGGTCACTGGCTCCGTGATGGTCGTGGTGCGCGTGAGCGATGAAGGCTCAAACTCGACGGCATCGGTAGTCGCAACGTTTGCGGGCGGCAACTCACGTGAGCGACACGACTTAAACGCCAAGGGGAAGAAGTTCCGGGCGGAATTTGAGGCATATGTTCTCTCGAAGGTCGCATCCGTGGCCGCTGCCCCCACGACGCCGTCACCTGAAACTGTGACGCCCAGCGGGATGAGCAAGATAGAACAGCTTGAGCGGCTCGCCGCCCTTCGCGACAAGGGAGTCTTGACCGAGGAGGAGTTTCAGGCAGAGAAGAGCAAGATTCTTTCCGGTCCGCCTCCATGAAGCGCTGTTCCCTCTGCGCCAAAGAGATCCAGCATGAGTTCTTCGATGCTCATTAAAGAGCTTCGAGAGCACAGAGTGGCATGGTTGCTCTACTTTGCGGTGGTCTTGGTGCTGATCTTCATCATCGTGCACCTGGCTTGCGGCAAGTCGCCCGCCCCTCCGCCGGCAGCGTCGGTGCCGCCTACCCCGGCCGCCCCGCCGCAACCGTACACGATGTACGCCATCCATGACGGAGTCGGATCCATCGAGGGCGTCAGGGACGGTGCGATCTCCTACGGCGAAGCCGTGCTCGTCCTCTGTGATGCCGCGAACCAGTGCACCGGCGAGAGGGACAGGCACAAGCTCTCGATCAGCCTGCACGACCTCTATCAATACGAGCCTCCTAAGGGTCCGAAGTACGCTTACGGCTCCGTAACCGTGCGGGGCACCTATCACGGGCGTGACCATCTCCGTCACGACGAGAAGGTGGAGATCTCCGGCTTCGATCCTAGTGACTCGACGGTGCGCATCGGAAAGGACGCCTGGGTATCGACGGCGGAGCTACGAGATCACCCGGAGACCCGCGAGGAGCGGAAAGCGCGGATGGAACTGGAGCGGACGCTGGCGCAGGGCGAGCTCTCCGCTCGCCGGGCTTACGCCTCCCAGCTCCGCACCCACTTCCTCGACCAGAACATGGACGTGGAGGTCCGAGTCTCCGGCTCCAAAGCAGACCGCCTGACGTTGGAGTTCGTCCTGTTCAACGCCGTCTGGGCTCACAACTTCCAGAAGGGTGACCTGATCGACGAAATCCGAGGCAAGGGTTTCAAGCGAGTGGATCTGACGGACGGCTACGACTATCACGTCTACTGGACCTTTAAGGACTGAAGGCGATGGCATTGAAACAATGAAATGCCCTTCGTCTTCAAGCTCCTCGGGGGATGGACTCATCGACAACAAGAACCGCATGAGCAAGCGCCTCGCCTGCGGCCGCCATAGCCGAAATCATGCGGATGTGGTCCGGCGGTCGAGCGCAACCGAGGAATCAGCCTGGAGCGGATGATCCGGGAGCTGAGCCAGTACCTGCTGGGCTGGATCAACTACTTCGGCTTCTGCGAAAGGCGGACGGAGCTGCGGGACCTGGACGGCTGGATTCGGCGGCGGCTTCGCTGCGCCGCCTGAAAACAGTGGCAGAACGGGCGCCGACGATACCGAGCCCTGCGACGGCGCGGTACGATCCGAGCGGTCTGCCGTCGCGCCTCCGGCGCTTTATTGGATTGTTGAGACCGTTCCTGGGGCTCGCGCCCCAGGCTACATGCCGTCGCCCGCTTCGCGGGCTCGGTCAGCGGTGGGGGCGACTATACTCCGGCGAGAGAGATACCAATGGAGAAAAGGATGGGGAGCGAGTCCGAGCGGGAGAAGAACCTCAAGGCGGTGGCTGGCGAACGCTCGGAGATCCTGGCACGTAAGCACGGTGGATCGAGGCTCTCTCCGAGCGAACAGGACAGACTCAAGTTGCTCACCGCAAAACTCCAGGAACTTCTGCCGCCAGTATCTCCAGGCGATCTTAAGGCGCTAGTGGAGATCGCGGAAGAGGGAGAGCGCATCCGGAGGCGTGCCCGCGAGCGCCGACAACGATTGGATCCAGGCTAGCCATCACGGGACCGGTCTCCGGTCTCTGCCTCAGCTAGGTGCGCCAATTTGGCGCGCCCGGCTCGTGACGCACCAGCTCTCCCCTCGGGAATTTGCCTGGCAAGCCGTTTGCTTTCGAGAGAGAAGCGAGAAGGATATTGAAAGGAGAACTGAAGCACTCATGAGCACTCTATCGAGAAGGAATCTCGCGACGTTCCTGCTCGTCCTGGGAGCGGTCGTCTTCGGCATGGTCCTCGCCGGGGGCCTGCAACTGACCGTTCCGGGCCTGGCCGACCAAGAGACGGCGAATCTGTCCGCCACCCGGCTGGCTTCGCTGCACGGCACGAGCCTGCCGAGCTTCGCCGATCTCGCCGAGGCGGTCGATCCGGCGGTGGTCTCCATCCAGGCGGCGACCATCGAGAAGAGCCCCAACGGGCGCCGCGGACCCGGCGGCGTCGATCCGTTCGAGTTCTTCTTCGGGCCGCGCAACCGCCGGCCGCAGCAGCAGCCGGACGGCGAGGAGCAGCCGGAGGAGTTCCGCTCCGACGCGGGCGGCAGCGGCTTCGTCATCGGTCCCGACGGGCTGGTGGTGACGAATTACCACGTCATCGAAGGGGCGACCTCGGTGAAGGTCCATCTCGGCGACCGCGACTACACGGCGCAGATCAAGGGCACCGACAAGGCCACCGACATCGCCCTGCTCAAGATCGACGCCGGCCATCCCCTGCGCTATCTCGAGCTGGGTGACAGCGACTCCCTGCGGGTCGGCGACTGGGTGATGGTGGTGGGCAACCCGCTCAACCTGGACAAGACGGTGACCACCGGCGTGGTCTCCGCCAAGGGCCGCTCGCTGGGCATCAGCGACGCGTCGTTCGAGAACTTCATCCAGACCGACGCCGCCATCAACTTTGGCAACTCCGGGGGTCCGCTGATCAACATGAGCGGCCAGGTGGTGGCCATCGCCACCGCCATCAACTGGGGCGCCGAGAACATCGGCTTCGCGGTGCCGGTCAACACCCTGAAGGAGATCCTGCCGCAACTGCGCGACAAGGGTAAGGTCAGCCGCGGCTATCTCGGTATTGGCATCCGCAACCTCGACTTCACGCAGGCGCAGGCCTGGGGCCTGCCGAACACCGACGGCGCCCTCGTCCAGTCGGTCGAGGACAACACCCCCGCCGAGGAGGCCGGAGTCCAGCATGGCGACGTGATCCTCTCCGTCGACGGACGGAAGATCAAGACCACCCGCGACCTCATCGACTATGTCTCCTCCCAAGGGCCCGATGCGACGGTGACGCTCGACGTCTTCCGCGACGGCCGGATGGTGCAGAAGCGGGTCAAGCTGCGCGAGCGCCCGATCCAGGGCGAGGAAGAAGCCTCCAACCGCCAGCCGGAGCAGGGCGGCGGCATCGAATGGCTGGGCATCCAGTACCAGGATCTCTCCAGCAACCTGCGCGAGGGCCACAACATCCCGCGCGACGTGGACGGTGTGATCGTGACCAGCGTCGCTCCCACCAGCCCGCTCTATGAGCAGTTCGTGCGGCCGGGCAGCATCATCACGGAAGTCAACGGCCGGCCGGTCAAGGACGTGGACGACTTCGAGAAGACGATCCAGGATGCAAAATCGGGTTCCTATCTGCGCTTCTATGCGGTGCAGTTCGGCCAGCGCGGCGAGCGCCAGCCGTTCTTCGCCGTCGTACAGGTGCCGTAGGGAGACCCGTTGACCGATATCGGCTAGACCGAAAAAACCTCGTATCTGGTGGTTGCGGGCCGGCCCTCCCTGGGGCCGGCCCCTTTCTTGTTAGACTGGTGCATCATGCCCAGACCCGGTGACAGCAGCTACCGCGCCTCCATTCTCGTCGTGGACGACGAAGCCGCGATCCGCGACAGCTTGCACATGATCCTGGAGTACGAAGGCTACCGGGTGGAGGAGGCGGCGAGCGGCTCCCAGGCCCTCTCCAAGGTGGCCGACCGCGCCCCCGACGCCATCGTGCTGGACATCAAGATGCCGGAGATGGACGGCCTCGAGCTGCTCCGCGCCCTGCGCGAGCGGGGCTACGACATGCCCGTGCTGATGATCAGCGGCCACGCCGACGTGGCGACCGCCGTCGAGGCCACCCGCCGCGGCGCTTTCGACTTCTTCGAGAAGCCCCTGCAGCGCGAGCGGGTGCTGCTCTCCCTGCGCAACGCCGTCGAGGCCTACCGCCTGCAGGCCGAGAACCGCAACCTGCGCGTCGAGCCCGAGCAGCTCATCGGCGCCGCACCGGCGATACGGCGGCTGCGCGAGACCATCGAGAAAGCCGCGCCGACGCCCGCCACCGTGCTGATCACCGGCGAGAGCGGCACCGGCAAGGAGCTGGTGGCGCGCGCCATCCACCGCCTGTCTTCCCGCCGCGACCGCCCCATCGTGCAGGTCAACTGCGCCGCCATTCCGGAAGACCTCATCGAGTCCGAGCTCTTCGGCCACGAGAAGGGGAGCTTCACCGGCGCCGTGCGCAAGCAGACGGGCAAGTTCGTCACCGCCGACGGCGGCACCATCTTCCTCGACGAGGTGGGCGACATGTCCGCCCGCACGCAGGCCAAGGTCTTGCGTGTGCTGCAGAACGGGGAGGTGGAGCCGGTGGGAGCCGAGCGGACGATCCAGGTGGACGTGCGGGTGGTGGCGGCGACCAACCGCAGCCTGGAGGAGGAGATCGCCGCCGGCCGCTTCCGCGAAGACCTCTTCTACCGCCTCAACGTCATTCCCGTCCGCACTCCGGCCCTGCGGGAGCACCTCGAAGACCTACCATTGCTCGTCGAGCACTTCGTGCGCCGCTACGCCGACCAGAACAACTACAAGGCCAAGGAGTTCGGCTCCGAGGCGCTGGCGCACCTGAAGGCGCTGCCCTGGAAGGGGAACGTGCGCGAACTCAAGAACCTCGTCGAGCGCCTGCTCATCCTCTCCCATGGCGACGTCGTCACCCGCGAGGACGTGATCGCCGCCACCGGCGGCGCCCGGCCCGAGCTCTCGACCTCCCTGCTGGCCGTGCAGACCCTGCGCGAGTTCCGCGACCTCTCGGAGCGCATGTTCCTCCTCCACAAGCTGGAGGAGAACAACTGGAACGTCACGCAGACGGCACAGGCGATCGACACCCCCCGCAGCAACCTCTACAAGAAGCTCGATCAGTACGAGATCCACCGCGAGGAGCCGATCCGTGAGTGATGAGCAACGCATTTTGACGCAGATGCTCGAGGAGAGCGGAGCCCTGCGCCGCGGCCATTTCCTCCTCTCTTCCGGGCTCCACTCCGAAGCCTACGTCCAGTGCGCCCTGCTGCTGGAAGATCCGGTGCGCGCCCGCAAGGTGGGGCAGGACCTCGCCGAGAGGCTGCGCGCCTTCCATCCCGACTCTGTGCTCTCTCCCGCCCTCGGCGGCGTCATCATCGGCCACGAGGTGGCGGCCGGGCTGGGGGTGCCGTTCCGCTTCACCGAGCGCAAGGGCGAGGAGATGGGGCTGCGCCGCGGCTTCACCCTCAAGCAGGGCGAACGGGTGGTGGTGGTGGAGGACGTGGTGACGACCGGCCGCTCGACCCTGGAGACGGCAGCGCTGGCCACGGCCCGCGGCGCCCGCGTGGTGGCCGTCGGCGCCATCATCGACCGCAGCGGCGGCCGCGATCCGTTCGACGTACCGTTCCGCGCCCTGATGGAGCTCAGCCTGCCGTCGTACACGCCCGCCGACTGCCCGGTCTGCCGCGACGGCGGCGCGCCCGCCGAGAAGCCCGGCAGCCGGCCGGAGGCGGCGAAGAGAACGACCCAAACGGGCGTTGCTTCGGGCGAGGGGCTGCCCTTCGAGACCTCACCCCCTGGCCCCCTCTCCAGCGGAGCTGGAGAGGGGGAAGGGAAAGATTCATAGTCTCTAGGCCTCGCCGCGCAGCGCCAACTGCGGCTCCGTCCTCGCCGCCCGGCGAGCCGGCAGATAGGAGGCGAAGGCGGCCACCGCGACGAGCGTCAAGGCCACGCCCGTGTAGGTCAACGGATCGCTGGCGCTCACCGCGTAGAGCAGGGTGCGCAGGCCGCGGGTGGCCAGGAACGCGCCCGCCAGGCCGGCGGCGGCGCCGACGAACGCCAGGAGGAGGCCCTGGCCCAGCACCATGCGCACCACCCGGTCGCGGCTCGCTCCGAGCGCCATGCGGACGCCGATCTCCTGCCGCCGCTGGCTCACCGCGTAGGCGATGACGCCGTAGATGCCGATGGCGGCCAGCAACAGGGCGACCGCGGCGAAGCCCCCCAGCAGCAGCATGTAGAAGCGCGGCTGGGCGACCGACGCGGACACCACATCCTCCATCGTCTGCAGCTCATAGAGCGGGAGATCGGGATCCACCTCGCGGACCTTGGCGCGGGCGGCGGCCGCCACGGTGCCGAGGTCCTGCGGGGAGCGAACGATGACGGAGAGGGAGCCGATGGGGAGCTGGTCGTACGGAGCCAGGAGCTGCGGGTCGGAGTCATTGGACAAGGTGGACTGCTTGAAGTCTCCGATGATGCCGACGACTCTGCCGGTCCAGTACTCGCCGTTCTCGAAGCCCCAGCCCAGGATGATGTTCTTGCCGATCGGATCCTCGTTCGGGAAGTACTGGTGCGCCGCGGCCTGGGTGAGAATGACGACCCTCGGCGCGCCTTCGCGGTCCTCGGCGGTGAACAGCCGGCCGTCGACCAGCTTCAGCCCCAAGGCCGGGAAGTAGCCCGGCGTCACCATGGCGATCCGCATCGCGGGCTCTTCTCCTGGCCGCGCCTTCGGCCGGCCTTCCACGTCGAAGGAGAGCCAGAAGTTGCCGCCGCCGAGCGGCCGGCCGAACGCCGAGGCTCCCACCGCGGTGACGCCGGGGATGCCCTGCAGGCGCTCCACGAGGGAATTCGCCAGCGCCCGGAGCTGCGGGTCTTTCTCGTACTTTGGGGAGGGCGGGGCGAGATTGAAGGCGATGGCGTTCTCCGGCTTGAACCCGGGATCGACATGCAGCAGCTCGCCGAAGCTGCGCAGCAGGAGCCCCGCCCCGGCGAGGAGCACGACGGCCAGCGCCGTCTCCACCACGACGAGCACGCTGCGGGCCTGCACGGCGAGGCGCCCCCGGGAGCTCCGGGCCCCCTCCTTCAACACGGCGCTGAGGTCCGGCCGCGAAGCCCGCAGCGCCGGCGCCAGTCCGAAGAGGATTCCCGTGCCCAGGCTGACGGCCAGCGTGAACAGCAGCACCGAGGAATCGACGCCGACCTCCTGGAGCCGCGGCGTTTTCTCGGGCGCCAGCGCCACCAGCGCCCGCGTGGCCCACACGGCGAGCGCCGCGCCGGCCGCGCCGCCCAGCAGGGCCAGCACGATGCTCTCGGTGAGCAGCTGGCGGACGATGCGCGCCCGTCCCGCGCCCAGCGCCGTGCGCACCGCCAACTCGCTCTCCCGGCCCGAGGCGCGCACCAGCAGCAGGTTGGCCACGTTGACGCAGGCGATGAGCAGCACGAAGAGCACGGCGCCCATCAGCACCAGCAGCGGCGTGCGCACGTCTCCGACCATGAAGGTCTGCATGCTGGCGGCGTCCATCCGGTAGCCGGTGTTCTTGTCGGGATACTGGGCCGCGAGCCGCGCCGCGATCGTGCGCGCCTCGGCGCGCGCTCTCTCGAGGCTCGCCCCCGGAGCCAGGCGGGCCACGGCCGAAAGATAGACGGCGCCGCGGTTCCCCGGATCGATCCTCTCCTCGGTCAGCTCGAAGGGCATCCAGAGGTCCATCGTGGCGGGCCAGCGATTGCGGCCGGCGATGCCGATGACCGTGTAAGGCATACCGTCGAGAGTCACGGTGCGGCCGACCAGGCCGGCGTCGCCGCCGAAACGCCGTTGCCAAAGCTCCTCGGAGAACACCACCACTCGGCCGGCGCCGGGCTTGTCTTCGCCCGCCGCGAAGCTGCGGCCGGCGAGGAGGGGAGCCTTGAGGACGGAGAAGAACTCCGGGCTGACCAAGGCGCCCTTCAGCCGCTCGGGCTCGCCGCCGGCTCCGGTCAGGTTCACCGAAGTCGTGTCGAGGAGCGATGACGCCTCCACCGTGCGGCTCTGCTTGCGCCAATCGAGATAGTTGAGCACCGAGAAGGCGGTCGGCTTCCCCTCCTCGTTCAAGGGATAGACGCGCACCAGCCGGTCCGGTTCGGGGAAGGGGAGAGGACGCAGGAGGACGCCGTCGACGACGCTGAAGATCGCCGTCGTGGCCCCGACGCCGAGCGCCAGGGTCAGAATCGCGATCAGGGTGAACCCCGGGCTCTTGGCGAGCTGCCGGAGGGCAAAGCGAAAGTCCTGCCCGAGCTCCTCGAGCGCCTTCGTCCACTTCATCTGTTTCTCCTTGCTGAGATCCAACTTGCGGCAGATTTTGCGCGTCGCCTCCAGGTCGCCGAACCGCCGCGCTGCCTCCAGGCGCGCCCCTTCCTCCGGCCAGCCTTCTTCGACCAGCTCCCGCGCCACCAGGTCGAGGTGGAAGCGGAGCTCCTCGTCGATGTCGGCCGCCACCTGCGCGGTAGTGCGCCAGGGGAAGCGGAAGAGGCGCCGTCCGGGCATTGGCGTCAGGCGACTTCCAGCACCTTGGAGACCGCTTCGACGTAGCTCTGCCAGGTGGAGACCTCGGCCTGGAGAGCCTTGCGGCCCTCCTTCGTCAAGCCGTAGAACTTGGCCCGGCGGTTGCTCTCGGAGAGGCCCCACTCGGCTTCGATCCAGCCCTTGCGTTCCAGGCGGTGGAGGGCCTGGTAGAGGGCCGCGTCCTCCAGCCCGAGAGCGCCATCGCTCCGCCGGCGGATCGAGCGCGAGATGTCGTAGCCGTGCAGCGCTCCCCAGGAGAGCGTCTTCAGGATGAGGACCGCGACGGTCCCTTGCAGCAGGTCGAGAGCAGTCTTCGGCATCGGTTCATTCCCTCATCATGTGAGGGGAGAAGGATACGGGACGGGAAGCGCTTTGTAAAGCCCCCTCAGGTGGTGAGGGGAGAACTCCTTGCTGTAACGAAGGGAGACGTCGCTCCGCCTATCTTGAAGGACGCAGAGACAGCGAAATTTCTAAGCGGATAGATCTGCGCTGCCTCTCCCTTCATCCGAAAGGAGGACTACGATGTCTCGACGTAATCGGCGACAAGCCTTCCATCGCCTGGGGCCTCTCCTGGCTCTCGCCATCGCTCTGGTGGCGGTCGTGGCCGGGAGCGCTCTAGGTCCCACCGTCTCGGCGGCCGCTCCCCAGGAGGCGAGCGCGCAGTATGGCAAGGACCCCGGAGCCGGCCTCGACATCTTCACCACGGTGCCCGAGGGCACGTTCTTCGACTTCCGCGGCGAGTTCGCGCTGCCGGCCGGGTTCTTCGAGAAGGGCTCCGCCCGCTACGAAGGGCGTGTTCCCTTCAAGGGAGTGCCGCTGCGCACCTTCCGTGGCCAGAAGGTCGGCAACGGCGACACCGTCGTTTCCCGCAAGAGCATGCCGAAGCTCGGGCCACCGTTCCCCAGCCGGGGCACCGCCAGGATCGAGTTGGTGGCGCTGTCGCTGGCGAGCGCCGAGCCGCTTAAGGTCCAGGTCGGCGACCGCACCGAGCTCTGGGACGCCCGGCTGCAACTCTCCAAGAAGCAGCCGCCGGCCGGCAAGATGACGATCGTCCAGACGGACGAGCGCGGCGGAACGTTCGACTCCGAGTTCAGGGTGTCTCCCGTCCTCACCTTCACGCAGCGCGGCGGCAAGGCGCAGCGGGTCCTCGACGTCGGCGCCATGCGGTTGAGCCAGGAAGGGGTCCAGAGGATGACGTTGCGGGCCACCGCCGTCCCATGGTCGACGCAGGCGGTCAAGAATGCCGTGATTCAGGGCTCTCGCTTCAATCCGGGCGTCCAGGCCGGTGCTGCCATCAATATCCAACACCACAACCACGACATCATCATCGCGACCTTACCTGACCCCGGCGTGTGACTCCCCCTGCCCCCTCTCTCCCGCCTCACACCCTTCCCCCCCGGAGAGAGGGGGTTGGAAACAGCAAAACTTCTTCTTCTGCGGTCTCCCTCCGGCGTAGAATCCGGTCAATCCGAAAGAAGGAGGGGGCCCATGAACCGCCGCGAATTCCTGGGAGCCGTCGGAAAACCAACCGCGCTGGGCGTGGCCGCGGCGCTGCTCGATCCTGTGGGCGTCCGGCGGGTCCTCGCCAAAGCCGCTGCGTACGCCGGCACGGCGGAAGAGGCGGCCGGCGACGAGTCGTTCTGGTTCGACGTCCAGCAGGCGTTCACGCTCGACCGCAGCGTCGTCAATCTCAACAACGGCGGGGTGAGCCCGTCGCCGGCGGTGGTGCAGGCGGCGCAGAAGCGGCACCTCGACTTCTCGAACTCGACGCCGCCCCCGGTGGCGCTCTGGCAGGTGCTCGAGCCGCAGCGCGAGACCGTGCGCCAGCGGCTGGCCCGCACGTTCGGCGCCGGCGCCGAGGAGATCGCCCTGGTGCGCAACGCTTCGGAGGGACTGCAGATCTGCCAGTTCGGCTTCGACCTCCAGCGCGGCGACGAGGTGCTCACCTCCAACCAGGACTATCCGCGCATGATCGCCACCTTCGAGCAGCGGGGCCGCCGCGAGGGCATCGTGCTCAAGCAGTTCTCGCTGCCGGTGCCGGCCGAGGACGACGGCGAGGTCGTGGAGCTCTACCGGCGCAACCTCACGCCGAAGACGAAGCTCATCCTCGTGTGCCACGTCATCAACCTGACGGGCCAGATCCTGCCCGTCAAGCGGGTGGTCGAGCTCGGGCGCGAGCGGGGCATTCCGGTGATCGTCGACGGCGCCCACTCCTTCGCCCACTTCGACTTCAGCCATGCCGACCTCGGCTGCGACTACTACGCGACGAGCCTGCACAAGTGGCTGTTCGCGCCGCACGGCACGGGGATGCTCTATGTGAAGCGGGAGAAGATCCACGGCCTGTGGCCG
Organism: Thermoanaerobaculia bacterium; assembly: GCA_044868005.1. Classification (GTDB taxonomy): domain Bacteria; phylum Acidobacteriota; class Thermoanaerobaculia; order Multivoradales; family UBA5704; genus DATARR01. The sequence goes on along the minus strand of JBIOVX010000277.1, from coordinate 39,879 downwards.
CTGATGGCGGCCCCGACCACGCTGGATGCAGACATCCGCAAGTACGAGGAGATCGGCACCCACCCCTCGGCGCAGAACCTGGCGATCGCCGAGGCGCTCACCTTCCATGAGGGGATCGGCGCCAAGCGCAAGACAGCCCGTCTGCGGTATCTGACGGCGCGCTGGGCCAACCGCCTCGCGCAACACGAGCGGGTGCGGCTCCATACCAGCCTGAAGCCGGGAAGGTCCTGCGGCATCGCCAACGTCGAGATCGTGGGCGTCGAGCCGGTCCCGCTCGCCGAGCATCTCTGGAAGCAGCACCACATCCTCGCCACTCCCATCGTCCACCCCGAGTTCCGTGGCCTCCGGGTCACTCCCAGCGTCTACACCACGCTCGAGGAGATCGACCACTTCAGCGAGGTCATGGAAGGCATCGCGGAGAGGGGGTTGCCGGCGTGAGGCCGCACGGTGTCCTTGTCGTCCTTGCTGTCCTTGCCGTCCTTGCTGCCTGCGCCACCCAGCCGCAAGGCCCCGTCCCCGCCCAGCGCCGCGTCATCGCCACCGACCGCGCGCCGGCGGCCATCGCCTCCTACTCGCAGGCAATTCAGGTGGGGGAGACCCTCTACCTCGCGGGGCAGATCGGTCTGGACCCGGCGACGCGCGAGCTCGTTCCCGGCGGCCTCCAGGCGGAGGCGCGGCGGGCGCTCGACAACTGCAAGGCGATCCTGGAGGCGGCAGGCTTCACCCTGGCCGATATCGTCCAGGTGCAGGTCTTCCTCGCCGACATCGGCGACTACGCCGCCCTCAACGAGGTCTACACCGGCTACTTCCCGCCGCCGGCGCCGGCCCGCGCCGCGGTGGCCGTCGCGGCGCTGCCCAGGGGCGCGCGGGTCGAAATGCTGATGACGGCGGTGCGGTCGGCGCGAGGGCCGAATTAGCCCGGCGGGAAGCGCGCAAACAGCGTAGTGTGGTACGTCACCCGCGCCGAGCCGCGAGTGGCAGGCTCATATTTCCAATCCGGCAGAGCCTGAAGAAAAGCCCGAGCGAAGTCTTGGTTGTCCGTCCGGATGACGACCGGATCAATAATGGTTCCCGATGGGGTGATGGTGGCGCGGACGCAAACAAAGCCGCTGCGGGGGCCTGAAGCAGGAATCTTCGGCTGTTCGCTATGGACCAGCCGAGGAGGAGTCACGTCGGGATTGTTCGGCAGCTTGTAGGACCTGCAGACCGCTTCCATATCGCCGGCGGCCAGCGCTTTCCCGACGCCGCTGCAGGCGGTGAGGCCCAACGCGATCACTGCGACCAGAGTCTTCATCGTGTCCTTTAGCATGGTGTTTCTCCTTCGCCGGGAAGACGAAGAAGCGAGCGGTGCCACAAATGAGGTAGGCGCTCCTGAAAACAGGATCAAGGTTCCTTGGAACTCGTCCTGACGCCCCGGGGCAATGACCTCGAACCCGGAACTTGGACTCGTGGTCACCGCTCGCCCGCGAAGCTTACCACACCGCGACCCGGCGGTCGAAGGCCTTGAGTCCGGCGATGCAGGAGTTTCCCGGACGCCGATCAGGCCGTGGTGTGCAGCCGGCCCGCCTCGTGCTCCACCGGCTCGGTGCCGTGCTCGCGGAGGTAGAGCTTGACCACCTCGCGCGAGTCGCCGTCGGCCCGGATGCGGCCGTCGTCCAGCCAGATGCAGCGGCTGCAGTTGTCGAGAATGGACCTGGAGCTGTGGGAGACGAGGAGCACGGTCGCGCCGGCGTCGTGGAACCGCCGCAGGCGCCGCTCGCACTTCTCGGTGAAGGTCACATCGCCTACCGAGAGGACCTCGTCGAGAATCAGGATGTCGGGCACCCAGGCCGTGGCGATGGCGAATCCGAGGCGCGCTTGCATGCCGGAGGAGTAGTTGCGCAGCGGCGAGCGGATGAAATCGCCGAGACCGCTGAAGTCGACGATCTCTTCCACCTTTTCCTCGACCTCGCGGCGCGTGTGCCCGAGCAGGAGACCGTTGAGGTAGACGTTCTCGATGCCGGTCAGCTCGAAGTCGAAGCCGCTGCCGAGCTCCAGGATGGGAGCCAGACGCCCGTTGACGGTGGCGGTGCCGCGGGTGGGCTTGAAGACGCGGGAGATGACCTTGAGCAGCGTGCTCTTGCCGGCGCCGTTGCGGCCGATGATGCCGAGCGATTCGCCCCGCCGCACCGTCAGGTTGACGTCCTGCAGGGCCCACAGCTTCTCGTAGGCGAGGGCGCCGCGCAGCAAGTGGATCGTGTATTCCTTGAGCGAGGGGATCCGCTGCTTGGCCAGCCGGTAGCACAGCGAGACCTCTTCGAGGCGGATGCTGAGCGCGTCCATCAGATATAGAAAGGAATGCGGTCGCTGCTGCGGCGGAAGGCGAAGGCGCCGAGGGCGAGGGCCACCACGGCAATCCCGAAGCAGACGGAGAGATGGGTGATCGGCGGCACCTTGCCCAGATAGATGGGATCGCGGAAGACCTCGAGGATCGAGCGCACGGGATTGAAGCGCACCACCGGCAGGAAGGGAGAGCCCTGCAGGATCGACATCGGATAGATGACCGGCGTCATGTACATGAGCATCGAGAGAATCACGCCGATCAGCTCGACGACGTCGCTGAAGAAGACCGCGAGCGGCGAGAGCAGGAGGCCGGCTCCCAGGGTGAACAGCGCGGCCAGCAGGATCGAGATCGGCAGAAAGAGCAGGGCGGGCGTGATGGGATGGCGCGTCACCAGCAGGATCCCCAGCAGCGGTACGAGCGCAAAGCAGAGGTTGATCACTCCGGAGATCACCGTCGCCAGCGGGAAGACCTCCTTGGGGATCGGCAGCTTGCGGAGGAGCTGCGCGTTGCCTTTGAGGCTGTTCATGGAGGACACGATGCTCTGGCTGAAGAAGTTCCAGAAGAGGACGCCGGCCATGGCGAAGACCGGGTAGTTTCCGTAGTCGAGCTGAACGCGGAAGATGGCGCTGAAGACCACCTGCAACACCAGCATCGTCAGCAGCGGCTGGAGCATCGTCCAGGTGAAGCCGATGGCGGAGCGGCGGTAGCGCACCTTCAGCTCCCGGGAGACGAGGGCGAAGATGAGGTCGCGGTAGCGGAAGATCTCGCGCATCGGAGGGGCCTCAGCGGATGGAGGGCTTTCTATACCGTGCGGGGGAGGATGGCAAGCTGGCCAACGCCGCCCGCAGCGCTTGGTCGTCCTCGCGCCAGGCCCGGCGCCTAGCAACCGCGAGGAAGGGACGGGCGAGACGCCGCGAGACGAGCCGCAGGAAGCCGCCGGCGCGCAGCGCGATCTCGGCGCGTCCGGCCCAGCGCTCGCCGCGATGCTTGCGGGCCCAGCGCAGCAGATCGCTCCACAGCAGCTCCGGATGCTGCCTTCCTGCGGCGCCTGAAGCCTGGCCGATGGTCGCTCCGTGATGGTGGAGCACGCGCAGCTCCGGCCGCACCTCGGTCAGCCAGCCGGCGCGTCCGGCGCGCAGGCAGAGATCGAGGTCCTGGGCGTAGAAGTGGAAGCCTTCGTCGAAAGGGCCGGCCGCTTCCCACGCCGCCCGGCGGATCGCCATGGCGGCTCCCGTCACCCAGTCCACCCGCACGGGATTCGCCGGAGCGAGCGGCTTGGCGCGCCGGTAGAGCGGCAGGCGCTCCAGCAGCCCCGGCAGGCCGCTGCCCAGGGCGAAGAACCAGGAAGGCGTCGGCTCCCGGCCGCCGCTCCACTGCGGCGAGCCGTCCGGATAGTGGAGAAGGGCTCCCGCGATCCCCAGCCGCGGCTGCCGGGCGAAGGCGTCGAGCAGCCGAGCGAGCCCGCCGGGCTCCACCTCAGTATCGCTGTTGAGGAGCAGCAGGACTTCGCCCCTGGCGCGGGCGAGGCCGCGGTTGGCCGAGCGCGTGAAGCGCTCCGGACGCTCGTTGTGCAGGACGCTGATCCCGGGATGACGCGCCAGCGCCGCCTCGGCGGTGCCGTCGCCGCTGGCGTCGTCCACCAGGATCACCTCGATCCCCGGCGGCGGGGAAGCATGGAGCGCCGCGAGGCAGCGGAGCGTGAGCTCCCGCGTGTCGTGCGTCGGAATGACGACGGAGAGGGGCGGCCGGACGGCGTCCATTCGCCACCCATTATCTATGGGACAGACTTTGTGCGGGCAGAAAAAAAGCCCCCCTTAGGGGGCGCTAGGGGGAACTCAGCCAACCCGGAGAAAGCCAACCTTTGTTGTGTCGCGCTGGAAACGAGGAAGAGCAAGGCGCGTACCCGATGGTGCAATCTTGTGTTTTCAATGACTTAGGCCCGATCTGTCGAGATCGGCCGACAAATTTTGGCGGTGGCTGGAAGCGAAAACTGTCAGCTCCGGTTCTCCGTCCTCCTGAAGAGGGCCAGGTCGTGGCTGAGGGTCACGTCCATGGCGGAGATCGCCCTGCTGCGCTCCCCCTGGCTCCGGCGGCCAGCGCGGTAAGTGGCGGCGAGAGCGTCGCGCGCAGCCTCCGGGGAGAGCTCGACCGTGTGGCTGACTCGCCTCCGGCGGTCCATCTCGAACCGCCCGGCGAGCGCGGCGGCCGCCCTTTCCATGCGGTCGCGCAGTCTGCCTTCGCCGAGCACCGCCGCGCGCAGCTCGACGAGATCGTCCGGTCCCGGCACGGCCACCAGGAGCCGCCCCTCCGCCTTGAGGACCCTCCACAGCTCCGCCGCCGGCAGACGGGCGTCGATCGACAGGACGAGATCGAAGGAGCTTGCCGCATAGGGCAGAGACCGGTCCGCGTTGGCGACGATCCAGGTCGGCCCCGGATACCGCCGCGCGGCGAGGTCTATGGCGGCCGTGGAGAGGTCGGTGCCGTGGGCCTCCACTGCGCGTTCGCCGGCGATCCTGCCGAGGCAGGTCCCCTCGCCGCAGCCCACGTCGAGCACGGCGCCTCCGGATGGAAGAGCGAGCGCGTCGATCTCCTCCAGCAGGGCCTGGAGGAGAGGCTCGCCGTGTCCCGCCTCCAGGAAGCGGCGGCGGGCTTCCACCACGGCCTTTGCATCGCCGGGCCGCGGCGAGCGCCGGTCCTGGGGCTGCAGCAGGTTGCAATAGCCGCTGCGCGCAAGATCGAAGCTGTGCCCTCGCGGGCAGGCGAGGCTCCGGCCCCGTCTTTCGAGAGGCTCCCCGCAAGCGCGGACGGGACAGATCAGGGTGACCAGGAGAGTAGAATACCCCCATGGCCACGACGACCTCGACCCTCGACGCCGTTCGACCCCGCACCGTGCGCGCGCCGCGCGGCGCGGAGATCTCCTGCCGCGGCTGGCAGCAGGAGGCCGCCCTGCGCATGTTGATGAACAATCTCGATCCAGAGGTTGCCGAGCGGCCGGAGGAACTGGTGGTCTACGGCGGCTCGGGCAAGGCGGCACGGAACTGGGAGTGCTTCGAGGCGATCGTCGCGACCCTCCGGCGGCTGGGGAACGAAGAGACGCTCCTCGTCCAGTCCGGCAAGCCGGTGGCGGTGTTCCGCACCAACGCGGAGGCTCCGCGGGTGCTGATCGCCAACTCGTTGCTGGTGCCTCACTGGGCCACGGCGGACGAGTTTCGCCGGCTGGAGGGGCTCGGCCTCACCATGTACGGCCAGATGACGGCCGGCTCGTGGATCTACATCGGCACCCAGGGCATCCTGCAAGGAACCTACGAGACGCTCGCCGAGTGCGCCCGCCAGCGTTTCGGCCGCTCGCTCGCCGGCCGGCTCGCCGTCACCGCCGGCCTCGGCGGCATGGGCGGCGCCCAGCCCCTCGCCGTCACCATGAACGAGGGGGTCTGCCTGGTGGCCGAGGTGGACCGGACGCGCATCGAGCGGCGTCTCGCCACCCGCTATCTCGACACGGTGGCCGCGGACCTGCCGGCCGCCGTCGAGCAGGCGCTCGCGGCCCGCGACCGGCGGCAGGCGGTCTCGATCGCCGTCGAGGCCAACGCCGTGGACCTCCTGGAGCACCTCGTCGCCAACGGCCTGGTGCCGGACGTGCTGACGGATCAGACCTCCGCCCACGACGCGCTCGAGGGCTACGTGCCGCACGGGATTTCGTTCGCGGAAGCCCTTCGCCTGCGCCGGGAGGAGCCGCGGGAGTACGTGGCGCGCTCCATGGCTTCGATGGCGGCCCACGTGCGCGCCATGCTCGCCCTGCAGCAGCGCGGCGCCGTCACTTTCGACTACGGCAACAATCTGCGCGGGCAGGCCCTGGCGGCGGGGGAGGAGCGCGCCTTCGACATCGGCGGCTTCGTGCCGCTGTTCATCCGGCCGTTGTTCTGCGAGGGCAAGGGGCCCTTCCGCTGGGCCGTGCTCTCGGGCGATGCGGCGGACCTCGCGGCGACGGATGAGGCGATCCTCGAAACGTTTCCCGAGGATGCGGCGCTGGCGCGGTGGATCCGCATGGCCGGCGAGCGGGTGGCCTTCCAGGGCTTGCCGGCGCGCATCTGCTGGCTCGGCTACGGCGAGCGGGCGAAGGCCGGCCGGGTGTTCAACGAGCTGGTGGCCGCGGGCCGGGTGAAGGCGCCGATCGTCATCGGCCGCGACCATCTCGATTGCGGCTCCGTGGCCTCGCCCAACCGCGAGACGGAAGGCATGCGCGACGGCTCGGACGCCATCGCCGACTGGCCCATCCTCAATGCCCTCCTCAACGCCGTCAACGGCGCCACCTGGGTCTCCGTCCACCACGGCGGCGGCGTGGGTATCGGCTACTCCCTCCACGCCGGCATGGTGATCGTGGCCGACGGCACCGAGGAGGCGGCCCGGAGGCTGGAGCGGGTCCTCACCGGGGATCCCGGCATGGGGGTGGCGCGCCACGCCGACGCCGGCTACCCCGAGGCCATCGCCTGCGCCCGGGAGCGCGGAGTGGACCTGCCGATGCTGCCGCGGTGAAACGCTCGCCGGGGCTGCTCGAAGCCGTCCTCGCCGCGGCGCTCGTCGCAGCCCCTCTGCTGCCGGCCGGCGGCGCCGCCGCGGTCGTCCTCGCCCTCTCGCTCCTCTGGCTGGCCGTGCGGCCGGCGCGCGAGCGTCGCATCGCCGGGCCGGTCCTGGCGCTGGCCGTCGCCGTCCTGGTGTCCGCCTGGGCTCTCGGCCTCCGCGAGCGCGCCTCGCGAGCCGAGTGGAAGGGGCAGGCCCGGCAGGCGTACGCCAGCTTGTGCGACGATCTGCGGGGGGAGGCCGCGGCGGCGGCGGCGGCGTTGGGCAAACCGGCGGACACGCCGTCCGCCCGGCTGGCGGCGTTCGGCCAGTTGGCGCGCATCGAGACGGGAGACGCGGAGAAGGGCCGGCGCGCCCTTCTGCTGCTCGATCCCGACGGCGTGCCGGTCGCCTGGGCGGGGGAGGGGCTGCTCCACGAGCTGCCGGCGGAGATCCCGCGCTCGGGCCTTGCCTACCGCGCGAGCTTCAGCGCAGTGACGCTCCTCGCTATTCACCCCCTCGACCAGGCGGGGCGGCCCTGGCGGGTGGTGGCCGGGGCGAGCTTCGCCACGGATGCCCTGCCGTTCGGCGACGCGGGTCCGGCGCGCTGGACCCTCGCCGGCAGTCCGGCGGAGGCCGTCGGGGGAGCCGACCTCGTGACCCTGCCGGGAGCCCCTGTGCTGGTAGTCGAAAGGGCGCCGGCCGCGGCGCGTCCGGCGCGCTGGCCGGCGGACCGCCTGGCCTGGGCATGCATCGGCCTCGCCCTGTTGTCGGTCGCCATCCTGCGCTTCCTGACCCTGGCGCTGGGCGGAGGCGGAGCGTCGGCGGAGCCTCATCCGGTGCGCCTCGTCGCTCCCCTGGCGCTCGCCGGCCTCATCGCCCTGGGAGCGGCGGCCGCGGTGCCGGCGCGGGCCTTCGGCGTGCTGCTCGCCGGATTGGCCGTCGCGGCGGCCGGAGGGTGGAGCCGCGCGGGCCTCGGGGCTCGCGTTCCGGCGTGGCTCAAAGGGGCCGGCGCCCTCCTGCTGCTCGTCCTCGCCGCGTGGGGTCTCCAACGCTTCTGGGGTCCGCTCGATCTCGCCGGCGGCATCTTCGCCTCCGCCGAGATCTTCGCTCTCCGGCTCGGCTTCACCGCCGCGGCTTTCGGCCTCTTCTGTCTCGCCCGTCCCCGCAGCGAGCCTTCGACGCCGCGCGATCTCACCGCCTGGACCGCCGCCGCCCTGCTGCTCGGGGGAGCCGCGCTGTGCGATCAACCCTTCCTGGCCGTGCCGCTCCTCTTGACCGGCGGCGCGGCGGCCGCCCTTTACGCCGAGCCGCGGCGGCTGCGCGAGGCCGCGGGGCTGGCCGGGCTGATTCTGATGTCCGCCTTCGCCGCCGCCGGCAGTTGGGAAACCGCCTACCGTCTGCGGCTGCGGGAATACGCGGGCGGCGAGCTGCTGGCCCGGCTGTCGCCGCCGACGCGGGACCAGATCGCCTCCGTGTCACGCGAGATCAGCGGCTATTTCGAGACGCTCGATCTCGCGCGGGTGATCCCCCGCGTGCCGGCGGGCCTCGAGCGGCAGGACCTCGCCTACGCGCTGTGGAAAGACTCGCCGCTGGCGCGGCACCACTCGCTCTCCGCCCTGGTGGTGCAGACGGCGGGCTCCCCGGCGGCCTCGTCTTTCTCCTTCGGCATGCCGTTGACCGACCAGGGGCTGGTCGATCCGGATCCCGGCCGCTGGGAAGACCTGCGGCTGCCGCTGTGGGAAGACCTGCTGATCTCCGGCGTCGTTCCCCTGCGGATCGCCGGCCGGCCGTGGGCCCGGGTGCGCTACTGGCTCGTGCCGCGTCCGGGTTTCGAGATCCATGGCTGGCGGCGCCTCTCCGAGGTTGACGTCGGCCTGCTGCGGGGCGGACCCGTGGCCGGCCCCGTGGAGGAGATCGCCCAGCCGGCCCTCTATGCGCTCTACACGCCGGACGGCCGGTCCTCCCTCTCGCCGTGGGAAGAGGAGCCGCCCCTGCCGGCCCGCCTGCGGCGGGCGCCCGGCCGTCTCACGCAGGCCCTGGTGGAGACTCCCGCCGGCCCGGCCCGCGCCTGGGCCCGGCTCTCGTCGCAGGGCTGGGAGGTGGTGTACCTGCCCTTCCTGCGTCCCCTCGACGCTCTCGAGCGCACCGGCAACTGGAGCGTGGGAGTGGTGATCCTGCTCCTCATCGCCGCGCCGCCCATCCTGCTGCTGGCGCTTCCCCGCGCCGCCTTCCGCGACCTGCTTCGGCGCACCGTGCGGTCGTACTCCAAGCGTCTGATGATCGTCTACACGGTCCTCCTCCTGGTGCCGCTGCTGCTCCTCTACCTGGTGCTCGTGCGCTCGATCCAGGAGCGGCTGCACCGCGATCAGCAGGCCGCGGGCGAGGCGGCGCTGAGTTCCGCCCAGCAGGTGTTGGGCGAACGGCTGTTGACGCTGCCGCCCGGTTTCGGCGTCGACACTGTCTTCGGCGACCGGCTGCTGATCGATCTCTCCGGCATCGTCCGCCACGAGGTGAACCTGTACTGGGGGAGCGCCATCCACGCTTCCAGCCGCCACGAGCTGTTCACCGCGGGCCTGCTGCCGAAGCGCATTCCGGGCGAGACCTACCGCCGTCTGGCCCTTCTCGGCTACGGCCTCTCCTCGCGCTTGAACCGCGTCGGCGAGACGACCTATCTCGAGATGTACGCGCCCCTGCGGGTGCCCGGCGGCTCTCCGGGCAACGAGCGGTTGTTCCTCTCGGTGCCGCTGCTCGCCCAGCAGGAGGAGGGAGCCCGCCAGCTCGGCCAGCTCCGCCGCCAGGGCCTGCTGGTGACGGCGGCGCTCTTCGCCCTGCTGGTGGCGGTGGGCCGCCGCCTGGCCAGCAACTTCACCCGCCCGCTGATGCAGCTCGTCGAGGGCACCCGGCGAATCGCCGCCGGCGCTCCTTCCCTCGACCTCGCTCCCACCGAGCTGGAGCTCGCCTCGCTGGTGGAGGCGGTCGACGAGATGGCGCGCCGCATCGCCGACGCCCGCGAACGGCTGGTGCGCGAGAAGCAGGTCGTCGAGCGCATGGTGGAGAACATCACCTCGGGCGTCGTCTCCCTCGACCGCGAGCGGCGCGTGCTGATGCACAACCGGGTGGCGGCGGAGCTGCTCGGCAGCAGGGTCGGGGAGAGCCTGGAGGAGACCGTCGCCCGCTCCGCGCTCCTCGCGCCCGTCGGCGAATTCCTCCGCTCGGCCGGCGCCGAGATGGCCCGCGCCACGGTACGGCTCGCCGGCAAGGACGGAGAGGGGGAACGCGAGTGGGCCCTGGTGTGGGTGCCCGTGCCGGGGTCCGGCGAGCCCTCGGCGCTGCTCGTCGTCGAGGACGCCACCGAGGTCCTGCGCGGCCAGCGCCTGCTCGCCTGGGCGGAGATGGCGCGCATGATCGCGCACGAGATCAAGAATCCCCTGACGCCCATCCGCCTCTCGGCCGAGCACATGCGGGAGGTCTACGAGCACGATCCCGACCACTTCGGCCGCGTCTTCGAGCGCTGCACGAGCAACATCCTCGCCCAGGTGGACGAGCTGCGCACCATCGCCTCCGAGTTCTCGGCCTACAGCTCCATCCCGCGCATCGATCCCAAGCCGGCGGACCTGGTGGCGAGCATGGCCGAGCTCGTCGAGGGCTATCGCGCCGCGCCGCCGGCGGGCGTCGCCGTGGAGTTCGAGGCGGCCTCCGCGAGCGTCCTGACGCGCTTCGACGCCAGGCTGCTGCAGCGGGCCGTGCGCAACCTGATCGAGAACGCCTTGCGCGCCAGCGCCGGCGGCGGCCGCGTCGTGGTGCGGGTGGAGCAGACGGACGGCCTCACCAGGATCGCCGTCCGCGACTCCGGGCCGGGCGTTCCCCCGGATCTGCTGCCGCGCATCTTCGACCCTTACTTCTCGACCCACGACTCCGGCACCGGCCTGGGCCTGCCGATCGCGCGCCGCATCGCCGAGGAGCACGGCGGCGGCATCACGGCCCGCAACCGGCGCGAAGGCGGGTTGGAGGTGACGGTGACGCTGCCGGTGTGAACATATGACTGCGGCAACCTCGGGTTCACCCCGTCTCGTCGTCCTCGGCTGCGGCTTCGGCGGCTACTCGCTGCTGCACGAGCTGCGCAGGGAGAGGTGGGACGCCACGCTGATCAGCCCGCGCAACTACTTCCTGTTCACGCCGTTGCTGCCTTCCGCCGCCACCGGCACGGTCGAGTTCCGCAGCATTCTCGAGCCGGCGCGGCGGCGGCTGCGCGGCGTCAAGGTGGTGGAGGGCTTCGCCGAGACGGTGGATTGGGGACAGCGCCTCGTCTCCTGCCGGGGAGCGGTGAGCGGGGAGGGGTTCAGCGTGCCGTACGACTTCCTGGTCATCGCCGTGGGGGCGGTGATCGCCGACTACGGCATCCCGGGCGTGGCATTGCACGCCGTCAAGCTGGCGAGCGTCGAGGACGCGCGGGCGGTGCGGCGCGGCATCCTCGAGCAGTTCGCCCGCGCCGAGATCCCGGGGCTCGGCGAGGAGCAGATCCGGCAGCGGCTGACCTTCGTCGTCTGCGGTGGCGGCCCCACGGGCGTCGAGGCGGCCGCCGAGATCCACGATCTGATCCGGGAGGAGCTCTCCGAGAGCTACCCGGAGCTCGCCCCCCACGCCCGCGTGGTGCTGGTGGAGGCGCTCGGCCGCCTCCTCACCAGCTTCGACGAAGCGCTCGCCGGCTACACTCTGGAGCACTTCGGACGCGAAGGCATCGAGGTGCGCACGTCCGCGAAGGTGCAGGCGGTGGAGAAGGAGAGGGTGATTCTCCAGGGGGGCGAGGTTCTGCCGTGCGGCATGGTCGTGTGGGCGGGGGGAAACGCGCCGGCGCCGTTCGTCCGGTCTCTCGGCGAGCCCCTGAGCCCGCGCGGCCGGCTGCTCGTGGACTCCTGTCTCCGGTTGACGGCTCATCCGGAGGTCTACGCCCTCGGCGACTGCGCGGCGGCGGGGGAGCCGCCCCTGCCGGCGACGGCCCAGGTCGCCCAGCAGCAAGGCAAGTACCTCGCCCATGTCCTCGACAGGCTGCGCCAGGGCAAAGCGGTCGAGCCCTTCCGCTTCAAGGCTGCGGGCATGCTCGCCTACATCGGCGGGGGAGAGGCGCTGGCGGACCTGCCGCAGGTGAAATGGAGCGGCCGGCTCGCCTGGCTCTTCTGGCGCTCCGTCTATCTGACGAAGCTGGTCAGCCTCGCCAACAAGGCCAAGGTCCTCTTCGACTGGATCAAGGCGCGGCTCTTCGGCCGCGACCTCAGCCGCTTCTGACGCTTCACGTCTTGACGCCGAGAAAGAGGTAGGCCGAGAGGAGGGCGAAGACGGCGCCCGGGCTCCACACCGCCGCGGCCGGCGGCAGCGCTCCCGCCTCGCCGAGCTTGCCGAAGAAGGCGAAGAAGGCCATGAAGGCGATGCCGAGGACGATCGAGATGCCGATGCCGTACAAGGCTCCCTGGCGGCCCAGGCGGAAGGCGAACGGCAGCGCCACGAGCGCCATGATCAGGGAGGCCACCGGCAAGGCGATCTTGTTCTGCAGCTCGACCTGCAGCTCGGGCACCGCCTGGCCGCTCTCCCGGAGCTCGCGGATGTAGTCCTTCAGCTCGCCGTAGCGCATCTGCTCCGGCGGCCGGATTTCCGAGTCGAAGTAGTTCGGCGTCTCCGGATAGCGCACGATCTTCGGCTCGGTGAAGCGCGTGTAGTCGGTGACGTCCACGCCGTCGAAGGCGCGCGCCCAGCCGTTGGTGAACACCCAGGCCTCGCCGATGTAGCGCGCGCTCTCGGTGTAGAGCCGGCGGGTGAGCCGGTGCCGGTCATCGAAGTCGAACACCTGCAGGCGCTGCAGGCTCGGCTGCTGCGGGTCGTAGTGGATGTAGTTGTAGATGTAGCGCCCCTGCCCGAAGAGCCATTGGCGGTCCGCCCGCCGGTAGGTGCGCGGCGTCTCCCGGCCATGGATGCGGTCCTTGAGCTTCGCCACCTTCTCGTTGGACGCCGGCAGCACCGAGGACTCCAGGTAGCCGCAGAAGAACGTCACCAGCAGGGCCACGGCCATGGCCGGCAGGGAGAGCCGGTACAGGCTCATGCCGAGAGCCTTGCAGGCGGTGATCTCGTTGGTGCGCGCCAGCAGGCTGAAGGTCATCAGCGTCGTCACCAGCACGACGATCGGCGCGATCTCGTAGAACATCTGCAGCGACGAGTACTTGTAGTAGTTGAGCACCAGCCCGGTGCCCACCTTGTTCTTCAGGATCTCGTCGATGTTCTCGGAGAGGTCGAAGATGATGAACAGGGAGACCCCGGAGAGCACGACCAGCAGGAACACCGAGGCGAACAGCCGCACGACGTAGCGGTCGAGGATGTTGGGAAAGGCGAGCCGCGGGAAGGGGAGGAGCGGGCGGGGGAGGAGCAGCACGCGAGTGACGGGCCTGGGCTTGCGCGACGACCGGGCGGCGGCGCGCCGCTGCCGCTCCTGCCCCTGCTCGATCCGCCGCGCCCGGCGGAGATTCTTGAGGAACAGCAGCCCGCCCCAGACGTCCTCGCGCACCCAGCGATCGATGCGGGAGAGCAGCAGGCTCTTGTCGCGGTTGCGGCGCAGGAGGAGAAAGACGCCGGCGGCCGCCAGCAGGATGTTGGGAGACCACATGGCCAGCCAGGCCGGAATGCGGCCGTAGCGCGCGGCCTCCTCACCGTTGTTGAGCAGGACGTAGTAGAGGATGAGGACGCCGATCGACAGCGCGAATCCCGAAGCCTTGCCGCCCCGGCGGTTGTTGATGCCGAGCGGCAGGGCGAAGAGGCCGAAGACGAGGCAGGCCACCGGGATGGAGAACTTCTTGTGGATCTCCACCCGCGCCAGGTTCCGCTGCTCGGAGGTCGCCGTCGGGTCCTCCAGCAGGTCGCGGAGCTCGCCGAGCGTCAGCTCGCGGATGCCCTTGGAGACGGACATCTTCGCCTTCTGTAGGCTGGTGAACTGATCCTCCAGCACGAGGTCGAGGCGCTTGTGCCGGCTGATCTCGTAGCGGTCCGGGGCGTTGAGGTCCACCTTGTGGCGGATGGCGTTGTACAGGCGTAGGACCACCCGCTCGCCGGCCCGGTCGACGAGGACCTCGCCCCAATCGGCGATGGTGATCTGGTTGTTCTCGCTCGCCGGCACCGCCTCGGCGAGGAAGACCCCCTTCCATCGCTTGCTGCCGGGGGGGACCTCGAAGACGTAGACGACCTTGCCCTCCCACTCCTCGTAGAAGACCCGCGGCTCGACCTGCTGCGAGATGGTCTGCGTCAGGACCTCGAGCCGCAACTGCTGCAGAGAGTTGTTGCCCCAGGGGAGGACGTAGACCATGAGCAGGGTGTTGAGGACCGTCAGCGCGCCCGAGAGCAGGAGGATCGGCCGGTAGAGCGTCAGCAGGCTGACGCCGCAGGCGCGCATGGCGATCAGCTCGCTGTCCGACGACAGGCGCCCGACGGCGATCAGCGTGCCGAAGAGCAGCGACATCGGCAGCGTCAGGACGACGATGTTCGGCAGGGTCAGCAGCAGCAGCTTGCCGACGATCGACGCCGGCAGGCCGCGGCGGATGATCATCTCCGCCGACTGGAAGAGGAAGCGGATCAGCAGGATGAACGTGTAGACTAGGAAACCCAGCGCCAACGGGCCCAGGATCTCCGTCACGATGTAGCGATCCAGCCGACTCCTCACGGGCGCCATTATATGGATCGGTGAGATGAAGATCGCCCTCGAGCGCCGCTACCGGTTCAGCGCCAGCCATCTGTACCGCCGTCCGGAATGGAGCGAGGCGGAGAACCGCGCCCGTTTCGGCAAGTGCGCGAACCTGCCCGGCCACGGCCACAACTACCGCCTGTACGTCACCGTGCGGGGGGAGGTCGATGACGCCACCGGCTTCGTCGTCGATCTGGCCCGGCTCGACGGGCTCGTGCAGGAGCACGTCCTCGACCGCCTCGATCACCAGCACCTCAACGCGGCCCTGGCGGAGTTCGGGGAGGGAAGTGCCATCCCGTCCAGCGAGAACCTCGTCCGCTGGATCCACGAGCAGCTCGCCGGGCGGTTGCCTGCCGGCAGCGAGCTCGCCCGGCTGCGGGTCGAGGAAGACGAAGACCTGGCCGCGGAGTGGAGCGCCGACTGACCGCGGGCTCCGCCGCCCGTTCTCCGCGCCGGCTTGTTTACATAATCACCCTTATCAGACTGATCGGACGGAACGGACAGAGAGCAGTTACGGCGTCAAGGCGCCAATTCAGCGAGCGCTTTTCCGCAGGTCGGCCAGGATCTGTTCGAGGGCGCGGATCAGGTCGTCCTGATCGACTTCGCTCTGGCGGAAGCTCAGCGACAGGCTGTACGTGCGGTCGGGCGCCTTGAAGCGGAAGACGTACGGTTTGCGGCGGCCGGACTTCTTGCTTCCCCGCTCCCGCCGCAGGCGCTGGCGCAGGTCGTCGCGGTTGAGGCCGCGCCGGGCCACCTCCTCGAGCAGCTCGATCATCTCGCCCTCGCTGCCGGCCTTGAGCACCTCCAGCAGCAGCGACTTCGAGGTGAGGCCGAGCGCTTGGACGGTGTCGCGCGCCCGCGGCGGCATCTGGAGCAGCGAGAGGCTCTCGGTGACGACGGTGCGCGCCTTGCCCACCGCCTCGCCGATCTCCTCGTGAGTGTAGCCGTGCGCCTCGCCGAGGAGCCGATAGCCTTCGGCTTCTTCGAACGGCGTCAGGTCCTTGCGCTGGAGGTTCTCGATGAGGGCGATCTCCAGCGCCTCCTGGTCGGAAACCTCCATCTCGATGGCTGGCACCTCGTAGAGCCCGGCCTCCTGGGCCGCCCGGTAGCGTCGCTCGCCCGAGATGATGCGATAGAGCACGCCCGAGGGGCCGTCCTCCGGTCCGCCGGGCCGCGGGCGGACGAGGATCGGCTCCAGGACTCCTTTTTCGCGGATCGAGAGCACGAGGTCGCCCAGGTCCCCCATCGTCGACCGCGGCTGGCCGGGGTCCGGCTCGATGGCCGAGAGCGGGATCATTCTTCCCACCGGAGCTTCGTGACGCGCCGTGAGCTCCTCGACGAAGTGGGTGTCGTGACGCATCTTCACGCGCACCGGGAGCCCTCGCTTGCGGGCGGGATCAGACACGGCTCAGCACCTCCTCGGAAAGCCGGTAGTACTCGTAGGCACCGCTCGACCGCGGCGCGAAGGTGAAGATCGACTCCCGGTAGGCGGGACTCTCCTCCAGGCGCACGCTCTTGGTGATCACGGTCTCGAAGACCTTGACGCCGAAGACCCGCTGGATCTGCTCGAGGATATCCTTCGCCAGCAGGGTGCGCTTGTCGTACATGGTGATGAGAGCGCCGAGGATCTGGAGCTGCGGGTTGGCTCGGACCTTGATCTTGTCGATCGTCTCCAGCAGGTCGTCCGTGCCTTCGAGGGCGAAGTAGCTGGCCTGGATGGGGATCAGGACGTGGGTGGCCGCGACCAGGGCGTTGACGGTGATGATGCCCAGGGTCGGCGGCGTGTCGATGATGATGTAGGCGTATTCCTCCTGGATCCGCTGCAGCTCGTCCTTCAGCCGGTAATGGCTGTCGAGCTCGCCGATGAGCTTGGCCTCGATCTTCGCCAGGGCGATGGTGGACGGGGCGATGAAGAGGTTCTCGATACGGTCGGCGGGCTTGACGATGGCAGGGAGGTGAGTGCCGTCCTCGGTCAGCGCGTCGTAGATGGACACCGTGAGGCCGTGGATGTCGAGGAAGGACATCGAGCTGTTGGACTGCGGGTCGAGGTCCACCAATAGCGTCTTCATGCCCTTGCTGGCGAGGGCCGCGGCGAGGTTGATGGCGGTGGTGGTCTTCCCCACTCCGCCTTTCTGGTTGGCGATGGCGATGATCATAGACGGCGGGCAGTGTAGAGAATGGGCGCCGAACAGGTCAAGCTGACGGAGCCTCCGATGTCGGCGCGCCGACATGGCGGTTAAAGCGCTGGAAATTCAGGGGTTGTGGACGGCCTGACGCATGATCAAACGCATCGTCACATGGTCCACTTCCCCAGCTCTTCAGGACTGATCTCTTCCAGCCATTTCTTGAGCTTCTCCTCGTCGCTCGCCTGCGTCGCGAGGTCCACGGCCTGCGCCTTGTCGAGCACCGAGCGCAGGACGAAGATGGGGGACTCGGTGCGCAGGGCCAGCGCGATGGCGTCGCTCGGGCGGGCGTCGATGGTGAGCGCCCGCTCGTGGTTGAGCACGTGGATGACGGCGAAGAAGGTGCTCTCCTTGAGGTCGGAAATCACGATCTTCTCCACCCGCCCGCCGAGGCTCTCCACGACCGACCGCAGCAGGTCGTGGGTCATCGGGCGGGGAGGCTCGACGTTCTCCAGACGGAGCGCGATCGCGTTGGCTTCGAAGACACCGATCCAGATCGGCAGGAACAGTTGGCTCCGGATGTCCCGGAGGATCACGATCGGGACGTTGGACGAGGGGTCCAACATCAGCCCTTTGATTTCCACCTGGAGCTCTTCGTCGGCGTTGCTCATACCGCTATTGTGGGCGCCGCGGGAGGCGAGGTCAAGGCGAATCTGAGGCAGGATTTCAGATCGTCAACGCATCGACGGGAACGTCGATCCGGCGGCCGAGAAGGCTGTGCGGGAAGGCTGATTCCACCTGCACGCGCGTCACGCCGCCGAGGGAGACCGGCTCGGGGCCGGCGCCGAAATGGACGACGCGGTGGCAGGGCGTGCGTCCGGTCTGCGCTCCGGGCTGTTTGCCCCAGCCGGTCACGATCACCTCGAACTCGCGGCCGATCAGGCCCTGGTTGATCTCCCGCTGGATCCCCTCCTGGAGGGCGAAGAGGCGCTGCAGCCGTTCGGAAGCCACCCCGGGCTCCACGGCGCCGCTCAGGCGGGGCGCCGCCGTGCCGGGCCGCGGCGAGTAGGTGAAGGCGTAAACCGCCGAGAAGCGGATCTCGCCCACCAGATCGAGCGTGCGAGTGAAATCCTCCTCCGTCTCGCCCGGAAAGCCGACGATGAGATCCGTCGACAGCGCCAGGTCCGGCCGCGCCCGCCGGAGCTGCGCCGCCAGCTCGCGGTAGTCGTCCCGCGTGTAGCCGCGCCCCATGCGGCGCAGCACGGCGTCCGAGCCCGACTGCACCGGCAGGTGGAGGTAGGGGCAGATGCTGGCGTGGCGCCCCACCTGCTCCACCATGCGCGGCGTGAAATCGCGCGGGTAGGAGGTGACGAAGCGCAGCCGCTCGACTCCCGGCAGGCGGGCGACGCGGTCGAGCAGGTCCGCGAAATCCGCGCCGCCGTCCGGCTCACGCCAGTGGTTCACCGTCTGGCCCAGCAGCTCGATCTCCCGGAAGCCGTAGTCCAGGAGGTGCCGGACCTCGCGCAGGATGTCCGCCATGGGCCGGCTGCGCTCCGGACCGCGGGTCTGAGGGACGATGCAGAAGGTGCAGTTCTTGTCGCACCCCTCGATGATGGTGACCATCCCTTTGTACTCGCCGTGGCGCGAGACGGCGTCGAGATCGTACCGGCGCTCCGCGGGGAAACCGATCGCCACCACCCGCTCGCCGGCCCGGCGCCGCTTCACGACCTCCTGGAGCTCGCCGACGCGCGCCGGACCGAGCACGAAGTCGAGGTCCGGCACCCGCTCAAGCGCCCGCTCGCCCTCCTGCTGCGCGACGCAGCCGCAGAGGCCGATCAGCAGCTCCCGGCTGTCCTTCTTCAGCAGGCGGTACTCCCCCAGCCGCGAGTAGACCTTCTGCTGGGCCTTCTCCCGCACGCTGCAGGAGTTGAGGAGGATGACGTCCGCCTCTTGCGGCTCGCGGGTGGGCAGGATGCCCTGCTGCATGAGCTGGCCGGCCATGCGCTGGCTGTCCAGCTCGTTCATCTGGCAGCCCCAGGTCTCGATGAAGAAGCGGCGCGGCGTCATCACCGGCCCCCAGGGGGCGGTTCGAGAATGGGCGCGTCGATCGCCTCCGCCGGCGGCTTCTCTTCCTGCTTCGGCGGCTCGGGCTCCTCGTCCTCCCCCTCGCGCAGCCAGCCCGGCAGGGCGCCGGCGGCCCTCCCCTCCTCCAGGAACGCCGCCAGCTCCTTCTGCGTGGCCTCGACGTCCAGGCGGGCCTGGCGCAGCTTGTCGAGCACGCGGTCCCACTCCGGCTTGATCTGGTTGTCGCGGATGAAGTCCTCGCTCTCCAGGTAGAACTTCTGCCGCAGCTCCGTCGATCGCTGCTCCAGCTTCTTGACGTCCTCGGCCGCCTGGTGCCAGCGCTCGCGGATGTCGAGCGCCCGGCCGCGCCAGTACTGCTCGTCGCGCAACGGCTCCGCCGCCGCGGTGCCCGCGGCCGGCGCGCCGGCGGCTTCCTTCTTCTCCTTGGGCTCGGCGACGGTGATCTGCCCCTTGGCGGCGTACTTGGGGAGGGTCTTGTCGTTGATCACCGCCACCGGCTGGCCGGCGTG
The DNA here is from genome assembly GCA_044868005.1 of Thermoanaerobaculia bacterium. GTDB lineage: Bacteria > Acidobacteriota > Thermoanaerobaculia > Multivoradales > UBA5704 > DATARR01. The sequence continues at coordinate 20,565 of JBIOVX010000277.1, read as the reverse complement.
GGCGCGGCGCTCCTTCTCGGCGTGGGCGGCCTCGGCCAGGCTCACCGGCCGGCCGTCTCCGCCGCCGGGATCGACGACCACCGGCGCATCGTCGCGGGCGGGCGCGGGCTTCTGCGGCGCGCTCGCGGCAGGGGTGGAGGGGGCGGCCGGTGCCGGCGCGGCGGCGGCGGCGGCCTTGGCCTTCTCCTCCTCCGCCCGCGCCACCGGCTCCGGAGTCGCCCCGCGGCAGCCCGCCGCCGCGAGGAGGATCAGCAGGAGGACGTGGTTACGTACGGCCATAGCGGTCCTCCAGTCTCACCACGTCGTCGAGCTCCGGGGTCGACACCTCGACGAGGTCGCAGCCGTTCTCCCCGGCCACCATGCGGTGCCGCGTCCCCGGCGTGATGTGGTACGAATCGCCGCCGCGCAGCGTGGTGCTCACGAGTGTGCCGTCCTCCTCGACCACCAGCTCGATCTCCCCCTGGGCCAGGTACAGTGTCTCGTCCTTGACGTTGTGGTACTGCAGCGACAGCGCCTCCCCGGCGTTGACGTGCAGGACCTTGCCCACGTAGCGGTCGGTGTGGGCGAAGATCAGCTCGTAACCCCAGGGCTTCTCCACGCGGCGAATGGGAACTCGCATCCATACTCCTCTTGCGACAGACGCCTAGGTTCCCGAGGCGCTCGCCTTCGAGGGGACCAGGCACTCCATGAAGCCGTCCAGGTGCCGCTGCACCTCCTCGGCGGTGCTGTGCTGGAGGCAGCCCGTCGCCAGCTCGGCGAGCTCGGCGACGCTCGCCTCGCGCACCCAGGTCTTCACCTCCGGGATCTGGCGCGGGCTCATCGACAGCCGGCGCAGCCCCAGGCCCACCAGCAGCAGCGCGAACCCGGGGTCCGCGGCCATCTCGCCGCAGAGGCTGACCTCGATGCCGGCCGCGCGCGCGCTGTCGATGACGAAGCGTAACATGCGCAGAATCGCCGGATGAAGGGGCTGGTAGAGGCTGGCGACGTGCTCGTTGTTGCGGTCCACGGCGAGGCTGTACTGGATGAGGTCGTTGGTGCCGAGGGAGAAGAAATCGACCTCGCGGGCCAGCACGTCGGCGATGATGGCGGCGCCGGGGACCTCGATCATCACCCCCAGCCGCACGTCGCGGCGGAAAGGCACGCCCTCCTGCTCCATCTCCGCCATCACCTCGGCGGCGAAGACGCGGAACTTCCGCACCTCCTCGACCGTGCTCACCATGGGCAGCATGATCCACAGGTCGCCGTGGACGCCGGCGCGGAAGAGGGCACGGATCTGGGTGCGGAAGACGTCGGTGCGCGCCAGCGTGAGCCGGATGCCGCGCAGCCCCAGCACCGGGTTGTCCTCCTGCGTCGCCAGCATCTCGCGCGCCAGCTTGCGGCCCCCGAGGTCGTAGGTGCGGATGATGGCCGGATGCGGCGCCGAGAGCTCGATCAACCGGCGGTACACCTGGACGTGCTCGTCCTCCGTCGGCAGGCGCGGGCTCTTCTCGATGTAGAGGAACTCGCTGCGGTAGAGGCCGACGCCGGCGGCGCCGAAGGAGGCCACCTCCTCGACCTCCTCGGGCAGATCGATGTTGGCCATCAACGCGATCTCGACGCCGTCGCGCGTCACCGCCTTGAGCTCGCGGATACACAAGAGGTCGCGGTCGTGGCGCTCGAGCTCCGCCTTGCGCGCGCGGTACTGGGCGACGACCTCGGCGGTGGGATGGAGGATCACCGTGCCCGTCTCGCCGTCGACGATGATCGGCGCCTCGTCGCCGCCTCCCGGCAGGCCGAGGATCCCCACCAGGCCCGCCACCGCCGGGATGTTGAGGGAGCGGGCGATGATCGTCGTGTGCGAGGTGCGGCCGCCGCTCTCGATGGCGAAGCCGATCACCCGCTCGCGGCCGAGCCGGATGGCGTCGGAGGGCGTCAGGTCGTCGGCGACGATGACGATGTCGTTCGGCAGCTCCGAGAGGTCGTGGTGGGCGATGCCCTGCAGGCTGCGCAGCAGGTGGCGGCCGACGTCGGTGAGGTCCTCGCTGCGCTCGCGCAGGTAGGAGTCGTCCATCTTGGCGAAACGGTCGTCGAGCTCCTCCGCGGTCTTCGTCACCGCCCACTCGGCGTTGACGTGGTGGGTGCGGATGCGCTCCTCCACCCGGCCCAGGAAGTTGGCGTCGGAGAGCAGCATGACGTGGGCGTCGAAGATCGCCGCCAGGTCGTTGCCGAGGTCCTCCTCGGCGCGCGCGCGGATGCGCTTGAGCTCGCCCTTGGCGTGCTGGGCCCCTTCGCGTAGGCGGGCCACCTCGTCCTCCACCTGCTCCTCCGGGATGTGGAGACGATAGACCTCGGGCCCGCGGGTCTCGATGACCACGGCCCGCCCGATGGCGATCCCGTCCGAGACCCCCATTCCCTTCAGGACCTGCATCTCCGGCTGCGGCATCAACTCTCCTCGTCGAAACGGTTGGCGATCAGCTCCGTCACCGCGCGCATCGCCTCTTCCTCGTCGGCGCCCTCGCAGCGCACCGTCAGGCGGCTCCCCTGCCCCGCCGCCAGCAGCAGCAGACCGAGGATGCTCTTGGCGTCCACCTCCTCGCCGTCCTTGAGCATCATCACCCGGCTCTGGAAGCCGCCGGCCGTGTGCACCAGCTTCGCCGCCGCGCGGGCGTGCAGCCCGAGGCGGTTGACGATCTCCACCTCCCGCTCAGTCACGCCGCTTCGGCTCCGCCGGCACCGGGCAGGCGGTCTCCCACTTGCGGCTGTGCACCAGATCGCCCGCCAGGCAGACGCTCTTCTGCCCCTTCGCTTGCAGCCAGCGGGCGAGATCCGCCACCTCCATCTCCTCCGCCTCGGCCTGGCAGGCGAGGCGCAGCACCATCGGCAGGTTGACGCCCGTCAGCACCTCGACCTTCCCCGTCTGGAAGAAGGTCATGGCGATGTTGCACGGGGTGCCGCCGTACATGTCGGTGAGGATGAGCACCCCCTGCCCCTGGTCGAGCCGCTCGAGGGCCGTCGCCACCTTGGCCCGGGCCTCGTCGAAGCCGTCGCTCCACTCGAGCGACAGCGCCTCGAACCCCTCGAGGCGGCCCGAGATGATGCTGGCCGCCGAGAGCAGCTCCTTCGCCAGGCCGCCGTGCGTCAGAATCAACTTGCCGATCATCGTTGCCGGAAATCCCGCCCCAAGCCTGTTAACCCGCCGCCGTTTCCACCGATTCCTCAGCGGGCGATATCGCGGTGGATCAGGCGCGCCGGCCAGCCCCGCTCCTCGAGCACGCTCTTCAGCCGCTCGCAGACGGCGACCGAGCGGTGGCGCCCGCCGGTGCAACCGATCGCCACCGAGAGATAGCTCCGGTTCTCGCGGCGGTAACGCGGCAGAAGATAGCTCAGCAGATCCGCCAGCCGCTCCACCAGCTCCGCGAAGTCGGGCTGCCGGTCTAGATAAGCCCGCACGTCGTCGTCCTGCCCCGTCTGCTCCCGCAGGCCCGGCACGAAGTGCGGGTTCGGCAGGAACCGCGCGTCGAAGAGCAGGTCGGTGCCGTACGGGATGCCGTGCTTGAAGCCGAAGCTTACCAGGGATACCACCATTCCCGGCTCCTCGCCGGGGTTGCTGGCGAAGTCGCGGTAGACCTGGCTGCGGATCTCGTGGATCGACCACTCGCTGCTGTCGAACACCATGTCCGCGAGGGCCCGCAACTCGGCGAGCACCTCGCGCTCCCGGCGGATGCCCTCGATCACCGGCAGGTCGGGCGCCAGCGGATGCGGCCGGCGGGTCTCGGAGAAGCGGCGCACCAGCACCTCGTCGGAGGCTTCGAGGAAGAGCAGCGTCGGCTCGATGCGCTCGCGGTCGATCTCGGCGAAGAGGCGCGGGAACTCCTCGGCGAATCCCGTGGCGCGCACGTCCGCCACCACGGCGATGCGGTCGTGGCCGCGCACCAGCTCCAGCGGATTGTCGAGGAACTGGCGCAGCAGCGGCAGCGGCAGGTTGTCCACCGTGTAGTAGGAGAGGTCCTCGAAGCACTTGGCGACGACGCTCTTCCCCGAGCCGGAGAGGCCGGTGATGACGACGAGCTTAGCTCTCGCGGGACGGGGGGGATTTGCGGTTTCGCTCAAGCTGGGCCTCGAGTTTGCGCGCGAACTCCCGGGCCGAGTGGTGCCCCTGGAGCTTCAAGACGTGGTTGCGGGCCGCGATCTCGACCAGGATGCTGATGTTGCGCCCCATCGCCACCGGCATGCGGATGTAGGGGCAGGGCGTCTCCAGGATGTGGAACAGGGTCTCGTCGAGCCCCAGCCGGTCGTAGGTGCGGCCGTCCTGCCAGTGCTCCAGCTCGATGACCAGGTCGATGGCCGTGCGCGCGCGCACGGAAGCCAGGCCGAAGAGGTCCTGGACGTTGATGATGCCGATGCCGCGCAGCTCCATGTGATGGCGCAGCGGGCCTTCGCTGTAGCCGACGAGCTCGCCGTTGGGGTAGCGCTTGACCTGCACCCGGTCGTCCGCCACCAGGCTGTGGCCGCGGGTGATGAGGTCGAGCGCCGACTCGCTCTTGCCGACGCCGCTCTCGCCGATGAGCAGCACGCCCAGGCCGTAGATCTCGAGCAGCACGCCGTGCAGCGAGGTCGAGGGCACCAGGTGATCCTCGAGGAAGACGCTGATCCCCTTGATGACGCTCGACGACAGCTCGGGCGAGGAGAGCACGGGCACCTCGCGGCTCTGGCAGAGGGAGAGGAAGCCGGGCAGCGGGGCGATCCCCTTGGTGACCACGAACACCGGCACCGGCAGGCTGGTGATGCGGTCGAGGCGCTCGCGGCGCTCCTTCTCGCGCAGCGTCTTCAGATACTCCGTCTCGCTCTCGCCGACGATCTGCACGCGGCCGGGCTTGATGTAGGCGTAGTAGCCGGCGAAGGCGAGGCCCGGCTTCTGCACCCGCGGATGGGTGATCAGGTTGTCCAGGTGCGTCTCGCCCGAGAGGACGGAGAGATGGAGGTAGTCCAGCTCCTCCCCCAGCAGCTCCCCCACCCGCACGGCACCGGCCGGCAGCTCGCTCGCCATCAGCCCCCCTCGTCTCGCAGCAGATCGTACACCTCTCCCGGCTCGCGCAGGGCGAGGATGCGCTCGGCGTGCCGGCCGGCGCGCACCCAGCGCGAGATCGCCGCCAGGATCTGCAGGTGCTCGGCCGGCGCGCCGTCGGGTGAGACGACGAGGAAGAGCACCTTCACCGGCCGGCCGTCCGCGGCGCCGAAATCGACGCCGCCCGGAACCAGCCCCACGGCCACGATGCCGTGCACGAGGCCCGGCAGCTTGCAGTGCGGGATGGCGATGCCGGCGCCGATGCCGGTCGAGCCGAGCTGCTCGCGCTCCCACAGCCGCTGGAAGAGATCCTCCCCGCTCTTGACCAGCCCCAGGCCGGCGAGCCGAGCGGCCAGGGCGCGCAGCGCCTCCGGGCGGTCCGCCGCCGGCAGATCCGGAAAGATCAGGTCCGGCCGAGTCAGCGAGCCGAGGCGCACCCTCAAAGCTCGGGGGCGATCAGCCCGTAGTTCCGGTCCTTGCGCTTGTAGAGGACGTTGAGCCGGTCGCTGGCGGCATCGCGGAACACCACGAAGCCGTGCTCCGAGCCGTCCAGCTCGAGCGCCGCCTCGTCGATCGTCATCGGCTTGATCGGCAGATGGCTGGTCTCGATCACCCGCGGCACGCCCCCGGCTCCCACGCTCTCCTGGTCGAGCACCTCGACGGGCCAGCGGTGGTTGCCGCCGCGCCGCCGCTTGTCGATGAGCTTGCCGTGCGAGCGCCGGGCCTGCTCCTCCACCTTGGTGACGGCGCGCTGCACGGCGTCGAGCAGATTGCCGTCGCTCTCCTCGGTCCCCTGCAGCACGCCGAGGCGGTGGGTGACGTGCAGCTCGGCGACGTGGCGGTGCCGCTCGGCGCCGAGGGTGACCCGCATCTCGACGGGCTCCTCGAGGAACTTCTCCAATTTGTGCAGCTTCGACTCCACCGCGCGGCGGAGCCGGTCGTCGACTTGCACGTTGCGGCCGATGATCTCGGTCTTCATCTGGTCTCCAGAATTGCTCTAGAAGATCTGCTTGCGGTCGGTGGACGAGGGGATGCTCAGCTCGTCGCGGTACTTCGCCACCGTGCGGCGGGCGATCTGGATGCCCTCGCGGTTGAGGATCCGCATCAGCTCGCTGTCGGAGAGCGGGCGCTTGGGATCCTCGGCCTGGATGAGCTGCTCGATCTTGCGCTTGACGGTCAGCGAGGAAATGTTGTCGCCGTACTCGCGGTCGATGCCGCTGTGGAAGAAGAACTTCATCGGGAACAGGCCGCGCTGGGTGTGGATGTACTTGTTGGAGACCACGCGGCTGACCGTGGACTCGTGCATGCCGATGTCCTCGGCCACGTCCCGCAGCACCATCGGCCGCAGGTGCTCGATGCCGCGGTCGAGGAACTCGCGCTGCTGGCGGACGATCGACGCCGCCACCTTGTAGATCGTGCGCTGGCGCTGGTCCAGGCTCTTGATCAGCCACACCGCCGAGCGGATCTTGTCCTTGATGAACTGCTGGGCCTCGCTCTGCCGGCCCTCGCTGCGCATCGTCGCCAGCATCCGGCGGTAGGCGCGGGAAACGCGCAGCCGCGGCATGCCGTCGTCGTTGAGCTGGATGACGTACTCGTCGCCCACCCGGCGCACGAAGACGTCGGGCTCGATGTAGTGCGGCCGGTCGGTGCTGAAGCGCCGGCCGGGATAGGTCTCCAGCGTACGCACCAGCTCGACCGCCTCCTCCAGCTCGGGCAGCTCGACGCCGATCTTCTTCGCCACCGCCGGGAACTGCCGCCGCAGAAAGAGGTCCCAGGCGTCGCAGATCATGCGGCGGGCGAGCGCGTCCTCGGGGATCTCCTGGATGTCCATCTGCAGCAGCAGGCTCTCGCGCAGGTCGATGCAGGCGATGCCCGGCGGATCGAAGCCGCGCACGAGACGCAACGCCTCCTCGACCTCCTCCAGCGTGTAGTCGTGCTGCTCGCCGTTCTGGTCCCCCATGGCCCGGATCTCCTCCGGCGAGGCCATGAGGAAACCGTCGGGGTTCAGATTGCCGATGATCAGCTCGGCGATCTCGCGCTGGCGGGGCTCCACCTCCGCCATGTGGAGCTGCCAGAGGAGGTGGTCGTAGAGGTCTGGCTCGCGGGTGAGGCTGTTCTCGATCGGCGGCTCCTCGCGCTCCTCCATCATCGACGAGGTGCCGGGGCCCTCCCAGTAGTCGCCGAAGTAGGCGTCGAGGTCGATGTTCTCCATCGACTTCTCGTGGTCGAGCTCCTCGCCGTTGGTCTGCGCCTCCGGCGGCGCCGCCTCCTCCTCGCGGGGGGTCTCCTCTTCCTGGATCTCGGACTCCTCGAGGACCGGGTTCTCCACCAGCTCCTGGGTGAGGAGCGTCTCGAGCTCCATGCGGGTCATCTGCAGAAGCTTGATCGCCTGCTGCAACGAAGGCGTCATCACCAGCTTCTGCGCCAGCTTCAGGGAAAGTTTCTGCTCTAACGCCATTCAGCCCAACCCTACAAGGTGAAGTCCTCTCCCAGGTAGATTTTCCGTACCTGCGGATCCGTGGAAAGCTCCGGCGGGGTGCCTGCACGCAGGATTTCGCCGTTGTTGATGATATAGGCCCGGTCGGTTATTTTCAATGTTTCCCGCACGTTATGGTCGGTGATCAGGATGCCGATGCCCATCGCCTTGAGATGCCGCACGATGCCCTGGATGTCGAGCACCGCGATCGGGTCGATGCCCGCGAACGGCTCGTCGAGAAGGATATACCACGGGTTGATCACCAGCGCGCGGGCGATCTCCACCCGGCGCCGCTCGCCGCCGGAGAGCTTCTCCCCCTTGGTCTTACGCACCCGCGAGAGCCCGAGGTCGGCGATGAGCTGGTCGATGCGCCGTTCCTGCTCGGCGTGCGAGAGGTCCAGCGTCTCGAAGATGGCCCGCAGGTTGTCCTCCGCCGACAGGCGGCGGAACACCGAGGGCTCCTGCGGCAGGTAGCTGATGCCGCGCTGCGCCCGCAGGTACATGGGCAGCTCGGTGATGTCCTCGTCGCCCAGGAAGACGTTGCCGGAGTCGGGCTGGGTCAGGCCCACCACCATATAGAAGGTGGTCGTCTTGCCCGCGCCGTTGGGACCCAGCAGGCCGACGATCTCCCCCGGGCCGACCTCGATCGACACGTCCTGCACCACGGCCCGGCCGCGGTAGACCTTGCGCAGCTTGCTCGTCGAGAGCTTCTGCGGCGTGGTCTCCGGCATCGTCATCGGCCCTCCCCCTGCGGGCTCGGGGCCGCCGGCGCGGCGGGAGCGGTCTCGTCCTTGCCCTTGACCTCCACCCGGCCGTCGTCGATGAAGTAGACCGCCCGCTTGCCCCGCACCGTGTTGCCGTCGCGGTCGTTCATCACCACCGGATCGCCGAAGAAGTCCACCTGCCGCTGCGCCACGTGATAGATCGCCCGCTGACCCTCGACGCGGCGCCCCACCTTGGGATCGTTCAGCTTGGTGTCGCCGGTGCAGGTCATGGTCTCGGCCTGGTGGTCCTCGTCGAGGTCCACCTGCAGCCGCTGGCAGGAGAGGGTCCTTCCCTCCTGGTCGACGCGCACGTTGCCGGAGTAGACGAGCACGCCCGCCTTGTTCTGGTAGCTCATGTCGGCGGCGAGCACCTGGATGCGGCTGCGCTGCCCGGAGGCTTTCTTCGGCGGGCTGCCCTGCCCGCGGGAGCCCGGCTCGCCGGCCTTCGCCGCCTGCTCCGGCGTGGGGAACCACAGGGTCTTGACGCCGCCGCCGGCGGTGAGCTGGTCGGCCTCCTTGTCGCCCTTGAGCTCGGGCGCCAGCAGCAGGTTCTCGCCGCGCCAGGCGCGGACGTCGCCGCGGAAGAGGAACGACGAGGGCTGCTGCCGCCAGAAGGCCTCCTGGGATTCGACGTGCACCGGGCCCTCGCCTTCCGAGAGCGGCGTTCCTTGCAGGGCGGTCTCCTCCACCTTCTGCAGCACGGCCTTGACGCCGCCGCGGGCGGTGGCGATCTGCTGGTCCGTGCTGTAGATCACCCGCGGCGCCTCCATCCGGCCGCGGTCGCTGACGATGGTCACGGGAGAGCCGGTGAACTCGCCGCGCCCCTCGTCGAGGTCGAGGGAGCCGCGGTTGCCGGTGGCGGTGACCGGACCGTCGCGATAGGTGACGTTGTGGTTCAGGGTCATCGAGGCGAGCTGGCCGTCCGGCCGGAAGCTCGCCGAAGCCCGCTGGCCGTTGGCCTGGCGCGTCACCGGCGGCCGGTCCGGCGGCCGCGAGATCTCGCGCATCTCGACGCCGCCGAAACCTTCGGCGTTGCTCAGCACGCCCGCGGCGAGAACGCCCTCGATGCGGCGCGCCGTCAGGGTGCGCACGGTGGCCGGCCCGGTGGCCTCCAGGCTCGCCCGTCCGCCCTCCAGCGGGCCCTCCAGCTCGACCCGGCGCACCTGGTTGCCCTCGGGTTGGAAGAGCACGGCGAGGTCCTTGCCGCCGAAGCGCACGCGCGTGGGCTCCGGGGCCTTGCCCACGGGCTGCACCGAGGCCCGGGTCTCGCCCCGGACGTCCCACATGGCGTGGACGAACTTGAGCGAACCCTCGTCGTCCGCCAGGTTGCCGAAGATGCGGCGGGCCGCGAGCCAGTCCTGCCCGCGTTGCAGGCGGGCGCCGCCTTCGACGCGGATCCAGCGCTTCTTGCGCTCGTAGACCAGGCGCTGCGCGGCGAGCGACACCGGCGTCTCGGCGCCGGGGAGGCTCTCCACCTTGGCGCCCTCCTGCATCACGTAGACCTCGTCCGGGAGATCGAACTGGAGCTTGCCCGCGTGCGCCACGTACCTGCCGCCGTAGCGGATCTCCGCGGCGCCGCGGCTGATCACCCGGTTCCCCTTCTGGCGCAGGTCGAGCCGGGCGGTGCGCAGCTCGAGGTTGGCCGGACCCTTGAGCACGACGTTGCCTTGCAGCGCCCCTTCGTTGCTCTCGCGGTTGAAGCTCGCCTTGCGGCTCTCCACGTGGTAGACCTGACCGTCGCGGTTGTAGAGGGTGAGGGCCACGCCGTCGAGGAACAGGGTGCCCTCGCTGTTCGCCCTCACGCTCTCGCCGCGGATGTGAAAGATCGGCCGCTTGCCTTCCGTGAAGGTGTAGTCGAAGTCCTCGCCGATCAGCGTCGTGCCCTTGCCGGCCTTGGTCTCGGCTTCGCGCCGGGGGCCCTCCCGCCGCAGGCCGGCGCGGCCGAAGAGGAACAGGCCCACCACCGCCAGCACCAGCAGCACCAGCGCCGCGAGCAGCAGCTTGCGCAATCCGGCGATGGGGGATCTGGCTTTGCGTGCCATGGTGGGTGGATTCTAAGCGGGCCGGCTGTCCACCAACCGCAGCACGGGTCCGCCGCGGTAGGTGTCGTTCTCGACAGAGGCCAGAACCTCGAAAGGCCCGCGCAGACTTCCCGCGCGTTCCCCCCAACGCCAGCCCACCAGATCCACCGCCGCGCCGTCCTCTCCCCGCGCGCGCGCCGAGAGATGGCCGTTACCGAACGGCCGCGGTTCGCCCTGCAGGCGCAAGGGACCGGTGCGTATCAACGGCCGCGGGTTCCCCTGGCCGAAGGGCTCCAGGGCCGCGAGCTGGGCCAGCAAGCCGTTCGTCACCTCGCGCGGCGGCAGGTCCAGCTCGTATTCGATGCGGTGCGCGAGCAGCTCCTCCGGCCAGGCGGCGCCCGCCTCCTCCCACTCGGCGCGCAGCTCCTCCAGCCGGTCCGTATCCACCGTCAGACCCACCGCCTGCGAGTGGCCGCCGAAGCGCTGCATGCGGTCCTTCCAGGCGGCGAGGAAGGCGTGCAGCTCGAGCCCCGGCACGCTGCGGCCCGAGCCGGTTGCCGACTCCCCCTCGACGGACAGCAGCACCGTCGGGCGATGAAACTCTTTCGCGATCCGCCCGGCCGCGATCCCCACCACACCTTTATGCCAGGTCTCGCTCCACGCCACCAGGATCGGCGGCAGAGGGGCGCGCTCGGCGAAGCGGATCCGAGCCTCCTCCACGACGCGGTTCTCCGTCGCCTGCCGCTCGCGGTTCCAGCCGTCCAGCTCGAGGGCCAGCTCCAGGGCCCGCCCGGGATCGCGGCTCATCAACAGCTCGAGGGCGCGGTCGGCGTCGGAGAGCCGGCCGGCCGCGTTGAGCCGGGGTCCCAGGCGGAAGCCGACGTCCGCGGCCGTGTAGGGGAGCGTCATGCCCGACTGCTTGATCAGCGCCTTCAGGCCTTGCGACCGCGCCGCCGCCAGCGCCGACAACCCCAGCGCGGCGATCACCCGGTTCTCGCCCTGGAGCGGCACCAGGTCCGCGATGGTGCCGAGGCAGGCGATGCGCAACAGGGGCAGCGGATCGAGCTGAAAGCCGCAGCGCGCCGCGAGCGCCAGGCAGAGCTTGAGCGCGAGGCCGGCCGCCGCCAGATCGCGGAACGGGTAGGTGCAACACGCCTGGCGGGGATTGATGTGCAGCGCTCCCGCCGGCAGCTCGCAGCCCGGCAGATGGTGGTCGGTGACGATGACGCCGATCCCCGCCGCGAGCGCCGCCTCCACCGCCGCGGCCGAGGAGCTGCCGCAGTCGGCGGTGACGATGAGGCCGCATCCCAGCTCTCGCGCCCGCTCCACGTGGACGGGCTGGAAGCCGTAGCCTTCGCGCAGCCGGTGCGGCAGAACGGGCCGCGCCGTGAGGCCGCATTTCTGGAACACGGCGAGGAGCTGAGCCGTGGCGGTGACCCCGTCCACGTCATAGTCGCCGACGATGGCCACGCGCTCGCCGCGCGCCTTGGCGTCGAGCAGCCGCGCCACCGCCTCCTCCATGCCGGCGAGGAGGAGGGGATCGTGGAGCTGATCGAGCGAGGGATGGAGGAAGCGCTCGGCGGCCTTTGAATCCGTAACACCCCGCCGCGCGAGCAGCGTCGCCAGCCACGGCGGCTGCCCGGCGGCTGCGAGCACGGCGGCGGCCTCCGGCGCCGGCGCGGCCACCCACTCCACCGGCGAAGAGGCGCCGTTAACCTTCGTCGTAGGCTCCGAGGGCCCGGAACTTCTGATACCGCTGGGCGATGAGCTCTTTGACGGGAAGGCGCTGCAGCTCGCCGAGCGCCCGCTCGATGACATCCCCCACTCGCCGGCAGGCCGAGGGCGGATCCGTGTGCGCGCCACCCGGCGGCTCGGGGATGATCTCGTCCACCACTTTCAAGGCGAGAAGGTCCGGCGCCGTCAGCTTCATGGCCTCGGCGGCCTCGGCCTTCTTCTCCTGATCCTTCCAGAGGATGGCGGCGCATCCCTCGGGCGAGATGACGGAGTACGTCGCGTACTCCAGCATGAACACCCGGTCGCCGATGCCGAGCGCCAGCGCGCCGCCGCTCCCCCCCTCGCCGGTGATGGTGACGACGATGGGGACCTCCAGCACCGCCATCTCCTCCAGGTTGCGGGCGATGGCCTCCGCCTGCCCCCGCTCCTCGGCGTCGAGGCCGGGATACGCCCCGGCGGTGTCGATGAAGGTAAGCACGGGCAGCCGGAAGCGCTCGGCCATCTTCATCACCCGCAGCGCCTTGCGGTAGCCCTCGGGCCGCGGCTGGCCGAAGTTGCGCCAGATGCGCTCCTTGGTGTCGCGCCCCTTCTGGTGGCCAATCACCGCCACGTGCCGGCCGCGGAACGTGGCGAGCCCGGCGACGATGGCGGCGTCATCCGCGAATCCCCGATCGCCGTGAATCTCGACCCAGTCGGTCATCAGGGCTTCGACGTACTCGAGGGTGTAGGGACGGTCGGGATGGCGAGCCACCAGTGTGCGCTGCCACCGGCTGAGATGCCCGTAGATCTCGGCGGTCTCCTTGCGCAGGGTGTTGCGCAGGCGCTCCAGCTCCTTCTCCTGGCCGCTCCCCGGGGGGAATCCCTCCAGCTCCTCGATCTGACGGCGGAGCTCGATCAGGGGTTCTTCAAAGGAGGAATCGGAGATCGCCATGCCGCCCGGCACGGTAACAAAGCGGGGGGACGAGGTCAAACGAGGCGGGGCTCGGCCCATGCTTGAAGACATTACCGGTCTGCCTAAGGGGAACGGCGTGGCTGAATCTCCAGTGCCCGTAGAGACGTCCCAACCCGTTCACGATACCGTCGCGTAGGCCACGGAGACGGCGGGACGTCTCCTCCGCTGTGGCAACGACGTCCCGAACCAAGAATGTCCGCGGCCAGCGCGACGACGTTTCTACAGAAGCTCCAGCATCGGAGGAGGTCCCTGGACCGGCGTTGCCCCATCGAGAGACGTCCCGCCGGTGATGGCCTGCGAGGGGGCATGGTGAACGGGCTGGGACGTCTCTACCGCCACGTCCGCGTATATTGGTCCTATGGAGCACCGCCTGGAGGACGACTACCCGCTGCTTCACGATCCCGCCCGTCTCGGAAGCCCGAAATGCTGTTGAAGCCGAGCTGGCCCAGCTTCGAGCGGAACTGGAACGCCTCAAGGGCTGTCACGCTCATTAAGCGCAGCGGCCTTCACACCTCTCGTCCTTACAAGCTACGCTCCGTAGGAGCGACATTTGAATAGCCCGGGGTCGGAGCGCCGCAGGCGCGACGACCCCGGGTAGGAGCAATAGAAACCGATCAAGCCCCGACGGGGCGGCAGAGGCGGTCGCCATCGAATGCCGCCCTTTCAGGGCTTGATAGGTTTTGTCTTCCGCGCGTTCCCGGGGCTGACGCACCCGGGCTATTCAAATGCCGCCCCTTCAGGGCGGAATAGGCGAAAAACCTGATTTACGTCCCGTCAGGGACGCCCTTCGCCGGCAGTCCGACCAATCCGGCGCTCACCTCCCACAATCGTCTGGCGAGACCTTCATCCTGCGCCAGAGGCGACGGAGCCACCATCTTCCCCTCCTCGAAATACTTGCCGCTGACGCCCTCCAGCTCCGGGCTCACCGCCAGGCGCACCACATTCTCGGCGCCTTTCCGCGCGCTGATGAAGAACGGCCGCCAGAGAACATTGATAATGGGCTTCGCCCACAGCGGCGCGCCGGACCAGATGTTCGTCGCCACCGCCCCTGGATGCACGCTGTTCGAGGTGACGCCCGTTCCCGCCAAGCGCCGCGCCAGCTCGGCCGCGAACAACACATTGGCGAGCTTCGATCGCGAATAGGCCCGCATGATCTTGTAGCCGCCATGCTCGAAACCGAGATCGTCGAAGTCGAGCGTACCGCTGCGATGGCCGACCGAGGCCACCGTAACCACCCGCGCCGGCGTGCTCCGCACGAGCAGATCGCAGAGTAGATGGGTGAGCAGAAAATAACCGAGATGGTTGACGGCGAACGTCATCTCGATTCCGTCCACCGTCACCCGCCGCGTCTTGTTCACACCGCCGGCGTTGTTCAACAGGACATGAAGCCGGTCGTGGCTGGCGAGGAAGTCCGCGGCGAGCTTGCGGATAGCCGCCTGCGAGGAGAAATCGCAAAGGAGGTGCGACACCTCGCGCGAGCCGCTCCGCGTCACGACATCGGCCACCGCGGCCTCGGTGCGTCCGGGATCGCGGCCAACCATAACGACGCGCGCTTTCAGGCGAGCCAGCTCGACGGACGCTTCGAGGCCGATGCCGCTCGTGGCGCCGGTTATCAGGACGGTTTTGCTGCGAACGTCCCAACTGCTCATCAGACAGAATTCTTCTCGTCCTCAATGATCTGCCGGATGCGAATCTGCAGCGCGGGGACATCCCGCTGTATCGCATCCCAGAGGATGTCCAAGTCGAGTGCGAAATAGGCGTGCGCAACGATGTCGCGTAGACCTGCGATCTCACGCCAGGAGATATCTGGATATCTCTCTCGTAGATCGAAGGGAAGATTCTTGACAGCTTCACCTATGACGTGGAGGTTGAGTAGAACACCGTCGAATCTCAACTCGTCCGCGAAGACCTCATCGCGCGTCAGGCCTTCGGTGTAACGGAGGATCTTGGCGCAGCTCGTCTCGATGTCTTGCAAGAATAGAAGGAGATCACGCGACACGAATCGCATCCTTCTCGACAAAGGGCCGGACCGCCTCTCGGAGCCCAGACTCGGTGACGAGGTCGACTTTGGCGCCGAGGAGGTCTTCAAGGAAGATCCGTAGCTTCATGTAGCCCGAGAAAGTAGGAGTCTCCCGGAAGCGTACGAGGAGGTCTACGTCACTGTTCTCGGAGCCTTCTCCGCGTGCCACCGAGCCGAAGAGGCGGAGGGAATCCACCCCGAACCGCTCGATCTCCTCGCGGTGCGCCGCCAGCAGAGCTAAAACGTTATCGCGTCCCATGAGACTCCTCTTGGCGTACTGTACCACCGGGTTCAATTCTTCTGCCCTTCTGGCCTCCTACTCCGGCTCCACCAAATCAAAGAAGTGCACCCTCCCGCTCTGATCCCCGCCCACCACGATACGGCTATTCGGGGCTGCGGCCACGGCGGAGACAGGTGCATCAAGGGGCGTCACGGCCAACATCTCGCCGGTGTCGAGGTCCCAGACCCGCAGTGTCCGTAGGAGCCGGAGACGGCCCGCCGGCTGCCCAATATCGCCACCGCGTTGACCCACTCCGCGTGTCCTTCGAGGGTGCGGAGGGTCTCGCAGGTCATGACGGGCGAGACGCTACGGCAGGTTTTCCAGGTCGTTCAGGTCCTTGTTGCGACCGCTCGCCTTCTTATTCACCTTCAACTGGCCCAGGCTGATCAGGTTTACTTGGACGCCATCCAGCTCATCGACGATTCTGCTGGCATAGGATTCCTTGAACTGAACGCCCGGAATCGAGGTAAAAATCTCCAGCCGCACGGGAGGAACACCCATGCGCACGATCTGGTCCTCTTTGAGAAAGAGATCTGCGGAGAGATTCGGCACGTCAAACCCGAACTCCTGGAGGACCTTCACCATCTTCACTGCGGTGGCCGGTCCGCGACCGATCCAAATGTCCAGATCCACCGTCGCGCGAGGATAGCCGTGATAGCCGACGGCATAGCCTCCCACGACAAGGTATTCAACGCGATGCTCGTTGAGTAACTGTAAGAACTCTCTGAAGTCGGGTGGTAGCCGGATCGTAGCCATAGAGGATCTGTCTCATCTGCTCTAGCGCTTCGAGGCGCTCGTAGGGCGTCTTCTGCGCCCAGTAGTGCTTCTCATCGCTCTCTTCGTACAGATGACGGACAGAGAACGTGCTGCGATCGACCTTCGGCAAAGAATCAGGCTCAGCCATAGGGTGAGTTTACAGGAGATCTGGCTGCTTCTTCTCCGGCACCACAAAATCGAAGAAGTGCACCCTCCCGCTCTGATCCCCGGCCACCACAATCCGGCCATCTGGTGTTACGGCCACTGCAACGACCGGTGCATCTAACGTAGTCACGGCCACCATCTCGCCGGTTTCGAGGTCCCAGACCCGCAGCGTCCCATCGTCGGAGCCGGAGAGGGCCCGGCGGCCGTCCACCACCGCCACCGCGTAAACCCGACCCGAGTGCCCTTCAATGATGCGAAGTGTTTCGCCGGTCTCAAAGTCCCAGATCCGTAGCGTCCCGTCGTCGGAGCCGGAGAGGGCCCGGCAACGGTCCATCATTGCCACCGCGGCGACCCCACCCGCGTGCCCTTCAAGGATGCAGATCGTCTCGCTGGTGTCGAGGTTCCAGACCCGCAGCGTCCTGTCGTGGGAACCGGAAACGGCCCGGCGGCTGTCCACCACCGTCACCGTTCTGACCCAATCCGAATGCCCTTCGAGGATACGGAGGGTATCGCCGGTTTCGAGGTCCCACACCCGTAACCTGTCCTCGTCGGAGCTGGAGACGACCCGGCGGCCGTCCACCACTGCCACGGCCGAGATCACACTCGACTCTCGTTCGAGGGTGCGGAGGGTATCGCCGGTTTCGAGGTCCCAGACTCGCAGCGTTCCGTAGTAGGAGCCGGAAACTGCCCGATGGCCATCCACCACCGCCAGCGCACTAACCCCGCCCGAGCGCCCTTCGGGAGTGCGAAGGGCTCGGAGGGTCTCGCCGGTTTCGAGGTCCCAGACCCGCAGGGTCCCCTCGTTTGAACCAGAGACTGCCCGGCGGCCGTCCACCACCGCCACTGCTCCAATCACATCCAACTGCCCATCGGGGATGCGGGGGGATTGGCTGGTTTCGAGGTCCCAGACCCGCAGTGTCCCGTCGTGGGAGCCGGAGACAGCGCGGCGACCGTCCACCATCGCCACCGCGTAGACTCCACCCGAGTGCCCTTCGAGGGTGCGGAGAGTTTCGCCGGTTTCGAGATCCCAGACCCGCAGCGTACGGTCGTATGAGCTAGACACGGCCCGGCCGTCAACCGAAGCCACCGCGTAGACCACATTGGAGTGCCCTTTCAGAGTGCGGAGGGTCTCCCCGGTTTCGAGGTCCCAGACCCGCAGCGTACGGTCGCTGGAGCCGGAAACGGCCCGGCGGCTGTCCACCACAGCCACCGTTTGAACCCCACCAGCGTGCCCCTTGAGGGTGCGGAGGGTTTCGCCGGTTTCGAGATCCCAGACCCGCAACGTCCGGTCGTGCGAACCGGAGACGAACCGGTGGCCGTTCACGACCGCCACCGTACGGATCCCCCCAACGTGTCCTTCGAAGGTGCGGAGGGTCTGGCCGGTTTCGAGGTCCCAGACCCGCAGCGTCCGGTCATGTGAGCCGGAGACGATCCGGCGGCCGTCCACCACCGCCACTGTGTAGACTCCACCCGAGTGCCCTTCGAGGGTGCGGAGAGTTTCGCCGGTCTCGAAATCCCAGACCCGCAGCGTCCAATCGTCCGAGCTGGAGACGACTCGGTGGCCGTCCACCACCGCTACGGCAGTTACCCAACCCGAGTGTCCCTCAAAGATTCGGAGGGTCTCGCCGGTCTCAAGGTTCCAGACCCGTAGCGTTCCATCGAAGGAGCCAGAGACGGCCCGTCGACAGTCTACCTCCGCCACTGCGGTGACGGCACGCGAGTGACCTTCAAGAGTACGTATGAGAGGTCCACCAGGCTGTGTCAGGTTTGCTTGCTTCGGCCGCAGCCAGAGTTCGGGTAAGGTTGCCTCCAGAAGTGGCTGAAGCTGTGGCTCTTCGAAACCAGACAAACGACTATAAAGCTGCGATGCGAGCTGCCGGCAGTCCCGGGCCAGCACGTGCGCCGAGAGGCGAAGAGCATCGCGAATCAAGCGCGATTCCTTCTCTTCTCCAGCGAAGGCCTCGTAATCGGCGATAAGCGCGTTGACGTCGGTAGCGTTCAGCTTGGCTGCAAGGAAAGAGAAGTCAAACAGCAATCCCCTGAGCTCATCTCGCCGTTCCGCACCCCAAAAGTGATAGGAAAGATTGCGCCAGAGGTAGCTCTCTTCCGCGGACAAGTCGGCCCATGCGTCACCTTCGGGCCGAAAGGCATCCAGCAGGCGGCCGTGCAGCGAGGGAAGATCCTTTTCAAGCTGCTCGATCAGCACCCGACGAACAACGTCGTGCAGGCGAATCGTTCCCTTCTCCCCATCCAGCTCCGACAGCAACGAAAGATCGTGTAGACGCCGACAGAGCTTGCGTGTCTGGAAATGATTGATACACCAGAATAGCCCGAGAACAGAGAGAGAGGGATATAGACATCCTCTGGGAAAACGGCGAGCTGGAAATAGAGCGCACGCTCGTTCTCGGGCAGGCGGCGAACGCTGACGAGGATCGCCCGCGAGGCCGCCGCATGGCGGGACTCTTTGTCGTCCCGATCGAACGCCGAAAACCCTTGCGACTCCAGCGCCTCCTCAATCTCCCGAAGGGCTTTCGGGACCGGCAGGCTGTCCTCCTTCATCAGCTCCTGAAGCTGGCGGTTGACGAGTTTCAAGAGGAGAGCCCATTCACCGAGGCGGGCGGCGAGAGATTGAAGTTCCCTGGAGAATCCTTCTGGTAATCCCAACCCGAGAAGGGATACCGCCTCGGAAGGCTCCATCGCGTCGACATTGATCCGACTCGAATCAACCGGGAGGGTTTGACTGTCGCGCGTCGTGATCAGAAGGGCGGAGCCAGCGCTGAGCCCCTGAAAAGGCGTCACGTCTGCGGAGCTCCAAACATCATCCACGACGACCAGCACCCGCGAACCGGCTAGCAGCTCCCGGAGCCTCGCTCCAGCGGCGGTGACGGTCTCGAAGGCGGGAGCTTCCTCGCGGGTCCACCAGCGGATGAGATCCCTCACCCGGGCCAGGCGGCCGTTGGCGTCGATGTCCTCCCCCATCGTGGTCCAGAGGATGCCATCCGGATAGGTCTCACGAACTCGTTGATCCTGGCAGATCGCCTGCGCCAAGGCCGTCTTGCCGAAGCCCCCGGCGCCGCGGAGGGCGGTGGTGATCCCGACCGAGGCGGACTGGACGGCTCCGTCCGCGGGACAGAGGGCCGCGAGGACCTCGTCGTACTCCTGACGGTGGATGAAGGCCTCGGGAGGCTGCGTCATGGAGCGGTAAGAAGAAGAACTCGCCGCCGCTTCTTCTCCCCCGCTGCTTGGACCTGGAGCGGTGCCCCGGATACCACTGACCAGACGGTGGAAGGCGTCCTCGTCGTCCAGGCCCGCACGGAAATCCACCCAGGAGAGGCGGCGAAGGAACCGCGGAAGCATTTCCTTGTGGGATTCGAGAGCGCCCGGTAGCAGGACCGGTACCACCCTGAAGGCCTGGTTCCGGACACGATCCTCCAGAGCGGAGCGCATCTCCTCGTTCTGCCACGGACCGATTTTCTTTAGACCGACGAAGACGGCACAGCTTCGGCTTTCGTCAAGGGCCTGCTCGAGAGCTTCCTGCCAGGGTTCGCCGGGGACGAGGTGCCACTTGTCGAGGAATGGCTTGAGCCCTGCGGCCTGGAGCTTGCGCGCCAACTCCTCCACCGCCGGTTTGTCAGCAGTGCTGTGGCTCAGGAAGACATCGTAACGCGGGCTCATGGGCGATGCGCTTCGGGGACTACGAAAAGTCTACCGCAGGGCACGCTCTTACGGATCGGTCGAATCGGCGACCGCCGCCACCGTCGCAACAGCTCGCGCGTTCTCGTGGAGACCCGCCACCTCCGTTGCAGGGTCTCGTCGGCCGCCGCGTCCTTCCGCCGCCTCCGTTGCTTCAAGCCGTGATCGCCGGGTGACTTCCGTCATCTCCTTTGCAACGCGACGAGGGCGCCGACGGAGCCGGCGCAACAAGCGGCAGACCCAAAGGCCGGCCCGCCGACGCCGGTGCAACGACCAACGGGCTTTCACCTCCGCCGGGGGAACGTGCAACGGGTCCGGCGCGCGTTTCACCGCCGGCGGTGAAACGACAAACGGGTCCGGCGCGTGTTTCACCGCCTCCGGTGAAACGGCAAACGGGTCCGGCACGCGTTTCACCGCCGCCGGCGCGCGTTTCACCGGCGTCAGAAGGCGTTGCATTGGTCCCGGCGCATGCTGCACCGGCGGCGGCAGACGTTGCGTCGCCCTTGTCGCATGTTTCACCGGCGCCTTTTCTCGGTCTAACCTCAATGTGACAAAAAATCAGGCGGCCCGTAAGAGACCTTGGTGGATAGAGGCGAAGCGTCGTTTGACCGGAGGACTGGTTCCTACATCGAGGGTGTTGCGTCCTTCGGGTCGGACCAG
>JBIOVX010000276.1:0-39201 GCA_044868005.1 Thermoanaerobaculia bacterium | reverse complement strand
AAAAAGCTTTTTGCCGGGACGGAGGACGCGATGCATCTCGCGTACCGCCGTCTCGGGAAACTCCAGGTGCTCGAGTACCGCCTCACAGTGAACCGCGTCGACAACCCCATCAGCGTACGGGAGCTCGTAGGCGTCCGCCACAACATCGACATTGGGAAACAAACCGAGGTTGACGTTGACCAAGGCAGGATGAACCCGGACAGGTCCCCCTCCCACCGAAATGCAAAGCGCGCCATCCTCGAGCCCTGAGAAAAGGGATTGAAACGCTTCTTCAGAGGCAGGAGACCGCATGTCACCTACACGTCTTGCGACACCCGTCCACGCTCTTCTGAGCCGGTGCGGTGCCCCGGTGTACTCTGCGACCATACTTCCGTCCTGGAGCGCAAGATAGCGAGCGGACCGCTCCTCGTCAGCCAGAAGGAGCGGCACACCGCCAGCGAGCGGATAGCTCGATTCCCCCGTGATGCTCTCGAGGCGGTCACCAACGAGGCGAAGCGGCTTGCGGGTGCGCGGACAGACAAGTTGCTCCCGCTCTAGCTGAAGCGAAAGGGGAGCGCGCAAGCGGGCTAGATCTCCTCCGCCTCCCGGCGCGCCTCCTCCAGCGCCTGCCCGGCGGCCCCCGCTTCCGCGTCTTCGATGAGGTAGGGCATCATCGCCAGCCGTGCCGCCTCGAATATCTCGAGACCCGGCGGCTCGGCCACGCGTAACCCCTGCCGGCGCTTCGCCGCCGGGAGCAGCATGGCGAAGAAGCGGCGGAGGTGAACGACCAGGGACCAGTCCATTTGCACCGCCTCGGCGATGCGGCGCAGCCTCTCCTCGGGCACCGGCACGGTCCCCTGCTCGTACCTGGAGATCTCGGCCTGGCTCAACCCGCTGGCCTTCCCGAGCTGCTCCTGCGTCATGTCGCCGCGGAAGCGCAGCGTGTTCACCACGTATGCATCGGCGGTCAATTTCTTGGCTCTCGTCATGCTCGTCCTCGCGTCTGCGTGACTGAGTTATTCTTGTGGAGTCAATTTTCGCAGGGGAGGGCCGCCCGCGCGGCCATGGCGGCCGGGGCGGAGCGCTCTCCAGGGAGCCGCCATGCGCACCCCCTCGTTCCGCCGCACCACCGCCGTCCTCCTGCTCGCGCTGGCCGCGGTCCTCGCCGCGCCGCCGGCCTTTGCCGCGGGCCGCCCGGCTGAAGCCATCTCGCTGTCTCCTCTGGAAACTCTGGACCGCCTGTGGAGCTTCCTGCGGGCCGTTTGGAGCAAAGAGGGCTGCAGCATCAACCCGAACGGCCACTGTAAGCCTGGCACGACGGGCCCGCCGCCGGCCCAGACCAAGGATAGCTGCGGCATCGACCCGAGTGGCCACTGTAAGCCGTAGTCCCCACTACAGCCTCTCATGCCCGCGTGGAGGCCGACTGCCTCGCCTTCTCGATGTCGGCAATGGTGCGCCGCACCAATGCCACCGTGGCCGCTTCCCGCTTTGCCGCTTCGCAGAAGAGCAGCAGCGCGACGAGCGCCTCGCGGTGAATCTTCTTTGCCCGGAAGACCGTTTCCATCTCGGCCGCCAGCTCCCGCACTTCCGCCGTGCGGCCGACCCGTAGCCAGAGAACGGCGAGATTTAGCGAGGCGAGAGCCGCGAGATAGGGAAGATCTTGGTCGAGAAAGTCCCGACGCACGAGCTGCAAGCCCTCCACTGCCTCCTCGAGTCGCCCCTGCCCGGCGTCAAGCTTCGCCTGCAGCCAGAGGATACGGCTCAGTTCACCCTTGTTGCGCCGCTCCATCGCTAGCTCCCGCACCTGTGGCAACAACTCGGCCACCTCGTCGTAGCGCTCGAGACCGCAGAGGTCTTCCGCCATGTTGAAGCGGAGCGCGAAGAGCAGGTCCGGGTTTTCTGAAGCTTCAACGAACGGAGCAGCTTCCATCAACGCCGCGAGTGCGCCTTCGATGTCCCCCATGACATCCATGACGCGCTCCTTCTTCAAAAGGACCCGGCTGACCGCGACCGGGTTCTCTCCGCTGGCTGCCCGCGCGCGGTCGAGCAGTTTCAGGGCCTGCGGGAACTTGCGCTCGGCCCGCCGCAGGGAAGCTTCGAGGTCGAGCATCCGGCTCTCCGGAAGCAGCTCGCAGTCTGCTCCGGCATGCCACAGTTTCCAGGCTTGCTCGAACGCCTCGTCGGCTCCAAGGAAGTCTTCGGCGACCCGGCGCGAGTTCGCGATGTAGGCCCAGCAGTAGCCCCGAGCGCGAGAGCGCAGGAGCTCCTCCAGCCGCTCGGCAATGAAGAGAGCTTGCTCCGCCAGCTCGCGCGCCTTGCCAGCGTTACCAGCCGCCGCCCGCTCGCTCGCCTCGCAGACGCGCGCCACCAAGGCCACGATGGGATATTCCGGGAGGTCCGCGATGAGGCCGCGCCAGGCCTTGGGCGGGGCGGCCTGCAGCCTAGTCCATGCCGCCTCGCCCGCACGGCGCGCCGCCTCGGCTTTCTCGGCCTTCTTCCGGCGGAGCCAATCGGCGCGCACGGCCTCGGCCGCGGCGAGGCTGGCGGCGAGAACGGCGCGGTTCATCGTCCGCCGCTCCGCCGCGGTGAGGGCGAGCTCGCCCGTCCGCGCGGGGAAGGTCAGGCTGTGGACGAAGACCAGGGCGTCGATGGTTCCCTCGGGATCCTCGAGGGGAAAGGGAGCCAGAAGCGTGCGCAACATCGGGCGGAACAGCTCCTGGTCGCCATTCTCAAGACGGGTGATCTGGGCGGGGTCCTTGCCGGTGGCAGCGGCCAGGCGCCGCTGGCTCCAGCGGAACCAGGTGCGCACAGAGGCCAGCACCAAGCCGTACGCGCTGGAAACGGGCTTCCTCAACCGGACCTCCTTGACAGCCAGGTTGCCTACCGGGTCTCTTTGGTGACAGCAAAATTGACTTGGCGAGACTAGTTTAAGAGATTTCAAGTTACTTGGCCAGGGAACTCAGCAACTCGTCGTAGGCTGATCTTCGTGCCCAGAGACGAGCTTGTTACGGGGCTTGAAGGTGCAGGTGCGCCTGACGCTCATCCCTCTCCGGCCGCCCTCGAGCGCTTCATGCGTTGTGAGCTGGAGGAGGGCGAGCGGCAGGCTGTCACCCGCCACCTGATAACCGGCTGTGAGAAATGCTGCGCCATCACGAGCCGCCTGTGGGATCAAGGGACGAGACGGCGACCGTTCTCTTTGATCGAGATGCTGGCGACCCCGGAGGTGCGGCTGGCGGGGCGCCGGCGGCGGCGGGGCAGGCCGAAGAAGAAGTGGGACCCGCGGATGAGCGCCGCGGTGGCCTCGCTGGAGAGCGTCGCTCAGGAGCTCCTCCGGGAGTACGCGCACGAGCTGGAGGGGTTCCGGGACCGCTTGGAGATCCTGGCCGCGGGCCTGTTCCGGGTGCCGGCCGGAGATCCGGAGAGGGTGTCCATCGCCGAGCAGCTGCAGACTGTCATTGCCTGTGTCATTCAGGACACGCTGCAGCAGGCCATCGCCGACCTGTACGCGGCCGCGGACTTGGCGCCCGAGCCCGGCGAGAAAGAAGCCGAAACGGCATGAGCGGCGGAGCTCCCGTGCAGGAGGCGATTCGACAGGTGCGGCGCGAGGCCCGCCGGCTGAGGGAGGTGCGGAAAGCTCTCGAGGGTATGCAAGCGGCTGTCGCGGCGCCCTCGCCGCAGGAACTGACGGAGATGGCGCATGGGCTAAGTCCCCTCAGTGCCGAAGCTCACCTGCTCGGAGTTCTCCAAAGGGCAATCAACGCGCTGAAGAACGTTGAAGCCGACCTGCGGTTTGACTTGGACGCGAAAGCCCTGTGGAAGCTGGAAAAAGATTGGCAGCAAGGGCACCGCCGCGCTGAGACCGATCTGAAACTGATCCGTGAGGCGTTGAGCGCGCGGAACGCCTGACGCGCCTCTCCGCCTCGATTCCTTCTCCAGGCTCTTCCCTTCTCGCGGCGCCTCTCCGCGGGCTACGGCTCGACAATAAGTTCTAAAATAAGGCCATGGAAGCTCCGGAGATAACTTCCAACCTCCCTCTGTAGCCGGAACCCGCGAAAAGGACCGGGTTCCGGCAATCCGTCTTTAATTTTCCGCTCAAGTTAACGCTCCAGGCCTTCCGCGTGCGTCAATTCGCTCAGCCGACGTTGCCCGAAAGGCGCGCGGCCCTCCGGGCCAATGACGGCCCGGAATTCTCCCGAAAGGAGAAGCTGTATGAACACGCAGCACGCAGTTTCCACGCAGGTGGGCACGGTCCACGAGGAGCTGAAGTCGGAGCGGGTGCAGGAGCCCGCGGCGACGTTCCGCACCCAGCTCAAGTCGGAACGTGTCCAGGACGGGCTGACGGCCGCCGGCGAGGCGGAGGTGTCCATCGCCTCCATCGAGCTGGCGATCTATCGGCCGCAGACGGTGGCCATCGAGCTGTTCGCCTCGAAGGTCGCCCTCACGCTCCACGGCAATCCCGCCGTGAGCGGTTCCGGCATCGCCGGGTGAGCCGCGAGCCGGCGGAAAGGAGAAGAACGATGGGCGAGATCACGGCATACGCCGATACCTTCCGCGACTGGGAAGGTCTCATCGGGTCCATCGCCGAGAACGCGGCGCTGGTGCCCGGTCACGAGCCTTTCGTGGCCGCTCTCCAGGCCACGCTCGAGAAGACGAAGGAGCTCAAGGTGCAGCAGGAAAGCCTCGCAGGCAACCGTCTGGCCCTCACCGAGAGCTTTCTCCGCCAGGTCGACGCCGGGAAGGAACAGACGCGCAAGCTCCGCAGCTTCATCGTGTCCGTGCTGGGGCCGCGGAGCCCGTATCTCCCGCTGTTCGGGATTCCTCCCAAGCCGGAGCGTCTGATCATCGTCCGGCGCCGGCGGAAGTCCCAGCCGCCGACGGTGACCCCGCCGCCGGCCAACCCGCCGGCGCCCGAACCGGTGAAGACCGCTTCGGCGTCCGAGAAGCCGGCAAGGAGGAAGACGCGCCATGCCTAAAACGTCGTTTGAAGTCCTCGTGGCGGATGTCAAGAAGCTGATCGCCGCGGCGGAGATGCACGAAGTGGAGCTGCCTTCGCTCGGTTCCTTCAAGGCGGCCCTGACTGACGCCCTGGTGGAGGTCACCGCCGGCAAGCGGCAGCAGGTCCGCCTGAGGACGAAGAGCATCGAGGCGACGCAGGAGCTCTACGAGAGCATCGCCGAGTGCCGGGACCTGGCCACGCGGCTCAAGTGCCTGGTGCGGGCCGGCTTCAGCCCGACCGACGAGCGGCTCGCCGACTTCGGGATGAAACCCCGGGGCCGGCGATGCAAGCCGCGCGAGCTCGAGAAGAAGACCGGCTCTCCCGGGTACCACTGAGAAGGGTAAGTCTAGTCAGCAGTAGTTGACCGCCGGGGGCGTGTTCGCCGCACGCCCCCGGCGTTTTTCCCAGAAGAGCCTGGACGCAGAGTATCACTCGGCGCCGCGGAATGAGACAAGCTCCCGGCCGCCAAAAAAAAGGGACCCCGCGCGGGGGTCCCGATCCGAGGACATCCGAAGTCAGGCTAGTACAGATCGTTGATGCCGGCTTTGTCGTCCGCCTCGATGGTGGCCGGGTTGTTGTTGCAGGCCGAGACCGAGGGGTACATGGTGGCGCCGGTGACGTTGGTGTGGCCGAGACCCAGCACGTGCCCCACCTCGTGGACCATGATCCCTTCGACGTAATACTCGCCCGAGCAGCCGTCCGGCTCGCCGGTCGAAGTGAGGGGGTTCCTCTTGTTGGTCACGATGTCGGCGTCGTAGA
Organism: Thermoanaerobaculia bacterium; assembly: GCA_044868005.1. Classification (GTDB taxonomy): domain Bacteria; phylum Acidobacteriota; class Thermoanaerobaculia; order Multivoradales; family UBA5704; genus DATARR01. Next base: position 33,467 of record JBIOVX010000276.1, on the reverse strand, counting down.
TGCGGTTGGTGCCGTCGCCGCGGGGCTCGTAGTAGCCGGTGAAGGTGGCGGCCAGGCAGGAGCCGTTGCAGGCATGGACGGGATCCTGGAAGTTGAGCATGACGATGCGGTCACCCAACTGGAAACCCGCCACCGACCCCTTCTGCGCCGAAACCCGGGTGCCGCTGCCGGCGCCGTTCCATGCCACGTTGGCAGTGATGGCTTGGACGACCTTGGTGGCGCCGCCATCGCTGTCAGTAATGGTGGAGTTGCCGCGGTTATCGACGGTGATGTTGACGACGCCGTCCCAGGTGCGCCGCGGGCTCAAGAGCACGTAGGCCGAGGCCGAGCTCACCAGGAGCACGGCGAGCAGGATGAAGACCGTGACGGAAGACTTGCGATTCATCATGGCTTTATCTCACCTCTCCGGAAGAGCTAGTTGGCGATGCGGCCGGCTTCGGGCTTCGCGGCCTCGGCGCGGATCAGGTTCTTGAGGGTTTCGAGCCGCATGGCCTTGGCCCCGGGAGCCGGGCGGCCGTCGCGGCCGACCAGGAAGGCGCCGCCGTCCACCATCGGCACTGCCATCGCGATGCCCGCCTTGTCGCGGACGATCCGGTACTGGCCCTGCTGGTAGCCGGTCACCTCGGCCGTCTCCTCGGCGCCGTGCAGATAGAGCAGGACGTGATCATTGACGGCGAACTTCGGGAAGCCGTGAGCCTCCACGGTGTAGCCGTTGACGGTGCCGCCGAAGGTGCGGACGATCACCACGCTGGGCGCCGCGCCCTTGACCACCGCCTCGACCTGCACCATCGCCTCGCTGACGATGACGCGGCCGGTCTTCTCCCAGAACGAGCTCACCTTGAGCACCCTCCCCTGCACGATCGCGTCCGACCCGGCCACCAGCTCGGCGTGGCTCAGCGCGATGAAGGTCGAAGCCGCGGCCGGGATCGCCGCCAGCAACAACGCGATCACACCCAACCAGACGATACGCTTCATGAAAACCTCCTGTGTCTCCCCGCTTCGAGGAGTCGTGGTTTCATCCCGTCCGGATTGTCCGGACGGGAGAGAGTAACCCTGTTTTTTCAGGCGCCGTCTATTAAGGTGCACTGCACAGCTCAAAGCGTGTCAACGGAGCCACAAGAAAAAGGGGGCCTGCCCGATGGCCCCCTTTTCTCTCGATTTTGTTAGTGCTCAGGTCACTTGCAGGTCTGCGATCCCGGCTTGCCCTTGCAGTTGCCCGAGCAGCACTGGCTGCCGCTGGTGCAGCTCTGGCCCGCCGGGAAACAACCGCCGCCGCCCGGGCTCAGGAACGGCGCCAGGGCCGGATAGGAGGCCGCGAAGGCGCCGTCGACCGTGGCGTTGTTCGCGGCGTCGCAGACGTCGTTGAGGTTGGTGCCGCAGGCGCCGTAGAGCTGGCCGACGATCTGGCCGGAGCTGTTGACCACCGGCGAGCCGCTGCTGCCGCCTTCCGTCGCGCCCAGGGTGTCGCGACTGTAGATGAAGCTGCCGCGCGGCAAGCTGCGGCAGGTGGGCTTGTTGGTGTCGACCACACCCTCGGTGTAGGCCTGGGGCGAGCCCTTGGGATGGCTGATGCGGTAGAGCGCGTAGTTGTTGGTGTTCGCCACCGCCGTGCTCAGCCAGCCGAGATAGGTGGCGACGCCGTCGGGCGTCGTCGGCGTCGACGAGAGCTGCACCAACGAGTAGTCGCTGGAGGAGTTGGTGGCCTTGATGGTGGAGCCCACCGTCTCGCCGGTGTTGTTGTAGGGCTGCGTGCAGTTCGGATTGCTGCAGGTGGTCTGGTAGTCGAAGTAGGTCTCCAGGCTGGAGGCCTCGCCGCTGCTGCTGATGCAGTGATGGGCGGTGAGGAAGTAGGGGATTACCGAGCCGTTGTCGCTGTCCGCGATCAGGCCGCCGGTGCAAATGTAGAAGTTGGCGCCGGATTGGAACAGGATGCTGGCCACCGCGTCCTTCGCCGTGTTGACGGCGGCGCCCGACGTGCACGCCGCGTTGACCACGCAGTTGGCGTTGTTCGCGCAGAGGTTGGAGGCCTTGGAGAGCGCTTCCAGATTGTTGATGTCGAAGGCGCCGTTCGGACCGTAGCGCGGCGCCAGGAAGCGCTTGCCCATGACGCCGACGCTCTCGATGCGCAGTGACGGAACCCGCTCGGCGCCGGCGGGATGATTGAGCTGAAGCAGCAGCGTTTTGCCGAAGACGGTGTTGGTGTAGAGCTCGCCGTCACCCAGCGGGCCGCGGCCGGTATAGGGACCGAAGGCCTGGCCGGCCATGTTGTAAACGTAGAGCTCGCTGCCCGCCGGCAGATCGAGGCCGCTGAGATGCACCCGCAGCGCCGTGGCGTCGGGCGAGCCCAGGGCGACGGTCCAGACGAAGCCGCCATTGGATTTGCCGAGGGCGGTGCCGGCCGCGAGATTGACTTCCCGATCCGCACGCACGGGCGAGAAGTCGACGGTGACGCCGGCCGACTTGGCGACGCCAACCAGGTACTTGCCATTGCGGTCGCTGGGCTCGTTGACGCTCTTGCGCTCGGCGCCGCTGAGCTCAAACACCATCTCCCGACGCATCGCCTGGCCGGCCTGACTCGCGGCCAGGCGCTTCTGCAGGTCCCGCATCTCCGCGGCGCGGGCGCCCGCATCGCGCGGCGTGCCGACGGTCTCCGGCAGGGCCTGCGCCGCTGCGGAGAAGATGTCTTCCAAGGACGGCGGGGCGGCGAAGACTGGAACGGCCGCCAGGACCAACGCGATCACACCGAAGCAGACGCAACGCTTCATGCAACCTCCTTTGTTTCCTCGAATCGAGGATCCATGGTTCAACCCCGCCCGAACCGCCGGACGGGAGAGGGATCAGCCGGTCAAGTCAGGAGTGAGCGTATTGAAAGCGCTTCCATCGCGTCAGGATGCTTCGAACCGCGGGGTATGGTAGACAGGCGAGGCCCGCGCGTCAAGGGATCGAATCAGAACAGGTACGTCAACCCCAGGTTCGCCACCGCCTTCTCCGTCTGCTCGCCGTTGAGGTCGCGGTAGACGGGCACCTGCACCGCCAGCCGGCCGACGAGACCTCCTCCAGTCAGTCCTCGGCGCTCAGCCGCCGGTTCAGGGCCTCCAGGGCTTCCCAGAGCCGATCGAACCGCTGCTGCGCCTCGCCGTGGGTGGTGGGCGTCATGCCCGCGAACTGCCGGGCCTGGAGCGTGCGCTTGCGGTTGAGCACCGTGACGGTGAGGTCGGTGTACTCGGGGGCCCATAGGTTGACCGGCAGCTCTTCCAGACGAGCCGCCGCGAGATCGCCGGCGAGATCGGCGATCTGGCCGGCGTCGAGGTGGCGCGTCGCCGGTTGCCCGTCTTCCGCCAGTGGATAACGCAGCAGGCTCGCCTTGCTTCCTTCGATGCCGAGCTCCCAGCCTGCCGCCGTGCCCGGCGTCTCGCTCTGGCGCACCACGTAGAGCACGAGCAGCTCCGGGGCCAGCTCGCCGCGGGCGATCTTCTCCAGCCCGTCGGTGAGAGACGAGGCTCCCGGTCCCGAACGGCCCGCCTTCTCAGCGGCCTCCAGGATACGGCCGGCCAGCCGTTTCAGAGAGGGAGATTGGGGACCCTCCGCGAGCTGATGGACCTGCTTGCTGGCGCCGTCGAGATCGAGACGGATGCGGCAGATCAGCTCGACCTCACCCTCTCCCTCGCCGTAGGTCTCGGGCATGCGGGGAAAGCCGGATGCCGAGAGCTCGCGCAGAAGAGCGAGCACCGATTCCCGCGGCAGCACGAGTTGCCGCTCGCGGTTCCAGTTGCCGATGCCGTTGCCAAACACGGTGGCCGAACGCAGACCTTCCTCGGTACGGCACTCGGTGTCGATGCGCAGGTCGTTCCAGTCCTGCTGCGCCACGGCGGCGTCGAGCGCCCGCTCGAGGTCCAGGGCGTCGGCTGCCGCTGCCGGCGCGGCGGCGCGGGAGGACTTCGCGCCGGCGTCCGGGCGCGGCGTTCCGGCGCAGCCCGAGAGGGCCAGCGTCAGGGCCATGGCGGCGGGGAATAGCCGGCGGGCGGGAGTCGCGCATGCCATGGCGAAGTTCATATCACAGCCATCGCCGGCCGCCGGTGAGGCCGGCGTTGTCTCGCTAGGCCCTGCGCCAAGCACCCTTAATCAAGGGATCACCATCTGAAATTCGCCAGCAGGGGTGAACGATCGTGAGCTCGCGGCTCGGCGTCGAACATGCCGGCCGCTTTCCGATGCCAACCTGTTACCGAAGGAAGGAGAAATGATGAGAAGAGTGCTTCTTGCAGTGCTGGCGCTGGCCTTGGCGCTGGCGCCTGTCGCGCTGGGGGCGGCGGACCTCTCGGAGCTGCAGCCTCAGGTGTCGAAGGCCGTCCGCCACGACGTCTCGCGGCCGTTCCGCGAGCTGGCCCTCCTGCCGCTCAAGTCCGCGGCGGCGCCCAACCGAGAGATCGTCAACCGGCTGCCGGACGCCGCGCAGCGGCACCATGGCAACGATCCTCTCCCGGATCCGCTTGCCAACGGACCCATCATCGGCGCCACGCCTGCGCCGAGCGCCAGCTTCGACGGGTTGAGCGACGACGACAACGCGGTCGTCGCCGGCGGCCGGGTCGTGCCCCCCGACACCAACCTCGACGTCGGCCCGAGCCACATCGTGCAGACGATCAACCTCATCTACGCGGTCTACACCAAAGCCGGCGTCCGGACCTTCGGGCCGGTGAAGGTCAACAACCTGTGGATTGGCTTCGGCGGCGACTGCGAGACCTTCAACAACGGCGACCCCACGGTGCTCTACGACGACGCGGCGGACCGCTGGGTGATCAGCCAGTTCGCCGTCAGCGGCCCCGACGGCCACCAGTGCGTGGCGGTGTCGACGAGCGGTGATCCGGCCGGCTCGTTCTACCGCTACGACTTCGTGGTCAGCCCTGGCAAATTCAACGACTACCCGAAGATGGGCGTTTGGCCGGACGGCTACTACATCACGGCCAACCAGTTCGCCAGCAGCTTCGAGGGCGTCATCGCCGTGGCCTTCGAGCGCAGCCGGATGCTCAGCGGCCTCTCGGCGCAGATGGTCAAATTCGGTCCCCTGACCTGCGGCACCGAGTGTTACTTCAGCATGCAGCCGGCGCACTATGACGGCGGCACGGCGCCGCCCGCGGGAGCGCCCAATCCGTTCATCCAGTCCTGGGACGACGAGACCTGGGGCACCGGCGCCGGGCCGGACGGCTACCGGATGTTCAACTTTGCCGTCAACTGGACGACCCCGAGCAGCTCGACGTTCACCGCTCTGCCGCAGGTCAACACGGCTGAGTTCGACGCCAACCTGTGCAACTTCAGCCGCGGCTGCATCGTCCAGCCGTCGCCCGGCGAGCGGTTGGACCCCCTCGGGCAGTTCACCATGTACCGCGCCATGTACCGCAACTTCGGCACCTACCAGAGCCTGCTGATCAACCACACGGTGGACGTCAACGGCAAGAACGTCGCCGGCGTCCGTTGGGCCGAGCTGCGCAACCAGGGCAGCGGCTGGAACCTCCAGCAGAGCGGCACTGTTTCGCCGACCGGCGACAGCCGCTGGGTGGGCAGCATCGCTCAGGACAAGCAGGGCAACATCGCCATCGGCTACAGCGTCTCCAGCCGGCAGGTCAAGCCGGCGATCCGCTATGTCACCCGCGCGGCGGGCGATCCCCTCGGCACCGTGGGTTCCGAGGTCACCCTGCAGGCCGGCATCGGGGTGCAGCAAAGCTCGAGCAACCGCTGGGGCGACTACTCCTCGATGAGCGTCGATCCCGCGGACGACTGCACCTTCTGGTACACCACTGAGTACTACGCCAACAACGGCAGCTTCGACTTCAAGACCAGGATCGGCAGCTTCAAGCAGCCCGGCTGCATCTGATCCTCACCTCACCCCCCTGACCCCCTCTCCTGAAGGAGAGGGGGTCCTTCGTGACCAACTTTGTCTCCTTTCGCCGGTCTCATGTACCCGTAATAGTTGAGGCCCTAAGCAGATCCACGAGGTTCAAAGCCTCGCTACCCAAGCTGGACCGACACGGCCGCCGATGGTGGCGGTCGTCTGGAAGACAAAGGAGGTCTGCATGAAGCGTCTGGTGTCGATCGGCATTTTGCTGCTCGTCGTGGCCGCGGCCACTCCAGGGGGAGCCTCTACCTTCCTCAGAATGACCCCGGGCGAGCTGGTCCGCAGCTCGGCGGCGGTGGTGCAGGGGGAGGTCCTCAAGGTCAGCTCCTTCTGGGAGCCCAGCGGTCGGATCATCGTCTCGGAAGCTCTCGTCCAGGTGCAGGAGAAGGTCTTCGGCGCGGCGCCGTCCGTCGTCGTCGTGCGCACCTTCGGCGGCACGGTCAACGGTTACACGGTGGAGGCCCACGGCTTCCCGAAGTTCAGCGCCGGCGAGCGCGTCCTGCTCTACCTGGAAGCGGAGAAGGACGGCGTCTCGCGGGTCAACGGCTATCAGCAGGGGCACTACCGGATCGTCCGTGACAAGGCGGGCGTCGAGATCGCCCTGCCGACGCTCGACGAGGGGGCCAACGTCATCACGCGGGACGGCCGGCCGGCGGCCGCGGCCAAGGCTGTCCGTCTCGATCTGCTCAAGGCGTCGATCCGCGACGAGGCCCGCCGCGCCGGCCGCGCCGGTCTCGAGAACTAAGGCTCGGAGAGGAGACCAGAGACCATGAAGAGAATCGCTTCGTTCGCGACCGTCATCGTCCTCCTCTGCCTGTTCGCGGGCAGCCTCTCGGCTTACGTCCTCCTGAGCCCCCGGCGCACCTGGGACACGCCGCCGAACGTCATCGTCGACAGCCGCGGCCAGTCCAGCATCGCCGACGGCGACTTCGGCCGCACCCGCACGCGCAACGCCATTACCTCCAGCTCGGCCTGGAACGGCGCCGGCACGGGCACCCGCCTCACCGCCACGGTGGGCTCGATCTCGGCCTTCGCCCTCGGCGACGGCCGGCCGATGCTCAACTTCCGCGATCCCGTCGGGGCCTGCACGGGCAGTTGCCTGGCGGCCACCTTCACCGGCTATTACCAGAGCCGCGGCAACGGCACCTACCGCATCACCGACGCCGACATCGTCACCAACACGGCCTACAACTGGGGCTCCACCGGCGATCCCTGCGCCGGCCAGGAGTTCTTCATCGAGGGCGTGATGGTGCACGAGGTGGGTCACCTGCTGGGCCTCGGCCACAGCAGCGTCAGCGGCGCCACCATGTACCCGTCGGTCTCGGCTTGCAACAACGGTCCCGCCACCATCGAGACGGACGACCGCAACGGCATCAACGACCTGTACTAAACCGCATTTCATCGCCGGGTCCTCCGGCGATTCCTCCCATACCCCGGGGGCCGGAAGGCCTCCGGGTTTCTTTTTTCGGTTGACTCGGGCCTGAGAGTCGGCTATCAATGGAGCACCGTTCGGCGGAGCTTCCATGCCTTCCCTCTCTTCCTACACCTCCAGGCCAAAGGCGAGGCTCTGGCTCGTCTTCGGGCTGCTGCTCCTGGCCCAGCTCGCAACGGCCACTGAGGGTCATCGGCATCACGGGCTGGAGGCCACGATCCAACCGTCCGCCGGCGAGCTCGTCTTCCCGCAGGCGTGCCATCCGCGCGAGGTTCTGCACCTGGAGGCGACGGGGCCCGGACATCCCACCCATCCGTGCGCGCTCTGTCTGCACCTGGCGCGCTCGGCCGGCGCGCAGCGGCCCTCGGCGCCGCGGCTCGCCCCGCCGGTTCGCCTCCAGATCTCCCGCGCCTCCGCCGCGTCGCTGCTGAGCTGCGAGACGCTCAGCGGCTCCGGCTCGCGGGCTCCTCCCTTCGCCTGAATCCCTCTCGAGAGTCCTGAACCTGCCGCCGTGCCGGCTCCGGCCGCGGGCGGCGCGATCTCGGACCTGAGTCGCCGGGCGCTCGTCCGGCGAAGGAGGCGTTCAGGGACATGAAGGCTCAGAGTCGGACGTACAGTGGAAGGCCACAGCAGCAATACCGGACCGGCGAGCGGATTCTCCTCGACGCGGAAAGCACATTGGAGGTGCAGGAGGGGGTCGTCGCCCTGACGGTGATCCATGACGACGGGGCCGAGGTCCTCCTCGGGCTGTTCGGCCCCGGCCAGGTGCTCGCCGGCCATCCCGAGGACACCTGTTGCATCCAGCTCTATGCCCACACCGAGGCGAAAGTGCGGATCCTGCCGTGGCCGGAGAGCGCCGGGCTGCCCGCCTTCCCCGAACGGCTGCGCTACCGCCTGCGGCACATGGAGGCCTGGGCGGCGATGCAGTCCCGCTCGCAGATCGAGCAACGCCTTCTTGGCATCCTTTGCCTGCTGGCGGAACAGTTCGGACGTGTGACGCCGCAGGGGACCATGATCGACGTGCGGATCACTCACGCCCAGCTCGCCTCCGCCGTGGGAGCCACGCGGGCCACGGTTACCCGGCGGGTCGGCCTGCTCCGCCGGCGGGGATTGCTGGCCGTCACCGGTTCCGGCGGCGGCGAGCGTTACTGTCTGCCGCATTGGGAGGAACAGCGGCATTCATCGGCGGCGGGATGAGGAGATCCGGCGGTGTCGATTCCGACTCACGGAATGTGCGCCAGCGCACACCATGCTGCGCGGAGTATGCCTAGAATGTCCTCCGGGATTGGCTCCAGACGCCCGTCCATTTTTGTTCGGACACGGCGGGGGCGGTCTGTTTCCTTCCGCCCCCGCTCCTTTTTCTACCCCGTGGCGCATGCTTACATGAACAGGCGAATCCTATGGGCTCTCCTCCTCACAGCGGTCGTCCTCCTCGGGACTCTGGAGCTGCATCCCGCTGGCGAAGCATCCCACGCGCTGATCGCCTCCGCCGAGAGTTTCTACTCGCTCAGCGCTAAGCACCCCGGCCAGCCGGCCCACTTCGAGGCCAGCCAGGAGACGGAGCGGCCGGTCTGCCCGTTCTGCATCCACCAGCTTCAGACGAGCGGTGCGTGCCTGCGCACGAGACCGGTCGTGTCTCCGCCGGCGCCGCGGCTCGCTCCGGCGTCCGACCTCTCCTCTGCGACCGCCGGCGGCTCTCATCGTCCCAGCGGCGCCCGCGGTCCTCCTTCGTTCTCCTGATCCCTCGCCCGACAGCTTCGCGTATCAACCTCTTTCGGATCGGAGCCGGCCGCCGTGCCGGAGTTCAGGAGATGAAGATGAACCATAGACGTGTTTTCCCGCGGGCGGCCGTCTGGCTGCTTGCTCTCTCGATAGGCTTGGCGCTCAGCGTTCCAGCACAGGCTCAGCCCGCCGCCGGCGGCACTCTCACCGGCAAGGTGACGACGCTGGACGGCCAACCGGTCGCGGACGCCGAGGTGCGCATCGTCGAGCTGAACCGCCGCACGATCGTGGACAGCGAAGGGGCGTTCCGCTTCGAGGGCGTCCCGGCCGGCAGCTACCTGCTGGAGGCCCGCAACAATCGCCTCGGCGGCGCGGTGCAGCGCGTACGCGTGGCGGCCGGCGGCACGGCGGACGTGGCGCTGGCCCTGGACATCGCCCGCTACCGCGACGAGATCGTGGTGACGGCGAGCCCGGATCCACGCAGCCAGGAAGAGATCACTGCGGCGACCACCGTGGTCGACGAGGAGCAACTGCAGCAGCAACTCCAGCCGACGCTGGGCGAGACGCTCAACAAGGAGCCGGGCGTCTCCTCGACCTTCTTCGGTCCGGGCGCGAGCCGGCCGGTGATCCGCGGCCTCGGCGGCGACCGCGTCCGCGTCCTCGAGTCGGGCATCGGCAGCGGCGACGCCTCCACCACCAGCCCCGACCACGCCGTCACCGTCGATCCGCTGTCGGCCGAGCGCATCGAGATCGTGCGCGGCCCGGCGACGCTCCTCTACGGCAGCAGCGCCGTGGGCGGCGTCGTCAACGTCATCGAAAGCCGCATCCCCAACTACGTGCCCCAGCAGAAGCTCAGCGGCACGCTCGACGTGCGGGGCGGCGGCAATGCCGACGAGCGCGCCGGTAACCTGCGCCTCGACGGCGGCGCCGGGCAGCTCGCCTGGCACCTCGAGGGCTTCAAGCGCGAGACGGACGATTACGAGTCCGGCGCCGGCCCGGTGATCAACAGCGACCTCGACTCGCAAGGCGGCAGCGCCGGGGTTTCCTGGGTTGGGACCGGCGGTTATCTCGGAGTTTCCGGTACTCGGTTCGACACCACCTACGGCAATCCCGCCGAGGAGATCGTCACCATCGACATGCAGCAGCGCCGCCTCGATCTGCAGGGCGAGGTGACCCAGCCGTTCTCGGCCTTTCGCGGCCTCAAGGTCCGCTTCGGCCGCACCGATTACGAGCACGTGGAACTGGAAGGCGCCGAGGTAGGCACCCGCTTCCTCAACGATGCCTGGGAGGGACGGATCGAGGCGGTGCAGCGTGCGTACGGGCCGCTCTCCGGCTCCTTCGGCGTGCAGCTCGGCAAGCGCGAGTTCAGCGCCCTTGGCGAGGAGGCCTTCGTGCCGCCCACCAATACGGACAACTGGGCCGCCTTCACCTTCCAGGAGATCACCCGCGGCTCGCTGCGTTACCAGCTCGGCCTGCGGTACGAGACCCAGACGGTGGACGCCGAGGTCACGGAAGGGATCAACAGCCGCGATCTGGCCGGCGTTTCCGCATCGCTGGGCCTGATCTGGCTGCCGGGGGATGACTTCGGCGTCTCCCTCGCCGTCTCCCGCTCCATCAAGCTGCCCAACGCCGAGGAGCTGTTCTCGAACGGTCCGCACATCGCCACCAACGCCTTCGAGATCGGCGATCCCAGCCTGGACGAGGAGAAGAACTTGGGCGCCGAGGTCTCCTTCCGGAAGCGCTCGGGGCGGCTGACCGGCGCCATCAACCTTTTCGCCAACCGCTACGACGGCTTCATCTTCGAGCAGCTCACCGGCGAATTTGAAGGCGGCGGGGAAGGGGAGGAAGGCGGCGAAGCCAAGCAAGAGGAGGAAGAGGAGGAGCCGCTGCGGATCGTCCGTTTCGTGCAGCGGGACGCCGAGTTCCGGGGCGCCGAGCTGACGGGGATCCTGGAGCTCCTGCACGCCGAGCCCCATCACCTCAACGCCGAATTCGGCGCCGACTTCGTGCGCGCCGAGCTGCGCGACACCGGCGAGCCGCTGCCGCGCATCCCGCCCCGCCGCTACCGGCTGGGCTTCCACTACCGCGGCGACCGCTTCCAGGGCCTAGTCGAAGGGCTCCGGGTGGAACGCCAGGACCGGATCTCCGAGTTCGAGACCGAGACGCCCGGCTACACGCTGCTCAACGCCAACCTCGGCTACCGGCTGATCGCCGGCAACGTGATCTACGACCTGCTACTGCGCGGCAACAACCTCACGGACGAGCTGGCGTTCAACCACGTCTCCTTCCTGAAGGAGGTGGCGCCGCTGCCCGGACGCGACGTGAGCCTGGCGTTGCGGGTGTCCTTCTAGGTTCGTCGTTAAAAGGGGCAGGCCCGCAGGCCTGCCCCGGTGATTCCGCGAAACGTCAGTTCCCGCCGCTCAGTTCGAGCAGATCGACACGTCGTCGATGCCGCACTCCACCAGATCGCCGGTGGCCGTACCGTCCGAGCACTGGACGCGCAACCTCACGCTGGCGCCCGCCGCAATGGCCGCCGTGGCGTTGGTCCACGTGGCGTTGCGCGTGGAGTCGCCGTTGGAGGCCAGGGTGGTCCAGGTGGAACCGCCGTTGGTCGAGTACTCGAGGCGGAAGAAGTCGCCGGAGGCGTCGCCGCCGGTGTCGCGCTGGCCGTGGAAGTACCAGACGGACAGCGTCGAGGCCGCGCTGACGCTCCACGTCGGCGAGCCGAGGATGCAATTGCCGCCGTCGACGTCGTTGACTCCGGCGCTGCTGTTGGTGGCGGTGAACACCGAGTTCGACCCCGCGTGGGAGCCGCTGGGCTGCGTAGTGACGCCGCCGTCGGTGACCAGGGTCGGGTTGGCGCGCACGTAGGCGCCGGTCGTGCAGGTGGAAGCCGCGTCGTTGGTCCAGCCGGTGGCGTCGGACTCGAAGCCCTGCTGCACGGCGCAGCTCGGCGGCGGTGGCGCGCCGCTCAGCGTGAAGAGGAGCCGGTTGGGCGAGCCGGTGCCGATGCCGGTGAGCACTCCGGTGGTGGCGCGCGCGTTCAGCTCGCTCGCCACCTGGGCCGGCGTCCACGTCGGGTGCTCCTGGAAGACCAGGGCGCCCGCGCCGGTGGCGTGCGGGCTCGCCATCGACGTGCCGCTGATGGTGTTGGTGGCGGTGTCCGAAGTATTCCAGGTGGAGGTGATGGACGATCCCGGCGCGAAGGTGTCGACGCAGGTGCCGAAGTTGGAGAACGACGAGCGCGTATCCGACGTAGTCGTCGAGCCGATGGTGTAGGCGTTGGCGGCGCTGGCCGGCGAGACGTTGCAGGCGTTCTGGTTTTCGTTGCCGGCCGCCACGGCGAAGAAGATTCCGGCGTTGACGGCGTTGTTGACGGCGGTATTCAGGCTCGTCGAGACCGGCCCCCCGATGCTCATGTTGGCCACCATGGGAACCGAAGGATTCGCCTGCTTCTGCCCTACCACATAGTCGATGCCGCATATCGAGTTGCTGTTGGGGCACGAGCCGCCATTGGTGCAGATCTTGACGGCGACGAGGCTGACGCCCTTGGCCACGCCATAGGTGGCGCTGCCGACGGTGCCCGCCACGTGCGTGCCATGGCCGTGGCCGTCGCTCGCCGCCTCGCCCGTGCAGATGGTTCCCCAGGAAGCGCGGCCGCCGAAGTTGGTATGCGTGGTCCGGATGCCGGTGTCGAGAATGAAGGCGCGCACGCCGGCGCCGGTGAAGTTGTAGGTGTAGCTGTTGGAGAGCGGCAAGTTGCGTTGATCGATCCGGTCGAGGCCCCAGGTCGCGGGACTCTGCGTGGCATTGATGGTGAACACGCTGTCCTGTTCCACCAACACCACGTTGGGGTTGAGCGACATGCCGCGCGCCGCGTTCTCGTTCATGGCGAAGACGGCGCCGCTGAGCGCGTGGCTGAAAGTGTGCAGGGAACGCGCCCCGTGAACCGCAGCGAGATGCTCCGCCAGGGCCCTGGAATTGCTCCCCGGGTTGAACACGACGATGTACTGACCTTCGATCAGCTCACCATCGGGTTTGTGGATGGTGCCGTCGCCTGCCCAGGCACCGGACGCCACGAGCACAAAGGCCGCACAGATGAAAAATCCTCTCTTCATCGCCTCTCCTCCTCTCCTACGCTGACACGTTGCTGGATCAAGCACGAGGTGGTCTCTCGTGCGGGGCGCGCGGGCTCTCTTCTAAAAAATCCGGTGTGGCAGAAAGCGGGATCGTGACAGGGCGCGAGCTCCCACATGACGGGCGAGGAACCGCGGATCGTGTTCCTGCATTATTGGGGAGTTGGTGAGGCCGCCCGCCTGCCGAGGTGCTCCGCTCGGCGTTGGAGGCTCAGGCGGGCCACAGGGGCGCAACGCCGGACCGTTTCGCCGCAAATGGCCCGCACTCTCTCGGTGATCCGGGGCCAGAGCCAGCGCCGCATCGCTCAGTACTACGATGCGGCGGGGTCCTTGGATGAGGCTGGCCGGACCGCTTCTTGCCGGTGAAGCAGGCCCTTACGACTTCAGCCCGTCCGGCACGCCCTGCGGGAACTGCTGCTCGATCGCCGCCTTGATCGTAGCGATGCGGTTGCCCGGGTTCGGATGGGTGCTGAAGAACTCCGGCTGGCGGGCGCCGCCGGCGGCCTGCTCCAGGATCTTCATCACTTCGACCATGGCGCGCGGGTCGTATCCCGCCTCCGAGAGGAAGCGCACGCCGAGGCGGTCCGACTCCAGCTCGTCCTGGCGGCCGAAGCGCATGTTCACCAACTGGCCGATGAGCGCCGCTACCGCCGCGTTGCGCTGGGTCGACGGATTGTCCGGATCGTAGGTGGCGATGACGGCGGCGCCGGTCAGGCCCTGGGTGAGCTGGGCTTTGGCGATGTGCTCGGCGCCGTGCCGCGCCACCACGTGACCGATCTCGTGGCCGAGCACGCCGGCGAGCTGGCCCTCGGTCTGCAGCTTGCCCATGAGCCCGGCGGTGATGAACACCTGCCCGCCGGGCAGCGCGAAGGCGTTGATCGTCTCCTCGTCGGCGAGCACGTGGCATTCGAACTTGTAGGGCGTTTCCTTGGCGGCGCTGCGCGTGACCAGCTCGTTGCAGATGCGGTCGACGAGCTGCTGCGCTTTCTGGTCCGGGTGCAGGCCGCCGAACTGCTGCGCCATCTCGGGCGCCGCCTGCAGCCCGAGCGCCACCTCCTGCTGCGGCGAGATGTCGACGTGCTGCGTTTCCTGGGTGACGGGATTGAAGCTGCGCTTGCCGTAATACCCCGCGATGGCCACTACGGCCATGATGACGGCGATGATCAGGCGGCCCTTGCCCCCGCCCGAAGACCGGCGAACATATCTGGGTTCCATCTCCAGCCTCCTCTCTGGGACGGCCGTCGAGGCCGCGCTGGCAGGGAGGAGCAAGGAGCGTGCCCGTGGCCGAACGAGACGGGCCGGGGGTGAGGGTTCGAGGGGCTACGGCCGGTCCAAATCCATCTCCACCACCGCTGTCGCGATCTCGCGCAGCGCCTCGTCGTCCGCCTCCTCGACGCCGAGGTCGGAGAGGTCGGCGGCGGTCTCGCGGATGAGATCGGCGAGGAGGTCCTCCTCGGCGTAAGCAGCGAGGGGAGGCAGGGCGCGGAAGGGCGCGGCGCCGCTCTCCACGGTCTGGCGCAGAAAATCGGCGTAACCGCGGGCCGAGCCGGCAATGGAATGGTGGGCCTCGGCGTGCCGGCGGGCGTTCTCTCCCAGGCGGCGGCGCAGCGGCTCGTCCGCGGCGAGGCGGCGGAGATAGGCGAGCAGGAGGTCCTCTTCGGCGTCGTCGATCGCCACCTTGGCGCAGCAGTCGTCGGGAATCTCGGCGAAGGCGCCGGCGTCGCTGACGACGAGCGGCTTGCCCAGGCCGAGCAACCGGATCACCGTGCCCGAGGTCTCGCCGGACGTAGGATGGCGCAGGTTCACCGCCACGTCGCAGGCCTGCATGTGGAGGAGGAAGCGGCTGAGATCGAGCCGGCCGGTGACGGCGACGCCGCCGCGCAGCTCGGGCGTGAGCACGGCGTCGAAGTCGAAGTGCGGCGAGACCTCGCCCACGACGAGCAGCCGCGCCTGCGGCACTTCGCGGCGCAGGCGGGCGAAGGCGCGCAGGAGAACTCCGGGCCGCTTGGCGGCGGTGAGAAAGCCGAATGTGGCCACGACGAAGGCGTCCGGCGCGATCCCCAGCGCGGCGTGCGCCTCCTCGGACGACGCAGCGGCAAGGCCGCCGAGGCTCAGATGGTGGGGAACGACGGCCACGCGGGCGAGCGGCCGGCCGGCCAGCACGCGGTCGCGCGTGAAGCGGTTGTGGACGATGAGGCCGCGGCTGGCGTCCGCCACCCGCTCGAACAGGGGATAGCTTGAAGGGTCGAGCGGCACTCCCGTGGCCACGCAGCGGCGGGCCGCGGCCTCGCCGGAGAGGCCGTAGGCGTAGCGCATCTCGCGCACGTAGGCCTCGGGCTCGCCGGCGAAGAGCGTGAGGTCGCGCATCAGGTGATGCAGCACGACCTCGTGCAGCACCACGACTCCCGGATGCGCGAGCAGCGCCTGGACCATGGCGGCGTGATAGTCGCGGTTGTTGCCGAGCTGGTAGAGGACGGCGTCGAAGCGTCCTTGCTCCAGCAGCGCGGGCAGCGCGCGGTGGCCGTGGACGGGAAAGCGGCCGGCGAGCTTCGCCTCCGGCCGGAAGCCCTCGTCGACGATCAGCTCGATCTCGCAATGTTCCGCCAGATGCGGCAGCAGCTCGGCGCTGTAGTCGGCGATACCCGAGCGCATCGGCGGCAGCGGGCTGTAGTAGGCGAGGCGCATGGGCGAAGGGATTGTACGCCCCTGCGAGGCGGCCAGCGCTGGCCGCCCTCAGCGGCCCCGCAGCACCCGAGCCAAAGTAGATCGCCCGCCGTGTCGATCTCGCGGTGCCCTGTTCGTCGTCACAATGGAGCGAGGACACACACCACACAGCGAAAGGAGAAATCGCCATGCCCACAAACACCATCCGGCTTCACCGTGTACTTCGTGCGACCCCTGAAAGAGTCTATCGAGCCTTCCTCGATCCCGACGCCATGGTCAAGTGGCTGCCACCGAACGGCTTCACCGGCAAGGTTCATCATCTCGAGGCCAAAGTTGGCGGCACCTATAAGATGTCCTTCACCAACTTCACCACCGGTCACAGCCACTCTTTTGGCGGCGAGTATCTCGAACTGGTGCCCAACGAACGCATCCTGCACACGGACAGATTCGATGACCCGAACTTGCCCGGAGAAATGCGGACGACGGTTTCCCTGCAGCAGGTGTCCGTCGGAACCGAGCTGAACGTCGTGCAGGAAGGAGTGCCCGCAGCCATTCCGCCCGAGGCCTGCTATCTCGGCTGGCAGGAATCGCTCACGCTGCTGGCGCAACTCGTCGAGGCGGAGATTTCAGAGTAACGAGGGCGCCGTGGCCGCGCGGGGGAGCACCGCAAAGAAGACGCTTCCCTTTCCGAGCGTGCTCTCGACGCCCACGTGCCCGCCCTGGGCCTCCACCAGCCGCTTGGTCAGCGCGAGGCCCAGCCCGGCGCCCGCGTGCATCCTCGCCTTGCCGGGCGCGAGCTGCTGGAAATCCGTGAACAGGCGCCCGAGGTCCTCGCCGGCGATGCCCGGGCCCGTGTCCTCCACTTCGAGGCGGAAATGCCGCTCGCCCTCGGCGCGCACGCGCACCGTCACCCGGCCCTCGTCCGGCGTGAACTTCAAGGCGTTGGACAGGTAGTTGTAGAGGACCTGCTTGAGCCGGAGAGGATCCAGGACAGCCTGGCCGAGGGAGGGATCGACCTCGGCCGCGAGGCCGATGCGCTTGCGCTCCGCCAGGACGCGGAGGCTGGCGCAGACCTCACGGACCGTGGCCGCGAGATCCAAGGGCTCCGGCTGCAGCTCCATCTTTCCCGACTCGATGCGCGCCAGGTCGAGCAGGTCGCTGATCAACCGCAGCAGGTGACGAGAGCTGGTCAGGACCTCGTCGAGGAAGTCCTGCTGCTGCTCGGAAACCGGCCCGGCGATGCCGTCCTGCAGCATCTCGGAGAACCCGATGATGGCATTGAGCGGCGTCCGCAGCTCGTGGCTCATCGAGGCGAGAAAGGCGTCCTTGGCCTGATTGGCGCGGGCGAGCTCGGCGTTCGCTTCCTTGAGCTGGCGGCTGGCATCCGCGACCTGCTGCGTGCGAAGGAAGACCTCGCTTTCCATCTCTTCCGCCCGGCCCCTCAAACGCTCGGTGAGCTGCCGCTGTTCGGAGCCGAGCTGCTTGAGGCGCACGAACTCGGTCACGTCCTCGACGCGGTGGATGATGTAGAGGAGCTCGCCTGCCTCATCGACGACCGGCGAGTTGGCGGGACTCCAGAACCTCTCCTCGAAGCCACCGCCTTCCGACTCCGGCCGCCGGATGTCGTATTTCTGCACCGGCATCGCATCGGTCACGCGCTCGCCCTTGACGCGCTCGAGAGAAGCGCGCAGGTTGCGCACGCCGGTGGTGTCGGGATCGTCGGGGTTGTCGGGAAAGACGTCGAAGATGCCGCAGCCGAGGACCTCCCCGCGCTTCGTCATGGTGGCGCGCAGGTAGGCGTCGCTCACCGCGACGATGGTGAGATCGGGCGCCAGCACCAGGTACAGGCCGGGCGCGGACTCGAAGAGCGTCTGGAAGTCAGGCGTTGGTGGAGGCTGGATCATGGGACGGCCCTGCCGCTGAACGCAACGTTATCGCAGGAACGCCCGGGGTACCGTTGGCCCCCCGATAAGGCTTTACAGTCGGATGAATTCGAAGCCGCTGCGGTCGGCGGCCACCGGCCGGCGCCCGTTGCCGTTGCCGGCGGGCGCGGCGCCGTTTTCTTGTGCGGGGGCGGTGGGCCGGCGGAGCTGCTCCTGTCCGAAGAGGCGCTTGAGGAACTTCATCGCTTCCTCCTCCACCAGCTCGGCGTCGAGCCGCTCGACGGGCAGCTTGGTGGAGAGCAGGCTGAAGCCGATGCCCTCGTGGGTGATCTTCACCATCTGCGTCGCGTCGTCGCCGAAGAAGAGGAGCGAGCGCTCGTAGTCCTCCCAGCGGTCGAGCTTCACCTTGAGGCCGGCCGCGGTCGAGCGGTGGAAGATGGACGCGGACTCGACCTTGCCCACCATCACGTCCTTGATCTCTTCCAGGATGGGCATGATGACGGAGCGCGCCACGCGGCTGAACTGCTCGCGGAAAGGATCGTTCTGGCGCAGGATCTCCTCGGGCCGGGTGCGCTTCTCCTCGATGATCTCCTCGTGTCCCTTGAGCAGAGTCTGCAGCCGTTCGAGGTTGTCTTTGGTCAGGTGCACAGCAGGATTCCTTTCTCGTCCGCCGGTGATATTCCGGTGACGATCAGGTCTGCGAAGAGCGTGCCAGACGGCGGATGAAAGGACCCAAGGGACTATAAGGACAGCAAGGACAGGTAAGAGCCTTCTTGTCCTTGCTGTCCTTGTCGTCCTTTTTGCAGGAGGGGGCCGAAGTTACTATTGCGGCGGCCCAGGGCCCGCCCTAGTCGTCCACCTCGGCCTTGATCGTCTGGGCCAGGAAGGAACCGTCGGCCTGACGGACGCCCCGGCCTTCGACGCGGGTCGGATCGCCGGCGGCCACGGAGCCCGCGACCTGGGCCAGGGAGAAGAGGTCTCCGCGAGCGATCCACTGGGTCTGACCGTTGACGAGGACGCGGGTGCCGCCGGCGAGGACGAGCGTGCCGCCGTTGACCGAGGTCACGGTACCCTCGAACTCGGCGCCGGCCTGCGGGGGACGCTGCTGGCCGTTACCGTTGCCGCGCCCACGGCGGTTGTTGTCATCCTGGCGGCCGTCGTTGCCACGGCCGCGGCGGTTGTTGGTTTGGCCGCCCCGGTCATCGCCGGCGGGATCGTCGGCGCCGTGCCGCTTCTCGCCCACGGTGGAGGCGGAGCTGGCGGCCGCGAGGGGCTCGTCGAAGGCGGGCTCGGTGGGGCTGTGGGAATTCGAGCAGCCGACGGCGCCCAGGGCGAGGGTCGAGAGGGAGAGGGTGGCCAGGAGGACGAAGAGGCGATGACGGTTCATCAGAGTTCCTTTCTTATTCTTGGGGGCAGTGAGGATCTCGGCCTCGGCCCGTTTCTTTGTTCACTCCGATGAGACAGGCGCGGACGCCGGCGGGAACAGCCAAATTGAGGTTTTTTTCGGCCGGGCTGCTGAGCGCCGTCCTCTTAGCTGGCGCACCGGCGGCGGCGCAGTCCATCGACGAGGCCATCTCCCTCCACACCGCGGGACGGCTGCGCGAGGCGTTGCGCGCCTACCGGGCGGTGGCCGCGGCTACGTCCGTTTCGGATCCCGTCGTGGCATCCACGGCGCTCAACAACGCCTGCGTCCTGCTCGGGGATCTGGGAGATTTCCGCGCCGCGCTTCCGGACTGCCGCGAGGCCCTGCGCCTGCGCCGCGCTCTCGGCGATCCGGCGGCCGTCGCCGAGACGCTCAACAATCTGGGACTCACGCTCGAAGCGCTGGGCCGGCCGGGCGAGGCGGAGCCGCCGTTTCGCGCCGCCCTGGCGCTCAACCGCCGGCTCGGCGACGCCGAGGCGCAGGCCATCAACCTCGGGAACCTCGGAGCCCTCGCGCTCACCCGCGGCCGCTACTCCGAGGCGATGCGGCTCTACGGCGAGGCCGCGGATCTCGCGGCGCGGCATGGCGGCGAGCCTTGGGCGGCGGAGCAGCGGGCCATCGCGCGCATCAACCAGGGAGTGGTCTTCGAGAAGATGGGCGCCTTTCGCGAGGCGCTCGATCTCTACAAGGAGCTGCTCGCCGGGAGCGAGTCTCTGGAGCCTCGGCGGCGCGCCGCCCTCCTCGTCAACGCCGGGGTGATCCAGCGCAACCTGGGAGATCCGGTGAGCGCCGTGGCCGCCTTCCGGGAGGCCGTCGACTTCTTTCGCCGCACCGAGGATCCGGCGGGGCTCTCGAACGCCTTCCTCAACCTCGGGCTGGCGCTGCATCTCAACCTCGAGCGGCCGGCCGAAGCCGAGGCGGCTTACCGCGAAGCGCTCCGGCTGGCCCGGCGGAGCGGCGATCGGACGGAGGAGATCCAGGATCTCTTCTACCTCGGCCGCCTCCTCGTGGCGCGCGGGCGGCTCGCCGAGGCAGAGGATGTCTTTGGACGATGCCTCGCCGTGTCGCAGGAGAGCGGCTCGGCGGAGGGGCGCTGGTCGGCGCGCGAGGGGCTGGGCCGCACCGCCGCGGCGCGCGGAGATCTCGCCGGCGCGCTGGTTCATTTCGAGCAGGCGCTGCGCGAGATCGAGCGGGTGCGGGCGGGCCTCGCGCGCGAGTCGTGGCGCGCCGGCTACTTCGGCGACAAGCGCGCGGTGTACGCGGCCACGGTCGACGTCCTCTGGCGCATGGAACGCCGGAGCCGGGGACGCGGCGCCGCCCGCGCCCTGGAGGTGGTGCAGCGGGCCAAGGCGCGGGATCTGCTGGACGCGCTGGGCGCCGGCCGGGCGCCGGCCGCGCCGCTCCGCGCGGCCGAGATCCGGGAGCGGGCCGGAGAGGGGACGGTCCTCGAATACTTCTTCGGAGAAAGCCATCTTTACCTGTGGACGATCCGCCGGAGCGGCCTGCGCATGGCCGACCTGGGTCCCAAGCGGCCGGTGCTGGACGCCGTCCTCCGGGTCCACCGGAGTCTCGCCCGCGGCGCCGAGCCTCCTTCCACCGACGTGGCCCGGCTGTCGCGAGCTCTCCTCACCGCGGCCGAGCCGGGAGAGCTTCTCCACATCGCTCCGGACGGCATCCTCCATTACCTGCCGTTCGAGATCCTCGAGCGCTCGGGAATCCCTCTTGTCGAGGCAGCGGCCGTGGTGTACCTGCCCAGCGCCTCGATGCTCGGTCTGCGGCGGCAGGAAAGAGACGGACCGGCACCTCTTCGGATCGTCGGGCTCGGCGCGCCGCACCAACCGCGAAGCGTCCCCCTGCCGGCCGCAACGCGGGAGCTCACGGCGATCGCGCGCCTCCTCGGCGGACGGAGCGCGCTGCTGCTGGGCGAGCGGGCGACGGAAGAGGCCTTTCGCAGCGCCCTGAGCGGAGAAGCGCGGGTGGTGCACCTCGCCACGCACACGGTGGTGGCCGAGGGACCGGGCGGCGGGGCCGCGATCCTCCTGAGCCCCGGCGGCAAGGACGACGGTCTGCTGCATCCCGCGGAGATCGCGGGCCTCCGCGGCCGCTGCGATCTCGCGGTGCTCGCCGCCTGCCGCACGGCTCTGAGCTCCGGCGAGGAAGGCCCCGCCTTGGCTTCCCTCACCGGATCGTTCCTCGCCGCGGGCTCGCCTGCGGTGGTGGCGACGCTCTGGGACGTCGGCGACGCCTCGACCGCCGTCTTCATGGAGCAGCTCTACGCTCAGCTCGGAGCCGGGCGGACGCCGGCCGAGGCCTTGCGCCGGGCCAAGCTGCGGCTGCGGGCCGATCCGAGCTGGAACCGGCCGTCCCTCTGGGCCGGTTACATCCTGGTGGGAGACGGCCCGCGCGTGGCGCCGCGGCGCTGGCCGTGGGGAGCGGCCCTCCTCGTCCTCCTGGGCCTCGGCGGGCTCGCGGCCCTTCGCCTCAGCGGAAGGAGATCTCGCCGTTCTCCAGCTTGAGCCGCAGCTTCCGGCCCCGGACGCTCAGCAGGTACGTGCCGGCGGGATCGAGCGTCACCGGCGAGGAAGTGCCGATTCCGGCGGAGGCGCGAGTGGGCAGGCTGACGCCGAGGAAGGCCCCGGGCACGGTGTTGAGCGTCTTGTCCGGCGACTGGAAGTCGACGACGAGGACGCCCGACTTCGAGCGGTCCACCTGGAACGTCGCCTTGCCGTAACGCGGGTCCATGACGACCGACGGCGCTCCGGCGGCCACGGCGGGATTGAAGCGCAGGGTCACCCGGCCGCCGGAGACCGCGAACGGCTCGAAGGTCTGCACCCCCAGCTCCGCCGTCTCGCCCGGCTCGACCTCGTCCCCCTCGGCCTCGATGGCCAGGGGATCGGTGGCGGCGCGGATGGTGAGCTCGGCATTGACGGGCTCGATGGCGATCGCCCGGCCGGAGCCGTCCGTCAGCGAGGTAACCCCCGGGTCCACCTCCAGGAGGTACGTCTGGCCCGGAGCCACGGACGGGTCGAGGCGCAGGAAGAAGACCGCGAGCGGGCCGTCCGAGGCGTTGACGGTGGCCGAAGGCGAGGCGAACTGGACCTTGATCCCCTGGCTCTCCAGGGCGCTGGAGAGAGAGGCCTGGCTCGTGGCGTCGACGCGCGTGCTGTAGACGACGGCGCTCACCAGCGTGGCGATCGGCCGCGGCGGCTGAGTGAGCTCGGCGACCGTGAGCGCCGCCTTGGACGTCGGGCGCCTGCGCACGCGCAGCGAGATCTGGCCCTGCCGGATGGGACGCGCCGCATAGGTGCGCAGCACGACGGCCACCGTGCCGCCCGGCTTGCCGATGGCGTCATTGACGCGCAGCTTCAACGTCCGCTCGCCGTGCCGGGCGGACGCCTCCGGCACGCCGGAGAGCAGAAACGCCAGAGCGATCAGGGCGGAGCAGAGAGGAAAACGAAGGGTTCGAATCATGACGTCAACTCCAAGGATTACAGCGGCCCTTCCGGTTGGGGTTTCGTCCTGAAGGAGACCGGTTCCGAGGCCGCGAGCACGGAACCGTCCGCTCCCAGAGCCTCCACGGTCCAGGTATAGGAGACCGCCCGGTGCAGCCGGCCGGTCACCTCGCTTGGCAGGCGGGCCGGCGGAGCGGAGACCGTGGTTTCCCACAGGACCGCGCCGTCCACCGCGATCAGCCGCACCCGATAAGAAAGAGCACCGTTCCAAGGATTCCAACGCAGCTCGCGGGGAATCTCTTCCAGCTCGCCGCGCGGCGCCAGCGTCTCGATCTCGGCGCTGCGCACCGCGCCGCCGGTCTGCGGGGCGGGCAGCGGCGGCTCCGGCTGATAGAGGGTCCGGATTCCCAGCCCCGCGGCGAGCACCAGGACCGCGGCGGCGGCGAGGCGGGTGAAGGTGAAGGAGCGCGAGCGCGCGGGAGGCGCCTGAGGGCGCGGGCCGCGGAACGGCACGACCTTGGCCGCCGGCGTGGCAACCGGCGAGCTTTCCTCGAGCCGCGAGACGACGAACGCCACGTCCTCGGGGCGCGTGCCGGCCGCCTCCGGAGCGGCGTCCCACAGGCGCGCGAGATCCCGCTCGGCGGCGCAGGCGGGACAGCGGTCGGCGTGCTCGTCGAGGGCCCGGCTGGCGTCCGCCGACAAGGCGCCGGATTCCGCCTCCAGGTAGGCCTCGGGCGGCGGGCAGCCTGCGTCCGCGGACGCCTCTGGCGATGAATACGCGGCGCGCAGCCAATCCTGCAGATCTCGGGGTGCGTCGGTCGTCATGACACGATTCCTTCAGCGGACTGGCGGGCGAGCCACCGTCCGAAACGGCGCTTGAGCTTCCGCCCGCCGCTCACGATGTAGGCCTTGGCGCCCGATTTGTTGGTGAGCCGCAGCAGGTCGGTGATGCCGGCGAGCGGCATGCCGTCGACGTAGTGGAGATAGAGGACCTTGGCTTCGAGCGGCTCCAGGTCCCGCGCCATGGCCTCGCGCAGGGCCGCCGCGATCTGGCCGCGGCCGAGCTCCTCGTCCGCTCCCGGCGAGGGCTCCACGGGCTCGGGCACGGATTCGTCGTCCAGGTCCCGGGTCTCCCGCCGCCGCGCCGCGATGCCGCGGTTGATGGCGACGCTCCGCGTCACCGTGTAGAGCCAGGTCGAAAACCGGCTCTCGCCGCGGAAGGAGCCGAGCCGCTCGTGCACCCGCAGGAACACCTCCTGCGCCAGGTCGGCCGCCTCCTGCCGGTCGCCCGAGATGCGCAGGCACCAGCCGGCCACCTTGGAGTAGTAGCGCCGGTAGAGGACGGCCAGAGCCGCGTCGGCCGCGGAGCCGGGCTGCCGCGCCGTGGCGATCAGCTCTTCGTCGGTGAGGGTGTCGAGATCCATGCCTGGGGCTGCTAAGCGGGGCCGGACTAGGATAACCGACGATCATGGCGAGGGCGTGCATACGGAGTAAGACAGCGTCGGGGGGGCGGTGGAACAGAAAAATGCGCGGGGGCGGCTGATACACTCCCTCCCCGATGCCCCGCCGCACCGATCTCCGCTCCATCCTCGTCCTCGGCTCGGGTCCCATCGTCATCGGGCAGGCGTGCGAGTTCGACTATTCGGGCACCCAGGCCTGCCGCGCCTTGAAGCGCGAGGGCTACCGGGTGGTGCTCGTCAACTCGAACCCGGCGACGATCATGACGGACCCGGAGTTCTCGGACGCCACCTACGTCGAGCCGCTGGTGCCCGAGGTGGTCGAGAAGATCCTCGAGCGCGAGCGGCCGGACGCCCTGCTGCCCACCGTCGGCGGCCAGACCGGCATCAACCTCGCCATCGCGCTCGACGAGCGAGGGGCGCTGGCGCGCTACGGCGTCGAGGTGCTCGGCGCCGGCATCGAGGCCCTGCAGCTCGGCGAGGACCGGCTGCTCTTCAAGCAGGCCATGGAAGAGGTGGGGCTCAAGGTGCCGAAGAGCGGTTACGCGGGCAGCCTGGAGGAGGCGCGGGAGATCGTCGCCGAGGTCGGCTATCCGGTCATCATCCGGCCGAGCTTCACCCTCGGCGGCGAGGGCGGCGGCGTGGCCTACAACCGCGACGAGCTGGAGGAAGTGGTGGCCGCGGCGCTGCAGGCGAGCCCGGCGCACCGCGTGCTCGTCGAGCAGTCCGTCCTCGGCTGGAAGGAGTTCGAGCTGGAGGTGATGCGCGACACGGCGGACAACGCCATCGTCGTCTGCTCGGTGGAGAACTTCGACGCCATGGGCGTGCACACCGGCGACTCGATCACTGTGGCGCCGCAGCAGACCCTCTCCGACCGCGAGTACCAGGCCATGCGCGATGACGCCTTCAAGGTGATCCGCCGCGTCGGCGTGGCCACCGGCGGCTCGAACATCCAGTTCGCCGTCGATCCGAAGACCGGCGAGCGGGTAGTCATCGAGATGAACCCGCGCGTCTCGCGCAGCTCGGCCCTCGCCTCCAAGGCCACGGGCTTTCCCATCGCCAAGATCGCCGCTCTGCTTGCCGTCGGCTACACGCTCGACGAGATCCCCAACGACATCACCGGCAAGACCTACGCCGCCTTCGAGCCGACGCTCGACTACACGGTGGTGAAGATCCCGCGCTGGGCCTTCGAGAAGTTCCCGGACACCTCGACCACGCTCGGCACCTCGATGAAATCGGTGGGCGAGGTGATGGCCATGGGCTCCACCTTCAAGGAGGCGCTGATGAAGGGGCTCTCGGCGCTGGAGCTCGACGGCAGCCCGATCTCGCGCGAGCGCCGGATGTCCGATCCCGTGCGCCTCCGCCGGCGCCTGGCGACGCCGAACTGGGAGCGCCTGTTCGCCGTCTTCGCCGCCCTGCGCCAAGGGTGGACGCCCGAGGAGGTCAACGAGGCCTCGCACATCGATCCCTGGTTCCTGCGCGAGATCGCCGAGATCGTGGAGCTGGAGGCGGAGCTCGCCTGCTGGGACCTCGCCTCGGTGCCGAAGGCGCTACTGCGCAAGGCCAAGTTCTTCGGCTTGACCGATGCGCGCATCTCCGGCCTCCTCGCCTGCGCCGAGAAGGACGTTGCCGCCGCCCGTGCGCGGCTCGGCCTCAAGCGCGTCTACAAGCGCGTGGACACCTGCGCCGCCGAGTTCCCGGCCACGACGCCCTACCTCTACTCGACCTTTGGCGACGAGGACGAGAGCGAGCCCGACGATCGCCCGAAGGTGGTCATCCTCGGCTCCGGCCCGAACCGCATCGGCCAGGGGATCGAGTTCGACTACTGCTGCGTGCACGCCGCCTTCGCCCTGCGCGAGATGGGCTACGAGACGGTGATGGTCAACTGCAATCCGGAGACCGTCTCCACCGACTACGACACCTCCGACCGCCTCTACTTCGAGCCGCTGACGCTGGAGCACGTGCTGGAGATCCTCGACCGCGAGCGGCCGCAAGGCGTCATCGTGCAACTCGGCGGCCAGACACCGCTCAAGCTCGCGCGCGGGCTCGCCGCCGCGGGGGTGCCGATCCTGGGCACGCCGCCGGACGCCATCGACCTCGCCGAGGACCGCCGCCGCTTCGGCGCGCTGCTCGCGGAGGAAGGCATCCTGCAGCCGGAGAACGGCACGGCCACTTCGTTCGCGGAGGCGCGCGAGGTGGCGGCGCGCATCGGTTATCCGGTGCTGGTGCGGCCGAGCTACGTGCTCGGCGGCCGGGCGATGGCCATCGTCTACGATGAGTCGACCCTCGAGCGCTACATGCACGAAGCGGCGGAGGTCTCCCCCGGCCACCCTGTGCTCGTCGACCGCTTTCTGGAGGACGCCTTCGAGGTGGACCTCGACCTGCTGGCGGACGGCCGGCGGGCGGTGGTCGCCGGCGTCCTGCAGCACATCGAGGAAGCCGGCATCCACTCCGGCGACTCGGTGGCCGTGCTGCCGCCGTACAAGGTGTCGCGAGAGGACCAGGACCGCATGCGCGAGATCGCCCGGCGGCTGGCGCTGCGGCTCGGCGTGGTGGGCCTGATGAACGTGCAGTTCGCCTTGAAGGATGGCCGCATCTACGTCCTGGAGGTGAATCCGAGGGCCTCGCGCACCGTGCCGTTCATCGCCAAGGCCGTGGGCGTGCCGCTGGTCAAGATCGCGACCGCCGTGATGGCTGGCAAGACCTTAGAGGAGGTGGGTTTCACCGAAGAGCCCGCCGTGCCGGGCGTCTTCGTGAAGGCGCCGGTCTTCCCCTTCCGCCGTTTCCCGGGAGTCGATCCGGTGCTCGGGCCGGAGATGAAGTCCACGGGCGAGGTGATGGGGGAGAGCCTCACCTTCGGCACCGCCTTCGCGAAAGCCTGGATGGGGGCCGGCCACGAGCTGCCGCTGGAGGGAACGGCCTTCGTCTCCGTCCACGACCGCGACAAGCCGGGCCTGCTGCCGGTGGCGCGGCGTCTGGCCGAGCTCGGCTTCGCGCTGGCGGCGACGGAAGGCACCGCCGAGTACCTGCACGCCCACGGCCTCGAAGTGCGCACGATGCTGAAGGTCCACGAGGCTAGGCCACACGTCGTAGACCACCTCATCAACGGCGAGATCGCGCTGGTGATCAACACCCCGCTAGGCCGCGAGTCGCACGAAGACGACGGAGCCATCCGCCGCACCGCTCTCAAGTACGACATCCCCTGCATCACCACCCTCTCCGGCGCCATGGCTTGCGCGGAAGGGATCGCGGCGTTGCGGAAGGACGGGCTGAGCGTGCGGGCATTGCAGGAGATGGGGGTGGAAGTCGCGCTTGAAGGAAGCGAAAGATGAGCAGCACACTGAAGCAGTTTCGAGCGCGTGCGCTGAAACGGCCGGCCCTTCGCAAGGCCTATGACGAGCTTGAAGAGGAATTTGCCTTTCTCGACGAAGTGCTCAGGACTGCGGCGATTACGGGATCAGAGCGCGGGGAAGACAAGATTCACCTGCAACCGCAAGCCGGTGAAGACAGCTGACGTCACGCTCTTCCCCATTCCATAGACACCCTTTTCGACATACTCCCTTCCATCGGCGCTTAGGACCAGCACCTGAATCGTGCGCGGCCTGGGATCGGCGAACCAGACCTCCGGGACTCCAGCGTCGCGGTAGGCAGCGAGCTTGACAGTGCGGTCGAGTCGGCGAGTGCCGGGTGAGAGGACCTCCACGACGAGGTCCGGCACTCCTTTGAAGTTTCCATCCTCGGGTCGGGGCTGATTCTCCTTCCGGACGAAGGCAAGATCAGGCTGGACGGGGCTGGCGATGCCTCGTGGCAGCAGGGTATCGAAGGGGGCCAGAAGGATCACTCCGAGGTCGTTCTCCACGACGAAGTTGCCGAGGAGACGGCCGAGCTGCCAAACGGCGAACTGATGGCTGTAAGCCGGAGCGGGCGTCACGTAGAGAGCCCCTCGGAGAACCTCGTACCGCCGTCCGTCATCGGGCAGGCGTCTGTAGTCCTCATAGGTCCACTCTCCCTGGGCCGGCCAAGTCTGCCCGTTGTCCGATTCGGGAAATGCAAGGGGATATGCTGGTTCGGACATCAACTTTCTCCAAAGGCCGATGACGAGGATAACGACCCGCCGCGGCTGCGTCAACCGAGGCCTCGGGCGCACTGCAACACCTTGAAAATCGGGAGCCAGGCTCCGGGATTTCAAGGTAGATTTGGCCAGCGATGATCCCGCGGCCTACTCATCTAAGACGCCTCCGTCAGTTCCTCGACCAGTTCCCGGTGATGGGCCTGATCGGAGCCCGGCGGCGACGTAGATCGCATGGCGCAGGGGGCTTTCCATGCCCGAGCTGAGACTCACACGGCGAGCCGCAATCCGCTTGATCGCGGTCGGAGGCTTGGACTGTTTCTGGTCGGGCGCTGGTACTCTCGCGCAACCGCGCACCGCGTCACCTGCCGAAAGATTGGACAAGATCCTCGAACGCATTCGGGTGAAGCACAAACTGCCCGGCCTGGCAGCCGCCGCGGGTGTAGGAGGCAAGGTCGTGGCGAGCGGCGTCAGCGGTGTACGACGCCACGGGGCGCCGGACAAGGTAGAGCCCGACGACCGATTCCACATCGCGTCCTGTACGAAGTCGATGACCGCGACGTTAGCCGCCGTGGCCGTTCACAAGGGGCAACTCGAGTGGACGACGTCTCTCGCGGACGCGTTGCCGGTGCTTGCGGCGAAGGGGCGTCCTGAATACCGGTCGGCCACGCTGGAGCGCCTGCTCGCTCATCAGGCGAGATTTCCGGCGTATACCCAACCGAGCCGGCAGCAGGTGGAGGCTATGAAGACGCTCCAGGGTACGCCGGCGGAGCAACGTCTCGCATTCCTTGCGGACGTGCTGGGGAAGGAGGAGCCCAATAACGGCTCGGGAAACGACGCATACTCCAACGTCGGCTACGCGGCGGCCGGCGCCATGATCGAACGCGCGGCCGGCGCCTCTTGGGAGGACCTGTTGATGCGCGAGATCGCGGGTCCTTTGAAAATGACGAATGTGGGCTTCGGCTATCCCGCCACGGCGAAGACCCCGAACCAGCCGTATGGCCACTCTGAGAGCGACGGACGAATCGTTGAGTTACCCCTCGACGAATCGCGCCAGCTCGCGGTCTGTCTGTGGCCGGCGGGCGCGGTTCATGGCTCGATCGGCGATCTTGCCCTCTACGCGGCCGATCACCTGAACGGTTTGCGCGGCCGGCGCGCCCTGCTCCCCCAAACGATGTACGAGCGGCTCCACCGTATGCCAGGCGGAGGCAACTCAGGATTTACCCTCGGCTGGGGAGTACGACCCGATCAGCGCTGGGGCGTGACGCACTTCGGCGCGGGCAGCGGGGGATGGTTCTTCGTGCGCATCCTCATCGTGCCCTCGCATGACGCGGCGGTCGTCGCGGCGTCCAACAGCGGCCTGGCCGGCGATGCTACGCGGGAGCTCTGCACGGAGCTGCTCGAAGAATTCGCCTGATGAGGGATGGTCTCGGCGCCTGAAACTTGTACTGTCCCGGTGCGTACGAATCCTTGGGGGGCCCTGCTTGCGAAGGAGATGATCTTTGATCTCTGCGAGGATGACCGCGATCTGTCAGCCCTCACCAGCGCAGCCCGTGCGCATCCTGCGCGCGGCCGAGGTCCCCGGCTTTCGCTTCGCCCGCTGTGTCCATGAAGCAGACCTCGGTGAGCATTACCATGAAGTGGCGACCATCAGCATCCTGGTCGCCGGTTCCTTCGAGGAGCGCTACGCAAGAGCGCGCTCGCCCGAAACGTGCGACCGCTTCGCCGTCCTCTATCGCGCGCCGGGCGAGGTCCACGCGGACCATTACCGCGAGGACGGATGCGACAACATCAACATCGTCGTGACGGCGGCGGGCTGGGAGAGCTTCGAAGCCGCCCGGCCTCACCCCGTGCCGGTCGTGTGCCTGCGGCAGGCCGAGCTCGTCACCCTCGCGCACCGCATCGCACGGGAGCTGGACATCGGCGACGCCGCCACGGCCCTCGGTCTCCAGGGACTCGGGCTCGAGCTGCTGGCGAGCCTGTGCAGGAGCGGCGAGGCGTTCGGCACGAGCGCCGCGCTGCCACGTTGGCTGCGCCGCGTGCGCGACATGCTGCACGAACGGTTTCGCGACCAGGAGCTCGAGCTCCGCACCCTCGCCCGGGAGGCGCGGGTGCATCCGGCGTCGTTGACGCGCGCCTTCCGCCATGCGTACGGCGTCACGCCCAGCGATTATCTGCGGACGCTGCGCCTGCAG
Organism: Thermoanaerobaculia bacterium; assembly: GCA_044868005.1. Classification (GTDB taxonomy): domain Bacteria; phylum Acidobacteriota; class Thermoanaerobaculia; order Multivoradales; family UBA5704; genus DATARR01. Next base: position 3,147 of record JBIOVX010000276.1, on the reverse strand, counting down.
TGGTCCATGGAGGAGCTCCGCGCCGGAGAGCGGTCGCTGGCGGAGATTGCGCTGGAGGCCGGCTTTGCCGACCAGAGCCATTTCTCGCGGGCGTTCCGCCGCCAGTTCGGCACCACGCCGGGCGCGGTTCGTCGGGCCTCCGCGGGTTGAAGGCCGTGCCGCTCGCCGTCAGCCGGCGGCGAGGCGGCGGACGAAGCGGCCGGGAGAGAGGCCGACGATCGCCTTGAAGTGATGGCCGAGATGGCTCTGGTCCGAGAAGCCTAACCGCATCGCGACCTCGGCGATCGGAAAGCTCGCGAGCAGCAGCTCTTTCGCCTTCTCGATGCGATAACGGATCAGATACGCGTGCGGCGGGAGCCCTGTCTCGGCATGAAACCGGCGCACGAAGTGGAAGGGGCTGAGACCGGCCACCTCCGCCAGCTCCTCGACGGAAAGGTGGCTTTCATAACAGGCGTGGATGTGGTCGAGCGCTCTGCGGATCGGGTCGGTCGCGCGAAACATGACCCTACGGTAGGGAAAGAGACCGCCGCGCGTCTTGAAGCCGATTGATCGGTTTTGCCCGCAAATGACGTGAGCTTCAGCCGCTCTCCTGCAGCAGCGATCGGATGGCGCGCTCGATCGATTCGGACCTCGCTCTTCCCATCGCGGAGAGCCGGAAAAACCTCTTGGGGCCGCGCCCCCGGCGGGCCAGCCCGGCGGCGTCCTCGATGAGGCCGTCGTTGATGAGATCCCGCATCAGGCCGTGGATGGTGGCGTCGGACACCTGGTATCCTCTGAAACGCAGCTCGCGCGCGATGCCGGCGGCGTAGTTCTCCTGGCGCGACAGGGCGAGCATCACCGCGGCCCGCAGCTTCAATCCCGGCCACATCGTATCGTTTCGCATCGCCGATGGCTCAAGCCTAAAAAGGGACCGTCACGACGCGCGTGACGGTCGTACCACCATTCGGAAGGTTGGACTCCTCTAGGGGCGAGGCCCAAACATCCGAAGAAGAAAATAGAGGAAGAAGGGGTTTCAGTTCTAGGAAAATCTTGCGCAAAAAAGCCGCCGGAGTCGCCCCCGGCGGCAGTCAGTGAACGATGAGCGCTCGGCCTACCGGAAGCTCAGCCGCGCGCCGAGGCGGATGACCCGCGGGCTGACGATCTCGTTGACGTTGTTGGCGGTCGCCACCTGCAGGCGATGCTGACGCTGCAGAATGGTCGACTCGTTGAAGACGTTGAAGACGTCGGCGCCGAGGGTCAGGCCGAAGTCGCTGAACGTGAATTCCTTCTCCACCCGGGCGTCCACGAGGTGGATGTCGTCGAGGCGGAACTCGTCCGGCGAGTCCGTCAGTTGCACGCGCGTGAAGGAGAAGTTCTCATTGGCCAGGTTGCCGCCTTGCCGCCGGAAGTACGGCACGGGGTAGCCCTCGCGGCCGGTGAGGTTCAACGCCACGTTGAAGCCCCACGGACGGTCGGGAGCGATCTGGTAGAGGCCGTTCAAGCTGTACGACCACTTGCTGTTGATGTAGATGCCTCCCTTGGAGCCCGAGCCCGTGCCCGAGCCTTGCAGCACGGGATCGCCCTCGCGCTGGCCGCCGCTGAACACCAGCGGGCTGCCGGTGCCGTTGCCCGCCAGGGTGAGGGTGGGATTCTCCACGTCGTCCCCGGGGACCTTGCTCCAGGTCCAGTCCGCCCAGGAGAAGTTGCCGCGCATCATCCAGCGGTTGGCGAGCCGCTTGTTGAACACCAGCGACGCGCCCTTGTACTCCTGCTCGCGGCCGCCGTTGGTGAGGAACTGCCCGCCGCGGGTGCTGACGCTCGGCGACAGGCGATACCAGGTGATCGTCCGCGTCGAGCCGTCGGGCATCGCCTGCTGGAACGTGGTCGGGATGAAGTCGGAGCGCCGGGCCTGGCGGCCGAGGGAATTCAGGTTGCCGGCGGCAAACGCCGGGCAGTCGACGATGAACCCGGACGCGTTGCACGCCGACGCGTCGCCGTCGAACACCAGCAGGTTGGGCTCCAGGATGTCCGTGTACTGGCGGTAGGTCAGGTTGACTCCGACGACGAACTCGGGCAGCAGCGCGTGCTCGACGCCCAACAGCAGCTCGTCCGTGGTGGGAGCATTGAGGCCGGAATCGACGCCGTTGGACTGCAGCAGCCCGCCGGTGAGCGGATGGACGTTGGCGCTTTGACCGGCCACGCCGCGGAGGAGCGCGGGATTGAGCGGCCCGCCGCCGGGCTCGGTCGGCTGGGAGGAGTAGAAGTACAGATAGCCCGGCAAAGCCAGCGGGTTGAGCCAACTGCCGACGGCCGTTCCCATCTGGTCGGCGAACCGCGAGAAGCTCGCCCGCAGCAGGGTCTTGCGCTCGGCGCCGAGAGCATAGGTGAGGCCCAGGCGCGGAGTGATGCTCGTCCAGTCGAAGCCGCCGTCGCCGCCGTTGTAGCTCACGGCCGGCAGCAGGTTGGGAACGATCGGATTTGCCGCCGCGCCGCTGGCGAGGTTGGTCGACTCCTGCTTGTCCCAGCGCACGCCGAGGTTGACCGTCAGGTTGCCCGAGGTGAAGGTGTCCTGCGCATAGACGTCGGTGTACTCCTGCTGGACGTGCAGGCCGCTGTCACGGGCGAAAGCCAGGTAGTTGAACCCGGCCGGCAGGCCGAACAGGGCGGCGTCCTGGATGAAGCCGCCGCCGCCCCAGACGCTCAGCGACTCGACCTCGGCCTCGCGGTAGCCGGCGCCGAACTTGAGCTCGTGCGAGAGGCTGCCGGTGTTGAAGAAGCTGCTGGCGTCGGCCTTGTACTGGTCCTGCGGCCGCTCGGTCTGGAAGAGCTGGAAGCTGTTGTGCCAGATGAGGCCGGGGTCCAGAGTGGCGGCCGGGCTGTCGGGGGCGAAGCCGCCCTGGGGCACCAGTTGGAACCCGCCGTTGACGTGCGAGTACATGCCGGTGAGGTAGAAGTTCGACGAGAAGATGTGCGTGTCCTCAGCCTTGTAGGCCGTGGGCACCTTGCCGAAGTGGCTCTGGTTCCAGGTGGTCTCCTGCGGGCGGGTGGGACCGGCGTTGCGGCCGATCTTCACCTTGTCGTTGTCGAAGTAGAACGCCGTCGCCGAGTTGTTGGCGGCGATCTGGGCGTTGAGCTTGGCGTTCTTGGTCTCCAGGTCGGTGAAGTCGC
>JBIOVX010000275.1:0-38860 GCA_044868005.1 Thermoanaerobaculia bacterium | reverse complement strand
CCGGCGTTGCGGCCCCGCCTCAGCAAGGTCCTGCCGGATCAGAACCTCCAGCCCAATGCCAGATCGTACTCGCTGTCCGACTTCTCGTAGGTGTCGCCCTCGAACTTCCTCACGCGCACCTCCGGCTTGAAGAAAAACTTCTCGCCGATGTCCCACTCGTAGAAGGCGCCGAAGTGGTAGGTGAACGCGTCGTCGGATACGTCCTCGGTGGTGCCGACGACGTCGACGTCGACGGTTGCGAAGCCGACGCCGCCGAGCACGGCGAAGTTGCTGCCGGCGATGAACCAGATGCCCGATGCGTCGACCAGGTACGCATTGGCGTCGCCGACCGTTCCCGCGAGCGGCCGGTTGGCATCGCCGTTGAGGTCGAAGAAGCCGCCCGTGAGCTCCCAGCCCCAGCTAGGGTTGAACCGCCTGCCGTAGCGCAGCCCCAGAGTGATGTCGTTGTCGAGTTCGTCGAGGCCTGGATCGTAGTAGCCGCCATAGACCTCGAAGAATCTGTAGCCACTGCTCTGTGCCTGCGCGGGCGCGAAGCTCGCGGCCAGCACGAGGGTCAACAGGATTGCGAAGACGATCCTCCGCTTCATATCTCGCTCCTTTCTCTCTTGCATGTGACCATCCTTCCTGGCGGAACTGTGTGCGAAATGGTGAGCCTTGGAAATTGGACCTTGGTCTGATACGAGTGGGCCTGCTATTTCCATTGCGGCAGGCGCCACACCAGCGCGAATTGCACCACGCCGAACAACATCGCGTAGGCCGCGATCAGCGACGCGAGGGCCAGCACACCGCCGAGCGGGACCGCGATCACGGCAAGGCCGAAGAGCACGGAGAGCACTCCAGCGAGGACGATCAGCCACTCACCGCCCCCCAGCTTGCGCGCCCGGAACGCGAAGGCGACCTCCAACGCGCCGTCGACGAGAGCGCGGATGCCGATCAACAGCAGCAGTGCAAGCCAGGTGAGGCGCGGCCGCAACAGAGTCATGAAGCCGATCGACATGCCGATCAAACCTGCGAAGAAGGTTTCCCACCAGTCCTCATCGACCTTGCGATTCGCCGAGGAGAAGTAGGCGGTGGCAAGGCCATCCACCAGCGCATAGGTGCCGAACAGCCAGACCAGCGTCAGCAAAGTGGGGGCCGGCCAGAGAAAGGCCAGCAGGCCGAGCAGCACGGCGGCTCCGCCACGGAGAATGAACAGCCAGAAAGCGCGGCGGCGAAACGCGCCTCCTTCCAGGTTCGAACGGCAAACTGCGGGACCGGCCAGCGGGGCCACAACTGTCAATCCTTCTCCTTGTGCACGTCCTGGAGGCGCACGGGATCCGACGAGAAGTGCTCGAGCTCGATGCGCGTGCCGTCCTTGCTGCGGCCGATCTTGGTGGCGATCGACATGCGGCCCTCTCCCCGGTCTTCCTTGTCCAGGCGCAGCTCGACCAGGGTGAACGGGTAGCCCGCCCTCTTGTCGCCGCTGGCTTGCCAGTAATTGACCCGGCGGTCTGTGCCGACGATGATGCGCCGTCCGCCGTCCGCCATGGGCACCTGGACGGCATAGCGGAGGTCCCAGCCGAGAGTGCTCGACGCCCGCAGGGTGCCGAGGCTCTCCATCTTCTGCAGCGCGGCAAGCAGGCCGTCCGCCCCCTTCTGCTCGAAAGCCTTGACGAGCGCCTGGCGCTCCTGGTCGGTGGACCACCGCTCGATGATCACGTGGATGATCTCCGACCGGCTTGCACCCTGCGACCCGTCCGCCGTTCCAACGTTGCTGGCGAACGCGGTGAAAATCTCACGCGCGGGCTTCTGCGCCGTAGGTTGAGCGGCCGCGAGCGACGCGCCGCCCAGGAACGTCACGCATACCACTTCCGCGGCGATCGCTCGCCGCCAGTTGCAGTGGGGCTTCGACATGAGGGTTCCTCCTCCAACCGGAAAGTACGAGCCCCGCGCGTCCGGCGCAATGGGACCAAGGTCCAACTTCCACTTTTCTTCAAGCGTGGCCGGCGCGGCGCGGCCGTGTTGGAGGCGCGGACCATCAGCGGGTACTACCCATAGTCCTGCCACTGCTGAAAGCGGCGGATCGTCAGACACTCGTAGGGGCTCACCGGCTGGCCCGAAGCGATGGGGAGGGCGGTCTCGCGACGCGCATGGCGATGCAGAAAGCCCTCGACTTGCCGCGTCCAAACGCGATAGTAGGGAGCGTCCGACCAACCGGAGGCGGCATAGGGGGCCGGCGGCAAGCTGGCCGGCAGCGCATCTTCCGGCGGCGCGCCACAACCGGCGATCCACCATACGGCGTGCCTGGACCGCAGCGTGCGCCGCACCGCGCCGAGCACCCCTTGCATGGGGTCGCGAGCGGCCATCTGGGCCTTGACCAGGTCATAGCGATGGAAGCGGTAATCCGACAGCTCGGGCAACGTCATCCATTCCGCCGGGCCCCGGTAGTAGCGGTTGAAGCTGACGCCGTAGAACCATTTGTCGACCAGCACCAGGTCGTGCGGCCGAGCCTCCGACGCCAGCCGGCGCGCCACGAGATCGACGTTGGTCATGCGGACCGTCGCCTCTTGCACCGTGCCGGGCAGCGCGACGATCCCCATCAACATGGGAGTCGCGAGGCCGACCCGCCGCAGGGCCGGAGAGCGCTCCGCCAGGGCGAAGAGACCGTCGAGAGCGCTGGCGGTCAGCGCGATCACCGGCAGCAGATACCAGGGGCGCGGCACGTAGCCCAGCACGGTGAAGAAACCGAATTGCGCGGCCATCGCCGCCGGAATCATGAGCAGACGGAAGAGGCGCGCGTCGGACGCCGCCGGAGCGCCGGCCGCGTCCCGGCCCGCCGCGGCGCTCTCGCGGAGGACCATGGCGGCGGCGGCGAGGATGAGGAGCAGCCAGATCCATGCGGTCAAACGGTGCGGCGAGGCGAGAGCATCCAGGGAACGGTAGAGGATCTTCCGCGCACCGATCTCCCGGGTCAGCAGCACGTCCCACTGCCGCGCCGCCGTCAGCGGCCCGCGATACGGCAGCAGCGAGAGCGCAGCCACGAGCCCGATGCCGAGCGAGGCGGCGGTCACGCGCCAGCGCCCGCGGAGCGCGCCGACCACCGCCGCGGCGGTGCCGATCCCGAGGAGCATGGCCGAGTTGTGCAACAGGCAGTGAACGCTGAGCAGAGCCAGCAGGGCGGCCACGGAAATCGTACGCCAGTCCGGCCACGCCACCAGCCGGGAGAAGGCGCCGAAGGTCAGCAGGATGAGGAGAATCCCCAGGCCATAGCCGCGCAGCGAATCACCGAAGAGCAGGAAGTAAGGATGGAAGCCGAGCAAGGCCAGTGAGACGAGAGGGAGCCTGCCCGCCTCTCGCGCATTGAGCCACAGCGCGCCCAGGATCGCCAGGCCGACGAGCATTCCGAACAGGCGCAGGGCCAGGTCGCCGTCGCCCGCCAGGGCGATGTACGACCGCAGGGTGCAAGGGAACACCAGGGGGAACGCCTCGTGCGGAAAGCGCGCGTAGATCTCGCCGAGCGTGGGGATCTGGGCGAGCTGCACGGCGCCCGCCTCGTCCCGCCACAGAGCTCCGGCATGGCGCAGACGGACGACGTGGAGCGTGATCACGGCCAGCGTGATCAGGACGGCGACCGCCGTTTCGGCTCGTCTCACTGCACGCGTCTCTGGCTCGGCCGGCAACGTCCGGTCCGCCGCTCAAGCCGCGATCAGGCCCTGTCTGCGCAGCTCCTTGCCTGCCGCTGCGACGATCTCGGAGACGAGTTGCTGCGCATCCTTGGGGTTGAACGATTCGCTGACACCGGCCCACATCAGCTTGTCTTCGGCGAGGGAGTAGATCTTGATCTCCACCCTGACGATGGTGTCGGCCGTCAACTCGGCCGGCGGGTAGGAGGTGTTGTAATAGCCCCAGAAACTCTCCAACGGCATGGAGGTGCTCGTCCAGCTCATCTCCTGCCGGGAGGAGTCCAGGCGCAGGGCGACCACCCCATCGAAGCCCTCCTGCCGCAACCGCTCCTTCAGCCGCTCGAGATCTCCGAGCTCCGCGGCGCCGATCAGCTTGTAGCCCTGTACGGCTTGCACGCCCCGCAGGTTGCTCTGCAGCGCGTCTTCGGCGCGGCCGCGTAGCGATTCGTTCTTGACGATGGCGAGCGCCAAGACCTTCTTGAAACGCAGCGGCCCGGCCTCCGGCGCTTTCCAGGACTCGACGATGCTGGTGCTGGCGCACGCGGCGAGCGCCAGCCCGGCCGCAAGGAACATCGTGCTTGGGATGCGTTTCCTTGACATTCCCGGCCTCTCCTCTCGAGCGGATCAACGATCAGGAATGATCGCCCTGTCCTTCTCGTCCACCTTCGTCCAACCTTGCGGATTGAACAACTCCATGTTGAGAGCCTGGGCCTCCGTGTGCTCACCCAGGTCCTTCTGGTAGACGATGCCCGCGTGGCTCACCATGAACGTCATGATCCCGGAGTCGCCATAGTCCGCCGGGAAGGCGACGATGGCGAAGCCGCCGATCTGATTCCCCCGCACGATGAAGTCGTAGGCGCCGCCGGGCGCGGCGGCACCTTGTGAGGAGAGAATCCTGTAGCGGTATCCATGGTAGGCGGTGTCCGTCGGGCCGTAACCCTCGTCCGCCGCCGCCACGACGAGCTCGCCGATCGGGCTCTGCGGCTCGCCCTCCGCGACGGGCCAGAACAGGCCGTCGTGGAGCCCGGGAGAGCTGCGGAACGTCTGTGCGTACTCGAGGATGCCATCGCCGTCGCGATCCTGGCGGAAGTATTCGCGCTCCGCATCGCCCAGCGCGAGGCAGGTCTGGATCGCGCTCAGCTCGTTGCGTCCGATGCGGCGGTTGATGACCTCGTCGAGCCCCGCTTCGGTATCGAACGTCCAGCCTGCGCTGGACCTGACGAGCGGAATCGGCATTGGCCATGGATCGGTGCCGACGAGGAGAATCGTCTGCTCACCCTGCGGCGTGAGCTCGTGCTTCTGGTCATACAGCCGCAGGAACTCCTCGCGCAGGTTGCCGTCCGCCACCGGATCCTCCGACGCGAAGAGCCGCTCGGATTCACTGCCGAAGATCTCCAGCAGCGCCTTGAGGTCGTAATTGCGGATGGCTCCGACGAAGTCGTCCACCGCGGCCTGGGGCGATGCATAGGCCTTCCTCTTCGGCGCGTTCGGCGCGGCGGAAGTCACGGACGCGGAGGCGAAGAGGAACCACGCGATGATGAGGGCAATCGCTGCTCGCTCGTACGAAGTCTTCATGGCTCGTCCTTTCGCGGTCTCGTGAATCAACGCCGTCTTCCTCCCCCTCCCCTGCCGCCGCCGCCACCACCCCGGCTCATGCCTCCCCGCGAGCCGTAGCTGCCGGCCCGCGAGCCGCTGCTCATTCCTCCGAAGGCGCCGCTCGATCCGCGCGATCCGGACCCGCCGTAGGAGCCCGATCCGCGCGATCCGGACCCGCCGTAGGAGCCCGACCCGCGCGATCCGGAACCGCTCGACCCGCGCGATCCTCCCGCCGAGGTGCCGGCGGAGGGCCGGCTGCCAGTGCCGCGGTCGCCCGTGCCAGCGGAGGGCCGGCTGCCGGAGCCGCGGTCACCCGTGCCGGCGCCGGGCCGGTCGCTCGTGCCGGCGGAGGGCCGCGAGCCCGCCTCGCCCGAACGTCCACGGAAGGATTCGCGTGAGCTCGCTCCTCGCGAAGCGCCGTCGAACTTCGAGGCCGTCGCGTTGTCGCGGTACGACGCGCCTTTGCGATGCTCGGGATTGTGCGACCACTTCTGCCCGCCCTGCCCGCCCTGGCCCTGGCCGCGCTGGGTGGCCTGGGCTCCCTGACCCTGGCCGCGCTGGCCAGCCTGGCCCTGCCCACGCTGGGCGGCCCGGTCACCCGACCTTGCCGTGCCGTCGCCGCGTTGCGAGACGCGGTTCCGGTCGCCGCCGCCGATGTTGATGTCGCCACCGTTCCAATCGATGTCGACGTCGCCGCCGCCCCAGCAGCACCCCCCCCAACCGCCGGCGCCGATGGCGATGCCGACGCCCATGCCCCACCAGAAACCCGAGCCCGGATAGCCGACCGGCGGCGGCCAGTACGTGGGTGGATACGACGGATAGCCCCATGCCCCGTACATCGACGTCGGATTGTAGGTCGGGACGTAGATGACCTCCGGGTTGGACGACTCGATGACGATCACCTGCGGCGGCTTCTCCTCCGTGATGACCGTGGTCTGGGCGGTGGCGGTCGCCGTGGCCTCCGCCGGCGCCGCGGCCTTGGTGGAGACTTTCATGTGGTCGTCGCTCTTGAGGTTCCCCTCCTTCATCGCCTTGTCGCGCAACGTCTGGATGCTCGCGAAGACCTCCTTCTGCTGCGCCAGGAAGGCGTCGCCGACCTTCTGCATCCAGGCGATGTTCTCATCCATCATCTTCAGGACTTCCGGCGCGGCTACCAGCGACTTGACGCTGTCGTCCCATTCCTGCTTCTCGACTGCGGTGGACAGCGCCTCACCTTTGAGCTCCTTGTTCTTCTGCAGCCAGCGGTGCGCCTCGATGACTTCGATCGGATAGGTGGAAGCCATCAGGATCTGCGCGATGACGTTGTCGGGATAGAGCGCGATGGGCGCCATCAGCGCGGCCAGCTCGCCCTCGGAAAATGGTTTTGCCGCTTGTTCTGCCGGTGCGGCGGGCGCCGCCGGCGGCGGCTGCTGCGCCGAGGCAGAAGCGGCGAGCAGGAGAATCAGCGCGCTCCACGCCCAGGACGGGAACAATGTCGTGCGGGTTCGGCTCATGGCCAGTTCCTCCTGAGGTCCTCCCGGCATGTTAGGAGAGGGACCTGTGCCGCAGCCATTGGACGTAGGTCTAGTGGCGTTGGGCCAAAGTCCACTACCGGCCCTGTCGCGTGCCGCACGAGACTGGCGCGAAGCGGTTCCTCAACAGGGCTGCGTCCCGCCGGCGGGCTCAGTCGCTGCTCTGCGGCTCCTCGGGAAGGGGCGCGAGGTCCTTCTCCTCCACCTTCGTCCAGCCGTCCGGGTTGAACGACTTCATGTTGCGCGCCGCGGTTTCGGTGTTTTCGCCGAGGTCCTTCTGGTAGACGATGCCGGCCTGGCTCAGCATGAACGTCATGATGCCGGAGTCGCCGTAGGCGGCCGGGAACGCGACGACGGCGAAGCCGCCGATCTGATTGCCCGCCACGACGTAGTCGTAGGCGCCGCCCGGCGCGGCGGGACCCTGCGAGGCCAGCAGCCGGTAGCGGTAGCCGTGATAGGCGGTGTTTTCCGGCCGGTACCCCTCGTCCGAGGCCGTGGCGACGAACCGGCCGATCGGGCTCTGCGGCTCGCCCTCGCCTTCGACGGGCCAGAACAGGCCGTCGCGCAGCCCGAGGGTGCTGCGGAACTTCTGCGCGTACTCGAGGATGCCGTCCCCGTCGCGGTCGAGACGGAAGTATTCGCGCTCCGCGTCGCCGACCGCGAGGCAGGTCTGGATCGCGCTCAGCTCGTTGCGGCCGACGCGGCGGTTGATGATCTCGTCGGCTCCCGCCGCGGTATCGAACGCCCAGCCGGCCGCCGACTTCACGAGCGGGATCGGCAGCGGCCACGCGTCGGGGCCGACGAGGAGGAGCTTCGCCGCGTCGTCGCGCGGCGCGAGCTCGTGCCTGGCGTCGTAGAGCCGCAGGAACTCCCGGCGCTGGTTTTCGTCGGCGACCGGGTCTTCCGACACGAAGAGCCGCTCGGCTTCCTGGCCGAAGATCGCCCGCAGCGCCGCGAGGTCGTAATTGCGCACCGCGCCGACGAAGGCCTCCACCGCGGCTTCGGGCGTGGCGTAGGCCTTCCCCGCCGGCGCGGCGGCAGCCGCGGACGCGAGAGCGAAAAGGATCGACGCGGCGGCCAGGGCCATCGCCGCGCGCGGGTGCGTAGTCTTCATGGCGCCTCCTCTCCAGGTCTCGTGGATCATCGCCGCCTCCCGCCGCCTCCCCGGCCGCCTCCTCCTCCCCGACTCATGCCGCCGCGCGAGCCGAAGCTGCCGGCGCGCGAGCCGCTGCTCATCCCGCCGAAGGCGCCGCCGCGCGAGCCGCCGAAAGAGCCGCTCGAGCCGCGGGAGCCGCCGCCGACGGAGCCGCGCGAGCCGCCCCGCGACGGCGTGCCGGTGCCGGCGGAGGGACGCGAGCCGGCGCGGGCGCCGGCATCGCGCGTTCCCGCGCCCGCCCGCGAGCCCGCGCCCATGTCGGACGTACGGCCGCGGAAGGCCTCGCGCGAGCCCGCTCCCGCCGAGCCGCGGTCGAACTTCGCGGCCGTCGCGTTGTCGCGGTACGACACGCCCTTGCGGTGCTCGGGGCTGTGCGACCACTTCTGGCCGCCCTGGCCGCGGCCCTGGCCGCCGGCCCGGTCGCCCCTCTCGCCGCCGCGCTGGCCGCCCCTGTCGCCGCGGTGCTCGACGCGGTTGCGGTCGCCGCCGCCGATATTGATGTCGCCGCCGTTCCAATCGATGTCGACGTCGCCGCCGCCCCAGCAGCAATTCCCCCAGCCGCCGCCGATGGCGATGCCGATGCCCATGCCCCACCAGAAACCCGACCCCGGATACCCGATCGGCGGCGGCCAGTAGTACGGCGGATACCCCCATCCCCAGTACCCGTACATCGAGTACGGGTCGTAGGTGGGGACGTAGACGACGTCCGGACTGGCCGACTCGATGACGATCACCTGCGTCTCTCCCTGCCCCTGCTCGACGGTGGTGGTCGCGGTGGCGGTGGCGGCCGCGGGCTGGGTGGTGACCTTCATGTGCTCGTCGCTCTTGAGGTTCCCCTCCTCCATCGCCTTGCCGCGCAGCGTCTGGACCATGGCGAAGACGTCCTTCTGCTGCGCCAGCACGGCGTCGCCGACCTTCTGCATCCAGCCGAGGTTCTCGTCCATCATCTTCAGCACTTCCGGCGCCGCCACCAGCGACTTGACGCTGTCGTCCCAGGGCTGCTTCTGCACCTCGGCGGCGAGCGCCTCGCCCGTGAGCCCCTTGTTCTTCCCAAGCCAGCGGTAGGCCTCGATGATCTCGATCGGGTAGGTGGACGCCATCAGGATCTGCGCCACGACGTTGTCGGGATAGAGGGCGATGGGCGCCAGCAGCGCTGCCAGCTCGGACTCCGTGAAGGTTTTTCCCTCCGGCGCGGCCGGCTTTGCCGGCGCGGCGGACGCCGTCTTTGTGGAGGCCGTCGACTGGACGACGGTCGTCGTCTGCTTGGTGGGCGCCGCCGGCCCGGTGCGCACGGTCGTCACCCGCGGGGGCGGGGGCGGCGGCGGTGGATAGACGCAAGCGGTGAGGGCGAGAAGCGCCGCAGCGGTCCACGCCCGTGACGGGAACGGTGTCGTGCAAGCTCTGCTCATGGCGCCGGTTCCTCCTGAAGGCTCCTCCCGGCATGGTAGCGAGGGGGCCTGCGCCGCGGCTATCGGACGTTTAGTCGCGGCCGGTTGGACCAAAGTCCACTACACGCCTGTGCCGCGCCGTGCGAGATTCGGCGCCAACGTCCGCGTTCTCCAGGAGGCATCCATGAGATCCATGAAAAGAATGGCAGCGCGAGGCTGGCTGGCCGCCGCGGTGGGCCTGGCCCTGGCTGGCACGGCGGCCATGGCTGCCGCGGCGCCGGCGGAGAAGACCCGGGTGGAGAAAGACCTCCTCGGCGAGAAAGAGATCCCGGCCGACGCCTACTACGGCGTGCAGACCGCGCGGGCGCTCGAGAACTTCCAGATCTCCGGCGTCAACACCAACCACTATCCCGGCTTCTTCGAGGCGTGGGCCATCGTGAAGCTGGCGGCGGCGCGCGCCAACACCGACGTCGGCGCCATGCCGAAAGAAAAGCTGGCGATGATCGAGAAGGCCTGCCAGGCCGTGCTCGCCGGCAAGTACCACGACCAGTTCCGCACCGACTGGTATCAGGGCGGCGCCGGCACTTCGACCAACATGAACGCCAACGAGGTGCTCGCCAACGTCGCCCTCGAGCTGGCCGGACACGCCAAGGGCGAGTACCACGTCGTCGAGCCGCACGACGACCTCAACATGTCGCAGTCGACCAACGACTCCTACCCGACGGCGATCAAGGTCGCCCTCATTCTCCGCAATGACCCCTTGATCGCGGAGCTGGAGCAGTTGGCCGCTTCCTTCCGGCGGAAGGGCAATGAATATCTGCGCATCGTCAAGATGGGCCGCACGGAATTGCAGGACGCGGTGCCGATGACGGTCGGTCAGGAATTTCACGCCTTCGCCGCATCCCTGGAGGGCGAGATCCAGCTCCTGCGCGACGCGGAGAAATATCTCTACGCGGTCAACATGGGCGCCACCGCCATCGGCACGGGCCTCAACGCGCCGAAGGGGTATGCGGAGCGGTGCGCGGCGCACCTGGCGACGCTCACGAAGAAGCCGATCGTGCCGGCGTCCGACATGCTGGCGGCGACCTGGGATCAGCAGGGGTTCGTCGTCTACTCGGCCGCCCTCAAGAGCGTGGCGATCAAGCTTTCGAAGATCGCCTCCGATCTCATCCTGCTCACCTCGGGACCGCGGGCCGGCCTCTCCGAGATCAACCTCCCGGCCATGCAGCCCGGCTCTTCCATCATGCCGGGCAAGGTCAACCCGGTCATCCCGGAGCTGGTGAACCTCGTCGCCTTCCGCGTCATGGGCAACGACTACACCGTCAACCTCGCCGCGCACAGCGGACAACTGCAGCTCAACGCGTATGAGCCGGTGGAAGGTGTGGCGATGATGGAATCGCAGCATCTCCTCTTCAACACGTCGAAGACCTTCCGGACGAAGTGCGTCGACGGCATCACGCTGAACGAAAAGGTGCTCGAGCACTACATGGAAACCACCGTCGGCATCGTGACGGCGCTCAATCCCGTCGTCGGCTACGACAAGGCCACGGAGCTCGCCGCCGAAGCCTACAAGAGCGGCAAGGGGATCCTGGAGATCATCCGCGAGAAGAAGATCCTCACCGAAGCGCAGATCGCCGATCTGCTCGACCCGGTCAAGCTGACCAATCTCGACCGCAGCGTCTACCCGAAACCATAGCGGTCTGTACGGAAAGGAATCGTTATGAACACTTCCAAGGCACGTCTCGCAGCGGTCGTGCTGCTCGTCCTGGCGAGCTGGCAGCACGCCGTCGCCCAGAACAAGAAACCCAACATCGTCATTCTCGCGACCGGCGGCACCATCGCGGGCGCGGCCGCCACCGGCACCCAGTCCGGCTACACCTCCGGCGCCGTGACCATCGACGCCATGCTGGCCGCCGTCCCCGGTATCAAGGACCTCGCCAACGTCAAGGGCGAGCAGATCTCCAACGTCGGCTCGCAGGACATCTCGTTCGACATCATGCTCAAGCTGGCCAAGCGCATCAACGAGCTGCTGCCCACCCAGGCGCTGGACGGCGTCGTCGTCACGCACGGCACCGACACCATGGAGGAGACGGCGTACTTCCTCAACCTGGTGGTGAAGAGCGACAAGCCGGTGGTGCTGGTCGGCTCGATGCGGCCCTCCACCGCGGTCAGCGCCGACGGTCCGCTCAATCTCTACAACGCCGTCGGCGTCGCCGCCGATCCGCAGGCCAAGGGCCGCGGCGTCCTGGTGCTGATGAACGACTGGATCCACGGCGCGCACTCCCTCACCAAGACCAGCACCACCGCGGTGCAGACGTTCATGTCGCCGCTGCGCGGCCTGGTCGGCGTCGCCGCCTATGGCAAGAACGACTTCTACTCCACGCCGGTCTGGAAGCACACCACGGGCAGTGAGTTCGACGTCAGCGGCGTGACCAAGCTGCCGCGCGTCGACGTCATCTTCGCCTGCGCCGACATGTCGCCGGATCTGATCGACGCCGCCGCGGCCAACGGCGCCAAGGGCATCGTCATCGCCGGCGTCGGCAACGGCAACATGAACAAGGCCTCGCTCGACGCCGCCGCTCGCGCCGCGAAAAAGGGAGTCGTGGTCGTGCGCAGCAGCCGCGTGGCCACGGGGAGCGTCGGCCGCAACGTGGAGGTGAACGACGACGAGCTGAACCTCATCGCCTCCGACGAGCTGAACCCTCAGAAGGCCCGCATCCTGCTCTCACTGGCTTTGCTCCAGAACCACACGCCGCAGGAGCTGCAGCAGCTCTTCTATGAGTATTGAGCCTCGCCAGTGGGGGCGCTGGGCAGGTCTTTTCGCAGTGGTGTTGTCGCTGGCCGCCGCCGGCACGGCCCAGAGTCCGCAGCCTCTACCGAACAGCGCGGGCAGCACCCAGCCGACGCTCGACGACACGATCGAAGCCGGTGAGGCGGACGCCGTCGAGCCGCGGCGGCGAAAGATGGTGAAGTGGAACGAATACGAAGGACCCCACTTCACCATCCGCGTCGGCGGCGGGGTCCTCTACGAAGGCGCGACCTACGCACAGGACGAGGAGAGCGAGCAACAGTTCGACCTCGAGCCCGACTGGAAGGTCCGCGACGCGCGCCTCCTGTTCAAAGGGCGTTTTCCCAAGTCCAGGAGGGCCGTCACCTGGAGGGCCGGGATCATGTACGACGGCCCGACCGACGAGTTCCTCGTCCGCGAGACCGGCATCATGGTCGAGGTGCCGGAGCTGAAGGGGCACCTCTTCGTCGGCCGCACCAAGGAAGGGTTCTCTCTCAACAAGGTCATGGTCGGCTACGCGGGCTGGACTATGGAACGCGCCACCATCAGCGACGCCACCATCCCCATCCTGGCCGACGGCATCAAGTGGCTCGGCTACCTCGAGGACAAGCGCATCCTGTGGAACCTCGGCTTCTACAAAGACTGGCTCTCCGAAGACGAGGGCTTTTCCACCTATGACACGCAAGCCGTGGGACGGCTGATGTGGATTCCCATCGCCTCCGAGGCGACCCGAACGATTCTGCACCTGGGTCTCAGCGCTCGTTACGGCAAACCCGACGAGGGGGTGCTGAAGCTGCGCTCACGGCCCGAGGCCTTTCCCGCGCCGTTCTTCGTCGACACGGGCTCGTTCAAGTGCGACGACACCCGGATGCTCGCATTGGAGACCTACTATCGGCCGGGCCCCTGGCTGTTTGGCGGCGAGTACTTCATGCAGTGGGCGGATGCGAAGGAAGCCGGCGATCCCATCTTCCACGGCGGCGACGCGGTCGTCACATGGCTCATCACCGGCGAGACCCGCACATACAACACCCGCGGCGGCTTCTTCAACGCGGTCTCGCCGGCGAAGACCGTTTTCGAGGGCGGCCCGGGAGCATGGGAGGCCGTGGCGCGGCTTTCCTACGTCGATCTGGACCACGGGCCGGTGCACGGCGGCAAGTTCTGGCGCTTCACGCCGATGGTGAACTGGCATCTCTCCGACCATCTGCGGCTCGAGCTCGCTTACGGCTACGGCGAGCTCGATCGATTCGAGCTGACCGGAGCCACCCGCTTCTTGCAGACCCGCATACAAATGCAGTTCTAAGAGCGAAACGGAGGAATCGGATCATGAAAAAACTGATCATCGTTCTGTTCCTGATCACCCTGATCGTCCCCGCCGCGGCCCTCGTGGCGCAGGGGAGCACCTCGGTGGAAGTGAAGAAGGGCACCGTCGTCGCGGTTTACGACGACAAGCTGGTGGTGAAGATGGCGAACGGCGAAAGCAAGGAGATCGCCGTACCCGCCGATTTCAAGTTCACCATCGATGGCAAACAGGTCGGCCTCAACGAGCTCAAGCCCGGAACGGAGCTGACCGCGGTGATCACCACGACGAAGACGCCGCAGACGGTGAAGACGGTGCAGATCAAGAATGGCGAAGTCCTGAAGGTAGCGGGGAACACCGTCTGGTTCCGGCACGATGGAAAGTACAAGTCGTACCAGGTTCCAACGGGTTTCAAGGTCAATGTCGACGGCAAGAAAGTCAGCGTCAACGATCTGACGCCCGGCACCAAGCTGACGGCGCAGTTCGTCTACACCTCGGAGAAGACTTTGAGCGAAAGGGACGTGAAGGTCTCCGGCAAAGCGCCCGCGCCGCCGTCCTGAGCCGGCCCTCGGTTCTGGACCAAAGTCCAATACCGCGAGCCCGGCACGTGCGCCAAGATCGTGCGGAAGGCGCGTAAGCGACCCTCCCGTTCATAAGCGCCGCTGCTTCCAGCGGCGCCCTTTTTTGGGCGCGCCGTCTTGACTGAAAGGCCACTGATGAACGATAGGAAACGAATCGCGGCTCTGATCCTCACCTTCTTCGTGCTGCCGGTGCTGGGAGCTTCTCCGGCCAGGCCGGCCGACTTGCGCACCGTGATCTGCGAATCGAAGGAAGGCGAACGGCAGCACTGCCCTGCCGACACCTCGGCCGGCGTCGTGCTCGTGCGAGTCATCGGCACGGCCGCCTGCCTGCTTGGCAGGTCGTGGGGTTACGACGACGAGGGGATCTGGGTCACCGACGGCTGCGGCGGCGAGTTCGCGGTCAAGGCGGAACCGGCGCCGGCCGAGCCAGCTCCGTCTCCGGTCGCCGAGAAGAGTCCCGAGTACATTCCGATGCGCGGTTTCCGGCTCTATGAGGGCGAGAAGGGCGAGATCTACATGCGGCTCTTCACCTACGCGCGCTACCTGAATCAAGAGAATCTCGACCCCACCTACGAGAACTTCTCCGGCGACACGCTCACCGTGAAGCAGCGAGAGGACATCCAGCTGCTCAAGTTCTTCCTCCCGTTCTCCGGCTGGTTCATGACGCCAAAGTTCCGCTACTACCTCTATGTCTGGTCGGCGAACACTGCGCAGGGCGACCCGGCGCAGGTCGTCGGTGCCGGCAACATCAGCTACGTGTTCAGCCCCCGGATCACCGCCGGATTCGGCATCACGTCGCTGCCTTCGACGCGTAGCACCGAGGGCCAGTTTCCCTACTGGTTGGGAGTCGATGACCGGCTCACCTCGGACGAGTTCTTTCGCGGCTCCTACACCAGTGGCATCTGGATCAAGGGCGAGCTCTTGGCCGGGCTCAACTACATGGCGATGCTCGGCAACAACCTGAGCACCCTGGGGGTGAGCGCGTCGCAGCTCGACAACGGGCTCAACACGACATCTCTCATGATCAACTGGCTTCCCACCACCAAGGAATTCGGTCCGCTGGGGGCCTTCGGCGACTTCGAAGGACACACCCATCTGGCTACCCGAGTCGGCGCGCATTGGACGCGCAGCATCGAGGATCAGCAGGGGCAGCCGGGGGCGGAGAACATCGAGAACAGCCAGATCCGCTTGACCGACGGCAGCATCATCTTCACGGACAATCTCTTCGGACCCGGAATCGACGTCGATCGAGTCACCTACGAGATGACCTCGATCGACGCGGCCTTCAAGTACCGCGGGGTCGCCGTCGAGGCCGAGTACTACTGGCGCAATCTCAGCGATTTCTCGGGGACGGGCACATCCGGTATCGCCGAGATCGACGATCACGGCTATCAAGTCCAGACCTCGGCGATGGTCTTGCCGCAGCTCCTCCAGGTCTACCTGAGCGGCGCGGAGATCAAGGGGCGGTTCGGTGACTCTCAGGAGCTGCGTGCCGGACTGAACTGGCACTTCCACAAGACGCGCGGGCTGCGCTTCAACGCGGAGTGGCTGAGCCTCGAAAAGTGCCCCGTCGGCTACACCGCGGTGCCCTATCCGGTCGGCGGCAATGGCAATGTCTACCACGCCAACCTGGAGATGAACTTCTGAGGGTCAGGACGTGGCATGACATCGACGGCTTTCTCGGTCTTCTTCCAGCGAGGAGGTGCGTAATGTGCACGCGCAGGAACCTCGGGCTCGCGCTCGCTGCCACGGCGCTCTTGGCGCTGGCCGCGCGGGCGCAGGAGTATCTCTACAGCGACTCCCACTTCCACCTGACGAACTACGTCCAGGAGGGGACCGACGCCGCGGACTACGTGGCGATGATGGGCAACGTCGTCGAGCGGTCGACGCTCTTCGGAATCCCTCTGCAGCAGGCGTGGGAGCACGAGAACACCGGCGACTTCGCGCCCACCTACTACCTGCAGACGGATTCGCCGCTCTACTACTACTCCTTCACCGACGCGACCATCGCCATGGCGTACCGGTCGCTGCCGCCGGAGCAGCAGGCCCGCCTCGATCCCATGATCACCGGCTTCAATCCGGCCGACATGTACGCCGCGGACCACATCCGGCGCGTGCTGCTCACCTTCCCCGGCGTGTTCAGCGGCATCGGCGAGTTCACCATCCACAAGGAGTTCGTCTCCTCCAAGGTGGCAGGCCCCGTGGCCACCCTGACCGACCCGGCGCTGGACCGCATCCTCGACTTCGCCGGCGAGGTCGGGCTCGTCGTCATCCTCCACAGCGACGTCAACATGCCGTTCCCGAAGGAAGGGCAGGAGCCGTATCTGCTCGCGCAGCTCAGGGACCTCCTGCGCAGGCACCCCGAGACGACGGTGATCTGGGCCCACTGCGGGCTCGGGCGCGTGGTGCAGCCGGTCGAGGGCCAGATCGCGATGGTCGAGAAGGCGCTGGCGAACCCGGAGTCGGGCCACGTCTACATCGACATCTCGTGGGACGAGACCGCGAAGTACCTCACCAGCACGCCGGAAGCGGTGAAGGCGGTGGCGCACCTCATCAACCGCTACCCCGACCACTTCCTGTTCGGCTCGGACGTCGTGGCGCCGAGCAGCATCGAGTCACCCTTGAAGGTTTACCACGCGTACGACGCCCTCTGGGCCCAGCTCACGCCGGAGGCGAGCCGGAAGGTGCGGCTCGACAATTACCGGCGACTGTTCGACGCGGCGCGGGTCAAGGTGCGCGCCTGGGAGAAGGCGAACGCCGGCAAGAAGCCGCCGGCGCCGAAGCCCTCCCCCTCCTCCGGCGCGCCGGTGCCGCATTAGAACGCGGCCGTGCCGGCATGAGACAGGCGATTTTTCTGCTGACCCTGCTCCTGGCCGCGGCGCCGCCGGCCGCCGCTCAGAGCAGTCCCGAGCAGGCCCAGCCGCGCTGGCCCTCCGACGACACCCTTCCCGTGGCGCACGACTGGATCCAGATCAAATCCAACGAGTGGCTCAAGGGCGAGCTCATCGCCCTGTACGAAGACGAGCTGCTGTTCGACAGCGTCGAGATCGGCGCGCGGACCTTCGACTGGAAGGACGTCCGGCAAGTACGGACGGCCCGAACCCTGACCGTCGGCCTGAAAGGCGGTGAGGTCGTCGTGGGCAAGCTGGTGGTCGTCGGCGACGAGGTGCGCGTGATCGGCGACGGGCAGCGCGAGCTCCAGCGGGATCAGATCCTTTCGATCACTCCCGGAGGATCGAACCTGTTGAGCCCGTTCGGCGGCAAGGTCAGCGCCGGCTTGACCCTTCGCCAGGGCAACGTCGATCAGGTCGACGTCAATGTATCGGCGGAAATCGAGCACCGCAGGGTCCGCGACCGCATCGAGCTCGACTATCTCGCGAACTACTACCGCAGCGAAGGGATAGAAACGTCGAACGATCAGCGGATCCAGAGCCACTGGAGGCACTTCGTCACCGACCGTTTCTTCGTCATACCGATCGCCATCGAGTGGTACCGGGATCCGATTCAAAACCTCGATTCCAGGAGCACGGCCGGAGCGGCGCTGGGGTACCAGATCTTCGACACACGGCGGACGGATTGGGAGGTCTCCACGGGCCTCGCCTACCAGGAGACGGAGTGGGTGAGCGTCGAAGCCGGGGAAGACGCGAGCCAGTCGGCCGCCGCCTTCGTCGGCTCGACCACGTTCGAGCAGGAATGGACCAAGGGAATCGATTTCAAATTCAAGTACACGTTCTATCTCACGCAAGAGGATGCCGGCCGCTACATCCACCACGCCTTGGTGAGCCTGGAGACGGAGTGGACCGATACCCTCGACTTCGACGTGACCCTCTACTGGGATCGCACCCAGCTCCCGCAAGCGGAACCCGACGGCACGGTTCCCGAGCAGGACGACCTGCGCCTGGTGATCGGCCTCGGCATCGAGTTCTAGCCGCCTGAGACCAAGGTCCAATACCCCCCCCTTCCCGCCGTCGCAATAATCGAGCGAGAGAAGAGCGCAGGATCGGCAGAAGGGCCGCCGGCGACCAAAGCCATGAGGTCCGGGGTCCGGTGAAAGGAGGAGGCCAAGTGAGAGCACAAAGGTGGCGACCTGTTGCACGGGAAGGAGCCGCGGCATGGTGCCTGATGCTGGCCGGTGTCCTGGCGTTCGCGGCCCTTCCGGCGTCGGCGGAAGAGACCGACGATCAAGCGCCGGACGCCGCGAAGCCGACAATGGAAATCTACGGCTTCGCCATGCTCGACTCGGGCTACCAGGCGGGGCAGAACGACCCTGACTGGTTCGACGTTGTGCGCCCCACCAAGCTGCCGGCGTTCAAGAACGAGTTCGGCGAAGACGGCCGAACGTTCTTCGGCGTCCGGCAGAGCCGCTTCGGCGTCAAAGCGAACATCCCGACTAGCGCCGGAGAGATCAAGACCACCTTCGAGTTCGAGCTCTTCGGCACCGGCGTCGACGCCGGCCAGACGACGTTCCGTCTGCGCCACGCGTATGGCCAGCTCGGCCAGTTCGGCGCCGGCCAGACGTGGAGCCCGTTCATGGACATCGACGTCTTCCCCAACTCGGTCGAGTACTGGGGCCCCAACGGCATGGTGTTCTTCCGCAACGTGCAGGTGCGCTGGATGCCGCTGCAGGGCGACTCCTTCGCCACCATCGCGCTCGAACGTCCGGGCGCCTCGGCCGACGGTGGCGATGTCGCGGATCGCATCGAGATACAGAATCTCCGCGGCCGCTTCCCCTACCCCGATCTTTCCGCCGAATACCGTCACGCCGGCGGCTGGGGATATTTCGAGGTCGCAGGCATCCTGCGGTACATGAAGTGGGACGACACCCTCCCCGACCAGTTCGACCTCTCCGGCAGCACCACCGCCTGGGGCATCAACCTCAGCTCCAACATCAAGACGGGTGCCAGCGTGATCCGCCTGCAAGTCGTGTACGGCGAAGGCGTCGAGAACTACATGAACGACGCGCCGGTCGACGTCGGCGCCGAGCTGAACCCGGGGAACACGAGGACTCCGGTCGACGGCAAGGCCCTGCCATTGCTGGGCCTGGTGGCGTTCCTCGACCACAACTGGAGCGACAAGGCGTCGAGCGCGATCGGTTGGTCCATGCTTGACATCGACAACTCCAATGGCCAGTCGGACGACGCCTTCTCGGAAGGCCAGTATGCGCTTGCCAACATCATGTTCTACCCCACCAAGGGAGTCATGCTCGGACCCGAGATTCAGTGGGGCAAGCGCTGGAACTTCCGCGACGGCTTCACCTCCGACGATCTCCGGTTCCAGTTCTCAGCCAAATACAACTTCAGCCGTATATTCGGAGGGTGAACGATGAGCGCCAACAGTAAAGCTCTTCTCTGCTGTCTCGCCCTGGCGTTATGTCTCGGGACTCTCGCAGCCCCGCTGGCGGCACAGACCCCGGCCGAGATTCAGGCCGCTCTCGACGCCGCCTATGCGAAATACAAGGACATCAAGGAAGGAGCCAACGCCGACTACATCCCGGCGCTCGCCAAGGTCGACTCGAAGATCTACGGCATCGCGCTGGTCACGGCGGACGGCAAGGTCTACACCGCGGGAGACGTCAAATCGCAGGTCTCCATCCAGTCGATCTCCAAGGTCTTCACCATGGCCAAGGTGATGGAAGACCAGGGCGCGGACGCCATCGCCAAGCGGATCGGCGTCGATGCGACCGGCATGCGGTTCAACTCGATCGTCGCCATCGAGATGGCACAGAAGGCCCTCGGCGGCCCGGAGATGAACCCGCTGGTCAACCCCGGCGCCATCACCGCCACCAGCATGGTCCAGGGCGGCAGCCGCGACGAGATCTGGCAGAAGATCCTGTCGTTCTACTCCGACTTCGCGGGCCGTCCGCTCAGCGTCGACCAGGAAGTCTACGAGTCGGAGGCGGCCACGAACCAGCGCAACCAGGCCATCGGCTACCTGATGCTCGCCTACGGGTTCATCAAGGACGAGCCGGCCCGCGCCACCGACATCTACACCGAGCAGTGCTCGGTCGCGGTCAACGCGAAAGACCTCGCGCTGATGGCCGCGACGCTGGCGAATCACGGCAAGAATCCGGTGACCGGCAAGCAGGTCATGAAAGCGGAGAACGTTCCGGAAGTGCTCGCGGTGATGGCGACCGCGGGCCTCTACGACGATTCCGGCAAGTGGCTCTATCGCACCGGCCTGCCGGCCAAGAGCGGCGTCGGCGGCGGCCTCATCGCCGTCTCACCCGGGAAATTCGGCATCGCCGTGGTGTCGCCGCCGCTCGACGACGCCGGCAACAGCGTGCGCGCGCAGAAGGCGATCACCGATGTCTCGAACGCCCTCGGCGGCAACCCGTACACACGCTGAGGGAGGAGACGGCCGCCGCGTGGCAATACTCGATGACCTCCGAGCGGGCTTGGATCGCGGCGACGTGTTCCTCGAGTACCTGCCTACGGTGAGGCTCGCCGACGCGCGCTGCATCGGCGCCGAAGCGCTGGTACGCTGGCGGCGCGGCGAGGACGTGCTGCCCGCCGCCGCCTTCATCCCGCGGATCGAAAACACGCCGCTTTCCGGCAGGATCACCTATTGGGTGGTGGAGACGGTGGCCGCGGAGATGGGCGAATGGCTCGACGCTCATGCCGGCGCGCACATCAGCATCAACGTGCCCCCGGAGATCCTGGGCCGCGGCGGCATCGAGCACGCCGCGATCCGCTCCGGGCTGCGCGAACGCGTCGGACAGATCGTGTTCGAGATCACCGAGCGCGGCGTGCCGGATCGCCTCGGGATGGACACCCTCAATGTCCTGGCCTTGTGTGGCGTACGCCTCGCGCTCGACGACACGATGCTGAGCGGCGCAAACCTGGCGCTGGTGGCCCGCTGCGACTTCAACATGATCAAGATCGCCCGCGAGGTCACCGCGCAACTGGCGCCTGACAAGCCGGCGCCCGCCTGGATGGGCGGGCTCCAGTCGCTGCTCAAGAGCTCCTCGCTGCAGGTTGTCGCCGAAGGCGTCGAGACGGATTTCCAGGCGAAGTGGCTGCGGGCCGCGGGCGTACAGATGGCGCAGGGATATCTTTTCTCCCGACCCATTCCGGCGCGCGGATTGATGGAGCTGTACGCCGCCGACCGCCGCCCAGGAAAGGCTCTGCCTCCCTACCTCAGTTGAGGGTCCTTCACCGCCGGCGCCCGATGCCACTCCTCGCTCGGGACGACCTTGGGCTGCTCGGGATCGCCCTCATACGCGGGTGTCATGATCTGCACTCCGTACTCGTTGAAGACGTCGAGGATCCGGCGGTGCAGCTCGCTGTACAGGCGCGGCATCTGCCGCGGCTCGCCGCAGGGAACGTTGATCTCGTAGGTCACCGCGAATTCGCCGAGCGACTTTTGCAGCACGAACGGCGGCGGCTCGGCCGCCAGCCCGGGCGTGCGCCGCGCCGCCTCCAGCAGCATCGCCTCCACCTGCCGCCACGGCGTCCCGTAGCCGATGTTGACGGTCGTGTGAAGGATCAGCCCTTGGTCGCGCGCCAGGGTGCTGTAGTTGACGATCTCGTCGGCGAGGATCTTCGAGTTCGGCACCACGACCTCTTCGTTCTTCGCGGTCCGCAGGTGGGTGACCACCAGCCGCATGCTCGTCACCCTGCCGCGGATGTCGCCGATCTGGATCACGTCGCCCACGCGGAAGGCGCGCCGGTAGGTCATGGCGAAACCCGCGACCATGTTGGCGACGATCGACGACGCGCCCAGCGACAACAGCACGCCGAAAAAGAGGGAGAGGCCCTTGAACGCCTCGCTCGACGAGCCCGGGATGTACGGGTAGGCGATGACGAGGGCCAGCGCCATCACCGCGACGCGCAGGAGCTTGTAGGTCGGGTCCGCCCAATCGCGATCGAAGCTCTCGAAGGTCACGCTGCCGCGGCCGACGGCGTCGAAGAAGAGCCGCAGCAGGCGGAGCGCCCAACGCGTCACGAGGTAGAGAACGACGAGGAAGATCAGATCGGGAAGCTCGGCGACGAAAGCGCCGCCGAGCACCCTCAGCGGGTCGAGGATCCAGTCGCGGAGCCGGCTGGCGGCGCCGCGCGTCCAGGGAAACTGCGCCAGCGCGTAGCGGAGAGCGAGGTAGCCGATCAGCGCGAGGACGATCCCCTTGGCGAGCCTCACGAGGTCGCGGAACAGGCCCCACAACCGCTCGCCCCGCAGGACCTCGAACGACTGGATCGTCAGCGAGTGGATCCGTGCGCGGAGACGGCTCTCGAGCCGCCGCTCGATCCTCCGCCCGAGGAGCAGGACGGCGAAGCCGGCGAGCCCGGCGAGCAGCAAGCAGAGCGCGGCGCGCCCCGCCGACGCCAGCAGCGCCTCCCGGGTGCGCGCGGCGCGGTAGGCGACCATCGCCTTGCGGAGGATCTCCAGCGAGATCTTGGCCAGGGTCTGGCGGTCGATCGACTCGGCCGCGCCGTCGGCGTCGACGATCCGCAGGACGATCGTGGAGCCGGCCACGATGCGGGACTCGCCGCCGGCCTCGACGATCCGCAACTGCGCCGGATCGAACGACCGGTCCCTCGCCGCCTCGACGATCCGCCGGGTAACCGCGGCCGCGCGCCGCTCCGCCGTGTAAGACCCCGCTCCGCGCAACCGCAGGAGCGTCGCGCCGTCGACGACGACGGGCGCGGTGGCGATCCCGTCTTCCTCCGCGACCGGCTTCCGCTCCTCGGTTTCCTGCGCGACGGCCCGGCCGCTCACCACCGCGAGGCAGAGCGCGAGGCAGACCGGCAGGAAACGCCGACGGACGATCATGCGCCGCTCAGAACGACGCCCGCACGTAGCCGTTCCAACCCTTCGACGCCAGATCGACCGCGCCCCGCCACCGGGATTGGTCGACGTCGATCTTGTAGAAGGTGCCGTCGTAGCTGACGCCGAGCGCAAAGGCTCCGATCAGGTACCAGTCGGCGCCCAGCCTGTAGGACCCCGCCTCGCCGTCGATGTCGCCGATTTGGACGGTAGGGAGGTAGCGGCCGCTGCCGAAGAGGACCACCCGCCGCCAGGGGCTCCCCTTGACCGCCAAACCGATCATCGGCACCGGCAGGTCGGTGCTGGCGCTGACGCTCCGGGTCTCGGTGGCGCCGGAGGATCCGAACACGGCGGTGCCGGTCATCGAAGCGCCGAGATCGAGGTAGACCAGGCCCAGCGAGGCGGCGACTCCGAGCTCGTCACGGCGCACGAACCAGTAGTTGTAGGCCCCTTCGATCGCGGTTGTGCCGAACGACGCATCGAGGCTCGCGCCGACCGGGAACTCGACGTCGCGGATGGTGAGGGTGCGGCTGATCGTGCGCGAGCCCTCGCGGTCGAGGTCGTAGTACTTGAAATCCAGGGAGTGCCTCGCCGCAAAGCCCCACTCCAAGCCGAAGGTGGTGAGCGACTCGGAGTCTGGAAGCCCGAAGTCCTCCTCCAGCCGGGCCTCGGTGCCGATCACCTGCGCCGAGACGTCGATACGGATGCTGTTGTCGGTGGTGATCTGGTACGAGCCGGCGGTCACGGCGAACCTGGGCCATAGGTAATTGGTTTCGGCGCGCGCCGGAAGCATCCCGGCGCAGGCGAGCGCAAGCATGCCGACGGCGCTCCGCATGAGCTTTCGGTTCATGGTGTCTGCCCCCCGCCCATCAGGCTATGGGCGGTGCTGACGGCTCACAAGTTAGACCTTGGTCCCACCTTCCTGCGGCGGTGGGAGCATCTACGACCAAAGTCCACCTTGTCCCTCGCGGTCTCGCGCCCTAGGCTGTCGTGCGAGGAGGGAGATCGCATGGGAGGGAAAGCCAGGCGGGCTTGGGGGCTGCTGGCGGCCGTGGGCGGGCTCGCGCTCTTCCTCGCGCCGCCGCCGTTGCGCGCGGCCGAGAAGACTCCGCCGCCGGCGGCCGCTCCGGCGCCGGCCCGGCAACTGCAGATCAAGAACAAGCCGTGGACCGGCGATCTCGACAAGCTGCTCGAACGCCGGATGATCCGCGTGCTGGTGCCCTACAGCCGCACGCTCTACTACACCGACAAGGGGCGCGAGCGCGGCATCACCGCCGACTCCGTGCGCGAGTTCGAGATGTACCTCAACCAGAAGCACAAGACCGGCGCGCGCCCGGTGACCGTCTACCTGATCCCCACCACGCGCGACAAGCTGCTCTCAGGCGTCGCCGCGGGGCTGGGCGACATCGCCGCGGGCAATCTCACCATTACGCCGGAGCGCCAGCGCATCGTCGACTTCGTGCCGCAGGACAAACGCATCGCCAAGGAGGTCGTCGTCACCGGCGCCAAGGCCCCGCCCGTCGCCTCCCTGGAGGCGCTCGGCGGCAGGACGTTCTACGTGCGGAAGTCGTCGAGCTACTACGAGAGCCTGGCGGTGCTGAACCAGCGCCACCGCCAGGCCAAGCGGCCGGAGGTCGCGCTCCGTCTCGTTCCCGACGCCCTCGAGGACGAGGACATGATGGAGATGGCCAACGCCGGGCTGATCAACTTCCTGGTCGTCGACGACTGGAAGGCGAAGATCTGGGCGCAGATCCTGCCGCGCATCGCCGTGCACCCGCAGCTCGCCGTCCGTGAAGGCGGGCAGATCGGCTGGGCCATCCGCAAGGGGAGCCCGCAGCTCGCGGCGGCGATCAAGGACTTCTACGTCAACTTCGCCCCCAAACGTGCCAGCTTCGAGTACCGGCTGACGCAGGCCACGCGCCGGGTCAAGCAGATCAAGGACCCCACCCAGTCGGCCGACTGGAAGCGGTTCGAAGAGATGCAGAAGCTCTTCCGCCGCTACGGCGACCGCTACCGCTTCGATCCGCTGATGCTCGCCGCGCAGGGCTACCAGGAGTCGCGGCTCGACCAGTCGGCGAAAAGCCACGTCGGCGCCATCGGTGTCATGCAAATCATGCCCGCCACGGGCGCGGAGTTGAAAGTCGGCGACATCCGCGTCGTCGAGTCCAACATCCACGCCGGCGCCAAGTACCTCGACCGCCTGATGACCAAGTTCTTCCCCGACGCCAACTTCAGCGAGGGCAACCGGCCGCTGTTCGCCTTCGCCAGCTACAACGCCGGCCCCGGCAACATCGCGAAGATGCGCCGCGAAGCCAAGAACCGCGGGCTCGATGCCGACAAGTGGTTCAACAACGTCGAGATCGTCGTGGCCGAGAAGATCGGCGCCGAGACCACCACCTACGTGCGCAACATCTACAAGTACTACGTGGCCTACAAGCTGACGCTCGAGATGCAGGAGACGCAGCGCAAGGCCCGCGAGTCGCTGTCGCAAGTGAGCCTCCCTTAGTTCGCCCCCAGAAGCTTGGCGGCTGCAGCGTAGCCGCCTGCTACGGCGCGTAGACCCCTGCTACGGCCGCGTAGCTCCCTGCTACGGTGCGTAGCTCCCTGCTACAGACGCGTAGCTCCCTGCTACGGCGCGTAGCTCCCTGCTACAGCCGCGTAGACCCCTGCTACGGCACGTAGACCCCTGCTACAGGAGCGTAGACCCCTGCTACGGCACGTAGACGCCTGCTACGGCAGCATAGCCGCCTGCTACAGCGCGTAGCCGCCTGCTACGGGAGCGTAGCCGCCTGCTATAGCACGTAGCCGCGCCGTCGGTCGAGGATTCCGCATAGGATACACACAGCCTGAGACCGGCTGTGACCGGCGGGGCGCCGAACCTCGAGAGCCCGGGAGGGGGAAACATGGTAGAGCCGGCCCGCTCGATGATCTGGCCCGAGGAGGACGTTCCCCCCGCCGAGCCCCTCCCCGATCGCCTTTTCACCCGCGAATGGCTGGTGGCCAACGGCCTCGGCGGCTACGCCTCGGGCACGCTGGCCGGCGTTCCGACGCGGCGCTATCACGGCCTGCTGGTGGCGGCGCTGCCGGCGCCGCTCGGCCGCATGCTCATGCTCGGCCAGGTGGAAGAGGTGCTGCGGCTGCCGAACGGCACCATCGTTCACTTCGGCGGCCAGCAGCACGTCGGCCGGCCGCCGGAAGCGCCGGGAGCCGGCCACCTGCGGGAGTTCCGGCTGGAGTGGGGGCTGCCGCTGTGGATCTACGAGGCCGGAGGCTTCCGCCTGGAGAAGCGGGTCTTCCTCTGCCATCTGCAGAACACGGCGCACGTCCTCTATCGTCTGACCGCCGGCGAAGGGAGCGTGCGGCTGGAGCTGCACCCCAGCGTTCATCAACGCCCGCACGACGCGCCGGTATCCACGGCGCACGGCACTCCCTACAAGCTCACCGTCGTCGAGAGTTGCTACGAGCTGTGCTCGGCCTGGCCGAACCTGCCGGCGCTGCGGCTCGAGATCGGCGGCCGCAATCCCACCTTCACCGTAGCGCCTCGCCTCATCAAGGACGTCTACTACGCCGTCGAGGCCCGCCGCGGCTATGAGTCGGCGGGAGACCTCTGGACCCCCGGCTTCTTCGGCGCCGATCTTCGGCTCGGCGAGGACGCCGCGGCCCTCACCGCCTCGACCGAGACCTGGGAGGTGATCCGCGCCCTGACCGTGGAGGAGGCGCTGGCGGCCGAGATCGAGCGCCGGCGGCGGCTCCTCTATGTCGCGGACAGGCGCGCGCAGACCGGGCCGGCGGCCGAGCTGGTGCTGGCGGCGGACAGCTTCGTCGTCACTCCCGGCCGCTCCGAGGACGCCGCCCGCGCCCGCGCCGCCGGCGACGAGGCGCGCAGCGTCATCGCCGGCTATCACTGGTTCACCGACTGGGGCCGCGACACCATGATCAGCCTCGAAGGCCTGGCCTTGACCACCGGGAGGCAACTGGAGGCCGGCTACATCCTGCGCACCTTCGCCCGCCACGTGCGCGACGGGCTGATCCCCAACCTCTTTCCCGAAGGGGACCGCGAGGGGCTCTATCACACGGCGGATGCCACGCTCTGGTTCTTCCACGCCCTGCACCGCTATCTGGAAGTCACGCGCGACGCGGAGACTCTGCGGCTCCTCCTGCCGGCGCTGCTCGACATCGTGGACCACCATCTGCAGGGAACCCGCTTCGGCATCGGCGTGGATCCGCAGGACGGCCTCCTCCGCCAGGGCGCCGAGGGTTATCAGCTCACCTGGATGGACGCCAAGGTGGGAGACTGGGTGGTGACGCCGCGGCGGGGCAAGGCGGTGGAGATCAACGCCCTCTGGTACAACGCCCTGCGGCTGCTCGAAGGTTGGGCGCGGCAGGAGGGAACGCGCCGGGAGGAGACCGCCCGGCATCTCGGCGAGCACGCGGAGCGCTGCCGCGAGGCGTTCAACCGCCGCTTCTGGTACGCCGAGGGCGGCTATCTCTACGACGTGGTGGACGGAACGGTGAACGGCGAGCCGGGGGACGATCCCGCCTGCCGGCCGAACCAGGTGTTCGCCATCTCGCTCGCTCATCCGGTGCTCGACCGGGAGCGCTGGGAGCCGGTGCTGCGGGTGGTCACCGAGCGCCTGCTGACCCCGGTGGGTTTGCGCTCGCTGGCGCCGGGCCATCCCGACTACAAGCCCTGCTACGACGGCGATCTGCGGGCGCGCGACGCCGCCTATCACCAGGGCACGGTCTGGGGCTGGCTGATCGGTCCTTACGTGGACGCCTGGCTGCGCGTGCATCCGGGCGAGGCGGCGCGGGCGCGGCAGCTTCTGGAGGGCTTCGTGCCGCACTTGAGCGAGGCCTGCCTGGGCTCGATCAGCGAGGTCTTCGACGCCGAGGAGCCCTACACGCCCCGTGGCTGCGTAGCGCAGGCCTGGAGCGTCGCCGAGGTCCTCCGGTGCTGGGTGAAGACGGCGACCTCACCACCGCAGGTGATTCGAGGCGCAGCGATAACCGCCGTTGAGGATGACGCTGCGCACGAGCGGCGGGAAGAGGTCGAGATGGACGCCGAGCGAGCCGAAGACTTCGCGCGCCCGCGCGTCGCCGGCCGGGATCAGGGACGAGAACCCCTCGGCGCGCGTCTTTCCCTTGAGGACCTCCACCACCGCGTTGTTCCAGGTGATCAGAAACTCGGAATGCGAGAGCCCGGCGCGGTCCTGCAGCAGGGGAACGGGAACGCTGAGTAGCGGCAGCCGTTTCACCTCGATACCCGCTCCGGCAAGATGCGTGGCGACGAGGTTGAGGAACTGACGGAGGGACTCCGCTTCCGCCGTCTGCTGGGCAGAGCCGAGGACCTTCGCGAGCGCATCTCCGTCAGGCTGCAGTCCGTAGCCGCGCCGTAGCGCGTCCCAGTCCGCCGGTCCCAGCCGCGCCAGGAGATCCCGACCGGCCGCGACGTCCGCCACCAGGGCGGCGAGGCGTCCGTCCTTGGCGGGGACCAGCGTCAGGATGGAGTCGAGGTCGTAGCCGGCACCGCCGGCGAGGCGCCGCAGGAGGTCCCGGCGCGCCGCGAGATCTCCCCAGCCGGCGGCGGGGAGCGGATGGACGAAGCGGACCGGCCGGCCGTAGAGGGACGCCAGCTCGGCGGCGGCCTTCTCCGCGGCGGCGAGATAGCGGTCGATCCCTGCTGCGGACGAGAAGCTCTCGACGGGCACGCGGTCGGTGCCCAGCAGGGCGAGGATGCGGGGCTCCAGGGTGTGCAGCGTCATCCACGCGGCGTCGCGGGCGAGCAGGACCTGGCCGTTGTGGAACGGCACCGGCGCCACGCTCCAGGTCGCTTCGCCCCAGGCGCGGTCGAGCTCGTCCGGCAGGTTCTGCACCAGCTCGGGGCCGAGGTCGGCGTCCTCCTCGCGGCCTCGCTGCGCGTTGGGGCGCACCAGCAGGCGTACGCCGCCGGCCTTCGTGCGCACCAGGCTGAAGGGATCGCGGGGCCAGGGCGAGTACGGCCGGCCGTAGGTGTCGAGCAGGTGGAGGTGCAGCGCCTTGGCCCGCGCCTGCAGGCGGTCTCGCACGGAAGCGTCGGCGAGCACGATCAGCGTGCGCTCGGGAGCCGTCGCGCGCACGGCGGAGAGGAAGGCGTCGGCCGTGGCCGGGTCGAAGAAGAACGAGGGGAGCGAGTAGACGGAGGCGGCGAGCCGCCCTTCCACGTCGGCGTCGAAGCGCACGTCCATCGGCGCGGCCTTGCGCTCGGCGGCGCGGCGAGGTACGGCTCCCCAGGCGCGCTCCACCGTCTCGGAGGCCTCGAAGTCGAAACCGCGTACCTGATTGAGCTCGAGGAGCAACGCATCGCGCAGGCCGGCGGGCGCCGCGGTATCGAGGGCGTGCGGAAGGTACGCCAGAACGCGTTCACGGAAGCCCTCCTCCGCCGCGAATTGCTCGGGATCGACGAGTTGGAGGGTGAGGAGGGCCAGCACGTCGTCGTGGCTCCACGATCCACGGCGGGCAAGGGCGCGGCCGCGTTCGCGGGCGCACGCCGCGAGATAGTCACCCGTCTGCCTGGAAAGGTTCCGATCGTCCGCCGCGAGCGCCTGGCCGAGAGGCGCCAGCACCGCGCGCAGGCTGCCCGGCTCCCGCGCCAATCGCGCGGCGAGCTCCGCCGGCGTGGTGCCGGCCATGAGGGCGCGGGCGGGGTCGGCGGGAGAGGCTCCTAGAAAAGCAGAGCCGATGAGGGCGAGGAGAAGGAACAGACGCGCTCTGTCCGATCCGACCGATCGCAATCCTCCGCCCCCCTACTCCCCCTCCGCCTTCAGCCGTTCGAGGTTGGCGGCGGCGGTCTTGTCCTCCGGATTGATCTTCAGCACCTGCTCGAGGAGGTTGCGGGCTTCCGCCTTCTTGTTGAGGTTCATGAGCAGCACCGCGAGATCGCTCATCGCCGCGGTGTGCCGCGGCGCGAGCTGCAGGGTTTTGCGGAAGTCCTGCTCGGCCGAGGACCAGCGCTGGAGAGCCATCTCGGTAGCGCCGCGCAGGTAGAGGAAGTCCGGGTTGTCGGCGTCGGTCTGCAGGGCGGCCTCGGCGGCCTTGAGGGCCTCTTCAGGGCGGCGGAGCTGCAGCAGGAACCGCACTTCGAGCAGGCGGGCCCGGGGATCCTTGGAGATCCCGATCTCCTGGCGGACGGCGCCGAGCGCCGGCTCGAGCTGGCCCTGTGCCGCGAGACGGAGGGCGTTCTGCAGAGCGTCGCTCAGCGGGGCCTCCGCCGGAGCCGCAGCGGCAGCCGGGGCCGGCGCGGCCGGCTTCTCCGGCGGCTTGGCCGCTCTCTCGGCCTGGGCCAGGGCCTGGCGCGCATCCTCCTTTCGCCCGGCCGCTTCCAGGGCGCGGGCGAGGCCCTTCCAGGCTTCGGGGTTCTGCGGGTGGTAGCGGGTGGCCTTCTCCAGGAAGGGCACCGCTTCCTGGGCCTTCCCGGCTTCCACGAGGAGGCTGCCGTACTCCATGGCGATGCCCGCCGCCGGGCGCGGATCGCCCAGGCCGGAGGCGTCCGCGGGCAGCGCGTCGGCCAGCGGCTTCAGCGCGAGAGTCGCCGCGGCGCTGGCGCCGGACTGGCGCAGGGCGCGGGCGAGCAGCAGCGCCAGCGCGGGATGGGCTCCGGAGCGCCCTTCGAGCAGCTTGATGGTCTCCGAGGGATGCCCGGCCAGCAGCTCGGCTTCGGCGAGCGCGCGCCGCACCTCCAAGTCCATCCCCTCCGGATGATTGGTGAGCAGGGGCCGCAGGAGAGCCACGGCGCCGGGGCCGTCCTTCTTCTGCACCAGGATCTTGCCGCGCAGCAGCCGCAGGGCGGGCTCTTCCTCCGGCAGGCCGGCGATGAGCTGCGTGGCGTCGTCCGGCCGCTCGAGCTGCACGGCGAGCGAGGCGGCCATCAGGCGGGCGTCGGTGTCCCCGGGATTGCGCAGGGCCCACGGGCGCAGCATCGAGTAGGCCTCCACCACCCGGCCGTCGAAGGCGTTGAGGAAGCCGAGGGCCCGGGCCGCCGGCGAGGCCGGCAGCTTGAAGACGGAGCGCGTGAGATAGAGCCGGCCGGCGTCATTGTCGCCCAGAGTCAGCGCGGCGCGGCCGGCGTTGTAGAGCACGGCGGCCTCGGCGTCTTCCGCGTCGGCGAGCGGCTTGAGGGCCGCCAGGGCTTCCTGCGGCTTGCCCACCTCCAGGTAGAGGGCGCCTTTCATCGATTGCACCGGCGGCGTCATCAGCTCCTTGGGCAGGGCTTCGAGCTTCTGGAGGGCCTCGGCGGCTTTGCCGGCCTCCGCCAGATCGACCGCCGCCTGGACGCGCGGGTCGAGCGGCGGCTGGGCAGCCGGCGGCGCGGCGGCCGGCGGCGCCTGGGCCGGAGCCTGCGCGAGGAGCAGCGGCGCCGCGAGGAGCGGCAGAGAGAGCGAGAGGAGGAGGACTTTCTTCATCGGTGACGACTCCGAGCCGGGGCTCAAAAAAATTTCGCTACTCTGCGCAACACGCGGTGCGGGCGGGCTCTTCCCGCTCTAGCCCGCCAGCCGGGCGAGGATCTGCCGGGCCTTGCCGATGTCGGGAGCGAAGCGGGCCGGCGGCGCGGTGGCGACGAAACGGCTGAGCGCCTGCCGGGCCTCCTCGCGGCGTCCCGCCTGGGCCGCCACCAGCCCGATGTTGAACAGCGCGTCGTACTGCCGGGGATCGATCGCCACGGCGCGCTGCCAGGCCTCGAGCGCCGCGATCGGCCCCTGCAGGCGATAGAGGGCCACCCCCAGGGTGTTCCAGGAGATGGGCAGGGCCGGGTTGAGCGCCAGCGCCCGCTGCAGATAGCCGCGCGCGAGCTCCGGCTGGTCCATGCGCAGGGCCACGATCCCTAAGTTCTCGAAGCCCTTCGGCTCGTTCGGATACCTGGCGGTGGCCCGCCGCAGCACCGTCACGGCGTCGCCGTGCTTGCCGGCGTCGGAGAGGGCGATGCCGAGGGCGTTCAGGGTGGCGGCGTCGGCCTGCGGCGGCGAGGCGAGGGGCCGCAGCACGGCCACCGCCTCGGCGGCGCGTCCGGCCTCGGCGAGAGCCTGGCCGAGCTGCCGGAGCAAGGCATCCTGCTCGATGCCGCGGGCGCGGGCGCTCTCCAGCGCCGCGATGGCCTCGCCGTGCCGCTCGAGCTGGCGCAGCGCCAGGGCCAGGTGCTCGTAGGCCTCGGCGAGGTCCGGCCGCTCGGCGATCACCTCGCGGGCGAGGGCGGCGGCCTCTTCGTAATGCCGGCGCGAGTAGGCGTCCACCTCCTGCTGCAGCTTGCGGTCCACCGCGATCAGGTTCTTGGGATCGTCCTCGGCGGTGTAGGCGGCCTTCGCCGCGGCCGAGCCGGCGAAGTAGCCGAGGCTGCGCAGGCGCGCCGCTTCCTCCGCCGAGACCGCGCCCTTGGGCGGCGGCCAGGCGGATTCGCGCGGCAGGGCGTCGCGCAGGGCGCGGGCCGTCCGCCGCTCCGCCGCGTAGAGGTTCCTCTCCTCGCGCGGGTCCGCGGCCAGATCGTAGAGCTCGGGGAGCGGCAGCTCGACGAGCTTCCGGCGCTCGCGCAGCAGGCCGCGCAAAGGCGCCCAGCCGCGGTTCAGGCTGGTGGTCAGGGCCTCGAAGTAGCCCGCGGCCTGGGGGTCGGCGGCGGCGAGCAGCGAGCGGCCGGGGAGATCCGCCGGCAGGCTGAGCCGCAGATACGCGAGCACCGTCGGCAGGATGTCGACGTGGCGCGCCGCGCGGCCGTCGCGCTCCGGCGCCACGCCCGCGCCCCAGACGACGAGCGGCACCTTGAGCGTGGGCTCGTAGGCGAACAGGCCGTGGGTGAGCTCGCCGTGGTCGCCGAGGGCCTCGCCGTGGTCGGCGGTGACGATGACCAGGGCGGGAGGCTCCTTGCCCTCCAGGAACGGGGAGAGCAGGGGCGCGAGGTAGGAGTCCGTCGCCGCCACCTCGCCGAGGTAGGGATTGTCCCGGTAGCGGCTGGCGAACGGCTCCGGCGGATCGTAGGCGGCGTGGGGATCGTAGAGATGGAGCCAGAGGAAGCGGCGCTTCCCCTGTTGGCCGGCCCACCAGGCGCGGGCCGCGGCCGCCACCTGATCGCCCCGCCGCTCGGCCATGGCGAACTCGGCGGGGTCCGAGCCGCGGGGGAAGCTCTCGTCGTAGACGTCGAAGCCCCGGTTGAGGCCGTACCGCGAATCCAGCGGATAGGCGGCGACGAAGGCGCCGGTGGCATACCCGGCCTGCTTCAGCAAAGTGGCGAGCGTCGGCACCTGGGGCCCCAGGACGAACCCGCTGTTGTCGCGCACCCCGTGCTGGTAGGGGTAGAGACCGGTGAGGATGTTGGTGTGCGACGGCAGGGTGACGACG
This sequence comes from Thermoanaerobaculia bacterium, assembly GCA_044868005.1. Classification (GTDB taxonomy): domain Bacteria; phylum Acidobacteriota; class Thermoanaerobaculia; order Multivoradales; family UBA5704; genus DATARR01. The sequence goes on along the minus strand of JBIOVX010000275.1, from coordinate 5,759 downwards.
TTGTGGGCGTGCGCGTCGCCGAACACCCGGCCGGCGGCGGCCAGGCGGTCCAGCGCCGGGGTCTCCACCCGGGCGTTGCCAGCGAATCCCACGGCGTCGGCCCGCAGCGTGTCGATGGTGATCAGGACGACGTCGGCGCCGGCGTGGGAGGGACCGGAGACGGCGGCCGGCGGGCCGGACCGGCAGCCGGCAACGAACGTGGCGGCGAGGACGAGCGACAGGAGCGAGGAAGGCCGCATGGATTCAAGGGATCTGTAGGGGCGGCCCTGCGTGGCCGCCCTGGGTGGGAGGGCGGACGGTCAACATCGGCGTCCCTGCATCGGGGACAGGGCGGCCACATAGGGCCGCCCCTACAGGGTCATCGATCAGGAGCTCTACAGGTCCTTCAACATCTCCCGCGCGTCCTTGGCGTTCTTGTTGTTGGGATCGAGCTCCAGGAGCTTCTGGAGGTCGGCCTTGGCCTCGGCTTTCTTGTCCTGGTTCAGATAGGCCAGAGCGCGGTAGTAGTAGGCGTCGGCGAAGGTCGGGTTCTCCTTCACCACGCGGTCGAACTGCACCAACGCCTGGTCCATCTTGCCCTCGTTGAAGGCCTTGATGCCCAGGTTGAGGATGGTGTTCGGGTCGAGCGTGGTCCCCTGGGGAAGCTTGGCCATGTAGGTCTGGGCCTCGGCCTCGCGGCCTTCCGCCACCAGGATGGTGGTGATCAGCCGCAGGGTGTCCGCGTCGTCCGGCGCGATGGCGAGGGACTGCTTCAGCGCCTCGATGGCCTGATCGGCCTTCTTCTCCTTGTAGTAGGTGTCGGCGATGGCGCGCAGGATGGCCGGATGGAGCGTCTTGTCCTCCAGCTTGCCCATGCCCTCCTGATAGGCGGCCCGGGCCTCGGCGTACTTGCCCTCGCCGAGCAGGGCGTTGCCGCGCTCGATGGCGGCCTTGGCCTGGCCGGCGGCGCTCTCCTGCTCGGCCTTCTGGATGACCTCCTTGGGGATGACCTTGAGGACGACGTTGATCGGCTGGGCCGGGCCGAACTCGTTGACGGCCACCTGACCTTCGGAGGGGATTAAACCCTCCTTCTCGATGAGCACGCCCCAGGGTCCCTGGGCCAGGCCGAGGGTCGACCACTTGCCGTTCTTGTCGGTGGTGAGGGGGGCCGGACCGTCGGTCTTGGGATCGACCCGGTCGGTGCCCTTGCGCAGGGTGACCTTGGCGCCCTCGACCGGCTTGCCGCTCTCGTCCTTGACGGTGCCCTGGAGCCGGCCCCTGCCGGCCCAGGCCTGACCCCAACTGGGAACACCGGCGGCCAGCGTGAGGGCCGCCAGAAGAAGCGTCGTTTTGACAGTGCGCGAAAGCATGGTTTCCGCCTCCTTACAAGATCCAGAATGCAAACCGCGTGCAGGCGGCAGTCTATTCCGGGTCGGCGGGGCAAGAAAAACCGCCGGGGGTCACCCTGCCAGGGCGTGCAGCCGGCGATCCCCGGGGTGTAACGCCAGCCCGCGGCGCAACAGCGCATCGGCGCCGCCCGTATCACCGAGCACGCGCAGCATGCGTACCGCCTCGGCGTAGGCGGCGGGAGAGCCACGGTTGTTGTCGATCATGCGCAGCAACACGCTGCGGCCGGCGGTGCCTTCTCCCGCCGCGGCGTAGAGCGCCGCCAGGCTGGTATAGGCGTGGAACGAGGCCGGAAAGTCGGCGATCTCCGCCCGCAGCTCCTGCTCCGCCTCGCGGAGCCGGCCCAGGTTCGCCAGCGCGTCTCCGCGCACCAGGTGCAGGCCAGGCACCTTCCGCGGCGTCCCCAGGCGGCCCGCCTCCTGGCTCGCCCGTTCGGCGGTTTGCCAGGCGTCTGCGAAGCGTCCCTGCCTGGCCTGCACCCTGGCGAGCATCAGCAGAGCTACGACGGGGTCGGCCTCGGTCTGCAGCATCGCCCCGGCCTCGCGCTCGGCCGCTGCGAGGTCGCCCCTGGCGAGCGCCAGGGAGGCCAGCAGCTCATGGCCCAGGCCCGGGCTGGACTCGAGCGCCAGCTCGGCGTGAGCCCGCGCCTCCTCGTCGCGGCCCAGGAGCAGCAGCAGTCTGCCGGCACCGGCGAGCGAGAGTGGTTCGGGTGCGTCCAGGGAAAGGCTCAGCGCCCGCTGGTAGGCCCGCAGGGCTGGCTCCAGCTCGCCTCCCTCCTCGAGCGCGCGGCCGAGCTGTTGCCAGGCCAAGACCATGGTGGGATTCGCCGCCAGCAACCGGCGCAGGCGCGCCGCCGCCTCGTGCGTGCGGTGCTCGCCGATCAACGCCGCCGTCTCGCCCAGCGTGGCGACGGCCGCGATGCGGTCGCGCGGATCCGGCCGCTCCGGCATCGCCGGCGCCGGCGATGCCGAGGCATAGCCGAGCGCGGCCAACCGCCGCCGTGCTTCGGCGCTCTCCGCGCGCTGCGGCGGCGGCTCGACGAGACTCGCCCGGGCGAGGTCGCGCAGCTCCGCGTAGGCTCGCCGCTGCTCGCGCAGCAGGTCGCGGCGCTCGCCGGGGTCGGCAACGACGTCGAAGAGCTGCGGCGACGGGCCGTGTACGTAGTGATAGCGGCCGCGGATCACGGAGGCCAGCTCGCTCCAGCCATAGTGCCGGGGGTAGAAGGTCTCGGCGAAAAGTGCGCGCTCGGGCGGCGGCGGCGCGAGCAGCGAGAGCCCGGCCGGCGGCTCGCCGGCGGGAGGAGCGACGCCGGCGAGCGCCAGCAGGGTCGGAAAGAGGTCGACGAGCTGCACCGGCCGTTCGCTGCGGCCCGGGCTCCGGCTGCCCGGCAGCTTGAGCAGGAGCGGCACTTGCAAGGCTTCGCGGTAGAGGAGGATGCCGTGCTCCTGCTCGCCGTGATCGCCCAGCCCCTCGCCGTGGTCCGAGAGCAGCACGATGACGGCTCGATCGAAGACTCCGAGCCGGCGCAGGGCCGCGACCAGGTCGCCCACCGCCGCATCGGCAGCCGCGATTTCTCCATCATAGGAAAGCCCGTAGCGCGAGGCGAACGGCTCGGGCGGCGTGTGCGGCAGGTGCGGCTCGAAGAGGTGGACGAAGAGGAAGAACGGCTGTTCGGCGACGCCCGCCAGCCAGCGTGCCGCCGCCGCCACCGTGTCACGGCCGGCGCGCTGGGAGGTGCCGACTTCTTCCTTGCCGTACTGCCGTTGGACCTCGTCGTCCCAGGTGGCGAAGCCGCTTGCGATGCCGGTCTCCCCGCGGAGAACGTAGGCGGAGACGAAGCCGCCGGTGGCGTAGCCGGCGCGCGCCAGCAGCGCCGCGAGGGTAGGCCACCGCTGCCCGTCGTACCGGTAGCCGAGGTTGTCGCGCACCCCGTGACGGGCCGGGAGCTGGCCGGAGAAGAGCGAGCTGTGGGAGGGCAGCGTCAGCGGAACCTGGGTGTAGGCACGGGCAAAGAGCACCGCCTGGCGGCGAAGCCCGTCGATGGCGGGGGTCTCCACGCGGCGATAGCCGTACGCCGGGAGGTGATCGGAGCGCAGGGTGTCGATGGAGATGACGACCACGGGTGGCTTGCCGGAGGATGGCCGCGCCCGTACCTCTCGTCCCTCGGGGGGGTGCGCCTGGCAGGCGGCGGCCAGGGCCAGCGTCAGCAGGAGCATCGGCAGCGAGCGGTTGAGGCGGGAGGGAAGTAGCTTCACGAGCCGAGGGAGTGTACCAACAAAAAACCGCCGGGGGTCGCCCCCCGGCGGCGGTCAAACGAAGTGAGCGCTTGGCTTAGCGGAAGCTCAGCCGCGCGCCGAGGCGGATGATCCGCGGGCTGGTGATCTCGCGGACGTTGTCCGACGTCGACTGGGCCAACCGGTTGTTGACCTGGAGGATGTAGGACTCGTTGAACACGTTGAACACGTCGGCGCCGATGGTGAAACCGAAGTCACTGAAGGTGAATTCCTTCTCGATGCGGGCATCCGCGATGTGGATGTCGTCGAAACGGAACTCGTCCTGACTGTTGGTGACCTGGACGCTGGTGAGCGCGAAGTTCTCACGCGCACCGCCGCCGAAGCGGCGCCAGTACGGGATCGGGTAGCCTTCGCGGCCGGTGAGGTTCAACGCCACGTTGAAGCCCCACGGACGGTCGGGCGCGATCTGGTACAGGCCGTTGATGCTGTACGACCACTGGCTGTTGATGTAGATGCCGCCCTTGGAGCCCGAGCCGGTGCCCGAGCCCTGCAGCACGGGATCGCCTTCCAGGGCACAGCCGCCGGCGCTGATACCACTGCCGACGCCGGCCAGCGTCAGGGTGGGGTTCTCGCAGGTCTCTGCGAGGTCGCTCCACTCCCAGTCCGCCCAGGTGAAGTTGCCGCGCAGCATCCAGCGGTTGGCGAGGCGCTTGTTGAACACCAGCGAGGCGCCCTTGTACTCCTGCTCGGCGTCGCTGCTGTAGAGGAACTCGCCGCCGCGGGTGCTGACGCCAGAACGCAGGCCCCAGCGGGTGAGGTTGCGGGTGGTGCCGTCCGGCATGATCTGAGTGAAGGCGGTCGGCACGAAGTCGGCCGTCGTGGCACGGCGGCCCACGGAACCGGGGTTGAGGAACGCCGGGCACTGCAGCGAATCGCTGGCCGCATCGCAAGCCGCCGTGGAGCCGTCGAACACCAGCAGGTCGGAGTCGGCGATGTTGCTGAGCTTGCGGTAGGTGAGGTTGACACCGACCACGAACTCCGGCAGCAGCGCGTGCTCGACGCCGAGCAACAGCTCGTCGGTGAGCGGAGCGCTGAAGTCGGACTCCACCGCGTTGGAGTTGAGCAGCCCGTGGTTGCGCGGATCGACGTTCGGGCTGAGGCCGAAGGGTGCGAAGAACTGGCTCGGCCGGATCGGCGGGGTGCCGGCCACTGCCGGCTGATAGCTGAGGTAGTAAGCGTAGCCGACCAGCGCCAGCGGGTTGGTCCAGGTGGCGTAGCCGGTGCCCAGCTGATCCGCGAACCGGGAGTAGCTGGCCCGCAGCAGGGTCTTGCGCTCCGCCCCGAGGGCGTAGGTGAGACCCAGACGCGGGGTGATGTTGGTCCAGTCGAAGCCGGCGTCGCCGCCGCCGTAGCTCACCGCGGGAAGAATGGTGGGCGCGACGGGGTTGGCCGGTGCGCTGGCCGCGAGGTTCTGCGCTTCCTGCTTGTCCCAGCGCACACCCAGGTTGACCGTCAGGTTACCCGAGGTGAGGGTGTCCTGCAGGTAGACGTTGGTGTACTCCTGATCGACGGCCAGGCCGCTGTTGCGGGCGAGCTCGACAAGGCTGAACTGGTTCGCCGGAGCGCCCAGCTGAGCCGAGTCGAGCAGGTAGCCGCCGCCGCCCCAAACGCTCAGCGACGACACCTCGGCATCGCGGTAGCCGGCGCCGAACTTGAGCTCGTGCGACAGGCTGCCGGTGTTGAAGAAGTTGCTGGCGTCGAGCTTGTACTGGTCCTGCGGCCGCTTGGTCTGGTAGAGCTGGAAGCTGTTCTGCCAGACGCCGTCGGCGCCGAGCACCGCGGGATTGTCGGTCGGCGCGAAGCCGCCCTGGGGCACCAGCTGGAACCCGCCGTTGACGTGCGAGTACATGCCGGTGAGGTAGAAGTTCGACGAGAAGATGTGGGTGTCCTCAGCCTTGTAGGCCGTGGGCGATTTGCCGAAGTGGCTCTGGTTCCACGTCGTCGGCTGTGGACGGGTGGGACCGGCGTTGCGGCCGATCTTCACCTTGTCGTTGTCGAAGTAGAACGCCGTCGCCGAGTTGTTGGCGGCGATCTGGGCGTTGAGCTTGGCGTTCTTGGTCTCCAGGTCGGTGAAGTCGC
>JBIOVX010000274.1:0-20499 GCA_044868005.1 Thermoanaerobaculia bacterium | reverse complement strand
GCAGGGTTGCGACGAGGCATATCAGCTCGGAGGCACGGCGCCGCAGGGTCGCGGCGCCGCATATCAGGGTGGAAACGCCGCGCCGCAGCCTCGCGGTGCGACGCTGCAGGGTTGCGGTGCGGCATTGCAGCCCGGAGGCACCGCGCCGCAGCCTCCCGGCGTGGCGCCGCAGGGTTGCGACGAGGCATATCAGCTCGGAGGCACGGCGCCGCAGGGTCGCGGCGCCGCATATCAGAGTGGAAACGCCGCGCCGCAGCCTCGCGGTGCGACGCCGCAGGGTTGCGGTGCTGTATTGCAGCCCGGAGGCACCGCGCCGCAACCTCCCGGCGTGGCGCCGCAGGGTTGCGACGAGGCATATCAGAGTGAAGACGTCGCGCCGCAGCCTTCGCAGGACATTTCCGGACGCTATACTTCCCGAGGGGATCGACCTCAAGGAGGCACCCATGCTGGAAGAGACCCTGGTCAAGTGGAGAGATCAGATCATCCTAGAGGACCGCCAGAAGATGCTCCTCGAGCAGATGACCGCGCGCTTTGGACGCCTGCCGCGAGAGATCCGGAGCCAGGTGGAGCAGATCAGCTCAGCCGAGGAGCTGAGAAAGCTGGCGCGGCGGGTTCTGAAGGCCAAGTCTCTGCAAGAAATGGGGTTTCACTAGTTTTCTGGACGCGGCCGGGCCTTGACTCCCGCTCTCCTCTCAACTAAGCTGGCGTAATCGAGCCGTAACCGCCGCACCGAAGACAGCGTTCCGCCGGCCGGGGCCGTCCCGGCCGAACATGAAAACGGCCCGAAGGTGAGCTGGAACTCGCCCCCGGGCCTGACTGAGCACAGGAGGTCAGTCCTATGCGCAGCTTCGACGATAGTACCCCGTCCCTTCCCACCAACGCCTTCACGCCCACCTTCCTCGAGCGCTTCGGCGAGCGGGACGAGCCGCCCACGGCGGGCGAGGTTGACGCCGCCGGTCCCTGGTTCGTGGAGCCGATCCCGGGGCTCGGCTTCGGCCTGTTCCGGGCCGGCGAGAGCCTGACGCGGGGGTTCCGGCCGGCGGCGGTGTTCCCGGACCGCTGGCTGGCCCTCGTCACCGCCGCGGTGCTGCCCGGCACCGGCCGCGACGCTCTGCTGCGGCTGAAGAAGGAACCCGACTCGCTCGGCTACGGGGTGGCGCTCGACGACGGCGCGCTCGTCGGCCACTTCGAGCTGTTCGACGAGCCGCTGCTGGACGCCATGAACGCCGCCGTGGCCCTGGTGCGGTCTCCCTGGTCCCTGGCGTACCTCCTGGAGGCCGCCGGTCCCCTGGCGCTGGAGCGGTGCGGCGCCATCCTCGATCGCTGGATCGCGGAATCGGGAGAGCCTTAAGTCCTTCGGCGGCCAGGATTTCCGCTCGGCGAGGCCCCGAAGCTACGGCGCTGCTCCGAAGCTTACGATGGCCCACCGATGCTTACGACGGCGTACCGAAGCTTCGGTGGCGTACCGATCCTTCGGTGGCCCACCGATGCTTACGACGGCCCACCGATCCTTCGGTAGCTCACCGATCCTTCGGTGGCGCTCCGAAGCTTCGGTGGCCCACCGATGCTTACGACGGCGCCCCGATCCTTCGATGGCCCACCGATGCTTACGATGGCGTACCGAAGCTTCGGTGGCGCTCCGATGCTTCGGTGGCCCACCGATGCTTACAACGGCATACCGATCCTTCGGTAGCCCACCGATCCTTACAATGCCGCTCCGAAGCTTCGGTGGCGTACCGATCCTTCGGTAGCGCACCGAAGCTTACGACGCGGCTCCGATGCTGCGGCGGCGGACGGCGGGCCAAGGAGGCCCGCCGTTTACGAGTGAAGCGAAGCGCCCGATCCGCTAGCGTGGCGGCCGGTGTCTTCCAGGCCTTCCCTGGTGCTGGCGGGGCGCCGAACGGGCAGCGTGCTGCCGCATCGCCGGACGCGCATGCTGAACGCTCCGCTGCGGGCGGACATGCCGCACGCTCCGCTCCGAGGTCACGTGCCGTACGCTGCGTTTCGGGGGGCTCACGTGGCGTACGCTCCGCTGAGGGGCCACGTGGCGCACGCTGCGCTCCGGGCGGACCTGCTTCATTCGCGGCGTCTGCCGGAGCTGCTGTTGTCGCACCTCCGGACGGCCATGCTTGATCTTCGGTACGGATCGGACGTCCCGGATCCGCTCCGCCTGCCGCGGCAGGGCCTTGCCGCGCGCCGGCTCCCGCACGACGTGGGCGCGACCGTCATTCCGACCCCGTAGCGGTACCGCCCGCGGTGGCACGGCGGCCCGCTGCTTGAGCTGCCCGGGCGCGAGGCCGCGGCGTCCCCAGGCCGGCGCCCAGGGCGGCGGCACCTGGCGAACCGCCTGGGCGCGGCGAATTCGTGGGAAGTCGTCGAACCTCACCACGGAGCGCCTGGCGGCCGTGCGGAAGGACGGCGGTGCCACGAACAAGGCCCGCTTCACCCGCGGCCGGAAGAAAGCGATGCGGTCCCCCGCGATGCGCGGCGCGCGCAGCCGCAGGTCCGGCCCGAGATCGGCCACGCGGAACTGCGGCACCCGGCCGAAGCGCGCCACCCGCACACCCGGAACGAAGACGCGGTCGCCGGCCATCCGGAAGACGGTCACGTTGCGGGTGGTGGGAAAGACCGCGACGGCGCGCGGCGCCGGGAGGACGAAGTCGGCGAGGTTGGTCGCCAGGAAGCGCTCCTCGGGAACGAAGACGAAGGAGCTCGGCGCGAGGTCGACGCGGTTGAAGCCGCTCACCACGCGCGTGGCGGGCGGCAGCGGCGCCCAGCCGATGTAGTCCGGCCCTTCCTGGAACGCGACCCAGGAGGGCGCCCACTCGTTGCCGGGCACCCAGGCCCAACCGAGCGTGGGGTCGTCGTACCAGCGGCCGTAGTGGTAGGTCGCCCAGCCGAAGGGCTCGTTGGAGATCCAGGTCCAGCCCTGGTCGGTCCACGCCCAGCGGCCGTCCTCGTACGGCTGCCAGGTGTCCGCCACGGCGGACGGCGTCCAGGCCCAGCCGTAGCGCGGAGTGCTCACCCAGTTGCCGTAAGGCGCCAGGTCGTCGTAGAAGAAGCCGAGGTTGATCGCCGACTGGCCCGTCGACGGATTGAAGGAGACTCCCACCGTGGTCGGCAGTGCGAAGCCCTCGCCCACGGCCACGCCGAGGAGGAACAGGAGGGTCAAGAGTGCGATGCGTAGAGTTTTCATACTTCACCTCGCAGGTGTTTGCGGGGCACGCGAACGGCAGGGGAGAGTCCTCAAAGGTGGGCGCTCGACATCGCGTCCCCAGGGTAGATAGGGGCAAGATCCATGCCGCCGTATCCCTCTGATACCATTCCTCCATGACTCCCTCAGCCGCCGGCGCCCGTTGGGCCGGAGCCGTCGTCCGCACGGGATTCCTCGCGGCGGGCTTGATGTGCGGCTTCGCCGTACTCTCGGAGTTTCAGGATCTGCGCATCGCCCGGCAGGCGGCGTTCGGCTGGCTGGCGGCGGCCGGCGTCACCCTCGACGCCTCGGCGCTCGGCCGGGAGCCCGATGCGGAGCGCGTGCGGCTGCGGGCGGCGCGCGCCGTGCTGCTGGCGGAGCTCGATCCGGCGCGGCACCAGGGGATTTCCGCCGAACGGGCGGCGCGCGAGAGCGCGGAGCGGATGGCCGCCGCCGCCGAGGCCGGCCGCGAGATCCTGGCGCGGCGTCCGGCCACATGGGAGGCGGCCTGGGTGCAGGGCGCGGCGACCTATCTCGGTTGGTCGCAGGCGCGCGACCCTCGGCTGTATACCGCCTACCTGCAGTGGGAGGCGCCGCTCGAGACCGCCCTGCGTCTGGCGCCCAACAAGCCGGAGCCCGTCCGCTTCCTCGCCGCGGCCTACCTGGAGACCTGGCGGTCCCTCTCGCCGCGAAAGCGGCAGATCGCCCGCAGGCTGCTCACCGAGGTGTTCCACGACAAGGACTCCCTGCGCAGCCTGATCGATCCATGGCTCAGCACCGCCGGCCGGCGCGAAGCTTTCTCGGTGGTGCCGGATGATCCGCAGGCTTGGAACATCGTGGCCGCCGCTTGCGTCCAGCGCGGCGATCTCGCGGGCTACGCGGCGGCGCGCGAGCGGGAGGAGAAGTCATTGCTCGCCGCGCTGCGCCGCGATCTGCTGGAAGCGGACCGCCTGCGCAGCGACGGCCACCTCGCGGAGGCACGCGGCCTCTACCTCTCCGTGGCCGAACGGGCGCGGCCGGAAGCGCGCTATCTCAACCTGCTCGAGGGGGCGCTGGAGCGTTGTCCTCCCGGGCCGGTCGACAGACGGACGGGGGAGCGGCTGGCGCCCCATCTCTACCGCGCCTTGGACCGCTGCTTCGTCGCCGGCTGCGAGATCAGCCCCGGCGCTCTCAAGCGGCTGTCGCGCTTCGTACGTGATCCGGCGCCGCCCCAGGCTGCGCTGGCGGCTCTGTTCGCGGACGATCTGTCGCAGGCCGGGATCTACGAGCGGCGCACGGAAGAGTTCGGCGGCGAGGCATGGGCACCTTACCTCATCGCCAAGGCGCGGCGGCTTGCCGCTCGCGGCCGCATCGAGGAGGCCCGGGAGGCGTTGGCGCGAGTGCACGTCTCCTGGCAGGCCCGGCCCCTCTACTGGCAGGCGCGGGCCGAGGTGGCGCAGGAGGCCGGCGATGTGCGGGGAGCGGCGGCGGCGAGGGAGCGGCTCGCCGCGGCGGCCCGTACCGCCTGGCCGGCCATCGACTGGACTTGGCATCACGGCGTTGCGCGGCTGGAGATGGTCGCCGGCGCGCCGGTGCCGGGCTTCGCCGTGGGAATCGACTCGGTGCCCGAGCACGGTGCTCTGGTGGAGCTAAGGCTCGACGGCGCCGCCGTGGGCGCCTTCCTGGTCCAGCCGTCCGTGGGCGGTGCTGCGGCCCTGCGCGTGGCGTCGCCGCTGGGGCGCGGGCTCCACGTCCTGGAGCTCGAAAGCCTGAGCGGCGGCCAGGTCCTCCCCGGCCCGGTCGCGCTGCGCTGAGCGGGTCCGCGCCACCCGCGCCGTCGTTACCGATCCGAGCAGCACTGCCAGCGTCACCGCGTTGCCCGGCATCGTGAGGCCGAATTCGAAGCACTCGTGGAGGCCGAGGGAGACGAGAATGCCGAGGGCGGCGAGGGCGGCGGCCCGGTCCTCGGACCGGTAGCCCGCGGCGAGCACCTTCGCCAGCCGGCGAAGGAGGGCGACAAGCCCGGCGAGAACGAGGGCAGCGCCGATGAGGCCCGTCGTCGACAGCACCTCCAGCAGGTCGCTGTGCGGGTGCCAGAAAGTGCCTTGGAGATCCGGCGTCTGCACGAGCGGGAAGGCGTCGCGGAAGGTACCGAGGCCGGAGCCGGTGAGGGGGAAGCGCCGCCACAGCTCGAATCCGGCCCCGTACTCCCGCAACCGGGCGCCCAGGCTCACGTCCGTGGCCGAGGTGGTGAGGAGCCGGCCGAGACCCTCGCGCAGGCCCACCGAGGCGACCACGGCGACGCCCGCGAGCGCCGCGAGCGCGCCCAGCGGCGCCAGCCACCAGCGCTTGCGCACCCGCGCCGCCAGGAAGCCCTGCGCGGTGACGGCGGCCACCGCGGCCAGCAAGCCGCCGCGCGAGCCGCTGAAGGCGAGCCCGGCGAACAGCGTCAGCCAGAGCATCACGGGCGGCGCCACCAGCAGCAGGCGGCGCTCGAGCTGGGGCTTCTCCCGGGCGCGCCGGGCCGCCCACCAGCCCCAGGCGAAGGCGACGGGCAGCACCATCTCCAGGTAGACCGCGAGATGGTTGGGATTGACGAAGGTGCCGCGCAGGCGGACGGCCACCGGCACTTCGACCCCCCAGAGCGTGGAGGCGCGGGCGATCCAGTCGCGGGCACCGAAAAACACCTCGAAGAGGCCGACGGCCAGCAGCGCGGCGCCCAGCCAACGCCGATGGACCCGCCGCCGCCCCACCACCGCCGCGGCGAGGAAGATCGCCGCCGCGGCGGCCCAGCCCACCGCCGCCGAGCGGCTCGCGGCGGCGGCGAGCGTCAGGCGCGCCGGCCCGCCGGGAGCATTCGCGGGCGCGGTCAGGGATGCCGCCTGGCGCTCGAGGCTGGCGTGCTCGGGCGAGACCGCGGCGACGAGCCCCGCCGGCATCGGCGCGGCCTGCAGCAGGCCGAGCAGAGCCACGCCCGCCAGGGCCGCCGCCGGGATCGCGGCGGGCCGCACCGCCGCCGGCGACTCCAGGGCCGGCGCCGCCAGCGCCAGAGCGAAGAAGCAGATCCCCCGCAGCAGCGCCTCGGCCCAGGGGGTGACGCCGCCGAAGGGGAGAGGCGCGGCGAGGAGGAGCAGGACGAGAAGGCCGGTAAGGAGGTCGTCGGAATGACGTATCATGGCGCCGACCCGCAAAGTTTTGACGGCACTTTGCAGAGCGACCTTGGGGCTGCCCGCCGGGGGGAGACGATGCGCCTGACGATCCGAGCCGCGATGACTTTGATCCTCTGCCTGCTGGCTGGTGAAGCTGGAGCCCAGTTCCTCCAGTATACGCCGCCCGGCGGGCCGCCGGAGGAGCCCGAATCGCGCCGGGAGCAGATCGAGAAAGAGGTGGAGGAGGCCCGCTTCCGGCTCGGCGTCCTACGCGTCGCCCCCTGGGCCGCGTTGAGCAACGTCGCCTATGTCCGCAACCTCTTCTCCTCCGGAGAGGTGCCGCCGAACGATTTCACGGCCACCGCCGGCCTGGGCTTCCGCGCCTACCTGCGCAACGGCCCCAAGGCCACCTGGAGAGCGCAGGTGCTGCCCGAGTACGTCTGGTGGCAAAAACAGACGGAGCGCCGGCAGTTGAACGGGCGCTACAGCCTCGGCTTCCACGGCTTCTTCAACCGCCTGACCCTGGAGGTCCAGGCCGGCCGGCAGCAGCAACTGCAGGTCGTCACGCCGGAGGTGCCGGTGCCCGTCAACTCGCGCGCGGACGGCGGCGAGATCCTCACCGAGGTCAAGCTGACGGGCGCTCTATTCGCCTTCGCCGCCGCCTCCGTGAACCGGCAGGAGAACCTGGTCGACGACATCGGCGAGCCGCGCCTCGAGGATCTGGCGCAGCTCGACCGCGAGGAGCGCATCGCTCGGGCGGGTCTGCGCTGGCAGCCCCGCGAGCAGTGGTCGGTCGCCCTCGGCGTCGAACGCTCCCAGGTGGAGTTCGACGAAGACGCCGTTGACCGCTCGAACTCCGGGACCTCCCCCCAGGCGGAGATCCATTTCGAGGGCCGGCGCCTGCGATTCGAGGCCGGCGTCGCGGCCCGCTCGCTGGAGGCGCGGAGCGGGGCCTCCTTCGTGCCCTACGACAAGGTCACCGGCGATGCCGCTCTTTCGCTGGGCACGCCCCGGCGGCTGTCGGCGACGCTCTACGGGAGCCACGGGCTCGTCTACGCGCTCTCCTCCGCCTACGCCTATCTCGACGACGAGCGGGTCGGCCTGTCCCTTTCCCTGGGGCTCGGCCGGCGCCTGTCGAGCCGCCTGTTCGCCGAGAGCGGCGTGAACACCTACACCGCCTTCGAGGCGGCTACACCCCGGCGACGGGACGACGTGACCTCCTACGGCGCATCGCTGACCTTCGCCTTGCCGCGGAACCTCAGCGTCGGCCTCGAGGCACTGCGCTCCGAGTACGACTCCGACCTGCCGGGAGCGGACCGCACCTACACCACCGTGGGCACCACGGTCACCCTCGGAACTCGGTGACCCTCGAAGGGGCTGGACCGCCGCCCGTTGGTGCAGTACCATAGAGGCTGGTAAAGCTCGCACCATGAAGAAGATAGCTTTTCACGTATGGGTTCTCCTCCTGCTCCTCGCCGCGATCGCGGCAGCGCAGGGCAGGGATGCGTCCTACCGCGTCGGGCCGCGGGATCTGCTCGCGATCAAGGTCTACGAAGACGACAAGCTCAGCGGCGACCGGCGGGTTTCCGAGGATGGGAAAGTCAACCTGCCGCTTCTCGGCGACGTCGCCGTGGCGGGCAAGACCACGGCGGAAATCGGCGATGTCCTGAAGCGGCTCCTCGAGGCGAAGTACATGCAGCGGGCCTCGGTCGACGTGCAGGTGCTGGAATTCCTCTCGCGTCCGATCAGCGTCATGGGTGCCGTCAAGCAGCCGGGTCCCTTGCCCTTCTCCGGCCGTTGGACGCTGCTCGAGGCGCTGACCGCCGCCGGCGGCCTCATCGAGAGCCGTGGCAGCGTCATTCATATCCTGCGGCGCGCCGAGAACGGCCTGACCGACCAGGTGACGATCGACGCCGATGACCTGCTGCTACGGGCCGACCCGAAGGTCAATCTGCCGATCTACGCCAACGACCTGATCCAGGTGCCCGGCACCGTCGAGGTGACCGTCTATTGCCTCGGCGAGGTAGCAAATGCAGGAGCGTTGTCCTTCAAGAGCAGCGAACGCATCACCATCCTCACCGCCATCGCGCACGCCGGCGGCCTGACCGACCGCGCTTCCAACCACATCGTGATCAAGCGGGCGGCGGGCGGTTCCGGTCCCACGGAGATCAACGTCGATTTCAAGAAAATCCTCGCCGGCAAGGAGCCCGACGTCGAGTTGCTGCACGGCGATGTGATCGTCGTCAAGGAGTCCTTCTTTTGAGCCATCTCGCCCCACTGCCGTTCGATGAAGAGCCCGACGTCAAAGCCGGCCCCGACTCCGATTTCAATATCGCCGAGTATCTCGGCATGGTGCGCCGCCACTGGAAGCTGGCGGCGGTTTGCTGTCTGGTGGGCGCCGCGGGCGCCGGCATTCACTTTGCCATCACGCCGCCGGCGTATCAGGCGACGGCGACCCTGCAGATCGAGCGCCGCAATCTGACGCCGGTCGGCAGCGGTGAAAATTCCTGGTTCGAGAACTACTGGAACATGGAGTTCTATCCCACTCAGTACGAGCTGCTGCAGAGCCGCGGGCTCGCGGAACGGGTGGTCAAGAGCCTCGACCTGATGGAGGACCCCAATTTCAATCCCGGCCGCCGCGAGAGCGCCGCCGCCGCCACGGCCGAGGATGACGAGGCGGTGCTGGGAAGCCTGGCCAACGGGATCCGCGGCGGCCTCTCGGTGTCGCCGGTGCGCGGCACGCAGCTCGTACAGCTCTCCTACAGCGCCTCGTCACCGGAGTTCGCGGCGCGGGCCGCCAATGCCTTCGCCGAGGCCTTCATCGATATGGGAGTCGAGGACCGTTACGCCTCGGCGGGCAAGGCCTCGACTTTCATCACCTCGCAGATCGAGACGCTCAAGCAGGAGATCCAGGACAAGGAGACCCAGCTCCAGGCCTTCAGCCGCCGCACCGACATCGTCACTCTCGATCCGGAGGCCAACGTCACCCTGCAGCGGCTCGAGGCGCTCAACGCGCAGGTGATGGAAGCGAGGAAGCAGCGCATCGAGAAGGAGTCGCAGTATCGCGAGATCGCCAGCAGCTCCAAGGAGGCGCTCGCCGACAGCCTGGGGGAGGGCAGCGTGGTGGTGAGCGGCCAGCGGGCGCAGGTCCTCGCGCTGGAGCGCGAATACGAGAGCAAGCTCAAGACCTACAAACCCGATTTTCCGGCGATGCTCACCCTCAAGGCGGACATCGAGAAGGCCCGGCAGAGCCTCAAGGAAGTCATCCAGGAGCAGGGGAACAAAGCCCGGGGCAGCGCCGCCACCGCCTACCAGACCGCCCGCCGCCAGGAAGATAGCCTGCAGGCGGAGTACAACCAGCTCAAGGATCAGGCCATCGACCAGAACTCGGCCGCCGTCACCTTCACCAACCTCAAGGTGGAGATCGAGGCCCGGCGCACGCTGCTCAACGAGCTGCTGCGCAAGCAGTCGGAGACGGAGGTCGCCGTCCGCCTCCAGGATACGCGCCAGTCCAACGTCCGCATCATCGACAAAGCCCTGGTGCCGGGCGGGCCCTTCCGCCCGTCGCTGCGCAAGGACCTCAGCTACGGCCTGCTGCTCGGGCTGTTGTTCGGCGTCGGTTGCGCCGTGCTCATCGAGTTCCTCGACCGCACGATCAAGTCGCCCGAGGAGATCGAGCGCCGGCTGGGGCTGCCGCCGCTGGCGGTGATCCAGGATCTCACCGAAGCCGGCAAGGCCTACGGCTACGCCTCCTACGGCTATGGCTACGGCGCCGGCGGGGCGGAGGCGGACAAGCCGCGGGTGCGCCCGACCCGGACGGCTCCCGGCAGCCTGATAGAAAGGAAGAAGGGGCAGCCCGCGCCTCTGGGCCAGATCGAGCTCGTGCCGCACGAGCGGCCGCGGACCCTGATCTCCGAGTCTTACCGCTCGCTGCGCACCGCGCTGCTGCTCTCCTCGGCGCGCGAGCTCAAGGTCGTGGCGGTAACCTCGGCGGTGGCCGGCGAAGGCAAGACGGCGACGGCGGCCAACCTGGCGGTGGTCCTCGCCCAGCTCGGCCGCCAGGTGCTGATCGTCGACTGCGACCTGCGCAAGCCGCGGCTGCACCAGGTCTTCCAGGTGTCCAACCGCGTCGGGCTGGTCAACCAGCTCACCGCAGCGGAACCCGAGGTGTTCCTGCCCACGGTGGTGCCGAACCTCTGGGTCACCCCTTCGGGTCCGATCCCGCCGAATCCCTCCGAGCTGCTGGCCTCGGACCGCATGCGCGACTGGCTGAAGTCGCTGCGCGGGAGGTTCGACTTCATCGTCCTCGATACCCCTCCCGCCCTGGCGGTGACCGACGCCACGATCGTCGGCATGCTCGTCGACGGCGTGGTGCTGACCCTGCGCAGCGGCAAGGTCACGCGCGAGGAGGCGCTGCTCTGCCGCGACCGTCTGCGGCAGACCGGCATCAAGATCCTGGGCGCGGTACTCAACCGCTACAAGTCTCTGCAGGCGGGCCTCGGCAAGCGCTACCGCTATTATGAGTCCTACGGCGCCGAGGAGAGCGAGCCGCAAGCCGGCTCGGCCGCCTGACGCGATGATCGACCTGCACTGCCACATCCTGCCGGGCGTCGACGACGGCGCCCACAGCCTCGCCGAGGCCGTGGCGATGTGCCGCATGGCGGCCGAGGACGGCTGCGAGGCCATGGTGGCCACGCCGCACCAGCGGCGGGGCGAATGGTGGAACGCCGACCGCGAGCACCTGGCCGCCCTCGCCGCCGAGCTGCAGGACGCCGTGGGCTCCGGCTTCCGCGTCTTCCTGGGCGGCGAGATCCACGTCGACAACGAGCTGCTCTCCGAGGTGGAAAAGCTGCCGGACGGCGGCGGCCTCCTCCCCCTCGCCGGCTCGCGTTATCTGCTGATCGAGTTCGGTCCGAGCGGCACGCCCGCCGAGAGCGTCCACCTCGTCCACGAGCTGGTGATCGCCGGCTGGCGGCCGGTCATCGCCCATCCGGAGCTCATCCCATGGCTGGCGCCGGACCTGGAGCTGATGGCCCTTCTCGTCTCGCGCGGCGCCTTCACCCAGGTGACGGCGATGAGCCTGACCGGCGACTTCGGCCGCCGGCCCCAGAACGACGCCGTGGCTCTGCTCGAGGCCGGGCTCGTTCACTTCGTGGCCAGCGACTCGCACGGCGTCCGCCGCCGCCCGCCCGGTCTGCGCCGGGCCTACCGGACGATCGCCGGCCGCTGGGGCGAAGCGGCGGCGCGCCGCCTCACCACCGACAACCCGCGGGCCGTCGTCACCGACCGCCCGCTGCCGGAAGCCGCATGAAGCCGAATCGTCTCCTCTCGCTGCTCCTGCTGCTCGCCGCCTTTCCCGCCCGGGCCGCCATCGATCCGTTCTATCAGACGCTGTTGCGCGACGGGCAACACGCCTACGACCGCAAGGACTACAGGACGGCGGCGCACGACCTGCGGCTCGCCTGTTTCGGCATGCTGGACGAGCCGCGCCAACTCGCCGACTGCCTGGTACGGCTCGCCCTGGCGCAGGACCAGCTCGACGACGTGAACGCGTTTCGCGAAACCTTCCAGCGGCTCGTCGAGATCGAGGAGCGCTTCAAGGCCTACAGCCAGGCGGATCTGGCGCCGGAGCTGCGCGCCGGCCTGGAGCAGCGTCTGGCGGCGCGGATTCCCGCCGCCACCCTCGCCGGCGCCCCGGCCTTCCGCTCGACGATCCCGGCCAAGCCTGCACCGGCCGCGACCGCCAAGACGGAGCCGACCAAGAAGGAGCCGGCAAGGAAGGAACCGGCGAAACGGGAGACCCCGAGGAAGGAACCGGTAGCCTCCGCCGACGGTTCGAAGGCTCCCGGCCCGGGACCGGTGGCGCCCGCGGCCGGCGCTCCCACGCGGCCCGTAACCAACGACGCCAGCACGGCCGCGACCCAGCCGCAGCAGGCGCCGTCCGCAGCTGCGGCGGCCGCCGATCCTCCGGCCCCCAAGCCGCTGACCGACGCCGAACGCGGCAAGCTGGAGCAGGCTCGCCGCATCCTCGCCGAGCAGCGTCCGGCCCGGGAGCTGCGGCAGGCCTATCAGCTCGCCCGCGAGGTGGCCGACGTCCATCCCGAGGTGAAGGAAGCCCAGCACCTGGCCGCCGAGGGCGCCTACCGGATCTCCCGCTGGAGCGACGCCGCCACTTACTTCCGTCGCGGCGGCGATCCCGGCGAGGGGGAACCCGAGCGTCTCTTCTACATGGCCGTGGCGTTCTACGAATCCGGCGATCGGGCGAGCGCCGCCACGGCCCTCAAACGCTCGCTGCCCAACCTGCAGCGGACGGCGTACGTGGACTCGTACGCGAAGAAGATTTTGGGCCAGTAAGACCAGGAGCTTATTTGTAGTAAAATCAGGCTGATCCCGATGGGAGGACTCGAGATGAACGCGCGCATCCTCTTCACCGCCGTGCTGCTGCTGGCCGCCGCGGCCACGGCCCACGCGCAGTCGATCGCGGTCGAAAAGCCGAGCTGCATTCCGAAGGAAAACAACGGCGTGGTCAAGGCCACCGCCTCCGGTGTGGCCCCCGGGCAGACCCCACGCCTGTACTTCCGCTGGAAGGATCACGAGGACTTCTACTGGGTCGCCCTGGAGCCCGAGCCGGGCGGCCGCTTCTGGGCGACGCCGCCGAAGCCGGAGGAACGGAACACGCAGGTGGAGATCTACGGCGCTCTCGTGGACGCCGCCGGCAAGGCCGTCGTCCGCTCCGAGAGCCAGGTCGTGAAGGTCACCGACAACTGTGACGTGCGGCTGACGGAAAAGGAACGCGGCGTGGCCGAGAACCTCACCGTCGGCGAGACCTCGCCCAAGCAGGAAGGCAAGAAGGTGATGGCCTTCCTGTGCGACGGCGTCGTGACCCGCATCAATTCCGCGGGCGTCCGCCGCTCCGACGAGGTCTGCCGGGCCTGCGTCATCGCCTGGTGGCAACGCGTGCCCGCCTTGGTCGCCCCGGCTCTCATCACCGTGTCGGTCTGTCATGATGGTGATTGTGAGCGTGAGCCCTCCCCCTCGCGCCCGTAGCTCCTGTCCCGCTAGCCGCCGCGCGCCGCACCCTTGACAGAGTGTGCGGCGCCGTCGCCGCCCGCCTTCCTGAGGACATCCATGACGAATATCTCCGCTTTTCCCGTTCCGCCGCCGGAGCGTGAGCGGCCGGCCGAAGGTGCGGCAGGCCATCTCATCGCGCCGCACGGCGGCGAGCTGATCAACCTCCTGGTGGAGCCCGAGCGCGCCGCGGATCTCAAGGCCGCCTCGCGCGATTGGCCTTCCTGGGATCTCACCCCGCGCCAGTTCTGCGATCTCGAGCTGCTCACCAACGGCGGCTTCTCACCCCTGACGGGCTTCCTGCGGAAAGCCGACCACGACTCCGTCTGCGAGCGCATGCGCCTGGCGGACGGCACGCTGTGGCCCATTCCCATCCTGCTCGACGTCACGCCTGAGACGGCCGACAAGCTGCACATCGGCGGCCGGCTCGCGCTGCGCGATCCGGAAGGGGTGATGCTCGCCGCCTTGCACGTCGAGGAGATCTGGGAGCCGGACCGCGAGGCGACCGCCCAGGCCGTGTTCGGCACCACCAATCCGGATCACCCCGGGGTGGCCCACCTCCTCCACAGGAGCAACGGCGTCGCCGTGGGCGGCCGGGTGGAGGCAGCGCAGTGGCCGGCGCATTACGACTTCCGGCACCTGCGCCTGACGCCGGCCGAGCTGCGGGCGGAATTCGCCCGCGAGGGCTGGCGCCGCGTGGTGGCCTTCCAGACCCGCAACCCGATGCACCGCGCCCACTGCGAGCTCACCCTGCGCGCCGCCAAGGAGGCGCGCGCCAACCTCCTGATCCATCCCACGGTGGGCATGACCAAGCCGGGAGACCTCGACCATTACACCCGCGTGCGGTGCTACCAGGCGGTGCTCTCGCGCTTCCCACAGCACACGGTGAAGCTCGCCCTGCTGCCGCTCGCCATGCGCATGGCGGGACCGCGCGAGGCCATGCTCCACGCCCTCATCCGCAGGAACTACGGCTGCACCCATTTCATCGTCGGCCGCGATCACGCCGGTCCGGGCAACGACCGCCAGGGCCGCCCCTTCTACGGTCCCTACGATGCCCAGGAGCTGCTGCGCCGGCACCAGGAGGAGCTGGAGGTCGAGATGGTGCCCTTCCAGATGGTCTCCTACGTCGAGGAGCTGGACACCTATCTGCCCCAGGACGAGATCCCGTCCGGCACCCGCACCCTCGACATCTCCGGCACCGAGCTGCGCCGCCGGCTGCAGGAGGGGCGCGAGCTGCCGGCCTGGTTCACCTTCCCCGAGGTCGCCGCGGAGCTGCGGCGCACCCATCCGCCGCGCCACCGCCAGGGCTTCACGGTGTTCCTCACCGGCCTCTCGGGCGCCGGCAAGTCCACCATCGCCTCGGCCCTTCTGGTCAAGTTCATGGAGATGGGCGGCCGGCCGGTCACCCTGCTCGACGGCGACATCGTGCGCAAGAACCTCTCCTCGGAGCTGAACTTCTCCAAAGAGCACCGCGACATCAACATCCGTCGTATCGGTTTCGTCGCCTCGGAGATCACCAAGAACGGGGGCATCGCCGTCTGCGCGCCCATCGCGCCCTACGACAGCGTGCGCAAGGAGGTGCGGTCGATGGTCGAGCCGGGCGGCGGCTTCGTGCTGGTCCACGTCGCCACACCCATCGAGGTCTGCGAGGACCGCGACCGCAAGGGCCTCTACGCCAAGGCCCGCGCCGGCCTGATCAAGGAGTTCACCGGCATCTCCGATCCTTACGAGGAGCCGGCCGACGCCGACGTGGTGCTCGACACCACGGCGCTCTCCCCGGAGGAATCGGCGCAGGAGATCCTCCTCTACCTCGAACGGGAGGGTTACGTCGGCGGCCTGGAGGCGCGGTGACGGCGGGGGCGTACGCCGCGGACCTGCAGCGCATCGAAGAGGCGCTGGAGCGCGCGAACGCCGCGCTCCGGCGTTTCACCCCCGGCGAGGTCGAAGCCCGGCGCAAGGCCGGCGGCGATCCGGTCACCGAGGCCGATACGACCGTCGACGCCCTGCTGCGCGAGCTGCTGCCGCGCAACGGCGAGGGTTGGCTCTCCGAAGAGACCGAGGACGATCTCGCGCGGGTCGGCCGGCGCCGCGTCTGGGTGGTCGATCCGCTCGACGGCACGCGCGAGTTCGTGACCGGCATCCCCGAGTGGTGCGTCTCGATCGGCCTGGTGGTGGACGGCGAGCCGGTCGCCGGCGGCATCTGCAATCCCGCCACGGGCGAGACCATCCTCGGCGCCCGCGGTCTGGGGGTCACCCTGAACGGCCGGCCGGCGCGGGTGAGCGAGCGCCGGACCCTGGCCGGAGCGCGGGTGCTGGCGAGCCGCAGCGAGGTGAGGCGCGGCGAATGGCAGAGATACCGGGAGGACCTCTTCGAGATCCGCCCCACCGGCTCTGTCGCCTACAAGCTGGCCCTGGTGGCCGCCGGCGCCGTGGACGCCACCTGGACGCTCAGCCCCAAGCACGAGTGGGACGTGGCGGCGGGCGTCGCGCTGGTCCTCGCCGCGGGCGGCGCCGTCGCCGCGGGCTCCCCCGAGGAGCTCCGCTTCAACCGGGAAAAGCCGTGGCTCTCGCGGCTCGTCGCGGCGAACCCCGCCTTGCTTCCCGAGATCGAGCGGACCCTCCTTCAGGGTACCGGTGCCGCTGTCGCCTGATACGGCAGCGCCGATCCCAGCTTCCTCGCCACGCGATCCTGGATCCAGTGCGGATCCCACCACTCGACCGGACTGACGGGCAGCCCCTGGAGGAGCATGGTGAAGTGGAGGTGGTCGCCGCCGGCGAGGCCCGTCTGGCCGGAGCGGCCGAGCTCCTGGCCGCGCTGCACCGTCTGCCCTTCCCGCACGGCGATCGACGACAGGTGACCGTAGAGGCTCTGCAGCCCATAGCCGTGATCGAGGACGACGGCGTTGCCGTAGATCCCGAAGAAGCGCGCCAGCACCACCTTGCCGCTGTTCGAGGCGGGGATGGCGTCGCGCTCCACGGAAGCCATGTCGAAGCCGAGGTGGTCCTGCTGGTCAATGTTCTTGCCGTTGTAGACGTAGGTCCGACGGTCCGCGAAGGCCGCCGTGATGGCGGTGTTGATCATCGGCAGGAAGGGCTGGTTCCAGAGGAATTTCCGCTCGGACTTGGCTCCCAGTTCCTTCAACGTCCGGGCGTTCTTCTGCCGCAGGTCGCGGTTGATCTGGAGGTAGTTCTGCAGCAGATCCCCCTTGTCCTCGATCTCGGGGGACTGCGAGAGGATCTCCGGCACGACCTTGTTCATGAACGGATCCGTGACGTCGATGGTGTCTGTCCGCAGCGGCCTGGGCGTGAACTTGTCGACGAAGGCGGCCTCGGCGCGGTTCCCCACCTCGTCTTCGGCGATCAGCCGCACGCCGGAGGCGTCCGGCTTGTCGTAGGGCACGGCGAAGAAAGCGAAGCGACTTTGCTTGTCGGGACCCGGCATGGGAAAGCCGGTGAACCACCAATCGCCCGACTGCACGCCGTCACGGATCGTGCCCTCGCCCACCCGGTAGACCACGAGCTCCGAGCCACCCTGGTTCACGTAGTGGAAGTTGGAGAGGATCTGCAATGTGGGAGGCGCCAGGCGGACCGGCAGCTTGATCTCCTGCACCACCGGCTCCGGACTGCGGAGGAGCGATCCCGCGCGCTCGGCGGTGACGCGCACCGTGGCGTCGCCCGCCCGTAGGCCCTTGACGGTCTCGCGGCCGACCTCGGCCGTCAGCTCGAGTGGCGGCGCTCCGCCCCAGACCTGCCATGCCGGCCGCGGCGTGTAGGTCTTCTCCATCACCGGCTTGACGTCCATGTTCTGGACCACCTCGACCCGCACCTTCTCGACCCGTTGCGGGTCCTCGATGCGGATGCGGATGGGCGTCCGGCGGCCGATCCCCGGCCGCTCCGGCTTGACCGTGACCTTCGGCGACGCACCCGTGTAAAAAGCGGCGAACACCGCAAGCAAGACGACGATCCCGGCCAGCACCAGCAGCACCCGCAGAAAGCATCCCGCGGCCGCTCTCCTCTCACGATCCCTTCGACGCACCATAGACGACCTCTCCTTAGTTGTATGAATCCGGGGCTTTATCCTTGCCGCCGAAGCCCTTCAGGATCTCGCGTTTGTCCGCCCACCCGGCGCGGATGGCGGAGAGCTCGCCGAGGCTGAAACCCAGCTCGCTGGCGATCTGGCGGATCTGTCCTTCCTCGATCCCCGAGATCGAGTCGTCCGCCGCCGAGACGGCGAACAGGCAGTCGAGCAGCTCACGGCACTGCTCGCGCGTCGCGATCTCGCGGAACTCCCGGGTGACGAGGAAGCTCTCGGTGCCGCCCGCCACGTGGTGCTGGGCCTTGGCGAGGTCCACGGCGAGACGGGCCTCCTCCGTCGGCAGGTGGCCGAGGTGCGAAAGGATGTGCTCCATCCGCCGCGTCTCCTCCGCGGAGATCTCGAGGTCGGCATTGGCGACGCGGGCGAGGATGAAGGCGAAGGCGGCGACATAGCGGGCCGTCTCTGGCGGCAGCGACTCCAGCTCGCCGACGATGCGGCGGACCGTCTCCGTGTCCCCGGCCACCTCGCGCGGCCCTCCCTGACGGAAACCCAGCAAATTCAGGATCGACATTGGCAGATCCTAGCACCCGATTCCAGGCAAATCTTACAAAATCGCTTGGCCGCGGGGCGCGAACCGGACACAAAGAAGGAGAATTCCTGCAAAAAGGGTAGACATAGATGGAATGGAACCCCATACTCCGGGGTTACAAGCGGTGGGGAAACCCGACCCGACTGTAGAAGGCCCTGAGCTTGGGCGGCTCCAGGGATGTTCTTACAACCGTGCAGCGCAACCCTTGGTCGGTCCGGAGGTGCGGTTCGAGCCCATGAAGACATTCAGAGTTCGTTTTGCCGTCGTTCTTTCCCTGCTCCTCTCCTCTCTCTTGACGGTTTCACTCCTGGTCAGCTCTCCCGGACCCGCCGGCTCGCTGGTGGTGCGGCCCGAAGGGGCCTGGCGGCATCATTCCCCCACGCTCTCCCAGAATCTATATGCCGAGGCCGCCGAGGCCCTGCGGCGTGGAGATTTGCAAGGAGCGCGCCAGGAACTCGACCACATCGCCGCCCAGCATCCGGAACAGTCGGCGCAGGCGCGGGTGGTGGCCGGCCTCTATGCGCACGAGGCGGGCGACGCCGAGCTTGCCGAGCAGATCCTCTCCACCGCTTCGGTTCCCGGCGGCACGCTCGAGGACTGGCGGCTCCTGCTGCTGGCGCGTTCGGAGGCGGAGCGCGACGAGTTGCAGCAGGCTCGCACGACCTATGACCGCCTGATCGCCGACTATCCGGCTTCGCCCCTCCGGCCGCTCGCCTTCCTCGAGTCGGCGAAGCTGGCGGCCGATGCCGATCAGCTCCACGCCGCTCTCGGCCTCATCGAGCAGGCCCGCAAGGCGGGGATCGACGGCCAGGCGGCCGAGGATCTCGACAGCCTCGCCTGGGAGATCGGCAACAAGCTCGATGACGAAAACGTCCAGCGCGAGGCCGGCCGCCGGGTGCTCGTCGTCGATCCCCTGTCGGCCGAGGCCGTCCAGGTGGTGCGCGCGTTTCGCGCTCTCGACGGCGATCTCGACTGGAGCCGGATCCTCTCTCCCGAGGAGATCCTGCGGCGCGCCCAGTCTTTCCTCGAAGGCGACAACTCCCCGGCGGCGCTCAGCACGCTCAAGGAGATCTCCGAGGCCGAGCGCGGCTTCGACTGGCACCTGACGAAAGCCCGCGCTCTCACCCAGAGCGGCGCCGGCTGGGAAGCGCTCGGTGTGCTGGCAACGCTCACCCCTTCGGACGCCGCCCAGAGAGCCGCGCTGGAGTGGCAGCAGGTCCTCGCCACGGCCGAGATGGGCAACCCGTCGAAGGCGGCCGTCTACCTTGCCAGGCTGGTGCGCGCGCCGGGCCCGCTGCAGGTCCCCCGCGAGACCCTGCGGCACCTCTACGCGGATTTCCTCGACGCCGGTTACTTCGAGCCGGCCCTGGAGACCCTGCGTCTGCTGCGGCGCATCGATCCCGCCGACGAGACCGGCGCCTCCGATCTCTGGGAGCGGGGCTGGCGGGAATACCAGCGCGGCAATCGCACCGGCGCCATCGGCTACTGGACCGAGCTCGATGAGCTCTATCCCGACGACGGCGATGCGCAGCGCGGCCGTTATTGGAAGGCGCGGGCGTATGAGGAGCTCGGCCACCGGGAACGGGCGCGCGAGCTCTACCGCGATCTTGTCGCCTCCTCCGACACCAGCGACTTCTACTGCCGCCAGGCCCTCGGCCAACTGGGAGAGATTCCGCAGGTGGAAGGCACGGCGCTGGCTCAGGCCCCGGCCGCTCAATGGCCCGAGGATTCGGCGCTGCGGCGCGCCAAGCTGCTGACGGATCTCGGCCTCGACGAGCTGGCGAGCCGCGAGATCGAGCTCCTCGCCGACCGGGCGGACCGCCGCGACGTGCTGGCGCTCAAGGGGCTCATCCTCTGCCGCCAGGGCGAGCAGCGGACCGGGCTCGTGCTGCTGCGCGAGGCCTTCCCGGCGCTGGGCGGGCCTTCCCAGGCGAACGTGCCGGCGGAGGTCCTCTTCGCCTACTATCCGCTCGACTACGGCGACCAGATCCGGGCCTTCGCGCGGGAGGCCGGCGTGCCGGCCCACCTCGTCGCCGGCGTCATCCGCCAGGAGAGCGCCTTCGATCCGCGCGCCACCAGCCCGGTGGGCGCGCGCGGCCTCATGCAGCTCATGCCGAAGACGGCCCGCGAGGTGGCGCGCAAGGAGGGCATCTCCTACCAGGTGGACCGCCTCTACGATCCGGCCGTGAGCGTCCATCTCGGCTCCGCCTACCTGCGGGAGCTGCTCGACCGCTTCGACGGCAACGTGGAGCTGGCGCTCGCCAGCTATAACGGCGGGCCGAACCGCATCCGCCGCTTGTGGAAGGAGTCCGGTCCGGACGCGCAGCTCGACGACTTCGTGGAGACCCTGGACATCGACGAGTCGCGCAACTACATCAAGCGCATCCTGGTGCTGGCCGACAGCTACCGCCAGCTCTATCCCTCGCTGGGATGAACCTGTAGGGGCGGCCCTATGTGGCCGCCCTGTTTTCCCGTCCCGAACATC
>JBIOVX010000273.1:0-6123 GCA_044868005.1 Thermoanaerobaculia bacterium | reverse complement strand
CCCTCTCCATGTAGTGGAGAGGGGGCCAGGGGGTGAGGTTTCGAAGGGCAGACCGCCGCCTCGAGGCCGAGCCCCCTGGAGCCAGCCACCGGAGATGGTAGGATTTCCCTTACCTTCACCGAAAGGGGTTCGCCATGGAGTTCCTGGCTTCAGCCTTCACCATCTTTCTCGTCGTCGTCGGGGTCTTCATCCTCTACGTCATCCTGGCCCGCATGCTGCGCAAGAAGGCGGGGCCGGACGAGGCCCTCATCGTCTACGGCCGCAAGAAGATGTTCGGCACCAAGGTCAAGGACGAGAAGGGCGCGACGGAGGGGTTCCGCATCGTGCGCGGCGGCGGCACCTTCGTCTTTCCGGCGTGGGAGCAGTACAAGCTGCTCTCGCTGCGCATGATGACGCTGGACATCGATCTCCAGCACGTCTACACGAACCAGGGCATCCCGATCAACGTCAAGGCGGTGGCCCAGGTCAAGGTGAAGGGGGACATCGAGCACATCCGCAAGGCCGCTGAGGGGTTCCTCGGTGTGCCGCCCGAGCAGGTCCGCTCGACCATCCAGGAGACGGTCGCCGGCCACCTTCGCGGCATTATCGGCACCCTGAGCCTCGAGGAGCTCTATCGCGACCAGAAGCGCTTCCAGGAGAAGGTCCGCGACGAGGCCCACTTCGACCTCGAAGGCATGGGTTTCGAGTTCAAGTCTTTCGTCTTCCAGGCCGTCCAGGATGCCGAGGGCTACCTCGACTCTCTCGGCCAGCCGAAGATCCAGGAGGCGCTGAAGAACGCCCGCATCGCCACCGCGCTCGCCGACCGCGAGGCCAAGATCGAGGAGGAGACCGCGCGCCAGCAGAAGGAGCAGAAGCGCTTCGGGGTGGACACCGAGATCGCCGACGCCGAGAAGGCCCTGTCGCTCAAGCGGGCCTCCATCCAGAAAGAGGTGGACGTGGCGAGGGCGCAGGCGGTCAAGGCCGGCGAGATGGAGACCAAGGTGCAGGACATCACCATCGCCGACAAGGAGGTCGAGCGCCGCAAGCTGGAGCTCAACGCCACCATCCGCGAGCAGGCGGACGCCAAGAAGTACGAGGCCGAGCGGCTGGCCGACGCCGACCAGTACCGAGTCGAGCGCCAGGCCGCGGCGGAGCGCAAGCGGCGCGAGGAGGCGGCGCAGGCGGTGAAGGCCGAGGGTCTCGCCAAGGCGGAGGCCGATTCGGTGATGCGGCGGAACATCGGTCTCGCCGAGGCCGACGCGATCCGCGCCAAGGGCGAAGCCGAGGCGGAGGCCCGGCGTCTGCTCGCCGAAGCCCTCAAGCTCTACAACGACGCCGGCCTCTCCATCGAGGCCCTGAAGGTGCTGCCGGAGATCGCCGCCGCCATCTCCGAGCCGCTGTCGCGCGCCGGCGCCACCACCATCATCAGCCAGGGCAACGGCCACGAGGGCACCGGCGCGGCCAAGCTCAGCCAGGACGTCGTGCAGGTCCTCTCGCAGCTCTCGCCGATCATGGAGCAGCTCGCGGGCGTGGACCTGAAACGGTTCCTCCAGGACGTCTCGAAGCTTCCCTCCGCGGTGTCGGA
Organism: Thermoanaerobaculia bacterium; assembly: GCA_044868005.1. Classification (GTDB taxonomy): domain Bacteria; phylum Acidobacteriota; class Thermoanaerobaculia; order Multivoradales; family UBA5704; genus DATARR01. Next base: position 4,559 of record JBIOVX010000273.1, on the reverse strand, counting down.
AGGGATCGTGCGCGTCGAGCCGAAGCCGCCGCGCGGAGCGTGAGGTAGACCGCCGTGCAGCCGCCTTCCACCCTGCCCGAGCTGGTGGACCAGCTCGGGCGGACCTACTCCCCCTTCGAACGGCTGAAGATCCTCGGCCGCGCCTGGGCCTTGATGCGCCAGATGACGCCCGAGCAGCGGATGATCGTCGCCGCGCAGCTCGGGCTGGACCACGCCGACGAGGTCGTCGAGGCGATCGCCAAGCGGAGCGGCCAGAAGGCCTCTCCCGCGTTGATTGCCTTGATCGAAAGAGCGCAGACGAAGGGAACGCCTCACCTGCCCGAGCTGATCGCCGACATCCGCGATCCGAAGCGGCGCGCCGAGCGGCTGAAGCAGGGAGCCTTGGCCGTGGGAGACGCCTTGGCGGAAGAGGAGGGAGTGCCGGGATCGCAGTGGCTGCCGCCTGGAGCCGCTCCGGCGGGAGAGAGTCAGCGTCAGCGGTTGGCTCCTGCGGCGGCGCCCGCACGTCCGGCGGAAGCTGCTCCGCGGCCGGCAGCGCCTCCTTCCGCCCCGCAGGCTCCCAAACCGGTCCAGGCTCAGCCGGCTCCGATTTCGCCTCCCGCGCCAACGCCCATGGCACAAACCGCTCCACCGGTTGCGCCCTCTCCGCCGCAGCCGCAGGTATCGTCACCGGCCGTCGTGGCTCCGCCGGCTCCGCAACCCAAGCGGGAGGAGGCTCCGACGGCAGCCCGCCCGGCGCCGCCGGTGTCGGCCTCAGGCGATTCCGCGCTCGCGGGCCGGCTCTCCGCGGCGCCCGCGCTCACCCCTCGCTTCCGCGAGCTGCGGCGGTCACTGGACGAGACGAAGCGGATGTCCGCGGCCGGTCTGGGCTCGCTCCTGGAGGCCTTCCCCGACGGCTGGGCCCGCCGGCGGGCTTTGCTGGAGCTCCTCCGCGCCGGAGTGCCGGCCGCGCTCGACGACGTCTTCGCGCTCATCGAGACGCTGGGATCGGATCGCGACCGCCTCTGGTGCCTCGGCACGCTGGCGGAATCGCGCGAGATCCCGGAGCAGGACCGCGAAGCCTTCCTGGCGGCGGCCAGCACGCCGGCCGCCCGGCGGCGGCTGGAGCGGCGGCTGGGCGGAGTTTGAGCTAAGCTTGCCGGCGGGAAAAAAACGCCCTCTCGCGGCGACAACGCTCGCCGCAGGCCGGCCGATTTGGCGCTTCTGCTGGCCTACGGACGGCACTCCGAATCGTCGGCGGGCTGTCCTTTTCTGATCTTCACCCTGCAGAGCTGAGGCGGGGCCTGGTCGTCGGCTCTGCACTGCGGCAGCGGGCTCCGACGACCTCGCGCACAGAAAAAACTCACCGCGAGCAGATCCTGGTCCGCCTCCAGCACGGCGAAGCCCGGGGTCAGCCCGACGGCCCATTTTCGCCGTCCGGTGTCCGTTCCCATCTCGCGCAAATGATGCCCTCCGGCTCCGGAGACGAAGAAGTGCAGGCCTTCTTCGGGGGTCAGGTACTCCATGTCGTGGTCATGGCCAGAGAGGTAAACGTCCACGTGATGTTTCTTCAGAAGCGGCAGCATCTCGCGGATCATCGCTGGCCCGTATCCATGCTCGATACCGGTGGAATAGACCGGGTGGTGGCCATAGACGACCTTCCACTTGGCCGTGCTGCCCGCCAGCGCCTTCTCCAGCCACTCCCGCTGCGCAGACACCTTCGTCGGTCCCTTGCCGTCGAGATGCGGCTTGTCCAGAGGCGTGGTGTCGATCGCGAAGAACTGGACCGGACCGGCGGTGAACGTGTAGTAAGGCCGCGGCAGGCACCAGCTCCGATTCTGTGGGGATGCGGAACGCCGGACCTCGGCATCCAGGCTCCTCAGATTTTCATAGTCATGGTTGCCGAATGTCGCATAGACCCGGATTCCGAGCGGGTCATAGAGGTTGTCCCAGTTCGTGCGCCACCGAGGGTGGTCGGGCTTGTTCAGACCGTGCTCATAGAAGTTGTCGCCGAGCGTGAGGCCGAAGTCCAGGGGGTGGCTCCGGTCATATCGGACCATGGCGGCCGCGGCCGCTCTCTGATCGTCCTGGCCGTCTCCGAAGTCGCCAAAGGCGAGTATCCGGACGCTCTGGCCCTCGGGCTTGATGCGAGGCGGGGCCGAAAGCGGGCCGGGGGACATCAGGACGGAGCAGACGTCCGTCACGCCCGGCATGCTGTCGAATTTCGAGACCGCCTGGGACAGCGGGTCGTGGCCGGGAGCGCACGCTGCGCTGAACAGGAGGGCCAGGCGCAGAAGCGTCTTGGGCATGCTCGAATAGGCCTTTCGGGATATGCCGGCCGCGGCCTCACCCGCTAGACTCCGCTTCATAGAACAGATCGATCGCTCAGGAGACATTTATGTCGACCCCTTCCCTCAGCATCTCCCAGATTGCACAGATCTCCATCATCGTCCACGACCTCGACCGGGCGGTCGCCTTCTACCGCGACACCCTCGGCATGAAATTCCTGTTCCAGGCGCCGAAGATGGCCTTCTTCGACTGCGGCGGCGTGCGGCTGTACCTCGGCTTGCCGGAAGAGGAGAAGTTCGATCATCCCGGCTCCATCCTCTACTACAAGGTGGACGACATCAACGCCGCCTGGGAGACCCTGCGCGAGCGTGGCGCCGAGCTCGTGCGGGAGCCGCACTTCCTCGCGAAGATGCCGGACCACGATCTCTGGTTGGCGTTCTTCAAGGACTCCGAGGGGAACACGCTGGCGCTGATGAGCGAGGTGCGGAACCTCTAGCAAAGCTGTCTGCCGCTCGTACCTGTTCAACCCTGATTGACCGGTGTTAGCATCACTGGGCAACGTTGGCCGCCAACTTGTAGGAGGTGCAGATGAAGAGAGTCACAGGTATCGGCGGAATCTTCTTCAAGGCCAAGGACCCGGTTGCGTTGAGAGCTTGGTACAAGAAGCACCTCGGTATCGACGTCCAGGAATGGGGCGGCGCGGCGTTCACCTGGACCGACGACGCTGGTAATCCCACGAAGGGTACTACGGTCTGGTCTGTCAGCAGTGCTGACGGAGATTACTTCTCGCCTAGCACGGCGCCGTTCATGATCAACTATCGCGTGGCTGACTTGGCGGCATTGCTCCAGGCCCTGCGGGAAGAAGGCTGCAACGTTATCGAAAAAACGGACGACTACGAGTTTGGAAAATTCGGTTGGGTTATAGATCCGGAGGGCAACAAGGTGGAGCTCTGGCAGCCACCCGAAGGACAATGAGCTGAACCGTGATGTCCTTTGGCGACATCTTCTCGCTGTCTCGATAAAGGACAAAGCTCTCAGCACAGGAACATCGGCAGACCCATGACCCCTACGATACTCGGCCGGTAACGCTCGCTGTCGTAGAACCTCGCGACATCCACCCGTTTCTTGCCTTCGCCGACGATCTCCAGGGGCTCGGTGGTATAGCGGCCGTTCTGGATGGCGACGAGGCGGCCGGTCTTGCCGGCGAGGATGAGGTCCGCCGCGAGGCCGGCGAAGTTCTTGGCCACCAGCCGGTCGAGGGAGTCCGGCGGCCCGGAACGCATCAGATAGCCGAGCCGCTGGTAGATCACCCGGTCTCCGGTCTGCGTTTGCAGCGCCTCGCGCAGGTAGCGTCCCACGCCCCCGAGCTCACGATTGCCCACGGCGTCGGCCTCGCCGGTCTCGAAAGGCTTGCCGCCCTGCGGATAGGCCCCCTCGGAGATGGCCACCACGGCGTAGTTGCTCGGGTTCGTCCTTTTGTCCTCGGCCAGCATGGCGACCACCCGCTCGCGGTCGAACGGCACCTCCGCGATCAGCGCCCGGTCTGTGCCGGCGAGGTACGAGGACAGGAGGCAGGTCTCTCCCGAGTAGCGGCCGAACAGCTCGACCACCAGGTAGCGTTCGTGCGAGCCCGCCACCGTGCGCAGGTCGTTGATGAAGTTGACCGAGCGGGTGATGGCGGTGGAGAAGCCGATGCAGTAGTCGGTGCCGTAGACGTCGTTGTCCATCGTCTTCGGCACGCCGACGATGTTGACTCCTTCCATATGGAGGCGGCGGGCGAAGGAGAGCGTGCCGTCGCCGCCGATGGCGACGAGGGTGTCGAGGTGGAGATAGCGGAGCACCTCGAGGGTGTACTCCGTCAGGTCGATTCGCCCGTCCGGGAGCTGCTTGGCCTCGCCGCCGCGCAGGTGCTCCGGCACGGCCTCGGCCTTGAGGAGAGCAGGATTGATCCGCGAGCTGTGCAGGATGGTGCCGCCGCTGCGGTCGATCGTCCGCGTGCTCGCCCGCGTCAGCGGTACGAGCCAGGCCGAGTTATCGGCGTCGTGGTAGGGCTTGACGTTGAGCAGGGCCGCCCAGCCACGGCGCAATCCCAGCACTTCGTACCCTTCCCCCTCCATCCGCCAGACGAACTGCTGGATAGCCGCGTTCAGGCCCGGCACGTCGCCGCCGCCGGTCAAGATACCCACACGCTTCGACATAACCGCACCTCTCGTGCCCGCTCGACCTCACCCCCTAGCCCCCTCTCCTAAAGGAGAGGGGGAACGAAGAATCAAAGCCCCTCTCCTTTAGGA
>JBIOVX010000272.1:0-20154 GCA_044868005.1 Thermoanaerobaculia bacterium | reverse complement strand
TGCCGCCTGCTTCTGCCGCTTGCGTTTGCCCATCGCCATAGGCCAGCCCTCTCGGATTTGCCTCCAAGACTACCGACTTCGCCTCGCCGCCTCAAGCTAGAAGGGACTTTCACCACGGGCTGCTAGGACAAATATTCGGTGACTTGGAGACAGTCTACCAAAGCATTGTTAAAACCCGCAATTACCTAACACACCTCCCACCACAGGATGATGATAAAGCACCTGATCCACATGAATTGTTTCGCTACACCGAGATTTGTAGGACTCTTCTTGAGTTCGCTTTCTTGGAGATAGCAGGCTTTTCTGCAACCGACATTCATCGCCTTACTAGAAATAGGCAGGTGTATCTTAGGCAGGCGCTGCAATGGCGAGGTACCATTTAGCTCCTTTGAGCGGTCTACTGTACTTGTATGGCTTCAATCCCTCTGCCGGCCTCCGGAACTCATCAAACTCGGATGCCTCGCACCCGGGCTGAAGACCCGGGCTGTTCAAATTCTGGCCCTTCGGGACGAGGACGGATGGGGTGCTATACTCCTCCTCGGAGGCGAAGTGGCATGGCTAAGGTGATGACCGTTTCCCAGATCAAGCGACAGTTCGAGTCCGAGTGGGTGTTGATCGGGAATCCCGAGACCAACCAGAACTTGGAGGTGCGAGCTGGGAAGGTCCTCTGGCATAGCAAGGATCGGGATGAGGTCTACCGGAAGGCGATCGAGCTGCGCCCTAGACGGTTCGCTATCCTCTATACGGGCAGAATAACCACGGTCATATTACAGAGCGCCGCCGCGGAAGGCTTGCGATATGAAGACCAAGAGCTTCGATGCTGTTCAGTTCATGCGTGAGGTTCGCGATCGGATGAGCGCTGACATGCAAGGCATGAGCTTTGAGGAGCAGAAGATGTACATCGAGCAGCGCGCCTCGAAGGTGCGTACCGGGCTGAGCTGCGACACGAAGCTACAGCGCCGCGTTGACAAGGAGCCTTTCTCTTGAGCCTTATACCCACTCACCGAGAACCGACCCATCCGGGCGAGATGTTGCTCGAAGAGTTCCTAAAACCGATGGCGCTGACGCAGCGGGACCTCGCTGAGGGAATCCACGTTCCGTATCAGAGGGTGAACGAGCTGGTGAAGAAGCGGCGCGGTATGACGCCCGGCACCGCGCTTCGACTGGCTAAATTCTTCGGAGTATCCGCTGGCTTTTGGATGAACCTTCAACTGCGTTGGGATCTCTATCATGCCGGCATCACCGAGGCCGACGCCCTGAAGCGGATCAAGCAGACCAAGGCACAAGGCGACTGATCATCCCGATGAGCGTGCGGCCGGCCCTTCGGGACTGATTCATCTTGGGGAACTCGTACCCGGGGCTGTTCAAATTCTGGCCCTTCGGGACGAAGATGAATCGGCCTCGGCGTCGAGCCCGGAGGGCGGCATACTCCTAGCCCAACTCGTGAGACCTGGGTTCGGGCGATCTCAAGTTCCTATACCGTCCCGTCAGGGACGGCGGGCGTGAAATCAGGTGCCTGCCGCGAGGATCGTTTTCGCCTCTCCGACCGGCTTCCGCTAGAGTAGAGCCCTGAACATGGGCCTCCTCCAACAGCAGGTCGACTACTACCGCGCCCGCGCCGGCGAGTACGACGAGTGGTTCTATCGCAAGGGCCGCTACGACCGCGGCCCCGAGGTGAACCGGCGCTGGTTCGCCGAGGCGCAGATGGTCGCCGAGGCGCTCGACGCCTTTCAGCCCGCCGGCTCCGTGCTGGAGCTGGCTTGCGGCACCGGCATCTGGACCGAACGCCTGGCTCGCCATGCGGACAGCGTCACCGCCGTGGATGCTTCGCCGGAGATGCTGGCGCTCAATGAGCGGCGGGTGCAATCGGACCGAGTCTCCTACGTGGAGGCGGACGTGTTCGCCTGGGAGCCTTCACGATCCTTCGACGTGGTGTTCTTCAGCTTCTGGCTGTCGCACGTGCCGCCCGAGCGGTTCGAGGAGCTCTGGCGGCTCGTCCGGCGGGCTCTGCGGCCTCAAGGCAGGTTCTTCTTCATCGACTCCCATTGCGAGCCCACGTCCACGGCGCTCGACCATGCTCCTCCCGACTTCACCGCCACCCAATCCACCCGCCGCTTGAACGACGGGCGCGAGTTCGAGATCTACAAGGTCTTCTACGATCCACCCGCGCTTCAGGCCCGCCTGGAGCGGCTGGGATGGAACGCGGCGGTGACGCAGACTCCCACCTATTTCATCTACGGCCACGGCAGCCCGGCCGAACCATGAAAGAGCCATGAAGATCGTCATCCCGGGCGGCACCGGCCAGGTCGGCACCCTGCTCGCGCGCGCCTTCCAGGGCGACGGACACGAGGTCGTCGTGCTCGGCCGGACCCCCAAGCCGGCACCGTGGCGCGTCCTCTCATGGAATCCGGCGGCCCTGGGCGATTGGGCGAAGGAGCTGGACGGAGCGGACGTCGTGATCAATCTCGCCGGACGCAACGTCAACTGCCGCTACACGCCGGAGAACCGCGCAGGGATCCTCCAATCCCGCGTGGTCTCGGTGAGGACGGTGGGACAGGCGGTCGCCGAGGCGAGCCGGCCTCCCGCCGTCTGGCTGCAGGCCAGCACGGCGACAATCTACGCCCATCGCTACGACGCGCCCAACGACGAGACGACCGGTATCATCGGAGGAAACGAGCCGGACGCTCCGCCGTCGTGGCGCTTCAGCATCGAGGTCGCGAGCGCCTGGGAGAAGGCACTCGACGAGGCTCCCACCGAGAGGACGCGCAAGGTGAAGCTGCGCTCGGCGATGATCATGAGCCCGGACCGCGGCGGCATCTTCGATACCCTGCTGACGCTCGTGCGGCGCGGCCTGGGCGGCACCGCCGGGGACGGCCGCCAATACGTCTCGTGGATCCACGAGCACGATTTCATCCGTTCCCTCTGCTGGCTGATCGAGCGCCAGGATATCGACGGCGCGGTGAATCTCTCCGCGCCGGAGCCGCCGCCGTACAAGGATTTCATGGCCGTCCTGCGCCGCGCCTGGGGCACGCGTATCGGCCTGCCGGCGACGCGCTGGATGCTCGCCATCGGAGCCTTCCTGATGCGCACCGAAACGGAGCTGGTGCTGAAAAGCCGGCGCGTGGTGCCCGGGCGGCTGCTCGCGGAGGGGTTCTCGTTCCAGTTTCCGAGCTGGAAAGAGGCCGCCGAGGATCTCGTCGAGCGGTGGCGCAGCGCGCGGATTTCCTAGGGCAGGGGCTCGACGCCCTACGCCGGATATCCGCCCTATAATGGAATAACAAAAGGCCGGGCGTGGCCGTCTCTGAGATACATGGACGCCGAGGAAACCTCCGGGTTGGTACACGAAGCCCTCGCCGGCGATCAGGCCGCGCTCACTCGGCTGGTGGCGGCGTTGACGCCGGTCATCCAGGCGCGCGTGGCGCGGACTCTGCTGGCTCGCCGGTCGTGTCTCACCGGCGACCGCAACGTCCGCCAGGAGGTGGAAGACCTGGCGCAGGAGATCTTCCTCTCGCTCTTCTCTCGCGGCGCCCACGTGCTGCGCAGTTGGCAGGCCGAGCGCGGCCTCTCCCTGGAGAACTTCGTCGGCTTGGTGAGCGAGCGTTACGTCGTGTCGTTCCTCCGCAGCGGCAAACGGAATCCTTGGAAGGAGGAGCCGTCCCTCATCGAGGATCTCGACGGCGCGTCCCTCGACAGCAGCCCGGAAGAGGTCACGGCGAGCCGCGAGGAGCTTCGCCTCCTGCTCGAGCGGCTGCGGGAAAAGCTGAGCCCGCTCGGCCGCCACCTCTTCGAGCTCCTCTTCGTCCAGGAACGGTCGCTGCCGGAGACGATGGCGGCCAGCGGCCTCTCCGCGGACGCCGTGTACGCATGGCGGAGCCGTCTGCGCCGTCTGGCCCAGGAGCTGCTCGGCGAACTGTCAGGAAAGACCGCGCCCGCGCGAAAGAGCAGGAAGGATGGAGCGGCATGAGCGAGGATCGGGTATTGCGCGAGCTCGGACACCTGGCCAAAGAGGAGGGAGAGACTGAAAAGGCCCGCCTCGACGAGCGCTGGGACCGCCTGGCCGCCGGGACGCTCACTCCGGAAGAAGACGCCGAGCTGCGTGCCCTCGCCGAATCCTCCCCCGAAGCCCGCGAGGCATATGAAGCCTTCCGGCCACTGGGCGCGGAATTCCAGGCACGGGTGGTGAACGAGATCGCCGGCGAGATCGAGAAGGACAAGCCGGAAACCGAACCTCCACAGACCCGAGCCCGGCTCCTCCCCTTTCGTCCCGCGACACTCCGGCGCGTCGGATGGCTGACCACGGCCGCCGCGGCGGCCGGCCTGTTCCTTCTCCTGCGCGGTCCGGCCACGCTGCCGCTGCCGGAATACCGCGCCGAGCTGAGCGGCGGCATCAAGACCTTCCGCGGCGAGGGAGGCACCTCCGCTGAACCGCAAGTGTTCGCGCCCGGCGACCGCTTCCAGGTGATCCTCCGCCCCAAAACCGAAACTCTGGGGAAGGGCCTGGAAGTGCGATGTTTCCTACTGCGCGACCGTGAGCTGCGCCACCTCGAGGTGCGGAGCCAGATCGATCCCAGAGGATCGGTGAAGGTGGAAGGCTCGCTCGCGCGCGATCTCTGGCCGGGGATCTGGACCCTCTGGGCTGTTGTCGGCCGCCAGAGCGAGCTGCCGAACGCTGCCGATCTGCGATCGTTCGCCGCCAGAGGTACGATCCGGCAGCGGGACTGGGTGGGCGTGCCGCGCAAGATCCTCATCCAACCCCGGAGTCCCTAGGGGAGACGCTCATCCGCTCCCGTCCGCACCCTCTCTACGGCTCAGCCCTCCTTCTCTCCGCGATGATCGCGGCCTGTGCTTCCCCACCGCCGCCTGCGCTGCCGCTCGAGGTGGAGTACGCGTACTGCAAGGCCGTGCTCGAACCAGGTCCCTTCTGCGTACTCAATTCGAAACGGGAGCTTCACCTTTGGGTCGGAGTTCCGCCCGGAGGACGGATCGAGATCCAAATCGATGGCAAACGCATCAAGGACGGCGAAGGAAAGCCCAGCCAGGACGGCCAACAGTTCTCCGGGATCATCCCCCCCGGGGCAAAGGGGATCGAGGTGCTCGTCGACGGGCAGGCGCGGTGGTCTTTGCCCTTCGCGGAGCCGGGCGGTGAGCAGGAGGGATCCCGCGATGTGCTTCGCGAGGTCCGTGAGAAGGCGACTCTCGTGCACGGCGACATCCTGGCTCGCCGCCTCGCGGCGGTCCGGACGACGCTGGACGGCCTTCGCCTCCCTGCCAAAGCGCCCGCGGAATCCCGCTACCTCGTGGCCTTCAGCCGCAGCCTGCTCGCCGAAAGGGAAGGCGACTACCGGACAGCGCTGGCCGAAATCCAGCAGGCCGTGGAGATCGCCGAGCGGCTGGACATGAAACGTTATCGGTGGTCGGCCGAACACGAGCTGGCCTTGCTGCTGCGCGGGGTGGGCCGCTCCCGCGAGTCTGCCCAGCTTTTTGACCGCCTGCTTCTGGCGCCGCAGGCCATGGATCCCTGCGAAGTGGCCGAGCTTCTCAACAGCCGTGCCTGGTCCGCGCTGCTTGCCCGCGAGGCCGACGAGAGCTTCGGAGATCCCACGCCCCTCCTCGAAAGAGCGCTGGAGACGTACGCCACCTGCGAACGCGCCACGCCTGAGGACAGAGCGAACGTCCTGCTCAATCTCGTCCTGGCTCATCTGCAGGAAGGCCGGCTGGCGCAGGCGCAGGGCTTCCTGACCCGGGCGCACGAGCTGGAGCCTCATCCGCCGCTCCCCCACACGCTGTGGTGGCTCGATCTGGAGGCGCGGCTGGCCCGGCTCGAGGGACGGCCGGCGGCAGCGCTTCCCCTGTTCGACTATCTGGAGGAGCTCGCCGAGACGGCGGGCTCTCCCGACGGCAGGCTGCGGGCCGCCTTCGGGCAGGCACAGTCTCACCAATCCCTGGGGGATCCGGCTGCAGCGCTGTCAGCCCTCCGCAAGGCCGAGGCCCTGCTCGACGAGCAGAGTCTTCGGATCCCTGTCCATGAAGGCAGAGAGACCTTCATGGCCACACGCCGGACGATCGTCAGCCTGCACGTCGAGCTGCTCCTCGACCGGGGCAGCAATGCGCAGGCTTTGGATGTCGCGCGTCATGCCCGGTCGCGGATGCTCCGCCAATTGGCGCAACGCGACCGCCTGGCGAGCCTGTCACCGGATCGGCGGGACCGGTGGGAGCGCCTCCTGGCCGAGTACCAGGTTCGGCGAGCGGCCCTGGAAGAGCGAGCGAAAGACGACTGGAGGCTGCGTCCGGACCAACTCCGCCGTGAGCAGGCGGTGAGACTAGCGGAGGCGGAGAGAGTGAAGGCTCTCCTGGACCAGGCTTTCCTCGTTCTCGGAGGTCCCGGAGAACAGCCGGGAGAGGAACCGCCGGCACTACGGCCCGGAGAGCTGATTCTCACCTACCAACCGCTCCATCAAGGCTGGGTTGGCTTTGCGGCGGACGGGAAGACCGTCACGGTCCAACGTATCGAGCTGCCGCCGGACGTCCTGTCCCTGCCCGAAGGGGAGCTCTCCCAGCGACTGCTGTTCCCCTTTCGCGCCTCTATCGAGAGGGCGAAGAGGCTCCGGATCCTCTCCAGCGGCTCTCTCCAGGGCGTCGACTTCCACACGCTGCGGTTCGACGGAGACATCCTCCTGGCAAGCCGTCCCGTGGTCTATGGACTGGATCTCCCTGTCTTCGCCGGCTCGCCAAAGCCTCCGGGGCGGCACGCCTTGCTGGTGGCGGATCCCCGGGGAGACCTGCCGGGCACGCTCACCGAAGCGCGAACGGTCGGCCAGGTGCTGGCATCCGGCCACCGGCCCTGGGCCACCGAGGTGCTGAAGAACAGTGAGGCATCGGCAGAGGCCGTGCGGGACCGATTGGCCGCGGTCGATCTGTTCCACTACGCCGGCCATGGCATCTTCTCCGGGTTCGGCGGCTGGGAAAGCAGCCTGCTCCTCGCCGAGGAGACCCGCTTGACCCTTGGCGACTTCCTGGCCCTCGAACGGGTGCCGGCCTGGGTTGTCCTCTCCGGATGCGACACCGGCCGGTCTTCTGCCGAGACTCCCGTTGAGAGTCTCGGCCTGGCGCAAGCATTCCTCCTCGCCGGCTCGCGAGCCGTAGTCGCCTCCACCCGGTCCGCCGACGACCGCACAGTGCCCTGGTTCTTCGCCGAGCTTTACCGCCAATGGGACCGTGAGCCGGACCTCGCCGTGGCGTTCCAGCGCGCCCAACTGGCTTGGCGGCAACGGAATCCCGAAGCGGACTGGAAGGGCTTCCGCCTGTTCGAGCCCTGAGCGCCTTGGTTGTGGCGGTCTCCTGTCAGAAACCGCTCTCCGGCGGCGAAGGATCTCTGCGACGCCTCAAACAGCCGCCTCTATGGCTGAGCGTCAAACTCTAAGGAGACAGAGCCCATGCCAAAACAACTCCTCTTCTGGATCGCTTCCTTGCTGGCGATCGAGATGAGCGCCTGCTCGATGCTTCGGCGCCCGCCGCATCCTATACCGGCGCGTCCGGACACCGCGAAGGCCTGCGCCGACTGGCGCTGGATCGGGATCAGCCGATCCGGAGCCCAATGCCCGGACGTACCGGGTTGGACCGTACGCCCCCTGTTCCCTCAACTGGCTCCTGTCCAGCAGAAGCCGGAGTGTCCGGGCGATCAGTCATCCCGCGAGTCGCCCTTCCCGTTCGCTCAACCGGTTCCTGTGCAGCAGGAGCCGAAGTGCCCGGGCGATGGGCCACGCCTCGCGAGCGTCCCCAAGCCCGAGCTAATCCGGGAGCTCAACCGGTTTTGCGTGTACGAACTCGCGGGCGGGAAAAAGAGCCTGAACAAGGTGCCGTTTCCACCTTCAGCGAGCGCCGAGCTGGTGCGGTTCGATAAGGACTGCGCGGCCCTCTCGCTCTCCGAGAAGTATCTCGACGCAAAGAGTTGGAAGACCCATCCCGATCCGGACGACCTCCTCGTGCAAGCGGGAAGAACACCGCTTCGGATCGAAAACCAGCGCGGCGTACGCCTGGCCTTCCTGGATACCCAGCCGAACGGCGATGACGTCCCCATGGTCCAGGGACGCTCACCGCATGGCTACACCCTTGCCAAAATCGCCCAGGAGCTGGTCTGTACCTCGGAGAAGGATGAGCAGGAGCCCTATAAAAGTTGTGCCGCACAAATCACCACCCGTCTGGCGCTGCCGATCTACAAGTTCAACGCCAAGCATCCGAAACACAACAAGATCGACACCGTCTGGGGAGGCTTTATCGGCATGCAGAGCGATCTCGCTGAAGCCATCAGGGAAGAGGTTGACGACTGGCTGCAACAGAAATCGCAGCGGCACCTTGTGCTCAACCTGTCCCTGGCCTGGGACGGCAAGCTCTTCGGCGGCCTCGACGGAGAGCAGCTCGCAGACATGCAAGCGGGAACCCAGGCGATCTATCGGGCTCTGCAGTATGCGGCCGGCTACGACGTCCTGGTACTGGCGGCGGCAGGCAATCAGAAACTTGAGCCCTGCGCGAACTTCGGGCCACTCCTGCCGGCCGCCTGGGAGGTGGAGGTCCCGCGGGAGAAGTGCTGTGGCGAGTCTCAGGAGGCAACGGCGCCGCTCCTCTACGCGGTGGGCGGACTCCGCGCTGACGGCTCCCCTCTGGACAACGCTCGCCCCGGCGGAATGCCGAAACGGGCCGCCTTTGGGGAAACAAAAATATTCACCGGCAGCTCCGTTGCTACGGCGATCGTCTCGTCGATCGCCGCCGTGGTATGGGACACCTTTCCTGATCTCAAATCATGCGAGGTCATGGATCTTCTCGACGGGACGAACCGGTGCTTGAAGGCGGACGCGATCTGGAAGAACGGGCAAGTTCTGGCGGACGCAACCGGGATAAACCGGGACCGGCCCTTGAGGGCAGATTTCTGGTTCGGCGCGAGCACCCAAACCAAAGCCCGCACGGAAGAGGAGACGCAGGTTGAGGCACCTCCGGTTCGCAGGCTCTCGCTCTGCACCGATCTCGCGAGGATCTGTGAGGGGAAATCCATTCCCCTCTGCTCGTCCTTGCCGGCGAAGTGCGGGCGCTTGAATTCGGCGCAGGCCAGAATTCTACAGCGCACCGATGAGAACTCCGTGGAACACCCAGTGGCGCGAGGTTCCTGCCAGCCATGGCTCTTACCCCAGCCGGAGTCCGTTCCCTGTCCAAGCTGTGGGCCGCCCGGCGGTTGACCGGTTACTCAGCTCTAAGGTTCCGAGCCCACAGCGCAAAACCGCTATCCGCCGGCCGGCGTAAAACGCCGGCCGGCGCTCGTTCTCCTTACCTCCTTCTGTTCGCGATCATCGGTCCTTCTCGTGTCAGAAACTCGCGGCAGGAAGCGAACGCCCTCTGTGTTATTGCCGGAACAGGGTGCTCCTGCCCTTGGATTATCGGAGACGAGTTTGGCGTCCGGCGTCCCTTCCCCCGTCTGGCTCGTTGATCTTCTCCAAGCGGTCACCCGTTGTCATCGACCTTCCATCTCGGACTTGGCTGTCAGAAAACAGCGGCCAGAAGCGAAAGTCCCCTGTAGACGCTGTACCGGATAGCCGCCGTCGCGGCGGCGTAAGGAGTCAAAAAATGAGCAGTTACATTTTCAAAGGGCGCTTGTGCGGTTACATCTGTCCCGAGTGCCCCGAGCCGCTCTCCGGGGTGAAGGTCCGCCTGTACCGGCTCCGTGGAGAGCAGAATGCCGTGGCTCTGGCCGTTGCGAGCCCAAAAGACACGCTGGCGGTTCACAGCGACGACGAGGCGCAGGCGAAAGCCAAGTCGCTGCTGGCGGAAGCCGAGGTGGACGCCGAAGGGCGCTTCACCGTCGAATTGAGCGAAAAGCAGAAGTACGACGGAGAGGCTTTCGAGGTGGACCTCTACTGCGGGACCGTGCCGCACCAGAAGCCGCGGCGAGTACCCCCGAAGCCACGGCAGCTCAGCGTGACGACGGTCCAGCCGCTCTGGCGGCAGCAAGAGGAACGGGCGGTGGCAGTGTGGGAGTACTGCATCCCGCATCGAATCTGGTGCTATTTCCGAGGCCTGTTCGGTGCGTGGACGATCTGCGGCAAGGTAACGACTTGCGACGACAAAGCGGTGCCGGTGTCGAACGTGAAGGTCTCGGCGTTCGATGCCGACTGGCTGCAGGATGACGCCCTCGGAAGCGCGGTCACCGACGGTGCCGGAAAGTTCCGCATCGACTACAGCACCGACGATTTCCAGAAGACCATCTTCTCGCCGCTGATCAACGTGGAGCTGACGGGCGGGCCGGACGTCTATTTCAAGATTGAGACGGCGGGCGGACAGGTGCTGCTGAGCGAGCCGCAGTCGCGAGGCCGGCAACCGGATCGGGAAAACGTGGGGCCGTGTTTCTGCGTGAAACTTTGTGTGGACGTACAGCAGCAGCCGCCGGTGGACAACCCCCTTTTCACCCACGTCGGCGATTTCCACATTTACGGAGACATCGGTGCGGCCAACGGCCTGACGAACAGCGCGGTGCTGGGGCACGGCGGGCCGGGTTACGGCTTCTTCGGGGCTTTGAAGCTGAGAGGCTACTGCCCGAAACAGATCTCGGCGACCCAGGCGCGTTACCGGTTCCTTTACGAGGATCTCGCGGCCCTGGGAACCCTGAACCCGATCACGGGCCCGGCGGTGTATCCGGTGTTGGTAGGGGCCCGTCTGCTTCTCTGGGACACCTTCGGTACGGGACCCGCCTGGACGTTCCAGTCCATCTATATCCAGGGATGGGGAGCAACGCCTGATCCGACACCGACCCCCCTTGTCCCGCCAGGCACACCGTGGGGACCGCCGCCGGCTCATATCATCGTTCCGGACGCAGACGGCTGGATCCTTGTAGATCCCAACGCGCTGGATGGGGGGTTCTACGGGCCGCTGGTGCGGTTCGACACGACGCAGGTCCTACCGGCGTTGGACGCTCCCGGAAACGGCGCCGGCAATGCGCCGGCCAGTCCGAAGAACGGCATCGACTTGCGAATCATCTACCAGGCCGGTCCGGTTTCGGCATCGCCGAGCGGTCCGGTCTCCTTCACCAACGATCTGCCCCACATTCATATCAACAACTGGGGCGAAGTGAATCTGCTCGATCTTCAAGAGTTCAGCGGCGGCGGCACCCCATGCTCCAAGATCACCAACGCGATCAACATCCAGTACACGGTGGATCACGAGCTGACGGCAGCCTGGGGCCTTGGTATCTCCAGTGCGGCCGCGTTTCCGCCGCCGCCTCCGTTGCCTTCGGGCAACGCGCCGCGCGGTGGGTTCGGCACGCACTTCGTCAACGTGGCCGCATGGCCAAACTGCGCCTACGTCGTTTCGCTTTCTACGCGGCGTCGTTTGACCGACGGCGAGGATGACGATTCGGGCCGTACGATCCAAAGAGTGTTCTGCAAATAGGCACTGAGCCCGGACCGGGGTGCCTGCCCCGGTCCGGACCTCTCCGGCGGTCCGCTTCGTCCTCTAGCGATCCGCTCCAGGTTTCTCCGCCCCCTTCTTCGGCTCCAACCCCGGCTGATACAACACCGGCCGGTTCGCCTTCTCCTTCGCCTCCTTGACGATCCGCCGCACGTCCGCCAGAAGCTGCCGGGCGTCGTAGACGATGCCGTCCTTGATGGTGTATTTGACGCCGCCGACGCGGATGACCTCGTTCTTGTCGGTGACCTTGATCACTCCGGTACCGTAGAGCACGGCGAGGTTTTCGATCGGATTTTGCTCGACGACCACCAGGTCCGCCAGCTTGCCGGGCTCCACGGTGCCGATCTCCTTGTCCAATCCCAACGCTTCGGCTCCCTTCATCGTGGCGGCGCGGATCACCTCCAGCGGATGGAAGCCGGCTTCGCGCAGCAGCTCGAGCTCGCGGATGTAATCGAAACCGTAAAGCTTGTAGATGTAGCCGCTGTCCGAGCCCGTCGTCACCCGCCCGCCGCGGTTCTTGTACTCGTTGAGGAAGGTCATCCAGAGGCGGTAGTTGTTCTTCCAATCCACCTCGTTCTCGGTCGTCCAGTAGAACCAGTAGGAGCCGTGCGACTTGCGGTTGGGCGCGTAGAAGTCCCACAGCGAGGGCAGGGTGTACTCCTCGTGCCACTCGGCGCGGCGGGCGCGCATGAGATCGCGGCTCGCCTCGTAGATGGTGAGCGTGGGATCGATGGTGAAGTCGAGCTCGATCAGCTCGTCCATCACCTCGTTCCACTTCTTCGAGTACGGCGGCGCGGCCTGCTTCCACAGGCGGCCGGCCTGGCCGAAGCGGTGCGATTCGTCGGCGTAGTTGTAGTTGAGCGGGTAGTCCTGGAGGGTGCGGTCGTCGAAGAGCGCCTCCGGCAGGCCGTACCAGTGCTCCATGCTGGTGAGGCCCCAGCGCGCCGAGGTCAGGACGTTGACGCGCGCCACGTCCATCTGCGCGTGGTGGCAGGCGGAGCGCATGCCCTTCTTCTTGATCTCGTCGATGGCGGCCTGCATGATGTCCGGCCGGTAGCCGAAGAACTTGACGCCGTCGGCGCCCTTGGCAGCCATCTCATCCACCCACTGGCGCGCCTCCTCCGGCTTGGTGAAGGGGACCTCGCGGCCTTGCCCGAAGGTCACGTAGGCCTTGATGCGCGGCGCGGTGATCTCGTTCCTGGCGCTCTTCGCCTTCTCGTCCAGCACCCAGTCGACGCCGTTGCCGCTGCCCGGATCGCGGACGGTGGTGATGCCGTGACCCATCCACAGCTTGAAGACGTACTCGGCCGGCGTGCCCTGCTCCTTGCCGCCGATGTGGCCGTGCATGTCGACGAACCCCGGCGTCACGTACATGCCGGTGACGTCGATCTCGCGGTCTCCCTCCTCCGCCTTGGGCCGCTTCTCGGGATCCGGCTCGATGCCCGGGCCGCCGAGGGAGACGATCTTGGCGATGAGGTTCTTCTCGATGACGATGTCCACGGGGCCGATGGGCGGCGCCCCGGTGCCGTCGATCAGGATCGCGCCGCGCAGGATGAGACGCTTGAACGGACCCTCGCCCTCGGCGCGCGGCGGCGCCGGCTGGATCGATTCGTCGTCCTTCTTCTCGGCCTTGGCCTTCTCCGCCGCCCCGGCGGCACCGGCGAGCAGGCAGCCGGCGAGCAGCAGGGCGGTCCCCAGGAACAGCCGTGTCCTCTTCATGAATGGAGATCCTCCAGAGAGTACCCCTCGGTGCGGATGATCCTCTCAGATGGAGGGGGAGTCGTCAAAGCGGGGACAGGGGGTGAGGCTTCGAAGGGCAAATCGCCCCGCCAACCGCAATCCCTATGTATCAGGGTAAGATCCCCCAAACCCAGGCGCAGCATGACCCAGCCCTCCTCGGTCTCGCCGTCGTTCTTCAACGTCCGCTGTCCCGGCTGCGGGCAGCGGCTGCGCTTTGCCCTGGGGGCGGAGATGCCGGCGCGGATGCGCATCCGGTGCTCCTCCTGCCAGAGCACCTTCGCCGTGCGCCGGCCCGGCGTGGAGCCGGCCCAGGTCACCACCGCCGGCTCGCTCGGTGACGCGCCGCCGACGTACCTCGGCTTTCCCGTTTCTCAATCCTCCTCGCTGACGAGCGGCGAGGCGCGGACTCCGACCCTCGGTCCCGTCCGCCCGCGCCCCCGCGACGAGCCCTCCTTCGCGCCGGACGCGGTGATCGCCGGCCGCTACAAGGTGGTGCGCTTCGTCGCCCGCGGCGGCATGGGCGAGGTCTACGAGGTGGAGGACGGAGAGCTGCGCGAGCGGGTCGCCATGAAGACCGTGCGTCCGGAGGTGGCGCGCGACAGGGTGGCCATCGAGCGCTTCCGGCGGGAGATCCAGCTCGCGCGCAAGGTGACGCATCCGAACGTGTGCCGCATCTTCGACGTCTCCTACCACCGCGACGCCGCGACTCCCGATGGATTCATCTTCCTCACCATGGAGCTGCTCGCCGGCGAGACGCTGGGGCAGCGGCTCAAACGGGCCGGTCCCATGTCCGCCGAGGAGGCTCTGCCCATCGCCCGCCAGATCGCCCAGGCCCTCGACGCCGCCCACCAGGCGGGGATCGTCCACCGCGACCTGAAGCCGGGCAACGTGATGCTGGTGGAGAGCCGGGGCGGGGTGCGCGCGGTGGTGACCGACTTCGGCCTCGCCCGCCTGGAGGCCGGCGAAGGCGGCGCGGCGGGCGGCCTGACGCTGACGGCCGCGGCGGCGGTGGTCGGCACGCCGGCTTATCTCGCGCCCGAGCAGGTGGAAGGCAGCGAGATCACCGCGGCGACGGACATCTACGCCTTTGGCATCGTGCTCTACGAGATGCTCACCGGCACGGTGCCCTTCGTGGCGGAGAACGCTCTCTCCACGGCGGTCAAGCGCCTGCGGGAAGCTCCCGTGCCGCCGCGCGTCCACGCCCCCGGTCTCGACGCGGCCTGGGAGGCGGCCATCCTCCGCTGCCTGGAACGCGATCCGGCGGCCCGCTTCGCCAGCGCTCCCGAGGCGATCCAGGCCATCACCGACTCCTCCCACACGGAGAGATTGCCGCGGCCGGCTCTCCCGGTTCCGCCCGCCGAGCCGGCTCCTCCGGCCGCACCGGTGCGTCCTCCGGAGGAGGTGAAGCGCCGCCGGCTCCAGATCGCCGGGCTCGCGGCGCTCATCCTCCTCGCCGTGGCCGTGGGCGTCTATCGCTATGGCCAATGGCGCGCCGAGCAGGCTGCCGCGCCGGGACGCCGCCTGGCGTTGCCGAACATCGCGGAGATCACGCCGCGCAAGTCCGTGGCCGTGCTCGGCTTCAAGAACCTCTCGGGCAATCCGGGAACGGCCTGGCTCTCCTCGGCGCTGGCCGAGATGCTCTCGACCGAGCTCGCCGCGGGCGGCGGCGTGCGCGTCATCGCCGGCGAGAGCGTGGCGCGGGTGCGCATGGAGCTCGGCCTCGGCGCGCCCGACGCCCTGGCCCGCGACACCCTCGGCCGGCTGCGCACCCTGCTGGGAACGGACGCCGTGGTGCTCGGCTCCTACGTCGCGCTCGACGGCGGTGCGGGCCGGCAGATCCGTCTCGACCTCCGCCTGCAGGACACCGCCGCGGGCGAGACCACGGCCACCGTGGCGGAGACCGGCAGCGAGAGGCAACTGTTCGATCTCGTCTCGCGCGTCGGCAAGCGGCTGCGCCGCGAGCTGGGCGTCGAGGAGCTGGCGGCCGGCGATCCGGGAGAGGTGCGGGCCGCGCTGCCGGCGAGCCCCGAGGCCGCGCGCCTCTATGCCGAGGGGCTCGAGCGGCTGCGCCTCTTCGATCCCATCGGCGCCAGCGATCGGCTGGCGCGCGCCGTCGCCGCGGAGCCGGGCAACGCCCTCTGCCACTCCGCCCTGGGCGCCGCCTGGTCCGCGCTCGGCTACGACAGCAAGGCGCGCCAGGAGGCGAAGACGGCCTTCGACCTCGCGGCCAACCTGCCGCGCGAGGAGCGGCTGCTCATCGAAGGCCGCTACCGCGAGGCGACCCAGGACTGGGAGCGCGCCGTGCAGACCTACTGGACGCTGTGGTCGATGTTCCCGGACAGCCTCGATCACGGCCTGCGGCTCGCCGCCGCGCAGACGGCGGCCGGCCGCGTGGAAGACGCCCTGGTGACCGCCGAGGCGCTGCGCACCCTGCCGGCGCCGTTGCGCGACGATCCGCGCATCGATCTCGCCGAGGCCACGGCGGCCGGCGCCCGCGCGGACTTCCAACGCCAACGGACGGCGGCCGCGCGGGCCGCGGCCAAGGGTGCGGCGCAGGGAGCGCCGCTGATGCGGGCGCAGGCGAAGCTCCTGGAGTGCCGGGCGTTGCGCAACCTCGGCAGGCCGCAGCCGGCTCTCGCCGCGTGCGAGGAAGGGCGCCGCCTGCACACCGCGGCCGGCAACCGCTCCGGCGTGGCCGAGGCCCTCACCCACGCCGCCAACGTCCTCTACGACCGCGGCGACCTTCCCGGCGCGCTGCGGCTCTACGAGCAGGCGGTGGGCACCTATCGCGAGATCGGCAACCGCGGCGCCGAGGCGGGTGCCCTCAACAACATCGCGGTGGTGCTCAAGAACCAGGGGGACCTCGACCAGGCCCGCCGGCTCTACGAGGACGTGCTCGCCATCACCCGCGAGGTCGGCAGCCGGGGAGGAGAAGCCTACGCGCTCAACAACCTCGCCGGCGTGCTGCTGCGGCGCGGCGAGCTGGACGAAGCCGCCCGCCTGCTCGCGGGCTCGCTGAAGATCCGCCGCGAGCAGCAGGACCGCGCCGGCGAAGCCTACGCGCTGGACAATCTCGGCGTGGCGCTGCGCCGCAAGGGCGATCTCGGCGCGGCGCGCCGGCGCCACGAGGAGGCGCTCGCCATCCGCCGCCAGATCGGCCAGAAGATCGGCGAGGTGGCGTCGCTCAACAACCTCGGCGGCGTCCTGCTGGACCTGGGCGAGCTGGCGCTCGCGCGGCGGAGCTTCGCCTCCTCGCTGGCGCTCTGCCGGCAGACGGACAACAAGAGCGCCTCGGCCAGCGCGCTCCATGGGCTCGCGGAGGTACTCGCCCGCGAGGGCAAGACGGAGGAAGCCCGCAAACGGTACGAGGAAGCCATCGCCCTGCGCGGCCAGCTCGGCGAGAAAGGCACCCTCGCCGAGAGCCGGCTGGCCCTCGCCGCCGCGCTGCTCGACGCCGGGGACGCCGCGCACGCGGGCGAGCTCGCCCGCGCCGCCGCCGAGGAGCTCGGCCGCCAGGGCGCCACGAGCAACGAGGCGCTCGCCTTCGCCGTTTCCTCCCTCGCCGCCGAGGCGGCCGGCGATGCGCCGGGCGCCCGGCAGGCGATCGATCGCGCCCTGGCGCTGAGCGAGAACGACCAGGATCTCCGCGCGCGCCTCACCGTCCAGCTCGCCGCCGCGCACCTGCGCCGCGTGGAGGATCCGGAGGCCGTGTTGCGCGACGTCGCCGCGCAAGCCGCCCGCTCGCGATTGATCGAGCTCGGCCTGCGTGCGGATCTCGCCCTGGCCGAACGCGCCCCGGACGCCCAACGGCAGACCCGCCTCGCCGCGCTGGCGAAGAAAGCCCGGTCGCTGGGGTATGGGGCGATCGCGCGGATGGCGGAGGCCTCGTAGCCGTCCCTACACCCCCGCCAGCACCGTCACGTCCGCGCCGTTCTCGCGCGCCGTCTTCATCGCCTCGTCGTACTCTTCGCGGTGTGAGGTCGCCTTGGCGGCGATGGCCAGCAGCACGTAGCCCTCCGTGCTGTCCAGCCCGCCGCGCAGGAGCCCCTTGCGCAGCCGCTTGAACGCCTTGTCGTAGTCGCCGCGAGCCATCTCCAGCCGCGCCTCAAGGATCTTCAGCTCTTCCTTGGTCCATCCCCCGAAGGGCGCCAGAACGCGATACGCCCGGTCGAAAGCGGCCTGCGCATCGGCGGCCTTCCCCTGATCGAGATACAGCCGCGCCCGGCTGAGATCGATCTGCGCGTCCAACCAGCGGCCGTCGCGCTTGAGCAGGCTCTTGTCGCGGGGATTCTCCGGATCGGGCGTCGTCTCCACCTCGGCGGCGAGCGCCTTGACGAACAACGCCTCGGCCTCTTCGGCCTTGCCCGCCGCCGCGGCGTCCACGCCCTGGAAGAAGAGCACCCGCTTGGGATTGCGGCTCTCGTTGTAGAAGCGGCCGAAGACCTCCTGCTTGCGATCGAGCCAGAAGCTCTTCGGCTCGTACTGGACGTCGATCGCGAAGTCCGTCTTCTCGCCGCGCAGCAGGACGTTGCCGCGAACCCATGCATTGCCTTTCGCCTGGTCCTTCTTCTTCACTTCCTTCCGGGACGGATCGAAGACGGCGATCTCGACCGGCACCACCAGCACGGAGTTGGTCTTCACCTGGACCTGGTCGAGCTTCTCGCGCGCCACGTCGAACCTTCCCGCCGCCGTCTTCACCACCCGGTAGCGGAAGCGGTACGGCGCCTGCTGGCGGGCCTCCCCCTTGATCACCCACTTGCCGTCGCCCTTGGGCTCCAGGTGGTAGCTGTAATAGACCTCCGGCAGGCCCGTGCCGTAGACGAACTGCTCGGCGAAGCCGTCGAGATCAGCCGAGGTGATTCGCTCGATGAGCGAGAGGAAGTCCTCGGTCGAGATCGGCCGGTACTCCGCCACCTTGGCGATCTGCGTCATGATCTTGGGGAAGTTCTCCTCCCCGAGGGCACGGGCGAGCATGTCGAGGATCACCGCCCCCTTGTGGTAGACGATGGCCTGATAGGCGGTGTCCGAGCGGCTGGAGAGCAGGCGCTGCCCGAGCACCACGGGTCCCAGCGACTCGATCACCCGGCCGTCCGCGGTGGTATCGGTCAGCGCGTCCTGCCAGCCGGTGGTCGGCCCCAGCCCGTAGCGGCCCTTGAAGTCGAGCTTCTTGCGGGCGTAGAGCAGCGAAGCGTAGTTCGCCATCGCTTCGCTGATCCACTGGTCGCGGTAGCTCGTCCAGCCCACGCGATGGCCCCACCACTGGTGGGAGATCTCGTGCGCGATGACGGTCCGGCGGTCCTCGAGACCGAAGAGCAGGTTCCAGGCGTCGAGGTCGAGCATCATGAAGCTCGACAGCGTCACGAAGCCGAGCATGGCCTGCGAGAAGTCCCGGGGCACCGTGACCACCGTCAGCTCGTCGAGGGGGTAGGGGCCGAACTGCTCCTCGAAGAAGAGGAGGGAATCGGTCACGGTCTTGGCGATCTCCTCCCGCGCCTCCTTGCCCATGGACGTGACCTCGGGATTGAACGCCAGCTTGACTTCGACGTGCCCGGCGCGCGTCGTCTCGATGCGGTAGCGTCCGATCTCGAAGGCGAAGTTGAAGACCGGAATGTCCAGCGTCCGCCGCTCCCAGCGCATGCCGCCGCTCTCGCCGCCGTCCACGCGCCGGCCGCACGCGAGCAGATCCAGCCTCCTCGGCCAGTGGAAGGTCACGTCGTACGGCGCCCGGTCGAGGGTCCCCGTGTGCGGATACCACTCCTCGGTGTCGAGCAGCGCGAAGTTGCCGCCCTCCTTCTCCACCAGGCTGCCCGAGTATTCGACGACCAGAGCGATCTTCTCCTCGTCGGCCGGCGGGCGCGGCAGGATGACCGTCAGGTCGCGGCCCGAGCGCGAGAAGAAAAGGCCGGCCCCGGAGCCGTCCGTCACCTTGTCGACCCGCAGGTCGCTGTTGAGACGCAGGGCCACCGAGCGGGCGCCGCGCACGGCGGGCTTGAGGTCGAGCCGGGCGCGGGCCCTCAATTCCAGGCCGCGCTCCGCCAGGGTCACGTCCAGCGTGTACTTCTCCGGCTCGAAGGACTCCCGGCCGGGCACGGGCTTGCCGCTGCGGCGCAGCGAGGCCGACAGCCAGGTATCCCATTGGCCGAGGTCCTCGAGCTCCACGCCGATGAGGCGGCCCCGCCGCTGCTCGCGGTTGAGCTGCCGGAGGATCTTGCGCTTCTCCCTCTCCGTGGCCTCCATGGGCACGAAATGGCCTAGGGTGACCTGCTCCTGCGCGTCCGGCTCGACGAGGTAGAGGAAGTCGCCCAGCTCCTTGCCGTGGAACCAGGCCGCGAAGAAACCCTGGTAGGCGGGATCGCCTACCGCGTCCTTGAGCATAGCCTCTTCGACGTTGAGGAGCTTTCGCTCTGGGCTTCCCTTCCACGTCGCATAAATTCGGTGGGCGCGGCCGTTCAGGGTTGGATCCAACTCCGGCGCCTTGGGCTTCCGCAGCATGGCGTCCGCCGCTGCGTCGAGGCCGAGGACGAGGACCATCTCGGTGAACTCTTCCTCCATCCGCGGCGAACCGGTGAAGATCTCGAGCTGGCTGGCCTCGATCGCGTCGGGCGGATCGACCGTGATGCGGCCCTTGCCGAGGTACACGAGCTCCGTCGTCTTGCCGCCCACCGGGGTCGCCGGCAGGAGCACGCCGTCTTCGAGCAGGAGATCGGCGAGACCGGTATCGAGCTTGAGGCCCTTCAGGGTGACGGCGCGGACGGGATCGAGGCGCGACTGCTCGATCTCCCGCCGGAGCGCGGCCGGATCCGGCGTCTGGGCGAAAGCCGTAGCCGACTGGAGGACGAGCAGGAGCGCGAGCGGCGGCAGGGAACGGAGAGAACGGACCATTGGGGTACTCCTTGGAGAGGGATCGGAAATCCTGCCCAAGAGTGTAATCGGGAGGCGAAACGTTTCCAACCTGGGAGCGCCGGC
>JBIOVX010000271.1:0-31850 GCA_044868005.1 Thermoanaerobaculia bacterium | reverse complement strand
TGCCGCCTGCTTCTGCCGCTTGCGTTTGCCCATCGCCATAGGCCAGCCCTCTCGGATTTGCCTCCAAGACTACCGACTTCGCCTCGCCGCCTCAAGCTAGAAGGGACTTTCACCACGGGCTGCTAGGCCACGCCTCAGGCCCCATGGGTCACGGCTGCACGGGCACTAGACGCCGAAGCTCGGAAAGCAGGAGCTTGTAATTATAGGCACAAGCTTCTCGATCCCGCTCCGGTAAAGGTCTCATTCCTTCCCCTTCCCGCTCGGCTATGCTTTTACGTCGCGCCACATTTGCTCAGCACACGTGCCGCATTGCTTGATCTCAATGCGTTGGCATCGCGGGCGGGGTTCTTGGAGCGGAAGCCTTTCTACGAAGCCGATGATAACCAAATGTCAACTGCACACCTCTTAGGGCGAAAAGAACCCACACACAAGGCAGGATCGCCGGAAAGGAGAGAAGGGCATTCGCCACTGCCAGAGCAAGCAGTACTGAAGCTGCAACTCGGCTGGGGATAAAACGTAGAATCACCGCCGGTATTCCGAGCACGATAGCGACGATCAGCGCGCTTGGACCAAAAAGGTACCACCCTCGAACCCCAGTTATGCCCCAGAGGATCAGAAGGACAATAGCAACGTCTCGAATACCCTCGCGCGCGAGCTCTTCATCCACAACAGCACCAAAGTGGCGTGCAACAAAGCCTCCGAACCCTTCGCGCTTCTCCGCCTCCGTCACAGACTCGAACATGTTACGGCTCCCTCCTTCCGACGCCGAACGCTCTGCTGCTCAGCGGCCGGAAGGACGAAAACGAGTGAAAATTCGGGCCCCTGCGATACCCTTTAGAGGCGGTTGCCGAGTTGGGGCCGGTCGCGAGAGTACATCGGCGGTCCTAGGCGTCCTCTAGCAGAAGTGTTGAATCCTCCGGTTTCGTTTCGCCGGCACAAACCCGGCTACAGCATCGATTGGGCTCCGCACGCCCCCGGGCTCCGCGATTGAGCACATAGCAGGTGCGTGGCGAAGAAGTTCCGGAGGGTTTACCCCGCTCTCCGCTCATGCAGCAGCATCCACGACGTCCCGAAACGATCCCTGAGCATGGCGAAGCGGTGGGCGAAGAAGGTCTCTTCCATCGGCATGAAGATCTCCCCGCCTTCGGTCAGCAGGGCGTAGAGCCGCTCCGCCTCTTCGACGCTGTCCAGCATCAGGGTGAGATAGGCGCTGCGCATGGGTTGAAAGCGGTCCGGTGGAATGTCCGCGCCGAGGAGGATCGTGTCGCCGAGCTCGATGCGCGCATGGAGGACGGCTTTCTCCCAGCCCGGCGGAACCTTGCTCGCATCCGGCTGCTCGCCGTGGGTCGTGACGAAGGCGATCTTGCCGCCGAGGTGCTCCTCGTAGAACTCGAACGCCTGCCGGCAGTTGCCTCCGTAGTTGAGATACGTGTAGAGCTTCATGGGGAATCTCCCTTCGGCAGAAGACGTCAACGGGCGTCTTTCCGCCGCTTGTAGAGCGCCTCGTGGTTGGCTCGTCCTTTCTTGACGAGATGGATTTCGCCTTCCCTCGCCAGGCGGCGAAGGACGTCGGAGGCGGTCCGCGACTCGACGCGCTCCTGCAGGTGAGCCTGGAAGCGGCGGTTGCACTCCAGGTAAGACAGCATCTCCTCGATCGACAGTCCCGTGTTCATACGCCTGCCCCTCGCCTCCAGGATTGCGGTGAAGCCGTTGGAGACGCATCATAGCATGCGGATGGGCCATAACTCGGAGGAATACGCCGCGACTCGCGCCCGAGTCGCGGCAAAGCAGGCGAAGTCGCGGTGAATGAATCGGAGACGCCGCAACTCAGGATGAAGTCGCGGCAAAGCATCCGACGGCACCGCGATTTCATCCTGCGTCGCGGCATCTCAGCTCGCGTTACGGCGTAGCAGTTGGCGGCGCCGCGACCTCAGTTGAAGTCGCGGCAAAGCGTTTGGGGTCGCGGCCAAGCAGCTCGCGCCGCCGCGACTCAGGATGAAGTCGCGGCGTAGCGGATAAAGTCGCGGCGTCTCCTCCGGCGGCACCGCGACTCGATCTGAGGTCGCGGCAAAGCGGCCCGGGTTGCGGCATAGCAGCTCGCGGTGCCGCGACATCAAATGAGATTGCGGTGTAGCCGTTGGGATCGCGGTGAAGCCGTTGGCAGCACCGCGACTCGAGCCGGGGTCGCGGCAAAGCACCTGGAATTGCGGTGTCTCGGCTCGCGGCGCCGCGACTCGAGATGAAGTCGCGGTGAAGTATCTCGGGTTGCGGCAAAGTATCCCGCGGCCCAGCGCAACCCCTGGAGATCCAAGCTCGTAAAACATAGGATAAAACCCTCAACCGAACCTCAGCAGAGGAGGAGTCAGAGTGCAGGGCGAGCGGATCGGTCCCTATCGTATCGCGGCCAGGTTGGGGGCCGGCGGCATGGGCGAGGTGTACAAGGCCTACGACGAGCGGCTGGAGCGCTGGGTGGCCCTCAAGCGGATCTCGCCGCAACTGAGCCGCGATGCCGCCGCCCAGCGCGAGCGGCTGCTGCGCGAGGCCCGGGCCAGCGCCCGCCTGAGCCACCCTGCCATCGTGCAGGTCTTCGATCTGATGCAGGTGGACGGGGCGGACTGCATCGTCATGGAGCTGGTGGAGGGCACGCCGCTCTCTTCGCTGCTTCACGACGGACCGCTCGCGTGGCCGCGAGCCGTGGCGCTGGCCCGCGAGATCGCCGCGGCGCTGGGCGCGGCGCACGCCCAGCGCATCGTGCACCGCGATCTCAAGACCGAGAACGTCATGGTGACGCCGGACGGGCATGCCAAGGTCTTCGACTTCGGCATCTCCAAACGGGTGGACGCCGGCGAGAACGAACCGTCTCTCACTCGCGAGGGCGTTGTGGTGGGGACGCTCCGTACGATGGCGCCCGAGCAGGCCCAGGGGAAGGAAGTCGATCACCGGGCCGACCTCTTCTCCTTCGGGGTCTTGCTTTACGAGATGGTCACGGGCCGCTCACCCTTCCAGGCCGCGACCACCGTCGCCACCCTGCACCGGCTCTGTTATGAGCCGCACACCCCGCTTAAAGAAGTCGATCCGAGCCTGCCCGCCAACCTCTCCCTGCTCGTCGATCGCCTGCTGGACAAGCAGCCGGACCGCAGGCCCGGGAGCGCCGGCGAAGTCGCGGCCTCCCTGGCGGAGATCTGGGGGGAGCCCCGGCAGTCCGCCGCCGAGGCCTCCATCACCCTGGACATGCCGCGGATCTCGGAGGCCGGCTCGGCCGTCCGCTCGTCCTCGGCGGCGGAGCGGCGCCTGGTGACGGTGCTCTCCTGCGGGCTGGTCCGCGCCGGCGGCGCGCCCGATCCCGAGGAGATCATCGAAGCCATGCCCCGGCTGCAGATCGCGGCGGTCCTCGCCGCCCGCCGCTTCGAGGGCCGCGTCGCGCCGGGCACTGGCGAGGACTGCCGGGTCTATTTCGGCGATCTGCAGGCGCATGAAGACGACGCCCGCCGCGCCGTCCACACCGCCCTGGAGATCGTCTCCCGCTGCGCCGACTGGCAGGACGGCTTCGCGGTGCGCATCGGCATCCACACCGGCCCAATGGTGGTGCGCGCCGCGGCCCCGGAAGCCGCCCTCGGCGAGGCTCCCGGCGTCGCCGCTTTGGTCAAGAGCCTGGCCGCAGCGGGGACCGTGGTGGTCAGCGAAAGCACCTTCCCGCTGGTCGAAGGCTGGTTCGAATGCGAGGAGCTGGGCGCGGTCACCATGCCGGCGGCCCCGCAGCCTCTCCAGCTCTACCGCGTGATGGCGGAGCGCGAGGCCCGCAGCCGGCTCCAGGGAACCGCCGAGCTGACGCCGCTCGTCGCGCGCGAGCAGGAGCTGAGCCTGCTGCTGGCGCGCTGGGACCTCGCCCGCGAGGGCCGCGGCCAGGTGGTGCTGGTCAGCGGCGAGGCCGGAGTCGGCAAGTCCCGCCTCGTCTGGGAGCTGCGCCGGCGCGTGCAAGCGGGCGGCGGCCAGTGGCTCGAAGGCCATGGCTCCCCCTTCCACCACGACAGCCCGCTTTATCCCGTCGCGCAGTGGCTGGAGCAGTGGATCGCCGCCGACCGCTCCGATCCTCCCGAGCTGCGGCTGGAGCGGCTCCGAGAGGCGCTCTCCCGTCACGGCCTGGCGCCCGAGGCCCTGCCCCTGCTCGCCGCTCTGCTCTCGCTGCCCGCCGGCGAGGGCCCTCCCCTGCCGCCGGAGGCGCAGCGGCACAAGACGCTCGAGGCCCTTCTGGCGCTGCTCCTCACCACCGCGGAGCGGCAGCCGCTTCTGCTCGCCGTCGAGGATCTGCACTGGATCGACCCTTCGACCCTCGAGCTGCTCGGGACGCTCGCGGCCCAGGCCGAGGCCGTGCCGCTGCTGCTGGTGCTGACCTTCCGGCCGGAGCTCGAGCTGGCCTGGGCACAGCGCTCCTCGGTGACGCGCCTCGGGCTCGGACTGCTCACCCGCTCCCAGGCCGGCCTGATGATCGACCGGCTCACCGCGGACCGCCACCTCGACCCGGCGCTGCGCGAGCAGATCGTCGCCCACACCGACGGCGTGCCGCTGTTCGTCGAGGAGATGACCAAGATGCTCCTCGACTCGACGGGCAGCAGCGAGCTCCCGCGCACCAGCGGGGAGTTGCTGAAGATTCCGGGCACCCTCGAGGGCTGGCTGATGGCCCGTCTCGATCGCTTGGGAACCGCCAAGGAGGTGGCGCAGCTCGCCGCCACCATCGGCCGGGAGCTCTCCCGCGACCTGCTGGTGGCGGTCTCGCCGTGGAGCGAGGAGGAGCTCGACCGCGAGTTGGAGCGGCTGGTGCACGCCGAGCTGCTCTTCCGCCGCGGCCTGCCGCCCCGGCTGCGCTATGTCTTCAAGCACGCCTTGCTGCAGGATGCGGCCTACACCTCGCTGCTCAAGAGCGACCGCAAGCGGCACCATCAGCGCATCGCGGAAGCCCTGGAAGCGAGCTTTCCCGAGGTCGCCGCGGCCCAGCCGGAGCTGGTGGCCCACCATTTCACCGAAGCGGGCCTGCCGGAGCGGGCCCTGCCCTTCTGGCGCCACGCCGGGGAGAACGCCATCCAGGCTTCGGCCTTCCTGGAAGGCGCCGGCCACCTGGAGAAGGCCCTCGGCCTGCTGGCGGAGCTACCGGAGAGCGCGGCCCGCGACGAGCAGGAAATCGAGCTGCAACTGGCCTTCGGCCTCGCCAAGGGCGCGGGGCTCACTCCTGCCGTTCCGGAGATGGGAGAGGCCTACGCGCGGGCCCTCGAGCTGTGCCAGCGGGAAGGAAACCACCGGCAGCTCTTCACGGTCCTGCGGGGGCTCACGTCCCATCACGCGCTCCGGGGTCAACCCCGCCAGGCCCTGGAGACGGCGAGCCGAC
The DNA here is from genome assembly GCA_044868005.1 of Thermoanaerobaculia bacterium. Lineage (GTDB taxonomy): Bacteria > Acidobacteriota > Thermoanaerobaculia > Multivoradales > UBA5704 > DATARR01. The sequence goes on along the minus strand of JBIOVX010000271.1, from coordinate 26,470 downwards.
TCCTGGAGATCGCCGAGCGCGCGGGCAGCCCGGCCCTGCGCATCAGCGCCTTCGAGTCGCTGAGCTTCGTCCTGTTCAATCTCGGAGACCTCGTGGCCGCCCAAAGCCATCTGGAGAAAATGATTGCCCTGAGCCAGACCTCGGCTCGCGAGCTTTCACGTCACCGGCTCCTCGAACCTCTCCTGGGCGGTATGGTCGAGTCGGCCTCGATCCTCTGGCTCCTGGGTTACCCCGGCCAGGCCGTGGAGCGCAGCCGCGAGGCTCTGGAGAAGGTGCGTCAGATCTCCTCGTCGTTCACCATGGGCTTCGTGAAATTCTTTGCGGCCGATCTCCATCTCCTCCGCCGCGAGGCCGGGGAAGCCTTGCCGCTGGCCCGCGAAGTAGTGGACCTCTCGGCCGAGTACCGCCTGCGTCCCTACTCGACCATCGGCGACTTTCAGCTCGGATGGGTGGCGGCCGAGCAGGGGGACGCCGCGGCCGGCATCGAAACCATGCGCCGGGCGCTCGACGCCCGCCTGGCGGCCGGGACCGTCGCCGGGAGCGTGATTCACTTCTCTCTTCTGGCCGCCCACCTCCTGGAGGCCGGCCGGTTCGAGGAAGGTCTCGCCGCCGTCGAGCGCGCGCTGGCCATCTCGGCGGACGGCGGCCACGCCATCATGGACGCCGAGCTGCACCGGCTGAAGGGAGAGATGCTCCAAGGGCTGGGAGCCGCGGAGGGCGAGGTGGAGGACGAATTCCACCGTGCGCTCGACATCGCCCGGCGGCAAAGCGCCAAGTCTCTGGAGCTGCGGGCCGCGATGAGCCTCGCCCGCCGGTGGCACGGGCTGGGCCGCAGCGCCGAGGCCCGCGACCTGCTCGCACCCGTTTACGAATGGTTCACCGAGGGATTCGAAACCCACGACCTGCAGGAGGCCCGCTCGCTGCTCGCGGAGCTCGGCTGACTCCGCTTTTCTCATAGATGTAGGCTGCCGCGTGCCTGGCGATCCGCAGCTTCGGTCCGACGAAGCCGCGGCGGCGCAATTCCGCGCTCAAATAAGCCATGCTTCCGGCGTGCGCTACGACGAGAGTGTCCTGCTCCGACGCGCTCAACCGCTCCGCTACGGCAAGGACGCGGCGCCGAAACTCGTCGCGGCACGCGCGCTGCGACGGATGTCCCGTCATCCAGGAGAGCCGTAGCAGCCACTGCCACATCCAAACGGGAAGCCGCAGGCTGCCGGTCTTGAACTGAGCGAGCTCCGGCTCACGCAGCAGAGCCGTAGGCTCCACCTCGCCGCGAAAGGCCGCGCTCGCCGTGATGCGCGCCCGGGGAAGGTCGCTCGAAATGCACGCCTGCCACGCGACGCCGCCCAGATCGAGCTCGCCTACCGGCGTCTCCGCCATGTCGTAGCGCTCGCGCCAGGCGTGCAAGTCCGCCGCGGTCTTCCAGCCCGTAGGGAGCTTCTGCTCGACGGGAAAGTGACGGAGCAATCCGATGCGCACGACGCCAAAGGCTAGCCTTCCGCGCCTGCCCCGGCAAGCTCCTTGGGTCAGCGCTCCCCGGCTTCACCGCTCCGGCGCCCGAGGTCAGCTGACCAGCGAGAGGTGCCCTCCGAGCGCAGCCCGCCTTGTAACCTCCCTCCGCGCTTGCACGTAGGATGCAATATGAGCTTTTTCTCCTTCGCTCTCGCGCTCACCGTATCCCTCGGCAACGCCAACGCCCCGGCGTCGCTCCAGCCGTGCGAGCTGCCGCGGCTGAGCGAGCCGGCGCGTTGCGGCGTCCTGGAGGTCTTCGAAGACCGCGCTGCCGCGAGTGGACGCAAGATCCCGCTCCGCGTCGTGGTGCTGCCGGCGACCGGCAGCCCCCGCGCTGCGGACCCGCTGTTCGTCCTCCAGGGCGGACCCGGGCAGGCCGCCAGCAATCTGGCTGATTTCTACGCCGAGGCGTTCGCCAAGGTGCGAGCGCACCGCGACATCGTGCTCGTGGACCAGCGCGGAACCGGCGGTTCCAACGCGCTCGAGTGCGATCTGCTCGGGGACGGCAACAATCCTCAGGTGCTTCTCGGCTCGTCCCTGCCGGTGGAGGCGGTGCGGGCTTGCCGCTACAAGCTCGCCGCGCGCGCCAATCTCTCCCTCTACACGACGCCCATCGCCATGGAGGATCTGGACGAGGTGCGGGCCTGGCTGGGCTACGAGAGGATCAATCTCTACGGCACGTCGTACGGCACGATGGCCGGGCGCGAATACCTGCGGCGCTATCCGTCGCGCGTGCGCGCGGCGGTGTTGCGCGCGGCCACAGGCCCCGAGCGGAGCTGGGCCGTCTACCATGGCCGCAACACGCATCAGGCGCTCGAACGGCTGTTCGCCCTCTGCGCCGCCGATGCCCGCTGTCACGCCGCGTATCCCGACCCGCAAAAGGATCTGCAGGCGACCTTCGCCCGCATCGGCGACGGCGGTGCAACGGTCACGGTGGACGGACGCACGGTCACCCTGCGCAAGCCCGCCGCCGTGGCGGCGATTCGCGCCTGGCTCGCCGCTCCCGCTTCGGCGGTGGAGCTGCCGCGGATGCTGCACCAAGCGGCGGGCGGCGACCTCGTGCCCCTGGCCACCACCGCCCTCGCCGTGCGGCGCGGGTCGGCGCGCGAGCTGGCGGAAGGCATGTTCCTCACCGTGGCCTGCTCGGAGCTGCTCGCCGGAATGGACAAGGCGGCGCTGGCGCGGGAATCGGCCGGCACCTTCGCGGGCATGGACGCGATCGACGAGCTGACGGCGGCCTGCGCCGTCTGGCCCCCGGCCGCCTCATCGCAGCCCGCGGGCCCGCTGCCGAAGGACGTTCCCGTCCTGGTGATCTCGGGCTGGCATGATCCGTCGACTCCGCCGGAGAGCGGCGAGCTGGTGGCGCGCGCCTTCGGCAACAGCCGGCACATGGTCATTCATCATGCCGGCCACTCGTTCAACAATCTCAAGGGCTGTGCGGACGAGGTGATCGCCGCGTTCCTGGCCGCCGGCTCGCTCGCGGGGCTCGACCTGAGCTGCGCCGAGCGGGTGGCGATGCCGGCGTTTCCTTGATCGACGGTCGCCCTCACCTGGCGGGGAGCCCCACGGCTTCGAGCACCAGCTTGCCCAGGTCTGCCCTGAGCGACGCCTTCACCGGCGCGAGCGCTGGATCGCTCGCCAGATTACGCCGCTCGAGCGAATCCGACTGTAAGTCGTACAACTCGTCCTGATCGGGGTGTTTGATCCAGTGGATATACTTATACCTGTCGGTACGAATCGCCCGGTAGTCCATATCCATCAGATGAGGAAACGGCTGTTCGTTGGTATAGAACTCGACCAACACAGCTTGGCGCCAACCCGCCGGCGTTCCCTGAAAAAGAGGCACCAATGAGCGTCCTTGGATGGAAGGACTGATCGGCACGCCGGCCAGGTCCAGCACCGTGGGCGCAAGGTCTACGGTGAGGACCAGCCCTTCCGGGCGCAATCCGGCGGGAATCCTCGGCGGATACCGCATCAGGAGCGGGTTCCGGATCGATTCCTCGTACGGCAGCCGGCGCTCAGTGGTGAGGCCGTGCTCGCCGAAGAAGAAACCATTGTCGCTGCTCAGAACGATGACCGTTTTGTCCAGCAGCTTCAGGGAGTCCAGCGTGGCGATGATTCGCCCGAGGCTCTCGTCGACGGCCAGGATCATCTCGGCGCGGCGGCGGATGGTCTCCTCGCCGGTCCAGGGATACGCCGCATGCTCATGTTCGCCGGGGCCGGGGCCCGCAGCCATCGGCAGCTTCGCCAGGGCGTGGCGGATCGCGGGCTTTCCGGCCAGATCCGCCGCGATCTCCGACGGCAGCTGGCGTCGCGTGAAAACCCGGTCGCGGTAACGACCCTCATGTCGCGCCGCCGGGATGTAGCCGCGATCGCTCTCCGGGTCGAGTGAGCCGTCGTCACGTTGCACAACGTCTGGATGGACCGCCTTGTGCGCGAGATACAGCAGGAACGGAAGTCCGTGCTCCCGCTGGATAAACGACACAGCGCGGTCGGTCAGGAGGTCACTCGTGTATCCCGGCACCTTGTGCAGGACCCCGTCCTCGAACAGCTCCGGGTCCGTCGTGTGGCCTTGGCCCGGCATGGCAACCCAATAGTCCCAGCCCGGCCGCGGTGTCGGATCGTTCCCCATGTGCCATTTGCCCAGGAATGCGGTCCGATACCCCGCGGCCTTCATGGGAAGGTTGAACGTCTCGAGGTGATGGCTGGCCAGATTGCGCGCGATATTGTCAATGATCCCGTGGCGGCTCGGGAATTGGCCGGTGAGCAGGGTAGCCCGGTTGGGAGAGCACAGGGGCACTGCGTGGAACGAATTGACGAATAGGGCGCCTTCCGCGGCAAGGCGGTCCATGTTGGGGGTTTCGAGATATGGATGGCCCCCTGCATGGAACTCGTCGAAGCGCAGATCGTCTACCAGCACCACGACGACGTTCGGACGCTCGCCGCCCGCTGGTCTCTGAAGACGCGCTGCCACCGAGCCGCCGATGATGAGAATAGAGAAGCCGAGGAGGACGGCACGAACGGCCGCGAGGATGGATCTTCGCGATCCCCTCCTGACGGATCTGGACTTGTCGTCGGCGGTGGTCTCGTTCATGGCATTTCTGCCGACATCATAATTGATGCCTGAGATAAGAGGAACGAACATGCCGACAAGACTTCGGAGGAGGAGCTCTGGGGGTTGCGCTGACAGGGGCCGGCGAAAGGCGGATTCCCTCGGGGTCCGCCTTTCGGCGAGCATCGGCCAGCTACGACTTAACCCAGATGTAGTTCTCGTTGAGAGTCCAGGTTTGCTGGAAGACGTTTGCCGGGAACTTCACTTCGGTCGTTTTGGTAATGGTCTGAATGTCGAGCACCGTGCCGACCCTCACATTCGTTCCGGCGGCGATCCAGTAACTGGGAGTGGGTGTGAACTGGTGTGTGAGGTGGGGGCCGGCCTGCACGACGTAGGTTCCAGTGCCCGACATTCCGATGCCGACCGAGAACGTGTTGTTCGGCACGCCGTCCGCGTCGTTGATGACGAGCGAGCCGGAAGGCGGTGCCTTCACCGCAGCGCTCAAGTTGGGTCCCGGTTGCGTGCTGAAGGTGGTGGTGTTCGCCCCAGAGGGGTCGCAGCCGATCATGCCGCTGGCGTTGAAAGTGACGCCCGGCATGACGGTGCCCGTAGCGCCCCAGACGAAGTTATAGACCACCTGCCACTCGAACGTAATCTGGTTGCCGGCGTTGATCATGAACGGACTGGCGAGCCAGGCGAGAGAGAAGACATTGCTCGCTGGCATCGGCTGCTTCTGGTAGACGTAGAAGATCCACGCCTGTGCGGATTTGTTGATCAGGGTCAAGCTGTAAGGCGTGGGGGCGGCAGCAGCGGTTGCCTGCTCAAGGGCGCGATCCGAAACATGGGGTTCCATTTGACTGCTCCTTTGTCGTTGATTTTGGTTGAGAGCCTCGGACAAAAATCTGGCGGCGCGCGAGCTTCTAGGTCATTTCACCTCCTGACGTCCTTGGTGTTCGCCGCCAAGGAAGAGCAAACCCCATGCCCTCCGGACCGACGAGCGCAAGTGGTTGTAAACAGGGAGCTTGAGCCCCTGAAGGCGTGGCGCGGTGAGGCCTGTCAGCGGTGTGTCAGGAGTGTCAGAGGAATGTCAGATCGATGGCCGCGCCGAACTGCCGCCAAAGAAGCTCGCGAAGTTTGAGATCGACCATATAGCCTCCAATGAGACTTTGGCGAATTCGCGTTAAAGCGTAAGATGTCCACGGCAACTCGCGCCCGCCGTGCGGACGGTGGGCCGGCTCACCGTGAAGGAGATCGGATGACCAAACCGACGCGTGTCCGGCTGTTCCTGGCCCTCATGCTCCTGGGCGTAGTAGCGGGGATCGTCGCTACGCCCGCCACCGAGGTCGCCGTCGCGGCGCCCCCCTGCGAGATCTGCGATTCCCGGTTGGAGGAGTGCTACGCCGGCACCTTGTGGCCCTCTTGCAACGGCGACCCGGCGTGCTGTTGGAACCAAGTCGCGAGTTGCTACGCTTGGTGCTACTAGCGTCTGGGGAATCGTACCCGCATAGGCGCAAGGCAGTGCCGGGGAAAGTGCCAGCCACTTAGGAGGGCCCTACTCGTTCCGCAGCGCCTCCAGGGGGTCCACCGCCAGGGCCCGGTTGGCGGGGAGGAAGCTGGCGAGCCAGGCGACGGCGGTGAGCAGCAGAGCGATGAGGCCGAAGCTCACCGGATCGGTCGGACTCACATCGTAAAGGAGGCTCCGGATGACCCGTGTCACTGCAAAGGCGCCGAGCAACCCGACGCCGACGCCGGTGAGGGCGAGGCCGAGCCCCTGCCCCACGATCAGCCGCAGCACGTCGCGGCGCTGTGCTCCCAGGGCGGCCCGGACGCCGATCTCCCGTACCCGCTGCGACACCGAGTACGACAGCACGCCGTAAACCCCGATGGCGGCCAGGAAGAGGGCGATCCCGCCGAACACCGAGAACATCCCGCCGAAGAAGCGGTGCTCCCAGAAGCCCTGCTGCCGCACCTGCTCCATCGTGTAGACCTGATAGATCGGCAGCTCGGGGTCCGAGGCGCGGATCTCCCGGCGTACCTGCGCTATCGCCTGAGACGGCGGGAGTGCCGTCCGGATCGTCAGGCCCGTGCTGGGCGTCGCCAGATAGGGATAGGGCAGATAGGCGACCGGAGCGATCTCGTCGGCGATGCCGTCGTCTCGGAAGTCCGGAACGACGCCGATGATGGTGATCCACCCCATCTCCGTCTCTTCCTGCACGCGGAAACGCCGCCCGAGGACCTCGGCGTCAGGGAAGTACCGCTTCCGGAAGGCCTCGTTGACCAGGGCCACGGAAGACCGTTCCATCCCCTCCCCGTCGGTGAAGCCGCGGCCGCGCAGGACGGGGAGGTTGAGCGCGCGGAAGTAGTTCGGGGTCACCCCGGTCCAGAAGAGTATGGGCTCCTCGCCGCGGGGGAAGGGCCGCCCGTCGAGGACGAGACCGCCGTCGCTCCCGCCGCCGGAGAGCGGGATCGCGTTCGACGCGCCGACGGCTTGGATCCCGGGGAGCGCCTCCAGCCGGCGGACCACATCCTCGATCCGCCGGGTCTTCGGCTCGGGTTCTTCATACCGCTTGCCCGGCAGGTAGATGCGCATCGTCAGCAGAGGCGCCGTATCGAACCCGGCGCTGGCGTTCTGCAGCTTCAGGAAGCTGCGGACGAAGAGCGAGGCGCCGACGAGCAGGACGAGGGCCAGGGCGACCTCTCCCACCACGAGGCCGCTGCGCAGCCGGTTGCGCCAGACGCTGCCGCCAGCGCCGCGCCCGCCCTCCTTTAGCGTCCCGTTCAGGTCGGACCGCGCCGCCTGGAGGGCCGGCGCCAGCCCGAAGAGGACCCCGGTCAACACCGCCATCCCGAGGGTGAAAAGGAGGACCGGACCATCGATGACGAAGCGGATCCAGTACGGAGGAACGTTCTCCGCGGGAATTGACGCCTCCATCCAGCGGATCCCCCAATGCCCGAGCAGGATGCCAAGCCCGCCGCCGAGCAGGGCGATGAGGATGCTCTCGGTCAGCAACTGGCGGACGATGCGCCAGCGCCCGGCCCCGAACGCCACCCGGACGGCGACCTCCCGCTGCCGCGCGGTGGCGCTTGCCAGGAGAAGGTTGGCCACGTTGGCGCAGGCGATCAGCAGGACGAAGGCCACGGCGCCCTGCATGGTCAGGACCAACAGGCGGATGTTCCCCTTGGTGAATTCGTCGCGCAGGGACCGGACCATGGTGGACCACCCGGCGTTCGTGTCGGGATGGACCTTCTCCAGGCGGCCGGCGATCGTCTTCATCTCGGTCGCCGCTTGTTCGAGGGTGGTCCCGGGCTTCAGGCGCGCCAGCACCCGGTACCTTCGGTACAACGGCTCGTCGTGCGCCAGCCGGCCGAACGGTACCCAGGCGTCGTGCTCTTCCGGAAAGCGAAAGCGCGGCTTCATCACCCCGACGACCGTATGTGCGATCGAGTTGACCATCACGGTCCTGCCCACGATGCCGGGATCGCCGCCGAACCGGCGCATCCAGAGGTCGTGGCCCAGCAGGACTACCGGCGGCGCGCCCGGCCGCTCCTCCTCGTCGCGGAAGTTGCGGCCGAGGGCGGGCTGCTCGCCGAGCAGGGGGAAGAGATTCGCCGAGATGAAAGCGCCGAGCACCCGCTCCGGCTCCTCGGTCCCGGAGACGACCAGGCTCCGGCCGGCATAGGCGGCCGTCTGCGTGAAGGAGGTGCTCTGCGCACGGACCGCGAAGAGCTCGACCGCGGAGAGGTTCCCCTCGTCGATCTCCCGGCGCAGGTTCGTCATGTGGACCGCCACGATCCGCTCGGGATCGGCATAGGGGAACGGCCGCAGCAGGACGGCCTGGACGACGCTGAAGGCGGTGGTATTGGCGCCGATGCCCAGAGCGATGCAGAGCACCGCCATGGCCGTGAGACCGGGGTTCTTGGCCAGTATACGGACCGCAAAGCGCAGGTCCTGTCTGAAGGTGTCCATGGTGGAAAAAAGGATCTAAAGGACCTAAACGACTCAAAGAATAAGGATACCCTGTCCGGGAGCTTTTGCGTCCTTGTTGCCATCGAACCGGACGGTCCGAGCGCAGCGGCTGACCGGGAAGCGTTGCGAACCGCCGAGAAAGAACGGTGACGGGATCTGCTACGAGGTTCAGGATAGGAGTGGCGCGAGCTTGACGCCGTATATATTGGTCGTATACTCACGGAATGGGCGGCGGGAGCGAAGGGGCAGAATTCGAGTGGGATGCCGCCAACGCGGAGAAGAATTGGCTTCGCTACCGGGTATCCCCAGCGGAATGCGAACAGGTCTTCTTTAATCGCCCACTCGTCTATGACGATGAGATCCACTCTCACGAGGAGGTCCGATACTACGCCTTGGGGCAATCGGATGCGGGTCGTCTGCTCTTCGTGGTCTACACGTTGCGCGGAGAACGGGTTCGGGTGATCTCAGCACGGGAAATGACGCGGCGAGAGCGAAAGGAGTATGAGCATGGCAGGGCGCAAGAGCTTGAAGGCGATCCCGAGGTTTGAGTCGGAAGAGGACGAGAGGGAGTACTGGGCGACTCACGACTCGACCGATCACATCGACTGGAAGCGGGCGAAGCCCGTGTCTTTCATCCGGCTCAAGCCGACGACGCGGACGATCTCCCTGCGGCTTCCCGATCCGCTGCTCGAGAATTTGAAGATGCTGGCGAACAAGCGGGATGTCCCCTACCAATCCCTCTTGAAGATCTTCCTCGCGGAGCGGATCGAGGAGGAGCTCCGGGGGGACTTCAATCCTCGTGCTCGCCCGCCCGCCGAGCCACGGGAGCTTCGAGAGCGGACACGGGGCTCGCGAGCGGCGGCTCCTCGGAGTTGAAGACCGGCGCGAAAGGCGCGCGTTCGGCGGCGGCCTCGGGGGCGCGGCCGAAGGAGACGATCTGGTCCCAGTCGCGGCCGAGCTTGTCGCCGAAGATGACGAGCAGATCGCCGGGCTGCGCGGTCTCCAGCGCGCGCTGCACGGCCTCGACCTCGGCGTAGATCTCGGCGGAGATCCTCTCGGCGGGGAAACCCGCGGCCACGAGGCCTTGCCGGACCAGCGCGCCGGTCTCGCCCGGCCGGCGGCCGCGGAGCCTGTCGTCCTCGCGCAGGATGATGAAGTCGAAGGCGGGGGCGGCGGCGCGCGCGAGGTCGAGGATGTCCTCGTCGCGGCGGTCTCCGGGCGCGGCGAGGACGCCGATGCGCCGGCCGGTGACGGTGAGCTCGCGCACGGTGCGCGCCATGGCCTCCATGCCATGGGCGTTGTGGGCGTAGTCGAGCAGCACGCGGAACGGATGCTCGTTGTAAAAGTTCATGCGCCCCGGCGTCTGGTAGAAATCCGTGGTGAAGGTGCGCAGGCCCTGGCGGATGTTCTCCAGGCTGATCCCCATGGCGTGGGCGACGGCGGTGGCGAACATGGCGTTCTGGATGTTGTGGATGGCGTGGCCGTCGATGGTGGCGGGAATCTGCCGCGCCCACAGCAGCGGGATCTGCTCCTCGCCTTCGTAGAGCACGATCATCCGCCCGTTGAGGCCTTCCTCCAGCGCCACCGCCCGGCCCTTGCCGCGGATGTGCCGGCGCACCAGGTCGTTCTCCCGCTGCAGGGTGACGTAGATCGGCTTGGCGCGGCTGTGCTCGGCCATGCGCGCCACGCGCTCGTCGTCGGCGTTGAGCACGCACCACTCGTTGGCCACCTCGACGACGACGCGCTTGACCTCGGCCAGCTCGTCGAGATCGTCGATGCCGCCCATGCCCAGGTGATCGGAGGCGACGTTGAGCACCGCGCCCACCTTGCACTTGCGCCAGCCGAGGCCCGCACGCACGATGCCGCCGCGCGCCGTCTCCAGCACCGCCGCGTCCACCGACGGATCGCGCAGCACGAGATGGCTCGCCCACGGGCCGGTCATGTCGCCGGCCACCGTCAGCTCGCCGTCGATATAGACGCCGTCGCTCGTCGTCATGCCCACCGTGCTGCCGGAGAGCTTGAGGATGTGGCCCACCATGCGCGTGGTCGTCGTCTTGCCGTTGGTGCCGGTGATGGCGGCGATGGGGATGCGGTAGGGCGTGCCCGCTGGAAAGAGCATGTCGATCACGGGGCCTGCCACGTCGCGCGGCAAGCCCTCGGTGGGAGAGGTGTGCATGCGGAAGCCGGGCGCGGCGTTGATCTCGACGATCGAGCCGCCGGCTTCCTTGTAGCTGCGCGTGACGTCCGGCGAGATGTAATCGACGCCCCCCACGTCGAGGCCGACGGCCTTGACCGCGCGCTCGGCCATGAGGCGGTTGTCGTAATGGATGACGTCCGTCTTGTCCACCGAGGTGCCGCCGGTCGAGAGGTTGCCCGTCGAGCGCAGGTAGAAGACCTCTCCGGCCGGCAGCACGGACTCCGCGGCGAGGCCGGCCTGCTCCAGCAGCCGCAAGGCCTGATGGTCGAGCTCCAGCCGGGTGAGCACCTTCTCGTGGCCGATGCCGCGCCGGGGATCCTGATTGACGATCTCCACCAGCTCGGCGATGGTGTGCCGGCCGTCGCCGACGACGCGGCCGGGGACCCGCTGGGCCACCGCGCGCACCTTGCCATTGACGACGACGATCCGGTAGTCGTTCCCCTCCTGAAAGGTCTCGACGATCACCACCGACGAGAACTCGTAGGCCTGCTCGAAGGCGGTCTTCACCTGCTCGGCGGTGGTCAGGTTGATCGACACGCCCTTGCCGTGGTTGCCGTCGAGCGGCTTGACCACCACGGGATAGCCGATCTTCTCGGCGGCCTCGACGGCGTCGTTGGGGCCGCGCACGCGCATCTGGCGCGGCACCGGCAGGCCGAGGTCGGAGAGGATCTGGTTGGTCAGCCGCTTGTCGGAGGCGATCTCGACGGCGGTGTGCCTGGTCTCGCTGGTGACGGTGGCCTGGATGCGGCGCTGGAACTTGCCGTGGCCGAGCTGCACCAGCGAGCGGTCGTTCAGGCGGATCCACGGGATGTCCCGCTCCTCGGCCGCGCGCACCAGGGCGGCGGTCGAGGGGCCGAAGGCGCGGCGCTGGGCGAGGCGGACGAGATCCTCGAGCTCGGAGGCGAAATCCCAAGGTCCCGCCAGATGGGCCGCGCGCTCGGGCGGCAGCAGATGGCGGATGAGGGAGAGGCCCAGCTCGGCCGCCTCGAGCCCCACCGTCTCCTCCTCGAAGCTGTAGATGACGTGGTATTCGCCCCGGGGCAGGCCGTAGCCGCGCGTCTTGCCGTAGGAGACCGGCGTGCCGGCGAGGCACTGCAGCTCGATGGCGACGTGCTCCAGCACGTGCCCGAGCCAGGTGCCCTCCTCCTCCGTCATGCGGCGCACGAAGCCGCCCGGCTCGCCGTAGGAGCAGGTGTGCTCGCGCAGGGTGGGGATCGTCTCCAGCAGCCGGTCCGTGAAGCCGGGAAGCCGGCCCGTGGGATAGTCCTCCAGCTCGCCGAGATCGATGCGCAGCCGGATCACCGGCCGCAGGGCATAGAGGTTGGGACCGCGATAGACGCGGGTGTCGAGGATCTTCATGAAAAGAGCAGTGATCCTAACATGCAGGCGAGGTCTCTCACGGCGGTTCAATGGGTCTTTGGATGCCGGGCGGTCCTGCCCTCCGAAGCCTCACCCCCTGTCCCCCTCTCCCTGACGGGCGAGGGGGGACGATTCACAACTGTCTTGCTGATAGGGGGCCACCTTTTTCTGCAAAACCCTTCGCATGCGTCCCCCCTCGCCCGTCAGGGAGAGGGGGACAGGGGGTGAGGTCTCGAAGGGCAGGACCGTCCGATGTGCGATTACCTCTCTACCTCGCCCGCCGCCACCGCCTCCGCCTCTCTCTCGACAAGGTGCCCGGCCGGCTCCAGCCCCACCCGCCGCTTGACGTCGTAGCGGCAGCCGGGAGTGAGGAAATCCACCTTGAGGCCCAGCATCGCCACCGGCTGGCCGCGGGTGACAGCGTGGCTGTTGGTGAAGCGCAGGGCCGAGGCGTCTACCACGGTGACGGCGCCGGAGCCGAGGACGGTCAGCACGCCGTCGGCGTCGAGCACGGCCGCCGTGTCCTCGTCCACGCCGACGCCGAGCGGCTCGGGGTTGTACGAGAGGGCCGTGACCAGCCGGCCCATGCGGTCGCGCCGGCGGAAGTGCTGGTCGATGACGAGGTCCGGCGCGAAGCCGAGACCCTGGGCCATCTGCACCAGCCGGCGCTTGGGCGTGCCGCCGCTCTCCCCCATCGAGATCATGTGCTGCGAGAGCACGGCGGCGCCGGCGCTGGTGCCGGCCACCACCATGCCTTCGAGGTGCCGGCGGCGGAGCGTGGCGGCGAGCACCGTGCCGCCGAGGGCCGAGGAGATGCGGATCTGGCTGCCGCCGGTCATGAAGAACCCGGTGGCGTACTCCAGCAGGTCCTGGATCTCCGGCCCGATCTCGAGCGCATCCGCGCGGGTGCGGATGCGCAGCACCTCGACCCTCTCCGCGTGCATGCCGTAGAAGAGATCGGCGTAGCGCTCGCCGGTCTCCGGCAGCTCCGAGGCCGTGGCCAGCACCACGATGTTGGCGTCCGGCCCGCCGCAAGCCTCGACGAACCGGCGCAGCACGACCCGCTGGCGCACCTTGTCCTCGGCGCCGCCGATCGCCATCAGCAATCCCGGCCGCCGGGCCGGACGCGAATCGAATTCCATGCACTCTCCTCCACCCCGCGCACCCGCGTGCGCGGGCCCTGTCAACAAGATTCGGGGTGCCTATGGCGGGGAGGATCGTAGCATGAAGGGTTCGTTTTAAGCCGGCCCCCATTCCAGCTTCAAGGACGGCACGGCCAGCGCGCGGGAGCGGAAAATTTCCAGCTTGCCGCTCAGGAATTGATCCTTGAATTCACGGCTCTCGTGGAGATCTTTCTCCTTCAAGCGATAGATCGTCAGATGCTCGTCGGGATTCTTGATTTCGTGGATCTGGTTGTTGTACCGCTTCAAGGTCGGCACGCCGAAAAAGATCGGCTCCAGAACGGCCGTCTCTTCCGAGTCGAACTGGTCCTTGAGCGTTACCTCCTTGTCGATCGGCTCGCCTTTGATGACCCGATAACACTTGTAGTGGTCGAGGCGTTCCGGGAACGAGATCCCCTTCTCGACCTTGAGCGCGGGCACCAGCAGGAAGAGCGCGAGGTCGATGACCACTTTCTGCTCGCCGAACTGGTTCTCCAGCCGGACGACGCGGGGAGGGTCCGGCACCGGCGTCTCGAAGTCATAGACCGTCAGGTGGGCGTTGGGATCGTGGATCCCCTCGCCGTTCTTGCTCACCGGGTTGGCGAACTGCCGGAGGTTCAAGAGCTTGACCGTCTGAGCGGTCTCGTCGAACTGCCCCTTGAGCGTGGGATCGTGCCCCAACGCGGGAAGCGCGTGCACTTCGTAGAGCTTGAAATGGTCGAGCTTGAACTCCATGGGATTCTCTCCTTTCGGGTCTTCCTGCGTGCTTTCGGCAATTAACAGCCCCTGAAATAGAGTTGCCGCAGAGCCCCTGTGCGAGGACAAGCTTCTGGAGGGCCGCGGCCTGCTAAACTGAACCCCAATGTTCCGCCTCCACATAACGCCCGCCCAAGGCGAGCCGTTCGACTACGCCTTCAGCGAAGCTTCGCTCGTCATCGGACGTTCCTCGGCGTCGGATCTGGTGCTCGCGGACCAGTTCCTCTCGCGGCGCCATACGCGCCTCTATCTCGATGGGCCCACGCTGTTCGTCGAGGACCTGGGCTCGCGCAACGGCACGCTGCTCAACGGCAATCCGGTGACGAAACCCGCGCAGGTCAAACCGGGCGACGTGGTGAAGCTCTCCGGCAGCTCGATCGCGATCCATGCGGAAGAGCCGGCGGAGCCGCCGCTCTCCAGCCTGGGGATGCAGACTGTCATCTACAAGGCTTCCGATCTCGTGCGGAACGCCACGACTGTGGACACCGCCCGCATCGTCGGGGAGGATGCGCTGCGGCGCTACGCCGGCCGGCTCAGGCTTCTGAACGAGGTCCATCAGGCGCTCGCCCGCCCGGGCACCCTGAGCGAGTTGCTCGATCTCATCCTCGACCGCGTTTTCGAGCATCTCCGGCCGGAGCAGGGAGCCATCTTTCTGAAACGACCGAACGGCGAGCTCGAGCGCGTGGCGGGACGCTCGCTCGGCGGCTCCGACGCGGAGTACCTCGTCTCCCGGAGTCTCGTCCAGGAGGTGACGGAAAAACAGATCGCCGCTCTGGTCCTCGATGCGCAGACCGATAAGCGGTTCTCGAATGCCGAGAGCGTTCGCATCTACGGCATCCAATCGATGCTCGCGGCGCCGCTGCTCGATCCGGACGGCTCGCTGGGGATGATCGTCCTCACCTCGCGGCTGCAGACGAAGCAGTTTTCCGAGGAGGATCTCGAGCTGTTGGTTTCCCTCGCGTCCGTGGCGGCCTTGCGCATCCGCAACGTCGCCCTGGCGGAAGAGGCCGCCGAGCGGCGCCTGATGGAAGAAGAGCTGGCGCTGGCGCGCCGCATCCAGGTGACCGCCCTATCCCTCCACATGCCGGAGATCCCGGGCTACGAGCTCCACGCCGGCAATCTTCCCTCGCGCCGGGTTTCCGGCGACTACTACGAGGTGCTCACCCGGCGCGACGGCCAGGAATGCGTGCTGATGATCGCCGACATTTCGGGCAAGGGCCTCGCCGCCGCGCTGCTCGCCGCGACGCTCGAAGCGCTCTCCGCCAGCCCCATCCACGCCGGACTGCCGCCGGAGGAGATCTGCGGCGAGCTGGCGCGCCTGCTCTACGCGCGCACGCCGCCGGAGAAGTACGCCACGGCCTTTTTCGCCGTCCTCGAGCCGGCCACCGGCGCCCTTCGTTACGCGAACGCCGGCCACAATCCGGGCCTCCTGCTCCGCCGCTCGGGCGCGGTCGTGCAGCTCGGCGCCACCGGCCCGCCGCTGGGATTGCTGCAGGCCGCGCGTTACGACGCGGCTGAAGTGACGTTCGAAGCCGGCGACCTGCTGCTTCTCTACACCGACGGCCTGACCGAGGCCATGGACCCCGACGATGAGGAGTTCGGCCTCGCGCGCCTCACCGAGGCCTGCCTCCAGCATCGCGACGAAGATCTGCGCGAGCTCGCGCGAGAGGTCGAAGAGGACCTGGAACGCTTCGTCCGCGGCGTCCCTTTCGAAGACGACCGCACGTTCGTGATGGTCCGGCGGCTTTCGCGCGCCTGAGCCGCCGGAACCTAGCGGTCGTTGTGCAGCTCGACGAACTCGTAGATGAAATTGCCGGTGCCGGCGGCGTCGGAAAACTCGTTGATGACGACACCTTTGCGGCAGCCCTGGCCGGCGCCGCTCCCCGGCGTTGCTCTCGGCGCGTTGTCGATCGTCCAGCTCCTCCTTCGGGAGGCGGCGAGGCAGGGATCCCGGCGCTGCACCGTGCGGCCGGCGCTCGCCGGCATCTGGATCGTCGGCCCGTCCACCCGGGTGCCCGCGGCGTCGAGCAACTCGTAGGACTCGGCGCCGTTGATCACCGGTATGGCGCCGCCGGTGTCGAGATAGACGGCGTTGGCGGGCAGCGGACCGCGCCAGAACGTCTCGAAAGCGCTCCGCGACGCCTTCCGGCCAATGATCAGAAAGCCGTTCTCCGGGATCCGCGTTCCGGCCGGCAGCGTGTACTCGTAGGTGGAATCGGCCTGGCGGAGCTTCCATCCCGAGACGTCCGTGCCGCACGAGGTGCAGGGAGCGGAGCCGTAGGTGATCCACATCGGGGCCGACCACAGGTCGTGGCCGTCGGCCTGCACGGCGTGAACGTAGTAATAGTAGGTCCCACTCGTCAGGCTCTCGGTGAGGGTGGCCGCCGACTGGCCCGAGAACGTACGGTAGGCCGCCGTCGGCACGCCGCCGGCGATCTGGCCGCGCCAGATCTCGAGGCGGGAGACGGCTTCGTTGTCGGGATCGTAGACCGCCGCCCGCAGGCTCGCGGGGCCGCCGCTGTTGAAGATGTCGCCCATGACGTGGGCGCCGCCGGCGGTGGCGAAGACGAGTTGAGCGTTGGAGTCCTCGCTGGCGAAGAAGTGCCGCGCCTTGTGGGCCTTGAGGAGCGCCGTCTTGGTGAGCACGGGAGACGCGCCGTTGGGCAGCAGGTAAACGGTGCGGTTGGGAATCGCGGTGCCATAGTTGTTGCAGTGGGCGTCGTGGTCGGCCACCGGCCCCAGATGGAAGCCCCGGTTGAGCGCTTCTTTCCAGCGCGGCCAGTAGCTCGCGGAGGCCACGTTGGAGTCCGCGCAGTCGGCGGAGGTGTTGAACGCGAGGCCGCTCCGCACCGCGATGCCCTGCAAGGCCTGATCGGCGTCGGCGTTGAAAGCGAAGCCGTCGAAATGGCCGGTCTCCGGATGGCAGAGGATGCCGAGCGCGCCGGCCGGCGACGGGTTTTCCACCGAGCGCCGGTAGAGCGTGAGATAGCCCCCGTGCTCGGGTGTGTAGACGTCGAAGTAGCAGTTGGTGCCCGGCGTGCACTCGGGGTTCGGGCCGTCGCAGTCCGAGCAGGTCTCCCAGCCGAAAAGCTTCGGGGTCTCGAGCAGCGTAACGTGACCGCCGTTGGTGATCACCCCCCACTCCATACCGTAGAGGGCGATGAAGACGTCGTCCACGGTGGCAGCCTGGGCCGCTGCCAGGCCGGCGGCGTAACGCTGGCGCACCTTCGCCTCGGTGACCGGCGGATCGCTGTTTTTCACCGCGTCGTCGATGAGATGGTTGTGCTCGTTGACCACCCAGTAGTCGAGGCCGGCGGAGTGCCGGGCAAAGTCGAAAACTTTGGCGGGATCGAAGGTGCCTTTGCCATATTGGGAAGGGCCGCAACCGGCCGTCGGCAGGCCGCCGTCGGACCCGTTGGAGTGGCTGTGCGTGGAGCCATAGTAGAAGTTGTAGGCGAAGCCGGGCTCGAGGGGAGTGTTCCGCTGCGCCTGGCACAAGGCCGAAGTCTTGCTCCGGCGCAGGCGGCTTGAATCATCGGCGGTGAGCGAGTAGTCGACGACCACCTCGTCCGTGGAGGCGAAGGCCTCAGCTACACCCGCCACGTCTCGGAGGTCCTCATACGTCGCCGGCCGCCGGTCCGTCCGCAGCCGCTCGGGTACGAACCGCCCGAGGAAGGTATAGCGGTAGAGGCCGGGCGGCACCAACCGGCCTTCCTCCTCGCGGCCGTCCCACACGAAATCGCCGACGGCCTCGCCGCCGGCGTCGATGCGGACCGAGCCCCGCGCGACGCGCACGAGCCGTCCGGGCTCGTCGCGGATCTCCAGGCGCCAGAAGGCGCTGCCGAAATCCTCCAGGACCGCCGCCCGCCGATACGACAACACGGTGTAGAGATGGGCCGATCCGAGGTCGCCGCCGAGAGCGGGGGAGAATTGATAGGTCTCGGCGCCCACGAACGCGATGAAGCTGGAGTCGCAGTCCTCGACCTCGGCAGCCGCGGCGACAGCCATGGATGGCGGGACGAGGAGGGCAAACAGCAGCCCGCCGATGCGGCAGCTCCTCGGCTTCCGTTTGAGCGATGTCTCGTATGTGTTCATAGCCAACTCCCGCGAGGGAGAGAGCAAGTGGATTTTGTCTCTCTATCATTGGGTGACCGCCAGGGCGCAATCATTTCACTTGGTCGCCACGCCAGCTCTTGGCTTTATTTCGATGCATCACTTTGTTTATGTGCGGCGCAGCGGTTATAATTTCCAGGACCGCGAAAAAGAAAGGAGATCCCATGGCGAACCCCAGCCATGTCTTGCCACGTCTCGCCGCCGTCCTGCCGATCGCCGCGCTTCTCTGGGGCTGCCAGACCGGCGGTCAGAAGCCGTTCCGCTTTCCCGAGCCGTCGCAGGCGCCGGCCGCCGCGACGCCGCAGGGCAAGGAGTCCCCAGCCCTCGTCGAGATCACCAGCGATTGTAAGGTGAGCCCTGAGTGGGCGGTGGTCGACGTCAAACTAATCAACCGGTGGAATCCACGCTCCAACGTGCTCTGGTTTGTCCCTGACAAGCAGGATGGAGATCGAGTAGTGATCTCCGCGAAACCGGTCAACGACCCGGCAGTCCAAAGCTTGTTCCAAACCAAGTACGAGATTCTCGGACCCGTCGATGCCATCCGCTCAGGACCGCCCAGGAAGGCGCTCGCGCTCCTTAAAAATCCGAAACATTCGGTCGTCTGGAAGTACCAGGTCGATTACTATCGCGATGACAAGCTGCTGTGCACGCGCGATCCCGACGTCTGCATCCGGAAGGTAGGCTCGACCGAATGCCAGGCGCCGTGAGGATCAGTCTTTCCCTGGCGCAGCGCGAGCCGCTGCGAGGACGCTGGCGAGGGCGGGATCGTTCAATAAGGCTTTGAGCTCGTCTCGCTGGAGAAGGCCCGCCGCCGGATAGCCCTGCTCGAGCGCCCGGCGAATCGCCGCGATGGCCGGCGTTCTCTGGCCGCAGACCGCATAGGCCTGGGCGGTTCTGAAGGAGTTGGAGGCGTTCGGTTCCATGTCCGCCTCGAGACGCCGCACGATCGGCAGCGCCTCGCCGCAATCTCCCGCCCTGGCGAGATAGAGGGCCCGCTGGAGCTGAACAGTCTTCTCGCCGGGATTGACCGCGAGATGCTTTGCCAGGAGCTGCGCGGCTTTCCGATACTCGCCGCGCCCCGCGTCGGCATCACCTCTGCGGAGGTGGAGATCCGCGAGATTGCTGTGCCACATCGCTCTCCTGGGTTCCAGGCGCACCGCGAGGCGGTAGTACTCCTCCGCTTCGTCGAGCCGGCCGGCCATGAAGTAGGCGGTGCCGATGTTGCCGGCGAGCATGGGATCGAGGATGGGACGGGGAATCTGCTCATAGATCGCGATGGCGGCGGCCAAGTTCCCCGCCTGCGTCTCCAGGCCGGCCAGATTCTGTTGCGGCCAACTGAACTCCGAGGGCGCGGTCTGGACGGCTTTCTCGTAAGCTTTACGAGCCCCACTGTAGTCACCCTGTACCTGGAGCATGGCTCCGAGCTGGTTCCAGTATCCCCAGTAATTCGGACGTACGGCGATCGCCTGCCGCAGAGCTCTCTCCGCTCTCGGCAGGTCATGGGCCGTTTCGTAACTCGCGGCAAGCTCCAGCAGTGCGGCGTCCGACCGGGGGCGGAGAGCTACCAGGCGGCGCAGCCTCAGGATCGCTTGCTGAACGCGGCCGTTCTCGCGGTCGACGACGGCGAGGGCGATGTGCGCATCGGGTAAGCCCGGATCGAGCGCGAGCGCGCGTTTCGCCTGCTGCCTGGCCTCTCCGAGCAGGGTCGGATCCTTATCGCGCAAATAGCTCTGCACGAGAGCTTCCGAGAGACCCGCGTGGGCGAGGGCGAAGCCCGGATCGAGCGCCAGAGCATTTCTGAACAGCTCGGAGGCCGAATCCAGATCCTCCGGATGATCGATGTCCGCGAGCATGCTCCGGGCGCGAAGATAGAAATCATAAGCCAACGGTTTTGCCGGCGCCCGCGTCAGGCGCCGGCGCTCCTCGGCGCTCAAGGAGAGGGAGAGCGCCTCCACCACCTCGCGAGCCAGACGATTCTGGAGGCTGAAGATCTCACGATGGTCGCCTTCGAGCTGCCGCGACCACAGCACCGAACCGATCTCACCGTCGCGGAGCGTGGCTTTGACACGGACCCGCTTCCCCTCCTCTTCCACCCGACCCTCGAGCACCTCTTGGGCGCCGAGTTCCTTGGCGATCTGCCGTGCCCCCTTAAGGCTGTCCTTATAGCCCGATGCCTGCGAGCGGCTGACGACGTTCAGTCCGGGAACCCCTCTCAACTGAGTGATCAACGCCGAGCTCAGCCCCTCGCCGAAGTAGTCCCGGGTCGGGTTGCCGGTGAAGGTGAACGGCAGGACCGCCAAATTCTGAGCTTCCCGTGGAGCGTCGCTTTGCCACAAACCGCGGAATGCGAAGGCGAGGCCGGAGAGCGCCGCGACGCCGATGAGACCGGCGACGGCCAGACGGAGCTTCCCGAGCTTCCGGCGCCGCAGAACGAAAGCCTGCGTCACCTCCTCGGTATCGATGCCCTGCTGGATTTGCACGAGCTCCTGCTCCAGGACCGGAGCGGAGGCGATGCGGGCCTCGGGATCTTTGGCCAGGAGTCGCGCAAGGAGGCGGTCGAGCTCTCGCGGCAAGCCCGGCCTCATCTTCGTCAGGGACTCGGGCTCCCGGTTGACGACGGCCTCGCGGACGGCCCAGTCGGAAGCTCCCTCGAAGGGAAACCGGCCGGTCAACATCTCGAAGAGAACGACGCCCAGGGACCAGAGATCGCTGCGCGGATCGATACCGCGCCCGCCGATCTGCTCCGGCGACATGTAGACGACCGTGCCCACCGCCCTGCCGGCGCGGGTGAGCCGCGGTTCTCCGGCCGTGAGCGCCAATCCGAAATCGAGGATCTTCACCTTGCCGCGCTCGTTCACCACGATGTTGGCGGGCTTGATGTCCCGATGGACGATCCCCGCCCGATGGGCCGCGGCGAGCGCGCTCGCGAGTTGGATCGCGATGTCCAAGGCTTCCGCGGGCGGCAATGGCCCGCGCTGGAGCCGCGTCTTGAGCATCTCGCCCTCGCAAAGCTCCATGCAGAGGAAGAGCTGGCCGTCGACGTCCTCGCCGATCTCGTGAATCGTGCAGATGCCCGGGTGATTGAGGCTCGAAGCCGCGCGGGCTTCACGGAAGAACCGCTGCCGGTCCCGTTCCTCGTGGCTCAGGGACGGCAGGAACTTGAGAGCGACCGCACGGCCGAGCGTGAGGTCGCGCGCCTTGTAGACCACGCCCATCCCGCCGCTGCCGAGGGGCTCGAGAATCTCGAAATGGGAAATGATCTTTCCCTGCATAAGGTGGACGGATCAGGATCTCCAAAAGGTCCACCTCAGATTTTACTCTCCTGATGAAAGAAAGGAGCAGCAAAGGACCAAAAGGACTCCAAGGACAGCAAAGACAGGGCCGTATCCCTGCTGTCCCTGACGTCCTTGTCGTCCTTCTTGCCGCTACAACCGCCGGATCAGCCGCAGCAGCAGGAGCAGAACTATGGCGCCGATGAAGGCGACGAAGATGGTGCCGGCCAGTCCTCCGAAGGGCGTATGCCAGCCCATCTTGCCGAAGATCCAACCGCCGATGAAAGCGCCGATGATGCCGATGAGGATGTCGCCGAGCAGGCCGTAGCCGCCCCCGACGACGAATGAAGCCAGGACGCCGGCCACCAGGCCGACGATGATCCAGGTCAGGATGTCCATCCCCAATCCTCCCTGCGGGCCTCGCCCGCGGTTGACCCACCCCGTACGACAAACTTCTCGACGGCTCGGGGAAGCACGCCCTATGCCAGAGCCAGGATAGTCACCATAGAATGGCCGCCCGATGCCACCCGAACCCATGACGGATCTCCCCCTCCCCGATCTTCCCGATCTCCTGGCGGCCCGCCGCGTGCTGGCGGGGGTCGTGGCACGGACGCCGGTGCTGCGCTCGGACGTTCTCGACGAGCTCTCCGGCGCGCGGCTGTTCTTCAAGGCCGAGGGCCTGCAGGTCACCGGCTCGTTCAAGATCCGCGGCGCCTACAACCGGGTGCGGTCCTTCTCGCCGGAGGATCTCGCTCCGGGCCTGATCACGGTGAGCGCCGGCAACGCCGCTCTCGGCGCGGCCTGGGCGGCGCGGGCGGTGGGAGCGCGGCTGGTGGTCGTCATGCCCGAGAACGCCGTGCCCGAGAAGCTCGCGGGCGTGGCGGCCCTGGGCGCTCGCATCGAAAAGGAGGGAGTCACCAACGCGGTGCAGGCCTTCGCGCTTCTGGACCGGCTGCGGCAGGAGCACGGCTACACGCTCGTCCATCCCTTCGACGATCCCTTTGTCATCGCCGGCGCCGGCACGGCCACCTGGGAGCTGCTCGAGGACGTGCCGGACCTCGACACGCTCGCCATTCCCTGCTCGGGGGGCGGCCTGCTCGGCGGAGCCTTGCTCGCCGCCCAGGGACTCGCGCCGGCCGTGAAGGTCTATGGGGTTCAGCCGACCGGTTCGGACGGCATCGTCCGCTCGCTGGCGGCGGGGAAGCCTACCCCACCGGAGAAGGTGCAGACGATCGCCGACGGCCTCACGGCGCCGAAGCCTGGAGTCCTCAACTTCGAGCTGATCCGGCGTTGGGTGACGGACGTCGTCACGGTGCCGGACGAGGCGATCCTGGCGGCGATGGGGCTCATCCTCCGCCACCTGAAAGTGATCGTCGAGCCCGCCGCCGCCGCCGCTCTCGCCGGAGCCCTCGCGGACGAGCGCTTCCGCGGCCGGCGGGTCGGGATCATCCTCTCCGGCAGCAATACCGGCATGGAGCGGGTGCGCGAGGTGCTCGCGGCGCCCTGACGTCTACAGCACGCGTCTGCCTTGAATGAGTCGTACCACGATAACGATAACGGCAATGACCAGCAGCAGATGGATGAGCCCACTACCCACGTGAAAGGCGAAATAACCAAGGAGCCACAGGATAAACAGGATCACAGCGATCGTCCAGAGCATGAGTTCTCTCCTCTTGCGTTAAGTCCTCCGAAAACTTCCGCTGCACTTCGGTTGGCTAGTTTGCAAAGCGCGGGCCAAGCCTGGGCGGTTTATCCCGCGAGAGCGATCAGCCCAATCCCGGCGCAGATCAACATCGCGCCGAGGAGCCGCAGCCGCCCCATGGGCTCGCCGAGCCACCGCCAGCCGGCCAGCGCGGCGAAGACGACGCTGACCTCGCGCACGGCCCCCGCGTAAGCCACCGGCGCGATGGTGTAGGCGAAGAGGACCAGCCCGTAGGAGAGCAGCAGGAGAGCGCCCACCGCGACGATGCGCAACCAGTGCCGCCGCCACTCCGCCAGCAGCATCTGCCGGTCGTAGCGGACGAGGATGAAGGGAGTCAGGAACAGCGCGGTCAGCCCGAGGACCAGACCGTTGTAGGGTCCTGGCGAGACGAACCGCACCGCCGCACCGTCGATGACCGTGTAGAGCGCGATGAGCACCGCCACGGCCAGGGCCGCGGCGATGCCTGTAAATCCAGAACCCTTTCTTGTCCCTGTCGTCCTTTTGGTCCCTGTCGTCCCTACCACTAGGAGACCCAGCACCAGCAGACCCAGCCCGAGAACACCGCCGAGGCGTAATTTCTCTTTCAGGAATACGACGGAGCCCAGGGCCAGCAGCGCCGGCGCAGTGCCGCGCGCCAAGGGATAGGCGAGGGAAAAGTCCGCGAGGCGATACGCGGTGGCCAGGGCTACGAAGTACACCGCCTCGCAAAGGGCGCTCGCGAGCGCATACGGCCATATTCGGGAAGGCCATGAAGCGGCCTGGAAGAGCACCGGTGAGAACAAGACCGTTCCGGCTACCAGGGCCCACCAGGTGAAGACGTGCTTCTCCGCCGCCTGCTTGACGAGGAGATTCCAACTCGCGTGCAGGATCGCGGCCGCCAGGAGGACGAGCAGCGCGGTGGCATTCACCGCACCGACTCTACCCTGGTATCTTCATCTCCCTCGCGATCAGGGAGACCTTGGATGAAGCTTCTCGATTCCCGCCGGCTGACCGGCCCGAACCTGCTGCTCGATCGGCCCGGAGCGGTGGTCGAGGTTGCGCTCGCAGCGGACGAGGCCGCGGCGGCGGTGGCGATCTGGCAGGAGCAGGCGCGGCGCATGCTCGACGCCGTGGGCTGGAGCGGCGAAACGCTCGCGGCGCGGGTCTTCCCCGGCGGCGCGAGCCTGGCGATCTCGGCGCCCATCGACTGTCTATACGCCGCGACCGAGGTCAACGAGTGGGCCTGGGCCGCGGCGGAAGCCAGCTTCAAGGGCGAGATACCGGACATCGCCGTGGGCAAGGAGGCGCTGCTGAAGTCGATCGCCGGCGAGGCCAATCCCGCCCTCCTCGCCTGGCGCGACGCCGCGGCCTCGCGGGGCGTCGCCTTCCTCGCCGATTCCCGCCTGGTCTCCGTGGGCCTGGGGAACGGCTCGCTCACCTGGCCGGTAGACGAGCTACCCGATCCCGAGTCCATCGACTGGAGCGCGGTGCACGACGTGCCGGTGCTCCTGGTGACGGGGACGAACGGCAAGACGACCACCGTCCGCCTGGTGGCCGCGATGGCGAGCGCGGCGGGCCGGGTCCCGGGCTCCACCTCCACGGATCGCGTCGAGGTCGGCGGCGAGGTGCTCGAGAGCGGCGACTTCTCCGGGCCGGAGGGAGCGCGCGCCGTGCTGCGCGACCGGCGGGTGGAGATCGCGGTCCTGGAGACGGCGCGGGGCGGCATCCTGCGGCGCGGGCTCGTCCTGCCTCGCGCCGATGCGGCGCTGGTCACCAACATCGCGGCGGACCACCTCGGGGACTACGGCATCCACGACCTCCCGGCGCTCACGGCGGCGAAGATGGTGATCGCGCGCGTGGTGAGGCCGGACGGCCGCGTGGTGCTGAACGCGGACGATGAGGAGCTGGTGGCGGCGGCCGGGCAGGTCGCGGCGCCCCTCGTCTGGTTTACCCTGGAAGCCGGCAACCCCGTCGTCGCGCGGCACGTGGCGGCGGGAGGAGAGGCCGTGCTGATTGAGGATGGATGCCTGATCCTGGACCGCGGCGGCGAGCGGACCGCGATCGTGCGCGTCGAGGAGGTCCCCATCACGCTCGGCGGCACCGCCCGCTACAACGTGGCCAACGCGCTCGGCGCCATCGGCCTGGCGGCGGCCGCGGGCCTGCCGGTGGAGGCCATGGCGGCGGGGCTGCGCCAGATGCACGGCACGCCGGAGGACAACCCCGGACGCGCCAACCTGTTCAAACGCCATGGCGTCCGTATCCTGGTCGACTACGCGCACAATCCGCACGGCGTCGCGGCCCTGATGGACATCGCCCGCGCGCTGCCCGCGAAGCGCAAGCTCATCACCCTCGGCCAGGCGGGAGACCGCAGCGACGAGGCGATCCGCGATCTCGTCCGCGCCGCCTGGGAGCTGCGGCCGGACCGCGCCGTGGTCAAAGAGATGCCCGAGATGCTGCGCGGCCGGCAGCTCGGCGAAGTCCCTCTCGTGATTGAAGACGAGCTGCTCCGCCTCGACATGCCCGCCGCCGCCATCGAGCGCGCCGACTCGGACCTGGACGCAGTGCATAAAGCGTTGGCATGGGCACAGCCGGGAGACCTGCTGGTGCTCCTCGTCCACAAGCACCGCGACGAGGTGTTGAAATTGATTCGCACGATGCCGCCGCCGTGAAGCCGGAGATGACGCGATGCCTCCTCGCAAGTTCTCCTTCGACGAGGGTTACTACCGGAAATACTACGAGGACCCGAGCACGCGCGTCGCCGATGACGCGAGCCGCGCCGCTCTGGCCGATTTTCTCTTCGCCTACCTGAGGTATCTGAGAATTCCCGTCCAACGCGTGCTGGACCTCGGCTGCGGCACCGGCCTGTGGCGCCGGGAAGTGCTCCGGCATCATCCGTCGGCCCGCTACACCGGGGTCGAGAAGAGCGAGTACGCCTGCCGCAAATATGGCTGGAAACAGGGCTCCGTCACCACATACCGGTCGAGGACGCCGTTCGATCTCGTCCTCTGTCACGACGTGATGCAGTACCTGAGCGATGCGGAGGCGGAAGCGGGCATGAGGAATCTGGCCGCCCTCACCCGCTCCGCCCTCCACCTCGAGATCCTCACCGCCGAGGATTGGGAACGCAACTGCGATCAGGCGGTCACGGATGGCAAGGTTTATTTGCGCGGCGTTTCATGGTACCGGCAGCGGCTGCAGGCGGATTTCCTCGCCTGCGGCGGGGGGCTGTTCCTGGTCAGAAAAGGAGCGCCGGTTCTCTACGAGCTGGAATATCTGGGATAAGACCCTCCCCCCTCACTGAGTCTGTGAAATTTCGCCGGCGTGCCCTCCGAAGCCCTCACCTCCCCGGCCCTCCTCTCCCAGAGGGAGAAAGACGTTTCTTTTCTTGGCCTTGTTCCCCT
>JBIOVX010000270.1:0-8409 GCA_044868005.1 Thermoanaerobaculia bacterium | reverse complement strand
CTAAAAACCTCCCGCGGGAACGATCTTTACCGATTCACATACCGCCGGATATCCACCCCGAGGATGATCCCCGTGGCGATGAAATTAATCATGGTGAAGGAGCCGCCGTAGGAGAGGAAGGGCAGGGGGATGCCGGCGATGGGCAGGAAGCCGACCACCATGGCGGTGTTGTAGAGCACGTGGCCGAGGACGATCGAGAGGAGCCCCGCGACGAGCAGGATGCCGGCGCGGTCGCGCGCCCGCGCGGCGATGCGCGCAGCGCTGGTAAAGAACATGCCGTAGAGCCCCAGCACGGCCGCTACGCCGAGGAAGCCCCACTCCTCCGCCAACACCGACAGGATGAAGTCCGTGTGGCGGGCGGGCAGGAAGCGGAGCTGGCTCTGCGTGCCCTGCATGTAGCCCTTGCCCAGCAGCTTGCCCGAGCCGACGGCGATCTTGCTCTGCCGCACCTGGTAGCCCGCGCCCAGCGGATCGCTCTCGGGAGCGAGGAAGGTGAGCACGCGCTGGCGCTGGTAGCCCCGCATGCCGAACATCCAGATCCCCGAGCCCAGGGCGAGGGCCACCAGGACCGCGGTGATCAGCAGACGCATGCGGAGGCCCGCCACGAGCACCATGCCGACCAGCATCGGCGCGTACATGAGGGCGCCGCCCTTGTCCGGCTCGATGGCCACCAGCACCATCGGCACGCCGACGATGACGACGGCGGTCAGGATCTGCCGCAGCTCCAGCACGCGCAGGTTGAGGCCGGCGAGGTAACGGGCGAGGAACAGCGCCGTCGCCAGCTTGGCGAACTCGGAGGGCTGGAACTGCCAGGGACCGACCTGCAGCCAGTTGGCGGCGCCGCCCCGCTCGACGCCGAGGAAGAGCACGGCCACCAGGGAGACCAGACCCAGCACGTAGAGCACCAGGGAGAAGCCGAGCAGCACGTGGTAGTCGATGCTGATGGAGGTCAGCAGCAGGACGAGCCCCACCGCCACCCAGGCGGCCTGGCGCGGGAAGTAGTCCACCGGCAGCTCGGCGCTCGCGCTGTGCACGGTGGCGAGGCCGATGGCGGCCAGCAGCAAGGCGGAGAGGATCACCCCGCCGTCGATCGAGGAGAGCAGCCGCAGGCGCGGCCGGTCCTCATGGAGCGGGTGGCTTCCCGGTATCGATCCCGAAATATTTTGCATAGAGGGCCTGCGCGATGGGGCCGGCCACCCGCGAGCCGCCGCCGCCGTGCTCGGCGAAGACGGTGACGACGATCTCCGGATCGTCGGCCGGGGCGAAAGAGGTGAACCAGGCGTGGTCGCGGAACTTGAAGGGCATGTGCTGCGGGTCCAGGCGCTGGGCGTAGGCGATGACCTGCACGGTGCCGCTCTTGCCGGCGATCTCGACCCCCGGCAGACGGACCGAGCCGTACGCGGTGCCGCCCGGCTCGTTGACCACCGCCCACATGCCGCCGCGCACGGCGCGCAGGGCGTCCTCGTCGAGCGCCACGCGCTCCGGCGGCGGCAGCCTGGCGTCCTTGACCAGGTGGGGGATGACACGGTAGCCGCCGTTGGCGATGAGCGCCGTCATCTCGGCCATCTGCAGCGGCGTGATCAGCACCGGCCCCTGGCCGATGGAGACGGAGATCGTCTCGCCCGGATACCACTTGTGCCCGCGCGCCTCCAGGCTCCATTCCGGATCGGGCACCAGGCCGCGCTTCTCGCCGCTGATGTCGATGCCGGTGGGCGAGCCGAGGCCGAAGAGGTGGGCGTAGCGGGCGATCTTCTCGATGCCCATCATCTGCCCGAGGGTGTAGAAGTAGACGTCGCAGGAGACCTTGAACGCCATGTGGGCGTTGACCGTGCCGTGCCCGCCGGCCCGCCAGCAGCGGAAGGGCCGGCCGTAGAAGGACTTGGCGCCGGAGCAGAAGACGGAGGTGCTCGGGTTGAAGATCCCCTCGGTGAGGCCGGCCGTCTCCATGACGATCTTGAAGGTCGAGCCCGGCGAGTAGGTGTTCTGGATCGCCCGGTTCTGCAGCGGATGGTTGGGATCGTCGATCAGCGCCTGCCAGTCGGCCCGCTGCAGCCGGCGGGCGAAGAGGTTCGGGTTGTACGACGGCGAGGAGACGAGGGTCAGGATCTCGCCGTTGCGCGGATCCATGGCGATCACGGCGCCCACCTTCTCCGGGCCGTCCAGCCAGCGGGCGGCCTCCTGCTGCAGGTCGAGGTCGATCGACAGTTGGAGGTTGCGGCCGGGTTTGGCGGGTTTGCGGCGGTACTCCTGCAGCAGCTCGCCGCGGCTGTCCACCACCACGACGCGCTCGCCGTCGGTGCCGCGCAGGGCCATGTCGTAGGTCTGCTCGACGCCCTTCTTGCCCACCAGGTCGCCCGGCTGGTAGGCGCCCTTCGAGGCGTCGATCTCCTCCTGCGTGGCCTCGCCGAGGTAGCCCAGCAGGTGCGCCGTCTGCTCGCGGTGGCGGTAGAGGCGCAGGTGCTGGACCTCCACCTCGAACTCCGGATACTCGAGGCCCTCGACGCCGAAGCGCGCCACCTCCGAGAGGGTCAGGTTCTCGGCGAGCAGCACCGGCTTGAAGGCGGGGACCGCGGCGTAGCCGGCGAGCAGCCGCTGCAGATCTTCCAGCGGCCGCGCCAGCACCGTGGCGGCGAACCGCAGGCTGCGCGCGAGGTCCCCGGCGCGGCTGCGGTCGAGCATCAGGGCGTAGCTCGGGACGTTCTCCACCAGCAGGCGCCCCTTGCGGTCGTAGATGAGGCCGCGCGGGGCCTTCATGGGGAGCTTGCGCAGCCGGTTGTTCTCGGCCAGCTCGCGGTAATAGTCGCCCTGGACGAGCTGCACGAACCAGAAGCCGGTGGCGATGGCCACCAGCAGGCCGGAGGCCACGGCGGTCAGCACGCGGATGCGGCTGACCAGATCGTCTCGATGCTCGCGAACCACCTGCATACGAAGGCCTCAGTCCATGCGGAGCCGGCTCATGCGGCCACGGCGCCGGGTATCCGCGTTGCGCCGCCAGTGGTCCATCACGACGTAGACGGCCATGCCGAGCACGCCGCACGCGCCGGCCTGAATGGCGGTCCACAGAGGGCTGGGCACCTCCGCCGCGGGCAGCAGCAGGAACCTCAGGCCGACGACGATCGCCTGCTGCAGCACGGAGGCGAAGCTCACCACCGCCAGCACGCCCGTCGGCCGCTGGATGACCAGCCGCTGCGCGAGGCGCGCCGTGACATAGCCGACGATGGTACCAGCGAAGCCGAAGAGGCCGAAAGGTCCCCGCGACAGCGAATCGTGCAGCAGGCCGACGAGCAGGCCCATCAGCAGGGCCGCGAGCGAGTTGCCGCGCAGGCCGTAGAGCGCCACGACGACGACGAAGACGTCGACCACGCGCACGAAATCGGCGGAGATCCAGGCGCCGGCGAGGTGCGCGAGCACGGCGAGGACGATGGCGGCGAGGAGCTTAAGGGCTTCCACCGGGGCGGACCTCTTTGACGTTCGGCGGCACGGCCTGGTAATCGAGCAGGTAGACCTGATCGAGGCTGCCGAAATCGACGGCGGGAGCGAGCTGGATGCGATGGAAGAGCTCGCCGCCCCCCTCGACCGCGATCACCGTGCCGAGGGGGATTCCCCGCGGGTAGACGCCGTCGATGCCGGAGGTGAGCACGCGGTCGCCCGGCCGCACGTCGGCCTGCAGGGGCACGTAGTCCAGCTCGAGGCCGCCGCTGCTGCGGCTGCTGCCATGGACCACCCCCTGCCGGCGGGTGCGCACGATCATGCCGCCGACGCTGGCGGCGCCGTCGGTGATGAGCTGGACCTTGGCGTAAGGGCCGGCGACGGTGATCACCCGGCCGGCGAGCCCGTCGGCCGAGAGCACCGGCTGGTTGACCCGCGCCGGCACGATGTCCGTGTAGAGCACCAGCGTGCGCAGCGACGAAGCGTAGTCGACGTAGACGATGTCCACGGCCCGGATGCGTCCGGCGGGCGGCGTGGCATAGCGCACCGCGGCGCCCAGGCGCGACAGCTCGCCTTGCACGTCGGTGAGCCGCAGCAGGCGCAGCCGCAGGTCCTCCACCTCGCGCCGCAGCCGCCGGTTCTCCTCCAGCAGGCTGCCGCGCAGCTTCGTTCCCTCGCGCAGGTCGGTGACGCTGCGCGGCACGGCGGCGACGCCGCGGGCGAGGGGACCCAGCAGGCGCACACCCGTGGCCTCGAGCCGCGTATCGCCCGTCCGCGCGCCCTGAACGGCCAGCATTACGAGCTGGCCGACCAGCACGACGATCAGGATCCAGCCGGTGCGGCGTTCGTCCACGACCGCGAAGCCTCCGGAGGTTAGCGGATGGAGACCTTGCGCAGCAGATCGATATCGGAGAGCACCCGCCCGGTGCCGAGCACCACCGAGGCGAGGGGATCTTCGGCGAGCACCACCGGCAGGCCCGTCTCGTCGCGCAGCCGCTGGTCGAGGTTGCGCAGCAGCGCGCCGCCGCCGGAGAGCACGATGCCCTTGTCCATGATGTCGGCCGACAGCTCGGGCGGCGTGCGCTCAAGGGCCATGCGCACGGCTTCGACGATGGTGGCGACCGGCTCGGCCAGGGCCTCGCGGATCTCCTCGTCGGAGATCGTCAGGGTCTTCGGCACGCCCTCGACGAGATCGCGCCCCTTGATCTCCATCTTGAGCTCCTCTTTGAGCGGATAGGCGGAGCCGAGCTCGATCTTGATCTGCTCGGAGGTGCGCTCGCCGATGAGCAGGTTGTACTTGCGCTTCAGGTACTGGATGATGGCCACGTCCATCTCGTTGCCGGCGATGCGCACCGAGCGGCTGTAGACGGTGCCGGCGAGCGAGATCACCGCCACGTCCGTCGTGCCGCCGCCGATGTCGACGATCATGTTGCCCGAGGGCTCGGTGATCGGCAGGCCGGCGCCGATGGCCGCCATCATCGCCTGCTCGACGAGGAAGACCTCGGAAGCGCCGGCGCGCATCGCCGAGTCGCGCACGGCGCGCTTCTCCACCTGGGTGATCTCGGAGGGCACGCCGATGACGATGCGCGGATGCACGTACATCTTGCGTCCGTGCGCCTTCTTGATGAAGTACTCCAGCATGCGCTCGGTGACCTCGAAGTCGGCGATCACGCCGTCCTTCATCGGCCGTATCGACTCGATGTTGCCGGGCGTGCGCCCGAGCATCTCCTTGGCCTCGCTGCCGACGGCCTCGATGCGGTTGGTGATCTTGTTGATGACGACGACGGAGGGCTCGCGCACGACGATCCCCTGGCCGCTGGCGAACACCAGGGTGTTGGCGGTGCCGAGGTCGATGGCCAGGTCCTTCGAAAAGTAGCGTAACAGCGAGGCGAGGGGCATCTGCCTGGGGGTTCCTTCTCCTAAAAGGCCCGCCGCAACATGCGGCAGGGCGACGGGAGTTTATGGTTTTCGGGGACGGCGGTCATCCCCAACGGCCCTTCAGGGGCTCTCGACGAAGACGCGATGCCGGCGCATGGTCTCGTTCCCCCACGCGTCGCGGGCGCGGATCTCGATCATGTTCCAACCTTCCTTGGTCAACTGGACGGGTTTGGTGAAGGTGCCGTCGACGCCGGCCTTGACCTGCTCGCCGTTGACCTCGATGCGCGCTCCGGGCTCGCTGCGGCCGGCGACCATGAAGATACTACCGTAGGTTTTGACTTCGTCGAGATCGAGCTCGGGCGGCGTCGTGTCCCGCCGCTCGCCGCCGCCGGTGCTGCGCGAGGAGGCGACGCGGAACTTGCGCGCCGGGCTCCAGGGCCCCTGCAGGCCGTTCGGCCCGTAGGCGGCGACCCGCCAGTAGAAGGTGCCTTCGCCGCGCAGGCCCAGGGTGGCCCGCGCCCTGGTCCGGTTCTCCACGTCGATCAGGTTGTCGACGAAGAGCTGGTTGCGGGAGATCTCCAGGCCGTAGCGGCCGGCGCCGCCGACCGGGGACCACGAGAGGACGAGGCTCCGCGTATGGTCGAGGTCCAGGATCTCGTTGTCGCCGGGCACCAGCGGCTCGGGAGAGCCCGGCAGCGCCCGGGGCTCGGAGAGCAGGTCGCCCGTCTGCACCACCTCCTGGAGGGCGCCGACCTGCCGCTTCAGTCCCCCCTGGGAGGAGAGCTCCACGCCGCCCCGGTAGGCGCCGAAGCGGCCACGGTTCGTCCCCCTTTCGACGGTGACGAAGGCCTCCGACTGCTCGCGCACGCGCGCCACCGCCCGCGGCGTGCGCACGTTGCTGGACTTTTCCGAGGTGTTGAGGTCCACCCAGCCGTAGGCCATCTCGATCGACTGTTCGGCCGCGGCCGAGGAGCCCGAGCTGCCGGGCGAGACGATGAACTGGGTGTTGGGCCGCACCGTGTAGAGGCTGCCGTCGACGAACACGATCTCGGCCGAGCCACCGTCGGAGGTACGCACGGAATCTCCGGGCTGGAGCTGCACCCGCGGCCGCGCCGGCTGCCAGTCGCCGGCGTCGCCGCGCCGGTATTCCACCTCGCCCTCGACGACGTGGAAGCGCGCCAGGCCCGAGGTGCCGCGCAGCGACAGCGTGTCGAAGATCGACTGCAGCAAGCCGCGGCTGCGCCCGCCGCTCTTGAGGGCGCCGGCGAAGTCGCGGGCGTCGAATTTGGTCCGGGCCTCCTGCAGGAGCTGCCGCGCGGCGCCGTAGTCGGCGGCGAAGTTGGCGATGTTCTTCTCGTTCCGCAACCGCACGAGGAGCCCGCCCGCCTCCTCGATCACCGCCGCGGCCTCGCGCTCCGCCGATTGGCGCTCCCAGGCGCGGTAGACGAGGACGATCAGGCCGACGACCGCCAGGATCAGCAGCAGCAGGCCCAGTCCCCGCAGGGTGTCCACGGACACGCTGTACCAGTCCCTGCGCGATCGGGCCTTCTTGGCCGGCACTCAATTCCCTTTCATGTAGGAAGATCAATATACCACGGAATGGTTGTGCCCAAAGGGTTTAGACGGACGCTCGTGCGCGGCGGGACGCCCGGCGTCACGCCAGCGCCTTCCACGGAAACAACACCAGCGCCCCGAGCAGCAGCAGATGAACGCCGCCCTGGAAGGCGAAGCCCGCGAAGAGCAGGGCGAGCCAGGAGGTGAAGAGCAGCAGCGCGGCGATCGTGCGCACGGCCGGGGAACGCATCGCCGGCAAGCTATCACGGGGCCGGATCGGAGTATCCTCAATCCATGATCGCGGGCGTCACTTTCGACGTCACCTTCACCCTGCTCCACGTGCCGCGGCTGGGCGAGATCTACGCCGAGGTGCTCAGCCGGCACGGCGTCGCCATCGACGCGGAGGCGGCGGAGCGGCTGTTCGGCGTCGTCTGGCAGGAGCTCGCGTGTAGCGCCGATCCGGGGCGCGACCGCTTCAGCGCCCATCCGGAAGGCGAGCGCGGCTGGTGGCGGTGGCTGCTGGAGCGGATGTGCGAGCTGCGGGGAGCGCCGCCGCCTTCGCGCTTCGCGGCGGCGGAGCTCTACCATCGCTTCGGCACCGCCGAGGCCTACGAGGTCTATCCCGAGGTGCCGGGCTCGCTCGCCCGGCTGCGCGAAGAGGGCCTGCGGCTCGGGGTGATCAGCAACTGGGACCACCGCCTTCCCGGCGTCCTCGAAGCGGTGGGCCTCGCCCGCTTCTTCGACGCCGTCGTCTACTCCGGCAAGGCCGGGGTGGAGAAGCCCGACAGCCGGATCTTCCAGCAGGCGGCCGCCGAGCTCGGTATCGAGCCGGGCGCCATGCTGCACGTCGGCGACGGCCGGCTGGAGGACGTCGAGGGCGCCGTGGCCGCCGGCCTGCGGGCCCTCCACATCACCCGCAACGCGGGCGGCGGCGATCTGGCCGACCTCGCGCGCCTGCCGGACGTGCTGGCGGCGGAGCGGGCGGGCCGCGCCGGCCGGCAATGGGCGGGCCGTGTGCTAGACTTCTGAAGAGCGCCGATGAAGATCTCCACCAAAGGTGAGTACGGCATCCGGGCGATGCTCTACATCGCCATGCACGGCGACGAGGGCCCCGTCACCAGCCACGAGATCGCGCAGCACCAGGGCATTCCCGAGCCCTACCTGCGCCAGATCCTCGCCCTGCTCTCCAAGGACCGGCTGATCCATTCCAACCGCGGCCCCGCGGGCGGCCACACGCTCGGCCGGCCGGCCTCGCGGATCTCCCTGCGGGACGTCCTCATCACGCTGGAGGGACAGACGACCGGGATCGATCAGATCCTGGCGCTTCCCTGTACCATCGACGTGGGAACGGAGCACTGTGTCATCCGCGAAGTCTTCCTGGAGATCAAGCAGGCCGTGGAACGCATCCTCTCGACGACCACTCTCGAAGTTCTGGTGAACCGCCAGCGCGAGATCCTGACGCGGCGGATCCTGGTGCCGCTCGACCTGCCCGTGCGCCAGGAAACGCTGTTGCCGGTGATCCACGAATGAATCTGTAGGGGCGGGGGG
>JBIOVX010000269.1:0-41546 GCA_044868005.1 Thermoanaerobaculia bacterium | reverse complement strand
AACGTTGCGGGCGGGGACAAGCCCCGCCCCTACGAAATCTTCCAGCGCGATCGCCCCCTACTCTCCTCCATCCTCCGAGGCCACGGGCACCACCTCCGGCTGGAAGACAGGAGGCTGCGCCGGGGTCCGCCGCTCCAGGGGCTCGGTGAGCACGTGGACCATGGGCGGCGGCGCGATGCCCCGCCGCCGGTTGAGGTCGTAACGGCAGCCGGTGGTGAGGAAATCGAGCTTGAGCCCCATCATCGCCACCGGCTGGCCGCGGTGGATGGCGTGGCTGTCCGTGAAGCGCAGGCCGGAGGCGTCCACCACCATCACGGCGCCGGCGCCGAGGATGGAGAGCTCGCCATCGCCACTGATGATGGCGGCGGTGTCCTCGTCGATGCCCACGCCCAGGGGGGAGGGATTGTAAGAAAGCGCCGTCAGCAGGCGGCCCAGGCGGTCGCGGCGGCGAAAGTGCTGATCGATGATCAGGTGGGGAGCGAGGCCCAGCCCCTTGGCCAGATGAACGAGGCGGCGGCGCGGCGTGGAGCCGCTCTCCCCGAGGGCGATCATGTGCTCGGAGAGCAGCGCGGCACCGGCGCTGGTCCCCGCCACCACCATGCCGGCGGCGTGGCGGCGGCGGATGGTGTCGGCGATCTCGGTGCCGCCCAGCGCCGAGGAGAGCTTGAGCTGGCTGCCGCCGGTGATGAACAGCGCCGTGGCGTACTCCAGGAGGTCGTGCGCCTCGGGGCCGGCCTCGACGGCGTCCTCCCGGGTCTCGATCTTGAGCACCTCGACGCTCTCGGCGCGCAAGGCGAGGAAGAGATCGGCGTAGCGGTCTCCCGTCTCCGGCACCTCGGAGGCGGTGGCGAGCACGACGATGTTGGCGTCCGCGCCGCCGGCCATCTCCAGGAAGTAGCGCAGGATGACGCGCTCGCGGGTCTTGTCCTCGGCGCCGCCGATGGCGATCAGCAGCCCGGGATGGGTGACGTGCGGGGCGGGCAGGATGTCCATGACACTCCCCCTATGGCAAAGAGGATGCCAGATTTCCCCTACGCCCCCCGGCACGCATCGTGCTTGAGCCCTGGACGTTGGCACAGATTCCTGTGCAACTTTTGAGCATTTGTTTCAGGAGGGACGAACCATGCAACTGTCCAGCCCAGCAGGAGCGAGCCCAGTCCTCCAAGGTATCGCCGCCGTCGCCGCCCGGCTGAGGACCGAAGAGGCGCGGTTGCGCAGGCAGGCCAGGGACCCCGAAGCCTACGACGAGATCTTCCGCCGGATCGCGGAAGGCGTTCAGGAGACGCGGAAGCGGCTGGTCCGGGAGCGCAAGCATGGCCAGGCGCAGTGGACGGTTCTGGAGCGGCATCCGCAGGCGCGCCGGCTGATGATGATCCGGAACGACCGCCGCCTGCACAACTGGGGCCTCTTCCGGATCCTGATCGAGAGGTCTCGCGGCCCCGCCGCGCACGACGTCGGGGCCGCCGTCCAGACTGCCGAATTGGCGCTCGCGGTCGCCCGCTGCCTGGATCCCAAGACGCAAGGCGAAGAGAGGGTCGCCGACTTCGAAGCCGCGGCCCTCGCCGCGCTCGCCGACGCGAAACGGCGCCTCGGCGATCGGCCGGGCGCCTGGGAGGCGTACGAGGCGGCCCGGGAGTCCCTGGAGGAAGGCACCGGCGATCCGCTCGAGCGCGCCGAGCTGGAGATCCTGAAGGCGCGGCTCCTCCACGACTTCGGCCCCGCGAAAAGCGTCGAGCGGAGTCTGCGGCGCGCCGGCAGGCTCCTACGCAGCATCGGCGACAAGCGTGTGGAGAGGGAGT
Source organism: Thermoanaerobaculia bacterium (assembly GCA_044868005.1). Taxonomy (GTDB): domain Bacteria; phylum Acidobacteriota; class Thermoanaerobaculia; order Multivoradales; family UBA5704; genus DATARR01. The sequence continues at coordinate 39,747 of JBIOVX010000269.1, read as the reverse complement.
TGTTAGACGAGCCGGCGCACACGGTGGTGCGGCGGCAGGCAATGCGATAAGCCGATTCCTCGGCCGACCCTCGCGAATTCCTCCAGCACCGCCTTGCGCAGCAGCGCCGAGCCTGAGCGCTCCGTGAACACCGTCGAGCTCGTTCCGGCGTAGTGGCTAGCGCACCGGCAGCGAGAACGAAAACGTCGCGCCGCGGTCCGCGTTCTGTGACGCCCAGATGTGGCCGCCGTGCGCCTGGATGATCGACCGGCTGATGGAGAGTCCGACGCCGGTGCCCGCCGCTTTCGTCGTGTACGAGAGCGTGAACATCCGCTGCATGTCCACGGCATCGAGGCCGACGCCGCAGTCCTTCACCGCCACGACGGCGTCCTGATCCAACCGCAAGGTCGTGATGGTGATCCGCCGCTCCGATGTTTCGACCCGCTCCATCGCGTCGATGGCATTGGCGAGGAGATTCAGCAGCACCTGCAGCAGTTGGATGCGGTCGCCGCGCACCGCGGGCAGATCGTCGGTGAGTGCCGTGGCCACCGTCACGTGATGTTCCTGGAGCCGCGTCGCCGACAGGACCAGGACTTCACGCACCACGGCGTTGATGTCGAGCGCCGACGTTTGCACCGTCTGGTGCCGGAACAACTCCTGGTTGCGCTGAATCACCGCCTCGGCGCGATGAGCGGCGTCCACGAGATCGTCCAGTCCCTCCTTCATGGCCTCGTGATCGAGCGGGGTCTTCTCCAGTTGATACAGACTGCTGCGGGCGTTCAAGATGATCGCCGTGAGCGGCTGCCGCAACTCATGCGACAGCGCCGCGGCGAACTCGCCGAGCGCGGTCAGCCGCGACACGCGACTGATCTCCGCGTGCGCCTCTCCGAGGGCCTGCTCGGCCTGCCTCCGGTCGGTGATGTCGAAGCAGCAGCCGATATAGCCGGCGAACTGCCCCGTCGGATCGTAACGAGGCGTGCCGATGTCGAGCACCCAGCGGTATTCGCCGTCGAAGCGTCGCAGACGGTACTCCAGCCGGAACGGCACCCGCGCGTCGAACGCCCCCACATAGGACGCGAGGCACGCCTCCAGATCGTCCGGGTGCACGCCCTCCGCCCAGCCGTCGCCGAGTTCCTGGGCGAGCGTCCGCCCGGTGAACATCAGCCACCAAGGATTGAAAAAGTCGCAGCCTTTATTGGCACCGGACCGCCAGATCATGACCGGCGCCTCGGACACGATCGCGCGCTGGGCCTCGTGCTCCCGCGCCGCGGCTTCCGCGTGCCGGCGCCGACGCCGCTCGAGGATCCACGCGGCAACCACAGCCGCCAGCACCAGCGCCATGCCGATCGTTTCGACGATTCCGATCCTCACGAGGGATCTCTGGCGACGCGCGCGCCATCTCTCGTGGCGAGCATATATTCGATGGCGTCCAGAAGGGCCTGCGGATCGAGAGGCTTCTGCAGGATGACGCGGCGCGTTGGCGCCGGTCCCGGCTCGTCATGCGCCGTGATGAACACGGTCGGAATCGCGCGTCCCTCGCGCTCCAGCCGTTCGTCCAGCTCGAGGCCGCTCATGCCAGGAAGATTGATGTCGATGATCGCGCCATCGGCCGGGCAGATGTCCGCCAACCACTCCTCCGCCGAGTCGAAGGCCCGTACGCAGTAGCGCGGACACAGGAATCGCGTGAGCGCGCGCCGGACGTGCTCGTCATCCTCGACGACGACAAGGGTGGGGCGCCGATCGGTCATAGTTGGGCTGGGCCGTACGCCGTCATGAGCCGAAAATTCTAAATACACCCGCTTCAGCGCGAAGTCAAACGGTGTCCCCCAGGTGGCTTGGGCTCCTGCTGATGTTCTACTTCCGTTGAGGTAGGTCCAGCTCGCCCGTGCTAAGGTTCGGGCATGGGCTCGCCGGCAAGCGCGGGCCCGCCGCGCGGCCCCGCGCGTAAGAGGGGCTGCGGATGTTCCCCGAGCAGCCTGATTTTGGAGGGCCACGCTATAAAAGCAGGCCTTCCCTGCCAGTCAAGCCTCCAAACTTCGAGAAAAGGGTGGAACCTATTTCGGCGGGCTGTGTCAAGGACCTTGCCGGGACAGGCGCGAAAAGGCTAAGCTAGAATGGGCCACTTCGGCGAAGGCAATGTCTAACGAGCTGCCCCCACCGTACCCCGAAATCTATGACCGGCTGGTGGCCGGCAAAGTTATCCCGTTCCTAGGCGCAGGCGCGCCGCTTTACGATCGAAATCCGAAGCAGACGCCATGGTTTCATAGGCAGCAGGGGAAGGAGGTGATCTCATACCTCCCTACAGGGGGCGAGCTGGCCGACTACCTCGCCCAACGAACTCGACTGCCCGATACCGAGAAGGGCGAGCTGACCAAGATAGCCCAGTATTACGAGGCAGTCATGGGGCCGAACCCGTTCCGCGAGCGCCTGCGGGAGATCTTCTCCTACGAACAGCCTCCGACGCCGCTGCATGAGTTCCTCGCCGATCTCCCCGCGCCCTTGCTGACCATTACCACGAACTACGACGATCTAATGGAGCGCGCGTATCGAGAGCGTGGTAAGCCGTGCGACGTGGTGACGCACATAACGGACCAGGAGAAGGTGCTGTGGTGGCCCCACGATCAGGCGGAGCCACGCGAAGTCTTGGCAGAGGATCTCTTGATCGACCTCCATGAGGTCTCCGTGGTCTACAAGATCCATGGCGCGATCGACCGGCGGGAGAAACAAATCGGACACTACGTGATCACGGAAGACGATTACGTCGAGTTCCTGACGCGGATGACGCGGCGCAGCGTCATCCCGACAATCTTCGCCGAGCCATTTCAAGCCCGGCCCTTCCTCTTTCTCGGCTACGGACTTTACGATTGGAATCTGCGGGTCATCCTCAACCGCATCCAGGAGTTTCGCGGTCATCCGAAGGTCCGCTCCTGGGCCATCGAGACGCTGATCAAACCGGTCGAGCGGCAACTATGGGACGACCGCGGCGTCAACGTCTACGATGGCCTGACTCTGGAACAGTTCCTGGCCGAGTTGAAGAAGCAGGGGGACGACGGGACGAGCGGCGATGCCGCGAGTGCCATGCCGGACGCCGGCAGCGGTGACCGGCATTGAGCGTGCAGGGCGAGACTCGCAGGTCGCCATATCAGGGCCTGGAGCCCTTCGACGAGCGGGACGCTCCCTTCTTCTTCGGCCGCGAGCGGGAGGCCCGGCTCATCACCGCGAGTCTGTTTGCGTCGCCGCTCACGCTCCTCTATGGCGCCAGCGGCGTCGGCAAGTCGTCGGTGCTGCGCGCGGGCGTGCTGCCGAACCTGCGCGGGCGGAACGACTTGCTTCCGGTGGTCTTTCCGGACATCGCGAGCGAACGCCAGGCGGCGGGCTCGGTCGTGATGCGCGGCTGGCAGAGCGAGCCGGTCGAGGGCATCAAGGCAACGGCTGCTGACGCTCTTTTCGCCTCCGCGGGGGAGGATCAGGCGGCACTCGGCCATTTGCGCGATGCTGTGCGCCAGCACGAAAAGGCGTCCTTGCGCGAGTTCCTCTCGTTCTGTCACGAGGCCTCGGGCCGCCGCCTGATGGTGATCCTGGACCAATTCGAGGAGTATTTCCTCTACCATCCCGCAGGGGACGTTTTCACCGAGCAGTTCGCGCGCGCCATCGTTCCTGGCGATCTCTCGGTCAGCTTCCTGGTTTCGCCCCGGGAGGACGCGCTGGCGAAGCTGGACCGATTCAAGGGCCGCATCCCCACGCTGTGGGACAGTTACCGCCGGATCGATCACCTCGACCGGAAGGCGGCCGAAGCTGGGATCCTCAAGCCCATTGACCAGTTCAATCGTCTCCAGGTACCCGGCGTTGATCCGATCACGATCGAACCCGAGCTGGTCACGGAGGTGCTCGACCAGGTCCGCACCGGCCGCGTAGGCCCGATTGGACAAGGAGCCTTGCCGACCGGTTCCGACTCCGAACGGATCGAGACTCCGTACCTCCAGCTCGTGATGACCCGGTTATGGGACACCGAGAAGCGGTTATTGGACGAGGAGCGTTTACGGCACCCCGAGAAAGCCACCTCCCTAGTCCTTCGGCTTCAGACGCTGAGAGAGCTCGGCGGTGCGGATCGCATCGTGCGGACACACCTCGACACCGCCCTGGAGTCCCTCAGTCCCGACGATCAAGATATCGCCTCACGCGCCTTCCGATATCTCGTTACGCCTTCGGGGACCAAGATCGCCCACACGCTTAAAGATCTTGCCGAGTACGCCGAGGTTCCTGAGACGAAGTTGAGCCACGTGCTGGAGGAACTAGGCCGAGGGAACGTGCGCATCCTGCGGCCGGTTGCGCCACCGCCCGGACAGGCCGAGGGCTTACGCTATGAGATTTTCCACGATGTCCTGGCACCGGCGATTCTGGATTGGCGTGCCCGCCACGCACAGGCTCGGATCTCGCTGCAATCGCGCCTTGATACCGTCGACTACATCGTAGTCGGCTCGGGAGCCGGCGGGGGCCCTCTGGCGGCCAACCTGGCTGAGGCGGGATACACGGTCTTGCTCCTCGAGGCTGGCGGCGATCCCCTCGCACTCGGTCATCCCCGCCTGCCCGAAGATTACAACGTGCCTGCGTTTCACCCTTTTGCCTCTGAGAACGAAGGGATGAGATGGGATTTTTTCGTTCGCCACTACGAGAGCGAGCAGCAGCAGAAGCGGGATCCGAAGTTCGTGCCAGAACGCGGTGGTGTGCTCTATCCGAGAGCGGGTACCTTGGGGGGGTGCACGGCGATCGGCGCCATGATTCTCGTTGGTCCCGACAATGACGATTGGGACCAAATCGCCGAGCTCACCGGAGATCCGTCCTGGAACGGGACGAACATGCGCAAGTACTTCGAGCGCATCGAGGACTCCCGAATTGAATCCGCTCGTTGGCTTCGCCTCCTCCAACCCGCTCGCCATGGCTCCGGCGGCTGGCTGAACACCGAACGCGCGACTCCCGCCGTTCCCTTTCTGCCGGCTATCGTCCAGGCGGTTTTCCGTGCGGAAAAAGGACCGCGGAGCTTGCTCAAGCACATCTCGGACTGGCGGGTCCTGCAGACAGGTCTCGGTGGCCTGCAGCACCTCCCTCTTACCACGCGAAATCACGCCCGCAGCGCCGGTCGCGAGCGCATTCTGAATGTGGCAGTGAGAACCAACAGACTGCGCATCGAGCTCAATGCTCTCGTCACCCGCGTGCTCTTCGATGAGAAGAATCGGGCGATGGGCGTGGAGTATCTCAAAGGTGAGCGGCTCTACCGAGCTCATGACAATCCGACGTCGGACCCTGGAGAAAAGCGGCAGGCGTTCGCCTCGCGTGAGACGATCCTTTGCGGCGGTGCCTTCAACACACCCCAACTTCTGATGCTGTCCGGCATTGGCCCGAGACAAGACTTGGAACGCCACGGGATACAGGTCAGGGTAGATCTTCCCGGAGTCGGTAGGAACCTTCAGGATAACCTCGAGGTTAGCGTCGTCAGCCGCCTGACGAAGGACGTGGATCTTCTGGCTGGGGCCGAATTTACCAAAGACGATCCCCTCTTCAAGGAGTGGCAGGAGAAGAAAACGGGCTTCTACACGACGAACGGAAGCTTGCTTGCCATCGCCAGGAAATCGCACTCGGCCATGGCGGCCCCGGATCTTTTCTGCCTCGCAATGCTGGGGAAATTCGAGGGATACTTCCCCGGCTATTCAAAAGCCGTGGAGCGCCACCACTATCTGACCTGGAACATTCTCAAGACCCATACCAACCATATGGCCGGGGAAGTCAGTCTGAAGTCGGCCGATCCGCGGGACACTCCCCACATCGACTTCCGGTATTTCGACGGCGGCACGGACTCCCTTGACGCGGATCTCAAAGCCGTCGCGGAAGGCGTGAGATACGTGCGAGCGTTGAATGCCCATCTTCAGCGCGAGGGATTCCTCGCCGAGGAAGAATTCCCCGGCGGCTATGTTCGGACAGACGCGGAAATTGGGAGGCTCGTCAAAGACCTATCGTGGGGGCGGCACGCCTCCTGCACCTGCCGCATCGGGTCACACGCAGATCCGATGGCGGTTGTCGATGGCAACTTCAAAGTCCGAGGCACCCGAAATTTGCGGGTCGTCGACGCTTCGGTTTTTCCGCGGACGCCAGGCTTCTTCATCATGGCCGCTGTGCACATGGTCGCCGAAAAAGCGAGCGATGTCATTCTGGCTGATGCCAAGAAAGACCCCGAAGAGCTCAAGAAGATGGAGGTCAAGAGCGCCCTCGCTGCAACCTGACCTTCCAGGTTGCGTACTCTGTACCCGAAAGGAGCGCAACTGCCAGGGTTGGGGAGCGGTAGAATCCCACGCATGACGAAGACACAAGGCACTGTTCTCCGCCGTACGCTCTGCTGCCTCGCCCTCGCAGCTTGCGGCGCCGGCACGGCGGTTTCCTCGCCTGCCACGGCCAGCGACAAGCTCCTGAAGCTCTTCGCGTACGATCCTGCGACACCCTTGGACGCGCAGGCCGGCTCCTCGGAGAAGAGGCAAGGGTACACCCTCCAGCAGCTCACCTATGCCAGCCCCAAGGGAGGCCGCGTGCCGGCGTTCCTGTCGATCCCGGACGGCCGCGGCCCGTTTCCGGGCGTGCTGCTCCTGCACGGCATGGGGGGCTCGGCGCAGAGCATGCTGCCCGAGGCGGAGAGGCTGGCCCGGCTGGGCGCGATCTCGCTGGCGATCACTGCCCCCCACGCCCGGAGCCACCGGATCGGCGTTCAACGGGGCCTCAACTTCAATGAGCGCGACCGGGACGAGCAGATCCAGCTCATCGTCGATCTGCGGCGCGGCGTGGACCTCCTCCTCTCCCGTCCGGATGTCGCCAAGGACCGGCTCGGCTATGTGGGGATCAGCTACGGCGGCGCCCAGGGAGGCCTGCTTGCCGGAGTCGAGACGCGGATCAAGGCCTATGCCCTGGTGGTGGGAAACGGCGGCATGGTGACCCACTTCACCGGCTCGAACGAGAGGAACGGCAGATACCTGAAATCCCTGCCGCCGGAGCGGGTGAAGCGCTGGCTGGCGGCCATGGAGCCGATCGAGCCCCTCCGTTGGGTCGGCCGTGCCGCGCCGGCCCATCTCCTCTTCCAGAACGGCCGCTCCGACACGATGGTGCCGGCGGCGGACGGCCGTGCCTATCAGAAGGCGGGGAGCGAGCCGAAGAAGCTGCTCTGGTACGACGCCGAGCACGGCTTGAACGGCGAGGCCGTTCGCGATCGCTACACCTGGCTCGCCGAGCAGATCGGGATCCGCAAGGTCAAGGCTTTGTCGCGATGAGGTACAACCGGCTCGCGGTGGCCAGATAAAGTGCATCGCCGATCGCAGCCGGACGCGAATAGAGCGGGGCCTCCATTTCGATCTGCGCCAGCAATTCCTTTCGCCGTCCGGCACGAAGAACGGTCATGAGGCCTTCAGCGTTCCCAACGTAAAGGCGGTCGCCGGCCAGCAGGAGGCTTCCCCAGATGGCATCGTTCGTCTCGTGCTTCCACAGGCGGGCACCGGTCGCCGCGTCCAGACAATGAATGGTTCCGCCCAAGTCCCCAACGTATAGCAGACCGTCTTTCACGATGGGCGTTCCCACCACGCGGCCGACCTCACGCGAAGTCCACAGGAGCCCGTTCTTGGTAACGTCTCCCTGGCCGTTGGGACTGATCGCATGAATCAACGAGGGTCCGTTGCCATGCCCGGGAGACTGCCCCATGGCAATGAAGACGCGGCCGCCGGCATAGACCGGTGAAGCAATGATCGAGCTGCGCGAAAGGACACCGGCGCGCGGAAGAAAGCGGGCCTCTTTCGGGTTGCCGTCGAACCGCCAGATTTCCTGGCCCGACGCCGCGTCGTAGGCGCGCAGCCAGCCATCTCCTCCGCCGAAGAGCACCTGCATGCGCCCGTCGACGCTGGCCGCCACAGGGCTGGACCAGTTGCCGTGCAGCACCCGATCTCCCGGTCCGATGGCGCGCCAGACCACTTCGCCCGAGTGCTTGTTCACTGCGATCAAACTTGGAGCGTGCGGCGTTGGGACGCGCGTATGGCCTTCATTCTGGCCATTGGAGGTACCGACCATGAGCAGATCGCCCAGGGGCAACACGTCGCTATTGCAGGCTTCATGTGGAAAGACGCCCAGGGCGGGCATGTCCAGTTGCCAGACGATGTCTGCCGCACCGTTGTCCTTGAAGGCCTCTTCCCGATATGGACCGTCGTTCTCGCCGTCGCGGAAACCCTGCGTGTCGAGGCAACGGAGCTGGCACTCGGCGGTGACGTAGTACAACCGGTCGCCTTCAACATGAGGAGCACTTGTCGTCGAGGGCAACAGCCAATCCCTCAGGCCGCGCTCCACCCGCGGGGCCACATCCTGCCAAACGAACGCGCCATCCGTCACCCGCAAGGCCAGGAGCACGCCTGAATCTTCCTCAAAGGCGGGGTTGAACTGCCGGCTATTGTCGGCGCCCATATAGACCACATCGCCGGCAACCACGGGACGGCCATACACTTCGTTTCCCAGCTCGACGCTCCAGACGATGTTCCGCCCCGTGGCCGTATCCCAGTCAACGGGAGGATTGCCCGTTTGAGCCACAGCCGTCTGGGGTTGGAGCTGGACGGAAAGCCCTGGCACTTGGGGTGAGACCACAGGCTTTTCAGACTCGATGCCTGCGATGCGATTCAACGCCCACTCAGCCTGGCTGCGCAATGCGGGATCGTTTGCGGACTCTCTCAACGCCTCCCGGGCTGCCTGTGCCTTCGGCCCGATGCTGCCAAGCGCCCCGGCCGCGCAGATGCGAACATAGAGGAACTCATCCTTCAGAGCTTCGATCAATTGGGGGACAGCCAGGTGCGCGGCCAGGCCGATGCCTGCGAGGGCTTCACCCGCCGCCCATCGGACGCCGGGAATCGGATCGCCCAAGGCTCCGGCGAGATCCTTGGCCGCCGGGCCCGCCTGCGGACCGATGGCCGCCAAGGCCTCCGCCACGTAGATGCGGACGTAGGGATCCTTGTGCGACAGAGCCTCGACCAGGGCGCGTACCGAAGGGCCGGCCCTCTTGCCCAAAGCGCCGAGGGCACGGGCGGCATCGCCCGCGACCATCGAATCCTTGTCTCTCAGTGCCCGTCTCAACGCCGGCTGAATCGATTCTGTATCGGGCGCCAGGTCAATCGAGGCATCAGCGGCAAAGCGCCTGAAGGAGACCTCCTCATGGCGAAGCAGCTCGACCAGCAGCGGAATGGCCGGCGGACCGATTTGCCGGATGATTTCAAAAGTTTGCTGACGCAGCTCTTCGTTGTCACTGGTGAGGAATCGTCTCAACAGGGGCAGCGAACGGCTGGCCCCCTTGACCAGTGCGGCTTCGGCGCTGGCGCGCACCTTCGGGTCGTCGGCCATCACGCGATCTGCCCAGTCACCCACCAGGGCCGAGCTCCTGGAAAGGCTCGACCCGGTCGGGGGCGGCGGTGATTGGGGCTTCGCGACCGGTTGGCTAAGGCCAGCCGCAAATATTATTGCGAGAGCAGATCTCTTTACGAATGATCTCATGTAGCCCGTTCGCGTCCACCTCTTTCCCGATCCCGTTCAACTCGCCGGCCGCGGCGCGCTCGCGGCGGGTCATGAGAGACAGTTTCCGCGCGGCGATGGCACCTTGCTATTGGACCTTGGTCCAGCGAGCCGCGTTATTCCCGGCTCCATGTCCGTAAATGCACTAAATCCCGGTGTCCGGGCTTGTTGTTTTCCCCCTCTCCGGTCACGGAGAGGGGGCCAGGGGGTGAGGCTTCGAAGGGCATACCCGTCCGTAGGCTCCGACCAAACTGAACCACTCCAAAACTTGGGGGAAAGGGTGGAACCCGGGTTAGCTTAGGCCGTATACTGGCCGTATACGGCTTCGCGATGGACACCGCTCGACGAGCGACACCAGGAGGGTTTGATGAGATCCGACGCGCGACTTCTTCTCATCCTCGCAGTCGCCAGCTGCGGCAGCGGATGTGCTCCTCCTGCGCCCGAGACGCTCTTCGACGAGGCGATCCGCCGCTTCGAGCTCGAGCATTCCTGCCCCGCCGATCGCCTGCAGGTCAAGCACGTAGAGGTGCCGTTGGCTGACTTCGTCGAGTCAAAGCCTCCCGCAGAGGTCGCCGCAGATGCGGGCCGGCTGGCGGTTTGGAACGAGACAGTCAACAAGGAGCTCGCTCGCTATGAGCATCTCACCGCCGTCGACGTGGCGGGCTGTGGCACCCATGCCACCTCCTTCTGCTGGTACGGGCACCGCATACACCGGGACCACGAATGCATTCCGGTAGATCTGGAGGACCTCGACTTCACGATGCTCACCCTGAAGCCTTCCGCCGGACAGTGGATTCGCCAGCGGCTCGGCTTGCCTCCTCCACCCCCCGCCGTGGCGACTCGGACGAACGAGCTGCATTCCGCGATCGAGGCGGAGTTTCGCGCGCGCGAGACGGCGATGCGTAAGCGCCTGGACGCCCTCGCCAAGGAAACGTCCGCCACGACCCCCGCCCCGGAGCCTGCCCCGCCGCCGAAGAATCGCCGATGACCTTGTGGAATTCAACGGAGCGGCTCAGCCAGCGCAACGATAATCCCTTCAGGGCCACGAACGTAACAGAGGAGGTATGCGTCTTCGTACCGTACTGTCTCTCCAATGAGCTCAGCACCATGGGCCTGCAAACGATCAAGGACGTCTTTGATATTCTCAACGGCGAACATGATGCGGCGGATACCTAACGTGTTCACCGGTGCATTCGGCTCGCCGCTGTTCGCCGTTGGTCTTTGGAACTTGCTCAGCTCTATTCGACTAGGACCGTCGGGAGTCCGCATCATTGCGATATCGCTTCGGACACCGCTGAGTCCGACGAGGCGGTCCACCAATTGCCCCTCGACTGTCGTTTCGCCCTCCAGTTCAAGACCGAGCTCGGCAAAGAACGCAATGGCGGCCTTGAGGTCGTCGACAACAATGCCAACGTTGTCCATTCGGAGTAATTTATTTTCTCCCATGATCTGTATTTTTCCAAATCGTGCATCAACCGCGGCGCGCCGCCTCGATTGCGGCGATGTCGATCTTTTTCATCTCCATCATCGCATCGAACGCGCGCTTGGCGGCAGCGGTATCAGGATCGGTTATCGCTTTGGTCAGAGCGATCGGCGTGATCTGCCAGGACAATCCCCATTTGTCCTTGCACCAGCCGCACGCACTCTCTTGGCCGCCGTTGCCGACGATCGCGTTCCAGTAACGATCCGTTTCGGCCTGGTCAGCGGTTGCGACCTGAAACGAGAATGCTTCGTTGTGCTTGAACGCGGGTCCGCCATTGAGCCCGAGGCAGGGAATCCCCATCACGGTAAACTCGACCGTCAACACATCCCCTTTCTTGCCGGACGGGAAGTCTCCCGGTGCGCGATGTACCGCGCCGACGGATGAATCGGGGAAGGTCTTGGCGTAAAATCGCGCCGCGTCCTCGGCGTCGCCATCGTACCAAAGGCAAATCGTGTTCTTTGCTGGTTTCACCATATCAACTCTCCATCATGATGAGCCACCGAAGCCGCAGTAAAACGATGCGCTCGGCCGACATTTCCGCCTCAATGTGCAGCAAAATCCGTACCATTCCGGGTGTCCGGATAGCGGCGTTTGACTCCTGCTACTGACCCGGCAATGAGCGCCTCAAGGACCTTGACATCGAGGTCCGCCAGGCGCTTGAGGTACAGACAGGACTTACCCATCTTGTGTCTCCCGAGCTTGGCCAAGAGTGCGACTTGCTCAGGGTTGTCTGCGATAAGGTAGACGACGAGTTCCTTGCCGCGGACTGCGAAGCCCGTGAGACATGCGACGCCTGAGTGGCCACTCTCGTACCTGTAGGTGTACGAGCCATAGCCTACGATGCTTGGCCCCCACATCTTTGGCTGCTGCTTCGTAACCCGCTTGCACATGGCCATGATGGCCTTGCAGTCCGCCAACTGCTCGGGACTGGCTCTGGACGCGAGGTACGCATCGACGCTCGCGCCCGTGGGTTTGGTTTTGGTCTCAGCCATCGGAGATTCCTCATTAGCGGGAGCGCGATGAACTGGAGAAATTCTACACCGACGTCCTTGGCTAGGCAAAGCTCTGTCAGCTCGGCGGCGTCTCCGACTGCGGGACCGGGATGTCCCGAGGCGCCGTGCCGTCGAGACGAAGTGCCAGTGGATCCGAGACGAAGTGCCAGTGGATCCGCGAGGGGGGCCCCGGGCTGCCGGACAACCGGATCCACTACTCTTCTAAAAATCTCGAAATGGACCGAACCCCCCCTCTGAAACTCAAGCCTGGCAGGGGTTTGCAAGATATCCGCCGATTTTACGTCTTATGGGGGCATGAGAAAGCTACGTTTTGTCCCCGAAGGCGGTGCTCTCGTCGAGGTCACCTGCCGCACCATCCACAGCCGTTTCCTCCTCTGCCCCGGCCCAGTGCTCAATGAGATCGTCGTCGGCGTTCTCGGCCGGGCCCAACGAAAGTACCCGACCCGGATTTGTGGGTACATCCTGGCCAGCAACCATCTTCACCTCATCCTGGACGTCGAGGATGCTCACCAGCTCTGCTGCTTCATGCGCTACGTCAATTCCAACCTTGCCCGCAAGGTTGGCAGCCTCGTCGGCTGGCGCGACAAGATCTGGTCGCGGCGCTACCAGGCTATCGTGATCAGCTCGGAAGAAGCGGCCCAGGCCGCAAGGCTCCGGTACGTACTCAGCCACGGAGTCAAAGAGAACTTGGTGGAGAAGGTGGATCAATGGCCGGGAGTGCACTGCGCGCAGTCGCTGCTGACAGGTGAGCCGGCGGTGGGTACCTGGTTTGACCAGACGCAGGAATACGCCGCCCGGAGGCGGGGAGAGAAGTTCGATCGCATGAAATATGCGACGCGGGAAATTCTGGTTCTCTCGCCGCTGCCGTGCTGGAAGCATCTCAGCGCGGAGATCCGGCGGCAGCTCGTCGTCGAGATGATCGCCGATATCGAGTCGGAGGCGGCGCTCCGCCGCCAGCGCTCGGGGAGTCAGGTGATGGGAGCCTCGAAGGTACGAGGGCAGAATCCGTTCGATCGTCCGGCGCGGCCGAAGAAATCGCCGGCGCCATTGTTTCACGCGGCGAGCAAGTTGGTGCGTCAGGAGCTCTGGGCCGCCTATGCTTGGTTTGCAGCCGCCTTCCGCGAGGCGTCTGCGAAATTCCGAGCCGGAAACCGGTTGGCGCGGTTTCCAGCAGGGAGCTTCCCGCCGGCCTTGCCTTTTGTGGCCGGATAAGCGCCTTCATCCGGCTCGGCTCACCAGCTTTGCGGGTTCTCGATGCTGCTCTCCCGGGAGAGGTGTATTCACGGCGCCGGTTTTCCTGACGAAAGGAAGCCGTCCGGAGCCAGTCATCGTACCGTTAACGATTGTTGCCGCACGATTCGAAGCCTACCGCGGACAATTTGCAGCCGATTCGAGCCGCAGATTCCTCCAGTCTTCATCCAATCTCATCTGTTCCTCATCTGTTCACCTGGAACCTAAATTGGGGTCTTCGCACTGACCTGGGGTCTTCGCACTGACCCACAAGCACCGCCGCACGATTCGAGGCCGATCTGGGGACGAGTTGCAGGTGCTCCGGATGGGGTGAGTCACCGATTTCTTCCCCGATCTTCTCCATCCTTCTCCATTCACCTGGAACCTATCCCCCCCCGGAACCTATCCCGGTTGAACCTATCCCGGTTCGCTACCACATCGGCAGAGCGGGGATACCTCGGTTGAAGGAGTGGCTCTCGGGGATGATCTCGCCGTAGGCCGCTGTCCCGCGCGCGAGCGGCGGAATGTTCTCGTCGACTGCGTTGATCAAGCCGAAGAATCCTCCAAACGCCGCGACGGTCACCGTGTGGCCGACTTCATGGGAGGACAGGTTGGCCGCGACGAACGACGCGGTGCTCGGTGCTACTCCTACTGCGAGCGAGAGGAATGTGAAGTTGCCGAGGTTGAACCCAGCGGCCCCCGGTAACGGACTGAGTGTGAACAGGAAATTTACCAGCGCACCGCCCTGGGTCTCAATGGTGGCCGTCGAGGCGTCGAACCGGATGGCGCCGATGCCCGACTGGGCGAGCGCGAAAGGAAGGTTGAGAACGAAGAGCATGACGCCCAGGGGCATCACCACCCACGTCATCGGCATGAACCAGCTGAGCAAGCCCAGTATGGGCTGAAAAATGACGCGACTCGCTGCGATTGCCGGAATCGTTGTCAGGAAGCCAACGACAACGACAACCGTCGTCAGTATAGGCAGTCCGGTCACAATCGAAACGGTCAGCGCATTCGCGGCGGTAGCCAGTCCGATGAGGATTCCTCGGCTGATCAGCTCGAACGGGTTGGTAGGAATGACACCCGCAACAGGCACGGCGCCAAGAAGACTGACGGCAGACACCGCGTAGGCCATTGCCGTTACAACCAGAAGCGCCAACCCACCGATGAGAATCGCGAGCGGAATCGAGAGGATACCGATGAACGGCGCGAGAAGCGGGGCGAGTGGGCCAATGATGACCGTCAGGATTCCAGCGATTGCCGGCGCAAGGCCAAGCGCGGGGAGTAACGCCGCGGCCACAACGCCACCAATCATCACGCCCAGGACCCAACCGACAAGAATCATAGAACGCCTCCGCTAATTGGCGCGCCACGTGACCCCGAGCGCGTTCTCCACGATTGCCTCGACGTCGCGACGCGGCAACACGCCGGCGAAATGCGAAACGACGGGGCCGAGGTCCAGCCCCAGCTCGGCATGGCCGATCACGTAATTCCGAATGCGGTCCTGCAACAGCACGGGATACCGGGCGCGCGCCGGTCGAGCGAATCGATGCATCCATCGGAATCCGGGCAGGCACAGACACTGACGGCCGAGTTGCCGGAACTTCTCGTGCAGGTATCCTTCCTCGCCGCCGAATCCTCGGAACTGCTCGTGGAATCCAGGCCATGCGCGCCGGCGACAAGCGAAAGCGCCGAGCCCCTGCATCGGAATCTCAAACGCTGGGCCTTCGACGTCCGCACCTCGGGGATCGGTCGCCCACGTGCCCCACATGTGGTCGCGCCATACCGGCTCGAAATGCGTGGAGAGACTGCGCGCGTCGTCGTAGACGAGCGGACCCTGTATGAGATCGTCTGAGTTCGTATGGGCAACGAACCAGCGTCTCAGACATTCGATCGCTCGGGGTATGAACAACACGTGACAATCACAGCATAGGACTATCTCGCCGCGCGCCTCCCGAAAGATGAGATCTCTCGGTGCGGACGTACCCTGAACTCCAGGCGCTAACACGTAGCGCGCGCCCGTCCACCCCTCGACGAACTCGCGCGTGGCGTTGCAGCCAAAGTTGTCCACCACCACGAACTCGGCACCGGTCATGTCGTGATACAGGCGCAGCGCTTGGAGCGTGAAGTACACGCCGTCGAAGTCGTCGTAGGTCGCCATGCCGATGGTGAGCTCGGGCATCGTTAACTCCGACACGGCTCGCAGCCGGTGGCCGCTGCACGGACGTGCTGCGCGAACGCCACGGGAAAAGCCGCGTGCGTTTGAATGGCGCCTTGGGAACACAGCCTGTCGATCGCGACGGAACCGACCGCCAGGCGACTCAGCACCACGCCGTCGGCGCTGAGGACGAGGGCGCTGGGCAGCGCACGGACCTGGTACAGGTCGGCGAGAGCCGATGTACGCCCAACTGGAACGGGAACGCGAAGCAGCCGCATTCCGTGGCAGGGAATATCCGGCGGACGCGCGTCATTCGACGTCTCGGAGAGGAAGACCAGCATCACGGCACGGCCATCGCGATCTCTATCGAACAGCTCGCGCCAGCACGGAGCCACCGAGCCCACGGCGGGTCCTCCCGGCTGAAACCCGGAAAGAGCAGGGCGAGAACGAGACGCGAGCGTTTCCCACGCTCCGTGGCGAAGCCGCGACAGCACCGCTCCTATTCGGCCAGGGACGGCGAAGGGCACCACGATCGTTCCCACGCCCAGGATCACGCCGACCTGGTCGGCGATGCCGCGTTGTCCCAGCCAGATCCAGATGTGCGGGCTCGCCTCCTTCCAACTCAACGCCGCGCCGACGGCGGCGAGCGCGAAGAGCATACAAGCGCGAAAAAGTGACACCAGTGGTGACAGGTCTCGGTCGAGCGAACCGAAACAGCCGCAACCTCCGACGCTTCCCCGCGACAGCGGGAACGCATGCGCCGCGACGAAACCCGCCGCAAGCACTGCAGCGCCAACGAATCCCAGGCGTGCGGTGTTTCCTGGCAGGAGTGCCAGCGCCACGAGAAATTCAGTCGCGCGAAGCAGAATGTTTCGGAGCGGCATCCCGCCGGAGGGCTGACTGCTTGCCGCCGCCGCCGCATGCTTCGAAAGCGCGGCGGTCAGAAGAACGCCAGCGACGATCAGCCGGAAGACGACGAGCTCGTCGTGAATCATGGACATCTCAAGATTGAGCGGCCAGTGGCGAGCGTGCCCACCACCGTGAGGAAGAGCATGCCGACGGCGGCCGCGCCTTTGGAGCAGCCTGGTTGTCCGATGAGTGCGAACAGCGCGGCAAGGATGGCCATCAGCAGGGCCATAGCCGCGAAGAACCGACTGAGGAAAGTGATCGACGGGCAATCGCGACAGAAGATGATCCAGAGGACGAACGCCACGATGGCCGCCGCTCCCGCGGTAAGTGCTGTCGCCAACAGCGCTGGATTGAACCCGCCGGTGCATCCCCATAGCGCCAGCGATACTCCAGCGACGGCTGTCAGGATCATTGCCGGAATGAGGAGCAACGCGCAGAAACAGCCGATTCCGCCGCCTCCGGATGGAGGCGCAGTGGTCGTCGTTGTGGTCGTCGTCGTACTGGTGGTGGTACTGGTGGTTGTACTGGTGGAGGTCGTCGTGCCGGTGGTGGTCGGCCCGCCACAGTCGACAACAATCGTTGTGGTCAACTGGTCCGTGCAGTTCCCGGCCTTCAGGCGGACGCGTACGGTCTTCGTGCCGCTGTTCGTATACGTGCCGGATGCCGACGGTACGTTCGTGACCGCGGTCAGAGGCGCCGCGCTGCCGACGTCGAAATCCCACTCGTAGGTAATGGCGACAGCGCCGGGATTGTTGACCGCGACGAAGAAGTTCCAGATGCAGGGATTCGCAGGCGACGGCGACCCGGTCAGAACGCCGCTGAAGGTCGGGCAGCCGCAGGAGAGCACGATGATCTGTTTGCTCCAGACCTTGGTGAGCGGCGAGCAGCCGGGACGAACGATAGTGGCCGTGACTGTGTAGTCGCCAGCGCCGGGGAAGCTGAGCGTCTCCGACGTGCCACCCGATATGGAGAAGACGCTATTCCCTGTGGTGTTCTCCGTGACGTCCCAGTCGACGACTCCGGTGAAGGGCGGCGTCGCGGGACTAATGCTCGCCGTGAAAGTGGCCTGCACGGTAGCAGTGCCGCCTTGCGAACACGGGACCGGCGTGTTCATGGCGGTGATGACATGGCAAGCGGGCGGCGGTGTAGTCGGAGGTGGCGTCGTCGACGTGACGACGGTTCCATCGAAGACCAGTGCCAGTAGTACCTCGGCAGGCGATCCGGACAGTCCGACGTACGGCAGCATCGGTGCAGGCGCGCCCCAAACGAAGTCGCTTGTTTTCCCGACCCCGGCAGGCTTCAGGCGAACCTCAATCTTCCAAACGCCTTTTGCCAGCGGAACGTTGACGTTGATGCAATAGCCGGTGCCTGCGCCTACGGGAGCCGGAATCGAAGGACCGGCTGTTGGGACAACGATGATCTGTCCGGAAGGAGAGACGAGCGTGTAGTCGAAGCTTGTCGCGTCCCCACTGACGGCAACGACGCAGATGCGCGTGAGCGAGAAGTCGATGCCTCCCGTGAAACCGTCATCGACCGGCTTTGGGAACGTACCGAGCAATCCAGTGGGATCACTGACTGGCCCGAGCGCCGGCGGAGGACCAAAGCCTGCGGCGTTGATGGTCGATTGATCAGCGACCTCGGCCCAGTAAACGGCAATGGGCGCCGGGGCAGCTCCGCTCGCGACGGGTGACTGAGTGCCGAAGCTCGCCGGGTTACGCTGATGATGCGCGTAGACGCGAAGGAGAGCCATACGAACCTCGCGCGAGGTGAACGGCGTGCCGCAAACACTCCGCCAATCAGCGCCTTACCAGTACGTCTCCTGTGCAGACCCGGCTAATTCTACATCACCAGCAAGCCCCCGGCGACGATCGAGTGGGAGTGACACGGCCCCCGGCCGTAGGTCCGGGCGCGACTGGCGTTAGAGTCGGCGCCATGGCCCCCCAGATCTCGCAGCGGGCGTGCCGGGTGCCGGCGTCGCCGATCCGCAAGCTGATGCCGCTCGCCGACGCGGCGCGGAAGAGAGGTATCGAGGTCCTCCAGCTCAACATCGGGCAGCCCGACCTCAGCGCCTGCGGGTGGGAGCTCTCGCCACCCGCAACCGCGAGGTCCACGAGGCCTGCCTGAGGATGGCCCAGGGTCGGCTCTCGCCGCCCGGTGCCGCCGAGCTGGGGGACGCCTACTTCGCCGCCCTGACCGCGGAGTACCAGGCGCGCCGCGCAAGTACTTGAATCATGGTAGACCACCAGCCGGCTCGGGTCAAGGAAGTAAGGCGGCCGGGATATGGCGGCATTCTGAAGTGCATAGGACTTCGGTGTCCGACCACGGCCGTCAATCCTGTCCGGCGGGAGGTAAGTGCCTGCATCAGATGATCTTGGCCTCTGGGCCGGCATCGGCAAGCGTGTGCATATGCCCTCGCGCGGGGTGGGATAAGGCGTCAAAGCGAATCGACCGGACTCTGCACCCCCCTTCCTCCCCGGTTCAGGACATGTGTGTAGATCATCGTCGTTCGCAGGCTCTGGTGACCCAACAGCTCCTGCACCGTCCGGATGTCGTACCCGCCACAAGCAAGTCGTGGCGAAGGAGTGCCGAAGAGTGTGGCAGGTCGCAGGTTTGGCGAGACGTAGCCCTCCTCGATGGACCGGACGGGCGATTCCGTCCGTCGTCTTATCTGACAACTTTCTGGGCCGACCGCCCTGAAGTGCCGCTCGATCCCGCAGAATGTAGGCCGTTCAGCCGATCCTCGGGCTCGGCGCCTGCTCTCACCGGCTCGCCGGTCGGGGAAGGACGGCGCCTGCGAGGACTCTCCCCGAAGGATGCCTGCTCGTCCCCGCGCGCGGGGAGCTGTCGGCTCGCCCGGCCGGAACAGCCCGGGGCTCCATCAGCGAGTCCGCTCCTCTTGGGGAAAATAAGCTCGCTCAGTCAGCGAGTGAGCTTCCTCAGTCAATGAGTCCGCTTATTTCTGGCAAAGTCCCGGGACTCTTTCAATGGGTAAGCTCCGCTACGGAAAAATAAGCTCGCTCTTTCTCTGAGCAAGCTCACTCGGTCACTGAGTCCGCGGATCTTTGCAAAGATGGCGGGACTCTTTCAATGAACAAGCTCCGCTACGGAAAAACAAGCTCGCTCTTTCATTGGATGAGCTTACTCAGTCACTGAGTGAGCTTATTTTTCCAAAAACGAGCCCACACACTGGCAAAGTCCCGGAACTCTTTCAATGACCGAGCTTCTCTTGGGAAAAATAAGCTCACTCGCTCATTGAGCGAGCGGACTTTTTCTCAGGGTGCCGAGAGTCGGTCAAGAGGTCCACGGACCCAGGCGGAGCGTCCGCGGATCGGGTCTCCGAGAGAGGGGAGACAAAGGGCGGGAGGCGTGAGGGTCCACGCCTCCCGAGGACTTCAGGATTGTTTGGAGTTGACAGGCGACGGCGCTTGCGGCTCCGACGGCGCGGGAGCGGAAGGCTCCGGCTCCTCGGCATCCGGGGTCTTGCGGCCGCGGAACGGCTGCAGACCGAACTCGGCGAGCTTCTCCGAGCGGATGCCGTAGTGCTGCTTGACCCCCAGGCGCAGGATGTTCGCCAGCCGCTCGCACTCGGCGAGAGACGAGCGGAGCTGCTGGCTCGACTCCTGCTTGGCGGCGGTGTGGACGCCCTGACGGTCGGCCGCTTCCTCGGCCTGCGCCAGAAACTCCGCGAACCGCACGCGCGTGGCCTCCAGGTGCACCAGGTCGGCGCTGTTGGCGGTCAGCGGGGCCAGCAGGCGCTGGAGGTCCCCCAGGCGGGACTTCAACTTCTCCTTGTTCTTTCGCTTCGGCATGGTCCTTCTCCTTTTTTGGAGCCGCTCGGGCTCCGGTTCAACCACGGCGCCTTGATTGGCGCCGGGCCAACTCCGGCTTCAATCTCGCCCGGCGGCGTCGCTGGTTCCCGGTCCAGTGATTCCCGCGCCGCTGGGTTGCTCTATGGGAGCCGATGATGCGCTCCGTTACTAAGCATGCCTAGTATACCACTTATGTTCTCCAAGTGTCAGAAAATTGGTGCTGAATAGGAACTGCAGACGGATTTCCGGAGCCGAGCCCGCACGCCGGCTCTCAGCGGCCGCTGTGGAGGTCTTCCCGCGGCCGCAGCACGTAGCCGACCCCGCTCACCGTCACCAGGTAGCGGGGCGCCGCCGCGTCCGCCTCGATCTTCTGGCGCAGGCGGTGGACGAGCTGCTTCAAGAGCTGGCGGTCTCCCGAGCCGCGGGAGCCCCAGACGTGGGCGAGCAGCCGCTCGGCGGGCAGGGTGTGGCCGGCGTTGGCGAGGAGGAGCTGCAGCAGGCGCAGCTCCAGCCGGGTCAGGCGGACCGGCTCGCCGCCGCGCACGGAGACGGACTGCCGCTCCACGTCGAGGCTGAAGTCGCCCGCCGCGAGCGGCGCCGGCCGCTCCTCGCCGCTGCGGCGGAGCAGAGCGCGTACGCGGGCGAGGAGGGTGCGCGGGCTGAAGGGCTTGGTCAGGTAATCATCCGCGCCGAGGTCGAGGGCCTGCACCTGGTCCTCCTCGCCGCTGCGCACGGTGAGCATCATGATCGGCACCCGGGACTCGGCGCGGATGCGGCGGCAGACCTCGAAGCCGTCGAGGCGCGGCAGGTTGGCGTCGAGGATCACCAGGGCCGGCGACTCGCGTTCGAAGGCGGCAAGGGCCGCCGCTCCGTCCGCCGCATCGACCACCAGATAGCCCGCCTGGCGCAGGGCGTAACCGATCAGGCCGGCCAGCTCCTGGTCGTCGTCCACCACCAGGATCTTCACGCCGCGGTCTCCTCGCCGGCGCCCTGAGCGGCCCGCGGCAGGAGGATCCGCAGGCGCGTGCCGCGGCCGCCGCTCCCCGCCCCCGCCTCGACCGTGCCGCCGTGCCGCTCGACGATGGAGCGCACGATCCACAGGCCCAGGCCCATGCCGCCCGACTCCGGCTCCTCCCCTTCGCCCGCGAGCCGCACGAAGCGGTCGAAGAGGGACCGCCCGCCCGCGGAGTCGGCGGCGCCCGGAATCCCCGGCCCTTCGTCCTCCACCCACAGCGCGATCCGCCCCTCCTCCACCGCGCCGCCGACGCGCACGGAGGAGCCCGCGGGCGCGAACTTGTTGGCGTTGGCGAGCAGGTTGACGAACACCTGGGTGAGGCGGGGCGCGTCGCCGTGGACCACCGGCAGCGGGTACGGCAGCTCGACCTCGATGGACTGGCCGCGCTGGGCCAGCAGGGGGGCGGTCATCTCGACGGCTTCCTCGATCACCTCGTCGAGGGCCACCGGGCGGCTGCGGATGGAGTCCTGGCCGGATTCGATGCGCACGCTCTCCAGCAGGTTGTCGATGAGCTGCGTCAGGCGCAGGCTGCCGCGCTCCAGCGAGAGGACGAGGTCGCGCGTCTCGGGGTCCAGCCCCTCCGGCGAGCGCAGCAGGCGGTCGCGCAGCAGCTCCAGCGAGGCGAGCTGCGCCGAGAGCGGCGTGCGGAACTCGTGCGAGATGTTGGCGAGCACGGCGTCGCGCTGCCGGCGGGCGGCTTCGACGTCGGTCTCGTCGCGCAGGAGCTGCACCTGCTGCTCCTCGGCCGGCGGCGCGCTGGTGATCACCACGGCGCGGCGCGTGCCGTCCGGCCGCAGCAGGTGCTCGGTGGCGGCGGCGCCGCCGCGGAAGCGGGCGTGGACGATGGGGCAGCTCTCCTCGCACGGCCGCACGCCGTCCCGCCCCTGCGGCTTCAGCACGTCGCCGCAGAAACGGCCGAGCGCCTCGGCGGGAGAGACTCCGAGCATCGCCGCCGCGGCGGGGTTGAGATAGCGGATGCGCCGGTCGCGATCAACGCTGAACACCCCCTCGACGATGCCGGTGAGGATCGCCTCGCCCTCGGCCTGGCGGCGGCGCAGCTCGGAGGTGAGCTGCAGGAGACGCCGCCGCATCTCGTCCATGGTGGCGGCGAGGGTGCCCAGCTCGGCTCCCGGCGCGCGCGGCGCCGGCGTCGCGAGATCACCCCGGCCGATGCGCGCCGCCGCGGCGGTGAGGTCCCGGACCGGACGGCTCAGCCGCCGGCTGAGCAGAAAACCCGCGAGCGTGGCAAATCCGGCGATCAGCAGTGCGAGGAGCAGGAGGTTGCGCACCGGGAGGGCCAGTGAAGAGGCGAGAGCGTCGCGCGGGAGCTCGGTCTCGAGGAGCGCCGCCACCTGGCCGGTGGGTGCGCGCAGGGGCCGGACGGCGAGATAGATCCCCGCTGGCTCGAGCCGCGCGGAGCCAGGCTCGCCCGTCGCCAGCACCTCGGCCCGCAGCGGCATGCGCGGATCGTCGGGATTGGCGAGGGCTCGCTCGGGATCCAGGATGGAAACCGGCAGACCGACCTGCTCCGAGATCCAGCCGGCGAAGCGCGGATCGTGCACGATCGCCTCGGCGTCGCGGGCCGAGCGCTCGATCGCCGCCTCCGCCCGGGCTGCCGTCCGGTCGACCCGCGCCAGCCCCTGTTCGTCCGCGAAGCGCTCGATCACCCCTACGGCGGAGAGCACGACGGCGACGACCGCCAGCAGGACGAGGCCGGCGTTGAGGCCGATCAGGAGGGTGCCGAAGGAGAGGCGGCGCATACCGGCTGGCAGCTTAGCCCGGATTATTCATAAAGGGGGGTGACAAAGGGGACGAAACTCGGTTAAATCGTAGTCGGCTAAGAACTTACGATCCAAAGCCGAGGAGCGTCCCCGATGACAGAGTGTAGCGCACAACTGCGGCTCTCGTTCCATCCGGATCTGGCCGTCGATCTCAGCTTCGACGCCCCTGAGATCTCCTCGGACGGCGGCGTGATTCTGCTGCGCCAGATCGATGAGCGGCTCGGACTGACGGCGGGCTTCGCCGCCTGTTTGCCCGATGACCGGGATCCAGCTCGGGTTCTCCATGGTCGACACGAGCAGAGCCGGCAACGGATCTTCCAAATCGCTCTGGGCTACCCCGACTGCAACGACGCCGACTCTTTACGCTGGGATCCACTCCTGACTACGGCCTGCGATCGCCTGCCGCAGGATCCTGTCGGCCTGTCTTCGCAGCCCACCCTGTCGCGGTTCGAGAATGTCCCGGATGGATGTACGCTGCGCCAGTTGGTGCGGTTTCTGGAGCGCAGCTATGTGGAGTCTCTGCCGGCCGACACGCAGATCGTCATTCTTGACATTGATGCCACCGACGATGAAACCCATGGCGCCCAGCAATTGTCGTTCTTCCACGGCTACTACGACCACTACATGTATCACCCGCTGTTGGTTTACGACGGCGACAGTGGACAGCTCATCACCGCCATCCTGCGTCCAGGCAATACCCATGCGAGCCGGGGAGCCGCTGGGGTCCTGAGCCGACTGATCCGCCGCATCAAGAGGCGTCTCCCACAGGCAGGAATCGTCGTGCGTGGCGACTCGGGATTCTGTGTGCCCCGGGTGCTGGAGCAACTCGAGCGGCTGCGAGAAGAACTGGGGGATGTGGAGTTTCTCTTCGGCATCGCCAAAAACCCGGTCCTCTGCCGACGAGCCGAGCCGACCATGCAGTGGGTCGAACAGCTCCAGCAACAGCTCGGGCATACCGTCAAGCACTTCTGTGCGTTCACCTATGCCGCGGGGACCTGGAGTCGGCAGCGTCACATCGTCGCCAAGGCTGAGCACTCCGCCAAGGGCCCCAACCCCCGTTTTGTGGTCACCAGTTTGGAGGGATTCGACCCTGAGACCCTATACCGCGCCTATTGTCAGCGCGGACAGTGCGAAAACTGGATCAAGGACTTCAAGAATGCCGTCCAGGCCGACCGGCTCTCCTGCTCGAGCTTCCGCGCTAACTTCTTTCGCCTCCTGCTGCACTTGGCCGCCTACCGGCTCCTCCATGCCTTACGCATCGAGGCCACCAGCCAATCGGCCGAGCTCGGCAAGGCTCAATTCGACACTCTCCGGCTCCGCCTGCTCAAAGTCGCCGCGCTCGTCTGCCAGTCCCTGCGCCGCATCCTGGTCCGGCTGCCCAAAGCCTTCCCCTTCGCCACGGTCTTCCGCAATCTCGCCGCCCGCCTGGACCTCGCACCGGCTCCTACCTGAGCCTTCACTCTGACCTCGATTCCTCGGGCTTCGTCG
This sequence comes from Thermoanaerobaculia bacterium, assembly GCA_044868005.1. Classification (GTDB taxonomy): domain Bacteria; phylum Acidobacteriota; class Thermoanaerobaculia; order Multivoradales; family UBA5704; genus DATARR01. Next base: position 15,309 of record JBIOVX010000269.1, on the reverse strand, counting down.
GTGGAGGTGTCGATCCTCTCTGGATCCGCCTCCCAAGGATCGCGCCCTCCAGCAATTTTGCCCTACCCCAGGCTGGCCTCACCTCCCTAAAGATCTCTCTCCGAACTCCTCGCGAGTCCAATCGACTCATCGAACCCCCTTCAACTCAGGCCCAATGAATAATTCGGGTTAGCACCCGCCTAACGGCTCGTCCGCCACTCGATCACGCTCTTGATCGCCAGCGTCGCCAGGGCGAGCAGGGCCAGCAGCGAGGACACGGCGAAGGCGGCCGAGAACTGGTATTCGTTGTAGAGGATCTCGATGTGCAGCGGCATGGTGTTGGTGACGCCGCGCACGTGGCCGGAGACCACGGAGACGGCGCCGAACTCTCCCATCGCCCGGGCGTTGCAGAGCACCACGCCGTAGAGCAGGCCCCAGCGGATCTTCGGCAGGCTCACGCGCAAAAACGTTTGCAATCCCGACGCGCCGAGGGTCAGGGCGGCCTCCTCCTGGTCGTTGCCCTGCGACTGCATGAGGGGGAGCAGCTCCCTCGCCACCATGGGCGAGGTGACGAACATCGTCGCCAGCACGATGCCGGGCACGGCGAAGATGATCTTGACGTCGTGCGCCGCGAGCCACGGACCGAGGAAGCCGTGCGCGCCGAAGAGGAGGACGAACATCATGCCCGAGATCACCGGCGAGACGCTGAACGGCAGGTCGATCAGGGTGATCAAAATGTTTTTACCCGGGAAGCGGAACTTGCTGATGGCCCAGGCCGCCGCGAGGCCGAAGAGCAGGTTCACCGGCACCGCGATGGCCGCCGCGGTCAGCGTCAGGCGCACGGCCGCCAGCGCCACCGGCTCCTTGATGGCCGCGAGGTAGGCCGCGAAGCCGTCCGCCAGGGCCTTGGCGAAGACCAGGGCCAGGGGCACGAAGAGGAAGAAGCCGAGGAACACGAAAGCGGCGCCGAGAAGGAGCCAGCGCACGAGGCGCGGCTCGTCGAGGGCGCTCTGGCGTCGTGACCGTTCCCGCATATCCGCTCCTCACTCTCCGCCGTCGACCACCCGCAGCCGCCGTCCCCGCCGCCAGGCGAGCAGGTTGATCAGCAGCAGGAGGCTGAACGAGAAGAGCAGGAAGACGAGGGCGATCGCCGTGGCGCCCGCGTAATCGAATTGCTCGAGCTTGATCATGATCAGCAGCGGCGTGATCTCCGAGCGCATCGGCATGTTGCCGGCGATGAAGATCACCGAGCCGTATTCGCCGAGGGCGCGGGCGAAGGCGAGCACGAAGCCGGTGAGCGCGGCCGGCAGCAGCTCCGGAAAAAGCACCCGCCGGAAGGTCTGCCACCGCCCGGCGCCGAGGCTGGCGGCGGCCTCCTCCACCTCCGGGTCGAGGTCGGCGAGCACCGGCTGCACCGTGCGCACTACGAACGGCAGGCCGATGAAGGTGAGCGCCACCACCACGCCGAGGCGCGTGTAGGCCACCTCCACCCCCAGCGGATCGAGCCAGCGGCCGATCCAGCCGTTCTTGGCGTACAGCGTGGCGAGCGCGATGCCGGCGACCGCCGTGGGCAGGGCGAAGGGTAGATCGACCAGGGCGTCGACCAGCCGCCGGCCGGGGAAGCGGTAGCGCTCGAGCACCCAGGCGACGAGCAGGCCGAAGACGGCGTTGATCGCCGCCGCGGCGAAGGAGGCGCCGAGGCTGAGGCGATAGGCGGCGAGCGCCCGCGCGCCGCTCACGGTCTGCCAGAAGTCGCTCCAGGTCATCGTCGCCGTCTTCAGGAAGACCGTCGAGAGCGGGATGAGGATCATCAGGCCGAGGTAGAGCAGCGTGAAGCCCAGGGAGAGGCCGAAGCCGGGAAGGACGCTGCCGCCCCGGAACCGCCTGCCCGGTTTTTTCTGTCGGGGCGGCCCTATCTGGCCGCCCTGGGACGGGACCGGATCGAGCATCTAGCGTCCCGCGCCGTAGATCTGGTCGAAGACGCCGCCGTCGTCGAAGTGGGTCTTCTGCGCCTTGGCCCAGCCGCCGAAGACCTCGCCGATGGTGAAGAGCTCCACCTGCGGGAACTGCGCGGCGTACCTGGCGGCCATGTCCTGGTTGCGCGGCCGGTAGTAGTGCCGCGCCGCGATCTCCTGTCCCTGCGGGGTGTAGAGGTACTGCAGATAGGCGGTCGCCACCGGCGTGGTCTTGTGCTTGGCGGCCACCTTGTCCACCACCGCCACCGGCGGCTCGGCCAGGATGCTGAGCGAGGGCGCCACGATCTGGAACTCTCCCTTGTCGCCGAGCTGCTTGACGGCGAGCAGCGCCTCGTTCTCCCAGGCGATCAGCACGTCGCCGATGCCGCGCTCGGCGAAAGTCACCGTGGCGCCGCGCGCGCCGGTGTCGAGGATCGGCACGTTCTTGTACAGCCGGGCCACGAAGTCCTTCGCCTTCGCCGGATCGTTGCCGAGCTTGCGCAGGGCGAAGCCCCAGGCCGCAAGGTAGTTCCAGCGGGCGCCGCCGGAGGTCTTGGGATTGGGCGTGATCACCGCCACACCCGGCCGCGTGAGGTCGTTCCAGTCGTGGATCTTCTTCGGGTTCCCCTTGCGCACCAGGAAGACGATCGTCGAGGTGTAGGGGGCGGCGTTGTTGGGCAGCCGGGACTGCCAGTTCTTCGCGATCAGGCCGGACTTGGCGATGGCGTCCACGTCGTAGGCGAGAGCGAGGGTGACCACGTCCGCCTCCAGACCGTCGACCACCGAGCGGGCCTGCTTGCCCGAGCCGCCGTGCGATTGCTGGACGGTGACGTCCTTGCCCGTCTTCGCCTTCCAAGCCTTGGCGAAGGCGGCGTTGAAGTCCTGGTAGAGCTCGCGCGTCGGATCGTAGGAGACGTTGAGCAGCTTGACCTGGGCCGCCGCCGGGTCCGCGGCGAGCCCCAGGAGCAAGAGGAGCAACGGAAGACTGAAGCGTATTCTCATGACGTCGGCTTTCCTTTCCTCAGAAGGCGATCTGGAAGCGGCTGAAGAAGATCTTCTCGTCCTCGCGGTCGCCGGCCGCGGCGCCGCCCTCGAAGCGGGTGTCCTCGTAATCGAAGAGCAGCCGCAGGTTCTTGTTGAGATACCAGTTGAAGCCCACCGCCCAGGCCTCGGCCGCCGAGGCGGAGCTCGCCGGGCTGGCGAAGGTCGGGAAGGTGGCGTCGTCGAGCTCCTGCTTGTGATAGCGGGCGGCGATCTCGAAGGCTCCCCAGGTATGCGCCTCGAGATCGAAGACCTTCTTGGGGTTCACCGATTTGTAGGACGGCTCGCCGCCGCTCGACACCCAGGAGGCCGCCACCTGCCAGGCCTTGTGCTCCAGATCCCGGGAGACGCCGGCGCGCTGTACCGCCTGTTGCGAGGTCACGTACTCGGCGAGCAGGCCGAAGGGTCCGGTATAGAGATAGGCCTGCGGCGAGAGCCGGATCCGCCGGCCGTCGGCGATCACCGTGTTGAGCGCGGTGCCGTCCGCGCGATAGGAGAAGAACGTCTGTTGGCCCGGCGTGCGGAAGGCCGGCAGGTTGGGCGAAGCGGCCGTGCCCTCCTGATCGCCGGTACTTCCCGCGAGGCCGAGGCCCAGGTTCTTCAACGGTCCGCTCCCCCTGACGAAAGGCTGGAAGAAGACGCGGGCCGCGTAATCCTTGTCGTCGTTGGTGTCGCCGTCCGCGCTGCCGCCGTCCGGTACGCCGTTGAAGACGCCCACGGCGTAAGACGCCACGCCGCCCGCGAGGTCGCCCGCCACCTGCACGCCGAGGTCGCGGTTCGGCACCAGGTTCGTCGGAAAGGCGCGCTCGACGAAGAGCAGATCGGTGCCCGACTGCAGACGCTCGAGGCCCACCGGCGGCTTGAACTTGCCGGCCCGCACCTTGAACGCCGGGCTGAACCTCCCTTCCAGGTAAGCGTCCTGCAGCACGGTCTGGCCGCCGCCGAAGTCCGGCATGATGCGGAAGTCGAAGATCTTGTAGACCGTGCCTTCGAGGATCGGCCGCACCCGGCGCAGCGTGAAGGTGTCCGTCGCCGGCCGCTGGTCGTCGCTCTGGAAGAAGCGGCCGTCGAGCTGCACGTAGCCGCGCAGCTTGAGGACGAAGTTGCCGTCCGCGGACTTCAGGGAGAAGCCGTCCTTGCCCGCGGCGGCTTGGCCGGCGGTCTTCGCCTTCTCGGCGGCGGCTTCCTTGTCGAGCTCGATCTTGCGGTCGAGGACGCGGATCTTCTGGTCGAGCTCCTCCAGTTTCTCGTCGACGGAGGGCGGCGCCTGCGGCTCCTGGGCCCGCGCGGGCAGAGCCAGCGCGAGGCAGCACAACATGACGGGAGTGGTTCTCATCGCGATCTCCGGAACGCGCTCTTCCGGCGGTCCGGTCAGCTCGCGAAAGCGGGAAAAAAGGATCGCCTCGGCGCCTCCGGTCGTCCGGCCGGCTGCCGCGCGCGTGGAATCGAAGACTGGGAGAGCTCCGCTCATCGCGTCTCCCGGTCGAAGCGGACCTTCTCGCGGCGCTCGATCTGCACCACCCGCGAGTCCTGGATGACGATCTCGATCGAGCCGTAGCGGATCTCGGCGAGAGCGGCGCGCAGATCGCGCTCGATGCGGCGCAGCTCTTCCTCGCCGCGCGCCGTGCCAGGGCTCACGACACCGCCTCCGGGGAGCGCACGATGAGCACGGGCCGCGGCGCCACCTCCGCCAGCAGCCGTCCGACGACGCCGCCGATCTCGATGCGCCCGTCTCTGCCCGGCAAGGGCGCCCCGACCACGAGGAGATCGTGGCCGCCTTCCGCGATTTGCGCGAGGATTTGCTCCCGCACGGCCCCGTGCCGGATGCGCGTCGCCACGGGAATCCCTATCCGATTCAATGTCCGGGCGCTGCCGGCAAGGAAGCGCTCCGCCAGAGCCTCTTCCTGTGCGCCCTTTTGCGGCAGGACGGTGAGGATGGTCGCCGCCGCTCCCAGATGGCGGGCGAGCCGGCCGGTGAAGGAGACGTCCTCCTTGCCCGGCTCGCCCACGGCGACGCAGATGAGCAGCCGCTCGGGGACCTGGGCGCCGGCTTCCGGGGGCACGAGCAGCAGGTGATGATGGCCGGCCGCCAGCACCTCCTCCGCCAGCTCGCCGCCGTCGCGCGGAGGCAGGCTCAGGATCACCAGGTCGCAGGGCTGGCGGGAGACCTCGTTGGCGATCGCCTCGGCCGGCGATCCCCAGGACAGCCGCGACTCGACGGCGGCGATGCCGCTGCCGAGCATCTCCTTGGCCTCTTGCAGAGTGGATTCCCCCGCCTGGCCCGCCGCCCCGGGTGCCAGCACGGCCACCCGGGCCTGGGACCGGCGGGCCAGCTCGCCGCCGAGAACCAGGGCCGCCCGCGAGCGCTGCGCGCCGTCGGCGAGCAGCAGGAACCGCAGACCGGGATGGACCAGCGCGTGCACCCGCTGCACCCCGACCCACGCCGAGGCGCCCGGCCGCAGGGGGAAGCGGCGCGCCTGGTCCTGCGGACGGGTGGCCTCGATCCAGACCTCGTCGCTGCCGAAGGGTACGGGCGGCGCGATGGTGCGCACGCCGGGCAGCGGCGGCAGGCGCAGGCGGAGGCGCTCGAAGGAGCCGATGAACGAGCGCTCCTCCACCACCGCCTGACCGAGCAGAGGCGAGGCGACGTCCGCCGCCGAGTCGCGGACGGCGACGTCCTCCGGCCGGAAGAGGACCTGCACCCGCCGGCCGCCGTCCGCCTGCTCCGCCCTTGTGCCGAGCGGGAACTGGACCGGCCCCAGCCGTACCCCTTCCGGCGTGGCCTCCCCCACCATGAGGTTCGCGGTGCCGAGGAAGGTGGCGACGAACTCCGTCTCCGGACGCAGGTACAGCTCTTCGGGAGGGCCCGCCTCCAGCAGGCGCCCGAAGCTGAGCACGGCCAGGCGGTCCGCCAGCTCGAAGGCCTCCTCCTGGTCATGGGTCACGAACAGCGTGGTGATGCGCAGCTCGCGTTGGATCTCCCGGATCGTCCGCCGCAGCTCGGCGCGGACCTTGGCGTCCAGTGCCCCGAAGGGCTCGTCGAGCAGCAGCACCTCCGGTTGATGGGCGAGCGCCCGGGCCAGCGCGACCCGCTGCTGCTGGCCGCCGGAGAGCTGGCGCGGCATGCGTCCGCCGAGGCCGGCGAGCCCCACCAGCTCCAGCAGCTCGTCGCGCCGCTGCCGGCGTTGCGCCGCCGGCACGCCGCGCACGGTCAGCGCGAACTCCACGTTCTCCTTGACCGACATGCCGCGGAAGAGGGCGTAGCTCTGGAAGACGAAACCGACGCCGCGCTTGGCCGGCGGCAGGTCGGTGACGTCGCGGCCGTGGAGCAGCACGCGGCCGGCGTCTACCTCGGAGAGGCCGGCGATCATGCGCAGCAGCGTGCTCTTGCCGCTCCCCGAGGAGCCCAGCAGCACGAACAGCTCGCCGTCGTCGACTTTCAGGGACACGGCATTGACCACCGGGTGGCCGCCATAGCGCTTGGTCAGGTCCGCCAGGACGATCGACATGCCCGGAGCATAGGCAGCGGGGGTAACACCGTCAGTCGTAGAACGGTGACAAAAAAACGCTGACTTGTAACCTCTGAAGCTTCGCGGCGATCCCGTTTTGCGATTTTTGTCCCCTTTTAGCCGCCTCAAGGCAACTTATTCTTTGAGAGCGATTCTCTTACTTGCTTTTTGAAGGGAGTCAGACGTGGATGAGAGGACCCCCCCCGAGGGGAAGAAGGGTTTCCTCGGCTCGGAGCTTTCCCGCCAGGACGCCCGCGAAGCCGTGCGCCGGATGCTCGCGAGCTCGCCGAGACGGCCTTTCCCGCCGGACCACCGGCACAAATTCCGTCCCGGAGCCGCGGCGGACGGCGAAGCCGGCCGCTACGACAAGGCTTTCTTCGACACCGAGCGCCATCTGGCCGAGATCCAGGCACAAGCGAAGCGGGAGCGGCAGCTCGCGGGCGTGCAGTGGGCTGCCCTGGTGAGCCATCCGCCGGCGCGCCGGCTGGTGATGGTGCTCAACGACGGCCGCCTGCATCATTGGGGGTTGTACGACCTTCTGGTGGAGAAGAGCCGCGATGCCGCCGCGGACGATCCACCAGCCGCCGTGAGCCTGGCCGTGCTGGCGCTGGCCGTCGCCGAGCGGCTCGACGGCCAGGCCTATGGCGGGGAGCGCGTGGCGGACTTCAAGACCGCCGCTCTCGTCGCCCTCGGCGACGCCCGCCGGCGCGCCGGCGACCTGGCCGGCGCCCGGCTGGCCATCAGCCAGGCCCGCATCAACCTCGAGATGGGCACCGGCGATCTCCTGGAGGAAGCCAACCTCCTCGGCGCGCTGGTCAGCCTGCTCTGCGATCTCGGAGAGTACGAGAAGGCCGCCGGGACGCTCGAGCGGGCGAACGCCCTCTACCGGCGGCTGGGCGACCCGGGCCTGGAGGGAATCTCCGTTCCTCGTCCCGCCGACGAGACCGGCGAGGCCCCGGACCGGCAGGATCAGGCAGGGTAGCGTGTAGTGGTTCATTTTGGCCGAGGCCTCGGACGGGATCTGCCCTCCGAAGCCCTCACTCCCCTGGCCCCAGAAAAGAAATGCCTTTCTCCCTCCTCTCCCTCTGGGAGAGGAGGGCCGGGGAGGTGAGGGCTTCGGAGGGCAAAACCGCCGATTCAGCCGCCATCGGTTATACTCTCCTGGACAACATGTCAACGGACAGCAGCCTCAGCGCGGCGTTGCTGGCGGCCCTGCTCTTCCTGTCCTCGCCCGGCGCGGCCGTGGTGGACAGCGGGGCACCCGTCCAGCGCCAGCTCTGGAAGTCGAGGGCCGGCGAGGATCCGCGATGGGCCCGCCCCGGCTTGGACGACGCGGCCTGGCGGAGCGTCCCTCTCCCCGGCACCTGGAAGGAGCAGGGCTACCAGGGCGTGGATGGCACGATCTGGTTCCGGCGGGTGATGATCCTCGGCGAGGAGGCGCGTCTCGCCGCCCGCCAGGGCCAGCTCGGCCTGCTCCTCGGTCCCGCGGATTTCGGCGGCTACCAGGCCTATGCGGGAGGCCGCCTTCTCGGCAGCTCCCGGGGCTGGCGGCAGGAGCTGCCCCATGCCACGGCCGAGGTCTTTCGGGTTCCCCGCGAGGCGGTGGGGAACACCGGCGAGATCTTCCTCGCCTTGCGCGTGCGGCGGGTGGCCTGGATCACCGATCGCGACCCGGTGAGCGGGCCGGCCGGCGAAACCCTGCTCCTCGGCAGCTATCCGGCGTTGCGCGACCGGGTGGAGCTCGCGGGGGACCGCACCCTGCTCGCGGATCTCCCCGTGCTCGTCCTCGGCCTCCTGTTCCTCGCCGCGGCGCCCTATCACCTCCTGCTCTATCTCCGCCGCCGCCAGGAGAAGGGGCACCTCTGGTTCGGCCTGCTCGCCCTGGCCTTCACCGCCAACACCTTCGCCAGCTCGTACTGGATCTACACGGTCATCGGCCGCTACGACCTGGCGGTCCGGCTCAGCGACCTCACCGGCCACGCCGCCGCGGCCCTGGCCATCCAGTTCCTGTGGACCTTCTTCTCGCGGCCGATTCCCCGGTGGCTCCGCCTCTATCAGCTCTCGCATGCGGCGCTGGCCCTGTTCATCGCCCTGTGGCCCAGCGTCCGCCCGGTGGTCGAGAGCCAGGACCTGCGCCTGGTGTGGCTGCTGCCGCTGCTGCCGGTCGCGGCCATGCTCATCCTGCGCGAGGCCTGGAAGGGGCAGGCCGAGGCGCGTCTCCTCGCCCTCGGCGGCGCCGCGATGGTGGCCGTCGAAGCCGTCGACATCACGGCCCGGCTGCTCGCGGCGCCGTGGAGCGCTCGCTTCTCGCTGGCTCCCTTCGGCTTCGCCATGGTCCTGGTGGCCATGGGCTCCGCCCTCTCCAGCCGCTTCCGGCGCGTCCACGACGAGCTCGACCAACTGCGGCTGAGCCTGGAGGAGCAGGTGCGGGAGCGCACCGCCGCCCTGGTGGAGGCCAAGGACGAGGCCCTGAGGGCGAGCCAGGTGAAGAGCGAGTTCCTGGCCAACATGAGCCACGAGGTCCGCACGCCCCTGAACGCCGTCATCGGCATGACCAGCCTGCTCCGGGAGACCTCCATCACCGCCGAGCAGAAAGAGTACCTGGAGGCCGTCGAGACGGGCGGCGAGGCGCTCCTGGCGCTGATCACCGACATCCTCGACTTCTCCAAGATGGAAGCTGGCATGGTGGAGATCGAGCGCGCTCCCTTCCGCCTCGCCTCGGTGATCGAGCAGAGCCTCGCCATCGTCGCGCCCATCGCCGCCCGCCAGGGAATCGCCCTCCGCCACACCATCGCGGACTGGACGCCGGAGGCGATGGTGGGCGACCACCCCCGCACCCGTCAGGTCCTGGTCAACCTGCTCGGCAACGCCGTCAAATTCACCCTCCAGGGCGAGGTGCACGTCACGCTCTCCGTTCGCACCCTCGCCGATGGCCGCCTCGAGGCCCATTTCGCCGTCACCGACACCGGCATCGGCATCTCCGAGAAGGATCTCGGCCGGCTGTTCACCCCGTTCCAGCAGCTCGACGCCTCGATGACCCGCGCCTTTAGCGGCGCCGGCCTCGGCCTCTCGATCAGCAAGCAGTTGACCGAGCTCATGGGCGGCACGATCTGGGCCGAGAGCACGGCCGGCAAGGGGTCGACTTTCCACTTCACCATCGTCGGGGAGGCCGCCCCGCCGTCGCGCCGGCCGGCCGCCGCCGCCGCCGCCGATCGCAACCTGGCCCGGCGCCGCCCGCTGCGGATTCTGCTCGCCGAGGACGATCTGGTGAGCCAGCACGTCACGCTCGCCCTGCTCGCGCACCTGGGGTACCGGGCGGACGTCGCCCTCGACGGCGAGGAAGTCCTCGACGCTCTGGCGAGCCAGCCTTACGACGTGGTCCTGATGGACATTCAGATGCCCCGGATCGACGGCCTGGAGACAGCCAGGCGTATCCGCCAGCTTCCCATCCCCCGCCAGCCGCGGATCCTCGCCGTCACCGCCCACGCCCTGCCGGGAGATCGCGAGCGCTGCCTCGCGGCGGGCATGGACGGCTTCATCAGCAAGCCGGTGAGGCTCGCCCAGCTCGAGGAAGCCCTGGAGGCAACCGCTCCGCTCGGCAAGCAAGCTTCAATATAAACTTTCTCAGATCGAGATCGACCTGCTCCAGGTCGGACCTGATCCGGCGCGGATCGACCTCGATCTCGAGCAGATCACCTTCGATCCGCTCCGGATTGACTTCGATCTGGCCGAGATCAAGCCCGATCTGCTCCGCATCAGGATCGATCTGGTCGAGATCTAGTCCGATCTTCTCCAGATCAAACCTGATCTGGGCCAGATCACCCTTGATCTGGAAGAGATCGAAGTCGATCCGCTCCAGATTGACCTTGATCTGGACCAGAACGAAGGTGATCTGCTCCAGATTGACCTCGATCTGGACGAGATTAAGGTTTGATCTGGTCCAGATCGAATCTGATCTGAAAGAGTCGCCGCGGCGTTACGGCTTAATTACGCTATACTAGGAGAGGCAGGATCAAGTCTGTGGAGGCACGTCCAGACTATGCTTGAGCCGGTGGAGCCCTCCAAAGAAGATACGTCCGGGGAACCGGTAGAGCTGGAGCTGGATATCGCTCCGGACGGAGTGGACCTCGGCCAGATCCGCTGGTTTGAGCCTCACCTCGATGGAGCGGCTCGAATCCTTGCAGGACTTCGTCGATGGAGTCCTGGCCCTGCGCGATGGCCACGTCGAAGAGTAGTTTTCAACTCTCGATGCGCTGCGACCGATTTGCAAATCGCCGCTTTATCAGTCATCCTCCTTATCAGTCTCCCATCTAGAAGGACGAGAAATGCCCTGCGGGATCTGAGTCTTTTTGTTGCCAAATGCCCCCTCAATCTGATGGTAGGATAAACCAACAGCGGTTGAAAGATTTGCGAATCTTAGATTTGCTCGCTCCAAAGTGACTCCCTCTAGTAACGCGTCTCTCAGGTCCGCATATTTGAAGTCGACAGTCACATGATCCGCCATGGCGTTGTCTATATCGGGATCGGACTCAAAACCCCATTCGTATTCCGGCTTGTGGACTATTTTTATGTCACGCAAATCAGCCTTCCGCAGCTCAGCCCATTGGAACTTTGCGCCACCAATCCAAGCACCGCGTAAATCAGCACCATCTAGTCCAGCCATTTTGAAATCAGAGTATCCGAAATCTGCATCACGGAGGTCGGCTCCATCAAAATTGGCACATTCGCCATAAACGCTAGACAAATTGGCTCCCTGGAGTTGTGCGCCCTCTAAATTAACCCTCCGCAGATCAGCGCCAGATAAGTCGATAAGATGTGGCGGCCGAAGTTTCTGGCGATTTCTTCGGAGCACACTTATTGCGGCCCCGACATCCTCCGGGGCGACCGGCGCCCAACCCATCGATTTTTGCACTTTTCTTGCAAGCTCGAGGTCGCGATCTTCCCTGACACCCACCGGTACTCTATACGGTTCCGACTCCTCTTTCGTTCGCTCTCGATGGCGGAGGAAGGTACAAATAAGCTCAATGATGGATGGGTGGTCCTTCATGGAATCCTTAGCCAGTCGCTCCAGCGCGAATATTCCGCCCACGCGTTGCTCAATCTTATCGCTACCAAGCTGGTCTACTGCACGAGTAAAACGTTCCGTAATTTTTCCCTCCTCCGTCGCCTTAAGATTTCGCCATGTAAAATAGAATCCAAAGAGGAGAGCCACTCCGCCAACAATCTGGGCATTCGTTTTGCGCGCATCAAGCACGAGCTGCTGTCGCTGGAATTCCGTGAGAGAGCAGTTTGTGCCTACTTGGAGCTTAGGCAGCTCCCATAACAGGAAGTACGCCAGAACAACCGCAGCTGCCGCTAATGTAATGAGGAACAGAACACGATGCATCCGCCTTACGTCCCATCCCGGAGAAATCTTGCTTCGCATATTTCCTTCTTTTTGCACGCCTATGAACCGCACTCGGCCGCCAGTGCCCAGTTCCTGGCAAGCTCTCCCATGGCAGGACCGCAGGCAGGCCAGTCATGCAGAGTGGCCGGATCGAAGTCAGCTCCATTCGGCCAGATAAGAGTACCTACCTCTGAATCCACGTCGACGGCGGCAAAGAGTTCAGGGTCTCGAAGGGGCCCATAGAGCTCGCCCTTGAGGATAGGCTCGAAGTCGATCACCTGGAAACTGCTGTCATCGAAACCGATCCGCAGGCGGTAGTCACCAAGGAGAGCTAAGGCAACAACGCGGAAGATTGGGTGTTGCATGGAAGAATCGGAGCTGATTTCAGCCTCCGCGTCGGTGCTTGGCGATAAGCTCTCGCACTGCCGGTACGAGCTCGTTGGGGACTGTCATAACCGTCTCGGTGCGGCTCGCAAAGGCAGCCTCGGCTTCGGCAACCGCGTCGTCCTCGGTCTGCTTCTCGTAGTGCTCCAAGACTCCCCGGGTGCGCTCTTCATCCCAGCCGGGAGGAAACTCGGTGCTCTTCATTGCTTCATTGTAGCTTCGATGCCTCGGCTCCGTCATCCTTCTCCAGCTCGGGTCGCGCGGCGGGTCCAGCTCGAGAATCCGTCCCGAAGGGCCAGGATTTGAAGAGCCGGCTTCAGCCCGGGGTAGTGGGCCCATTCGATCCCAAAGCCCCGGAGGGCCGGCCTTCATCTGCGGACCTGAAGGCCGGCCTTCCAGGGCTTGACGAATTCTTATTGGCCGCTGACCCCGGGCTGAAGCCCGGGGCTCTTCAAATCCCGCCCCTCCGGGGCCTCCACCTCCCTCGCGGAAACTCGGCGCACCTCGGCGTTCGGCGATCTCCCGTTCTCGGCCACCCCAGTCCGAGCGCAAAAACTCCTGGCGGGACTCCTTCCATCGCTGTTCCAGCGGTTTCTGGGAGGAGACCCCTCACCCCGACTAATTTTGGGCGACACGGACACTTCCTGTCCTTTGTGGAAACGGGGCATCGCACCACATAGTATCTCCCCACGCCAAACCGGAAAAAAGACGTGCTGAGCCGCTCTGAAATCCTCATCGTAGGCGCCGGCCCGGCCGGTCTCGCCGTCGGCGCGTGTCTGGCGCGGCGTGGCCTGCGCGCCTGCATTCTGGAGCGCGGCGAGGAGGTCGGCTGGTCCTGGGCGCGGCATTACGAATCCCTGCGGCTACACACTCCCCGCGGCCTCTCCGGGCTGCCGGGCCTGCGACTCTCCACGGGCCGATATCCGGACAGGACCGAGTTCCTCGCGTATCTCGGCGCCTATGCGAGGTGGGCCGGTCTGGAGATCGAATGCGGACGCGAGGCGACCGCGCTTACTCGCGAGAACGGCGGCTGGCGGGTGCAGACTTCTCGCGGTCCTATGCAGGCTCGTCACGTCGTCCTCGCCTCGGGGTGCTATGCCGAGCCCCGGCAGCCGGACTGGAATGGCCGCGAGCAGTTCCGCGGCCGGTGGCTTCGGCCGGCGGAGGTCTGGATGGAGCCTGAATGGGGCGGCCGGCGGGTGCTCGTCATCGGTCTGGGCAACACGGCGGCGGACGTCCTCGCCCTGCTCCACCGCCGCGGCGCCCGCACGGCGGTATCCGTCCGCGGGCCCGTCCACATCGCGCCGCTGGAGATCCTCGGCGCCAATTCCTTCCGCTGGAAACGTTGGATCCCTGAGCGGATGCTCTCCTTGCGCCGGCTTGGCGAAAGGGCCGGCCGCATCGCCGAGCGGACCGGAGAGCGCTTCTGGTGGCGGCTCCAGGAACGCCTCTTCGGCGATCTGCGCCAGCGGGGTCTTTCCCTCAAGTCGCCTGAAGAGATAGGTAGGGATCAGCGGTCCGGCCGCACACCGGTGATCGCGGGTCCGTGGGTGGGCCTGCTGCGGAGCGGCGAAATCCAGGTCTTCCCGGGCATCTCCGAATTCACGGCCGAAGGCGCGGTCTTCGTGGATGGCCGGTATGAGCCGTTCAGCGACGTCGTGCTGGCGATGGGATTCTCAGAGCGGCGATTCCCTCTCGCCGGAGACCTGACGGGACCTCTGCGCGACGGCCCCGTTCCCGGCCGGCCCGGGCTGTGGCTGTGCGGCGCCCTCCCTGCCCTGCATCACATCCGGCGGGCCGCCCGCCGCGTGTCGCGCGGAATCGCAGGAGAGATGAGACGGTAGCGATCCGGCGCGGCGGCTATACTCCTCCCCCCATGCCCGAAGCCCCCGACCTCCCCTCCCTCCGCGAAGCCATCGAGGAAATCGATCGCGAGATCCTCGCCCATCTGCGGCGGCGGATGAGCCTGGTCGAGGAGGTGGCGGGGGCGAAGCTGCGGTCGGCGGTCCCCTTCCGCGACGAGCCGCGGGAGGATCAGATCATTCAGCGCGTTCGCCACGCCGCGGTCGAGCAGGGGCTCGACGCGCACGAGGTCGAGCGGCTGTATCGCGTCATCCTCGACATGTCCGTGGCGCACCAGAAGGCCCACGTGCGCTCGCTGGACGTGACGCCTCTCCGCGTGGCCTATCAAGGGGTCGAAGGCTCCTACAGCCACATCACGGCGCAGCGCCGTTACGCCGGGCTTCCCGAGGGCGTGCTGCTCGAAGGCTTCGAGACCTTCCGTGCCGCCGCCGAGGCGGTGCGCGAGGGCGCCGCGGACCGCGCCCTGCTGCCCATCGAGAACACCACGGCGGGGAGCATCAACGAGACCTACGACCTGCTGGCGGAGGGCGGCCTCACCATCACGGCCGAGGCGGTGAGCCGCATCGAGCACTGCCTGCTCGGCCTGCCCGGCGCCCGCGTCGAGGATCTCCGGCTCGCGCTCTCCCATCCGCAAGGCCTGCTGCAGTGCCAGGACTTCCTGCGCACCGTGCCCTGGATCAAGACCCAGGCGGAGTTCGACACCGCCGGCGCGGCCCGCAAGGTGCGCGAACGCAATGATCCAACGGTCTCCGCCATCGCCGGCGAGTCCGCCGCACGGCTCTTCGGTCTCGAGGTGCTGCGGCGGGGCATCCAGTCGCAGGAGGGCAACTACACCCGCTTCGTCGAGCTGGCGCGGGATCCGGTCCGGTTCGCTCCCGAGATCCCGGCCAAGACCTCCCTGCTCCTCACCACTCGCCACGCGCCGGGCGCGCTGGCCGAGGTGCTCGGCGTCTTCAGCCGCCGCGGCGTCAATCTCGCCAAGCTCGAGTCGCGTCCCATCCCGGGCAGCCCGTTCAAATACCGCTTCTATCTCGATCTCGACGGCAACGCCGACCGCGATCCGGTGCGCGGCGCGCTGGCCGAGGTCGAGCCGCTCGTGGCGGAGTTGCGGGTGTTGGGGACGTATCCGGCGGCGGAGGCCCCCTCCTTGACGTTTTCGTAGGGGCGGGGCTTGTCCCCGCCCATGAAACGT
>JBIOVX010000268.1:0-26287 GCA_044868005.1 Thermoanaerobaculia bacterium | reverse complement strand
CACGCGGAGGGCTGGTCTTGCCAGTCTCCGCGGCATGCCCTGCGAAGCCTCACCCCCTGTCCCCCTCTCCCTGACGGGCGAGGGGGGACGCCTGCGAAGGGCCTTGCCTAAAAGGTGGCCTCCTATTGCCAATGCCGGCTGTGAATCGTCCCCCCTCGCCCGTCAGGGAGAGGGGGACAGGGGGTGAGGCTTCGCAGGGCATGCCGCGGAGACTGGCAAGACCAGCCCTCCGCGTGATACCTTCCCCCGGATTTACTCGGCCGGTCCGGGCTGGCTTACCTGTCTTTCCGGGGCCGCGGCGGGGACGGCCGGGAAAAACCTGAGGGTCCATCCCTGCCAGCGTGACGCGGATCGCCGGTTCGGCCTCTCGCCGGGACCGGCGGGCTCGCCTACGCTGTGACGTTTCCAATCGCGATTTTGGAGAAACTTGGAGGAACTATGTCGAAACTCAATTTCCTTGCCCGGTCCGGCCCGGCCTTGAAGCGGCTCGGCGTGCTCGGGCTGATGACGGTCTGCGGTCTGCTGGCCGCGAAGCCGGCCGCGGCGAGCGAGGCCGAGCTGGTGCTGCCCGATCTCGGCAGCGTCTCCTTCTTCGGCATCAATGGGCACAACCTGCTGCTGGGCGGTCTCGTCGTCTGCGTGCTGGGCCTGCTCTTCGGGCTCGTGATGTACGTGCAGCTCAAGAACCTGCCCGTCCATCGCTCGATGCGCGAGATCTCCGAGCTGATCTTCGAGACCTGCAAGACCTACCTCGTCACCCAGGGCAAGTTCATCCTGCTGCTCGAGATCTTCATCGGCATCGTCATCTTCATCTACTTCTACACGCTGCGCGGCTTCGATCTCACCAAGGTGCTGACGATCCTCCTCTTCAGCCTCGTCGGCATCGCCGGCAGCTACGGCGTCGCCTGGTTCGGCATCCGGGTCAACACCTTCGCCAACTCGCGCTCCGCCTTCGCCAGCCTGCGCGGCAAGCCGTTCCCCACCTATGCGATCCCGCTCAAGGCCGGCATCTCCATCGGCATGTTGCTGATCAGCGTCGAGCTGGTGATGATGCTCGCCATCCTGCTCTTCATCCCGGCCGACTATGCCGGCCCCTGCTTCATCGGCTTCGCCATCGGCGAATCGCTGGGCGCCGCGGCGCTGCGCATCGCCGGCGGCATCTTCACCAAGATCGCCGACATCGGCTCGGACCTGATGAAGATCGTCTTCAACATCAAGGAAGACGACGTACGCAACCCCGGGGTGATCGCCGACTGCGTCGGCGACAACGCCGGCGACTCGGTGGGCCCCACGGCGGACGGCTTCGAGACCTACGGCGTCACCGGCGTCGCGCTCATCACCTTCATCCTGCTCGCGGTGACGAGCTCGACGGTCCAGATCCAGCTCCTGGTGTGGATCTTCGCCATGCGCATCATGATGATCGTCACCAGCGGCGTCTCCTACGCGATCAACGAGGCCATCGCCACCGCCCGTTACCGCGACGCCGCGACGATGAACTTCGAGGCGCCGCTGACCTCGCTGGTCTGGCTGACCTCGATTCTCTCGATGATCGTCACCTTCATCGCCTCCTACCTGCTCATCCCGGACCTCGCCGGTGACAACACGCTGTGGTGGAAGCTCTCCGCCATCATCTCCTGCGGCACGCTGGCGGGTGCGCTCATCCCCGAGTTCGTCAAGGTGTTCACCTCCACCGAGTCCGGCCACGTCAAGGAAGTGGTGACCGCCTCGCGCGAGGGTGGCGCCTCGCTCAACATCCTGGCCGGCCTAATCGCCGGCAACTTCAGCGCCTATTGGATGGGCCTGACCATCGTCTCCCTGATGGGCATTGCCTACGGCGTCAGCACGGCGCTGCCCGCCGGCCTCATGATCGCTCCGGCCGTCTTCGCCTTCGGCCTCGTAGCCTTCGGCTTCCTCGGCATGGGTCCGGTGACCATCGCCGTCGACTCCTACGGCCCGGTGACCGACAACGCGCAGTCCGTCTTCGAGCTGTCGACCATCGAGACCCTGCCCGGCATCCGCGAGGAGATCCAGAAGGATTACGGCTTCGCGCCGGACTTCGAGGTCGCCAAGCACCACCTGGAGGCCAACGACGGCGCCGGCAACACCTTCAAGGCGACGGCCAAGCCGGTGCTCATCGGCACCGCCGTGGTGGGCGCGACGACGCTCATCTTCTCGATCATCGTGGTGCTCACCAACCGGCTGACCCAGGACGTGGAGAAGCTCTCGCTCCTCCACCCGCCATTCCTGCTCGGCCTGATCACCGGCGGCGCCATCATCTACTGGTTCAGCGGCGCCTCCTGCCAGGCGGTGTCCACCGGCGCCTACCGCGCCGTCGAGTTCATCAAGAAGAACATCCGGCTCGACGCGGGCGCCGAGAAGGCCTCGACCGAGGACAGCAAGCGCGTGGTCGCCATCTGCACCACCTACGCCCAGAAGGGGATGTTCAACATCTTCCTCACGGTGTTCTTCAGCACCCTGGCTTTCGCCTGCCTCGAGCCCTACTTCTTCATCGGTTATCTGATCTCAATCGCCGTCTTCGGCCTCTACCAGGCGATCTTCATGGCCAACGCCGGCGGCGCCTGGGACAACGCCAAGAAGATCGTCGAGGTGGAGCTCAAGGAGAAGGGCACGGCGCTCCACGCGGCGACCGTCGTGGGCGACACCGTGGGCGATCCGTTCAAGGACACCTCGTCGGTGGCCATGAATCCGGTCATCAAGTTCACCACACTCTTCGGCCTGCTCGCCGTCGAGCTGGCGATCGAGATGCCGAAGTCGACCAGCACGGCCTTGGCCGTGGTCTTCTTCGTGATCTCGGCTTTCTTCGTCTGGCGGTCTTTCTACCGGATGCGGATTCCGGTCGAGGCGGCCAAAGCCTGATCCCGCTTCAGGGGCGCTGCCTGCGCGGCGCCCCGTTTCTCACTCCTCCGGCCGCAGCCCCACCAGCTCCATCAGCTTGAGCGCGTTGACGGTGGTGGCGATGCCCGGCCGCATCTTGTAGTCGAAGGTCATGGGCGGATCGCCGCCGGGATGCAGCGTCTCGCGGAAATGGACGGGCACCATGGCGGCTTTCAGGTCCTCCATTTCCGCGAGCTGCAGGTCGTGGGTGGAGATGGCGCCGATCGCTCCCTGCCGCAGCAGGTGGAGGAGCACCCGGCGAATCGCCACCTGGCGCTCCTGGCTGTTGGTGCCGCGCAGCACCTCGTCGAGAAGGTAGAGCAGGATGCGCCCCTCGGCATGGACGCGGTCGGCTTCCTCGACGATGCGCTGGACCCGCTTCAGCTCCGCCATGAAGAAAGAGACCCCCTCGGCCAGCGAATCCTCCACCAGGATGCTCGTCGCCAACGTGACCGGCGGCATGCGCAGGGAAACCGCGCAGACCGGCCCGCCCGCCTGCGCCAGCACCGCGTTGACGCCGATCGAGCGCAGCAGCGTGCTCTTGCCGGACATGTTCGAGCCGGTCACGAGGAGGAAAGTCCCCGGTGGACCAACCTCGACGTCGTTCGTAACCCGCCGCTCGTCCGCGATCAACGGATGGCCCAGCTCCTGCGCCGCGAACCGGTCCTCCTCCGCGGCCACGGTCGGGAAAGCCCAATCGGGATGATCGAAACGCAGCCCGGCGAGAGCGGAGAGCGCCTCGAAGCGACCGAGCGCCGCCAGCCAGGCTCGGACACGCTTGCCGGCGTCCCGCTGCCAGCGCTCCAGCAGCCAGAGCATGTGGAGATCCCAGCAGAGGAGGGACTGCAGAGGCAGGTAGAGGTACGTCGAATGACGTACGTCGGACAGCTCCACTCTGCGATGAAGAAGGTCCATCCAGCGATGGGCGGGCTCCTCTCCCGCGGTGAGCTCGCCGGCGAGACGGCGCAGCCCGGCAGCGGTATACGCGCGGCCAGAGATGCGCTCCAGAGCTTCGGCGTAGAGCTGGAATTGCCCCTCCCGCGCCTCGACGCGGTTGAAGACGCCATGGGTCCGCTCCCGGAGGGAATAGCCCAAGGCGAGATTGATCGTGGCGAGCAGCAGGAAGACGCCCGAAGGAAGGGGAGTCGCGATGGCGGCGATCAGCGCGGCCGGAGTCGCCACCGCGAGGAATCGAGCGAGCCAGACCAATCCGGCGCGGCGGAGGAGCCAGGGCTCGCCCTCGGCCCAGCGCAGGAACGGCTCCAGGTCGGGCGGAGATTTCTCCATCGGGCGGACGCCCACCTCGATCTCCTGCCGCAGGTCGATCTCGCTCGCCAGCTCGGCCACCGCCTCCTGTCTGCTGAGGATCTCGTCTGGTGGCGCTGGATGCAACAGCCAGTCTGTCAGAGCCGATTTTCCGGGCGGCGTATGAACCGTTCCAAGAAGGTGGGCGACCGAGGCGCGGCCGAAGAGGTTCAGATCGCGGGCGACGGGCCGTTCCGCATCGTCCGGCTCGGGCAAGAAGGGCACGGGGAGCGCCGCCCAGTCGCGGGCCAGCCGCAGCAGTCCCTCTTCATTGATCGTCCGCAGCTCGCCCTGCCGGCGCTGCCGCTGAATGGTCCGATCGTGATAAGGCAGAACCGCCAGAAACGCGACGAGCCAGAACCCCGCCCCGGCCCACCACTCCCACCCCGGCTGGCCGCCCCGAACCAGGATCACGGCGAGGCAGGCGGCGAAGGCGAGGAACAGGCCGCCGCGCAGGAGGGAGAATCGGAAGGAGATCCTGGCGAGGCGCCCCTCCTCGGATGCGAAGGCGTCGCGTCTTTGGTGATAGGCCTCTCCAGCCAAGCCCATCTGCGGAGTATATTGAACTCCACGGGTTTTTCCTCCAAAATGGAGGCGCGAAGGAGGAACTGATGGCAACGCTCAACATCAAGAATTTCCCAGAACCGCTCTATGAGAAGCTCCAGGAGCAGGCACAGCAAGAACACCGATCGCTGGCTCAACAGGTCATCCATATCCTTCATGAGGCCGTGGATCAGGAACCAGTTTCCCTCTTGGAACTTCGTGGACTGGGGAAGGAGCTGTGGAAGGGAATTGATGCCGTGGAGTACATCCGGGGGGAACGGGATTCGTGGGACTCTTGAGCGATATCGGGAATGGGCCCATCGCTCTGGACTCCTCCATCTTCGTCTACTTCATCGAAGAGAACCCTCGTTATTTACCACTGATCGATCCGCTCATCACCGCGATCACCGATGGGCACCTTATCGGGGTGACATCCAGCCTTACGCTGATGGAGACCCTCGTTGTCCCTCTTCGGGCAGGCAACGAGGTTCTGGCACGCCACTATGAGCGGGTCCTGACGAAAAGCCGCCTGAAGATGGTCGAAATTAACGATGCACTCTTGCGTGCAGCTGCTCTGGTGCGAGCTACCACACGCTTGAAGGTTCCTGACGCGCTTCAAGTCACTTCCGCGATGAGCGCAGGATGCCCTGTTTTTCTCACCAACGATCACCGAATACCCTCGATTCCAGGGCTCCGGGTTCTCCAACTCGAAGACTACTCGGAGCCCTGACCCCGACTGAATCGTCCCAAGCTCTTCAAGCGACGGGGAAACTCCTCCAAGAAGAGCTCTGTGGCCTCCTTAAGATTCGCCACCGCCTCCTCCCGAGACGATCCTGACTGACCGTGCCGACCTCGGGGCACTCGGCCACGTATAAATCTCCCTCCTGGTGCAGGATCGCGTACAACGTCCTGGTCATTCGGCCTACTCCACCGTCACGCTCTTCGCCAAATTCCGCGGCTGGTCCACGTCGGCGCCTCTTCGCACGCCGATGAAGTAGGCGAGGAGCTGCAGGGGCACGACGTTGACGATCGGCTGCAGGAGCGGCGAGACCGAGGGCACCTGGATCAGCTCGTCGGTGATGCCGCCGAAGTCCTCCGGATCGCGGTCGGTCAGGGCGATGACGATGCCGTCCCGCGCCTTGACCTCCTGCATGTTGCTCTTCGCCTTCTCGGCGATCTGATCCCCCGTGGCGATGGCCACCACCGGCATGTGCTCGTCGATCAAGGCGATGGGGCCGTGCTTCATCTCGCCGGCGGGGTAGCCCTCGGCGTGGATGTAGGAGATCTCCTTGAGCTTGAGCGCTCCCTCCAGCGCGATCGGATAGTTGATGCCGCGGCCCAGGTAGAGGAAGTTCTGCGCGCGGTGATAGCGGCGGGCGAGCTCGTCCATGTGGCGCTCCTGCCCGCGGAGTACCTCGTCGACCGCCTGCGGCAGGTGCGTCAGCGCGTCCAGATAGTGCCTCTCGACCTTGCCGAAGCGGCACTCGCGCAGGTAGAGGGCGAGGAGGTAGAGGGCCACGAGCTGCGTGGTGAACGCCTTGGTGGAGGCGACGCCGATCTCGGGCCCCGCATGGGTGTAGATCACTCCTTCGCTGATGCGCGTCGCCTGGCTGCCGACGACGTTGCAGACGGAGAACAGGCGCGCGCCGCGCTCGCGGGCCGCTTCCATGGCCGACAGCGTGTCCGCCGTCTCGCCCGACTGCGAGATGCCCACGGCGAGCACGCGGTCGGAGACGATCGGGTCGCGGTAGCGGTACTCGGAGCCGTAGTCGACCTCGACCGGCAGGCGGGCGATGTCCTCGATGAGGAACTTGCCGACCAGCGCCGCGTGCCAGGAGGTGCCGCAGGCCAGCAGGTGGAGGCGCTCGACACGTTCCAACTCCTCTTTCGTGATCTTGACCTCGTCGAACAGGATGCCAGCGTTCTCGAAGTCCACGCGGCCGGCGAAGGTGTCCTGCACCGCCTGCGGCTGGTCGTGGATCTCCTTGAGCATGAAGTGCTTGTAACCGCCCTTCTCGGCCTGGATGGGATCCCAGTTGAGATGGTGGACGGGGCGCTGGACGGGCTGGCCTGAGCGGTCCTGGATCTCGATCCCGGCGGGCTTGAGCCGCGCCAGGTCGCCGTTTTCCAGGAAGACGACGTCCTTGGTGTAGGCGAGCAGGGCTGCCGGGTCCGAGGCGAGGAACTGCTCGCCCTCGGCAAGGCCGATGACCAGCGGCGGTCCCTGGCGGGCGGCGACGATCTCCTGGCCATGGGTCTCGCTGGTCACCACGGCGAAGGCGTACATCCCTTCCAACTCGCCGACGGCGCGTGCCACGGCCGAGCGCAGGTCGCTACCGTCCAGATACGAGGAGATGAGATTCGCCACCACCTCGGTGTCGGTGTCCGAGCTGAAGGTCCAGCCCTCGGCCATCAGCCGTTTCTTGAGCGGCAGGTAGTTCTCGATGATGCCGTTGTGGATCAGGGCCAGCCGGCGGCGGGAGTCCACCATGGGATGGGCGTTGCGCTCGCTCGGCGGACCATGGGTGGCCCAGCGGGTGTGGCCGAGCCCGTAGCGGCCGGAGAGCGGCTGCTGCTCCAGCTTCTCCCGCAGGTTGTCCAGCTTGCCCTCGGCCTTGACGGTCTGGAAGTCGCCGTCGCGCACCGCCACCACGCCGGCCGAGTCGTAGCCCCGGTACTCCAGGCGGCGGAGGCCGTCCATCAGCAGGGGCACCACCTCGCGCTGCCCCACGTATCCCACGATTCCGCACATGATCTAAGGTTCCTCTTTCTTCCGCTCGCGGCGCCGGCGGAGGCCTCCGGCCCAGCCTTCCAGGTTCTTCTGCCGCACCCGCCCGATCGCCAGCGCTCCGGCGGGGACGTCCTTGGTGACGACCGAGCCCGCGGCGGTCGTGGCCCCGGCTCCCACTTTTACGGGCGCCACCAGCATGGTGTCGCTGCCGATGAAGGCGCCGGCGCCGATCTCCGTGGGATGCTTGCGCACGCCATCGTAGTTGCAGGTCACGACCCCGGCTCCGAGGTTGGCTCCCTCGCCCACCGTAGCGTCCCCCACGTAGGCTAGATGGTTCACCTTGGCGCCGGCGCCGATCTCCGAGCCTTTCACTTCCACGAAGTTGCCCACCCGAGCACCCTCAAGCAAGCGGGATGCCGGACGCAGCCGGGCGAAGGGCCCCACCCGGCAGCCGCCGCCGACCTCGGCGCCGTCCAGGATGCTATAGGGCGCGACCTCGACCCGGTCCCCGAGAGCCGTATCGCGCAACCAACATCCTTGATGGATCGTGCATTCCCGGCCGACAGTGGTGTGGCCCAGGAGGGACACTCCCGGGTGGATCACCGTGTCTTCTCCGACGCATACGCCGGGCTCGACGACGGTCCGCTCGGGCTCGAGAATGGTCACCCCCGCTCTCATCAGAACCAGGAGGTGCCGGTCGAGCAGCAGCCGGTGGACGCGGGCGAGCTCGGCCCGGTCGTTGACGCCCAGCCCTTCTTCCGCGTCGGCCAGCCCGATCAGCCGCACCGGGCGGCCGTCTCGCGCCGCGTTCCGGACCGCATGCGTGAGGTACAGCTCTCCTTGGACGTTTTCCGGCGTGAGCGCGCGGATGTAGTCGAAGATCTCCGGCGCGGAGAGGGCGTAGATCCCGGCGTTCGCCTGCCGGATCGCCAGGACGTCCGCGGAGGCTTCGCGCGCTTCGACGATGTCTTCCAGATCGCCGCCGGGCGCCGTCACCACGCGGCCGAGCGACCCCGGATCGTCCATCTCCGCCACCGCGAGCGCGCCCCATCCCTCCTCGGCCGCCGTGGCCAGCCGGTCGAGGGTGGCAGGGGTGACCATGGGCGCGTCCCCGGAGAGCACCAGAAGCGTCGCCGGCCCGCGTACTTCGGGCTCGGCCTGTCCCAAGGCATGCCCGGTCCCCTTCTGCTCCTCCTGGAGGACCCAAGCGAGATCGGCACCCTGGATCTCCTCTCGTACGCGCTCGTGCCCGTGGCCGACCACGACGAGGATGCGCTCGCAGCCGGCCGCCCGCGCCGCATCCACCACCCAGGCGAGGAGCGGCCGGCCCGCCGCCCGGTGCAGCACCTTGGGCAGGGAGGACTTCATCCGCGTTCCCTTGCCGGCGGCGAGGATCACGGCGATGCGGAGGCGGGGATCGGGCATGGTCTCTACCGGCCTCCCTCCGCCAGCTCCAGCGCCACCCGCGCGAGCTTCTCGGGATCGTGGCGGATCAGGTCGCGGTCCACGGCCAGGAGGTCGGCCTCGATCACCTCCACGCCGGCGCTCTCCAGAGCAGCGCGATCTACGGATACCGGCTCGGAGCCGCCCTCGGCGTAACGGCGGACGAGCGGCGCTGGGAGGGGCGCCGAGTTGGCGAGCACGGCGTCGATGACCCGCGAACCGACGTGCCGCGCGAGCGCCTGCAGGTGCTCCACCCCCATCATGCCGTCCGTCTCCCCCGGCTGGGTCATCAGGTTGAGCAGCAGCACGACCCGCGCGCGGGCCTTAGCGACCGCCTGGCGGATGCCCGGGATCAGCAGGTTGGGGAGGATCGAGGTGTAGAGCGATCCCGGGCCGAGCAGGATGAGGTCCGCCTTCTCCAGAGCCGACACCGCCTGTGGAAACGCCGGCGGCGTCGCCGGATCGATCTCCACCGCCGCCAGCTCCTCGCCGGAGAGGCCCACGGCCGACTCGCCCTCGTAGATGCGGCCGGAGACGCCGCGCCCCCGCAGCCGCACGTCCATCAGCGTCGCCGGATAGATCTTGCCGCGCACCGAGAGCACCGACTCGGCGGTGAGGATCGCCTGGTGGAAGTCGCCGGTGATGCCGGTGAGCGCCGTCAGGAACAGGTTGCCGAAGGAGTGGCCGAGCAGGCCGCCGCCGTTCGGGAAGCGGTACTGGAAGAGCCGCGTCAGCAGGTCCTCGTCGTCGGCCAGGGCGGCGAGGCAATTGCGGATGTCCCCCGGCGGCAGCACGCCGAACTCGCGGCGCAGCCGGCCGGAGGAGCCGCCGTCGTCGGTGACGGTCACCACGCCGGAGAGCTCGCGCAGCCGCGCGCCGCCGACGTGGTGCTTGAGACCGCGCAGCAGCGCCGAGAGGCCGGTGCCGCCGCCGATCGCCACCAGAGACTTGCCGGCAGGCCGCGCCGGGTCAGGAGAGGCCAAAGAGCGGGCGGTAGTCCCGGTTCTTGCGGAGCTCGGCGAAGTCGGAGTCGTGGAAGGCATAGATGCGATTCTTCGGGTTCAGCTCGACCGCCTTGGCAAGCCCCTGCGCCGCCTCTTCCAGCCGGTCCTCGAGGGCATGGATCGACGCCGCGAGATAGGCGAAACGCTCGTCCTTCTGCTCGCGCCCGCCCCGGCGGCAGATCTCCAGCGCCTCCTTGAAGTTGCCCCGGTTCTTCTCGTAGACGGCCTGGAGATAAGGGTCGGCGTCCTTGCCCTTGGCGGGCTGGGCCTCCTCGGCCTGCGCCTTCTGGCGGCTGGCGGCGAGAAACTGCCGGGCGCGCTCGCGCAGCTCCGGAAGGTCGGCGAGCGCCACCGCCTTCTCCAGGAGAGACGCCGCTTTTTGCCAGTCCTTCTTCTGCAGGGCCGCGAGCCCCTTCGTCAAGGCGTCGATCGCCGGATCGGCGCCGGCCTGGGACCGGGCGAGGGCCCGCTGCTGAGTCTTGGGCTTGGGCTTGGATTTGGGCTGGGGTTTCGGTTTGGCCTTGGCCATGGCTCCTCTCTCGCCTAGCGTTTTTTCAGCTCGATCAGGATCTGCTTGGCGACCGATTTCAGGGTATCGAAAACGCCCACCCCCGTCGTCGCCACCGCTTCGAAGGTGGGCTCGCGCTTGTAGTTGAGCGTGCGGTACATGTCTTCGACGGCCAGCACGTTCGGCAGATCCCGCTTGTTGAACTGCAAGGCGTAGGGGATCGTCGCCAGGTCGAAGCCGTGCTCTTTCAGATTCTGTTCCAGGTTGCGGATCGACTCGATGTTCGCCTCCATCCGCTCGTCCTGGCTGTCGGCCACGAAGACGACGCCGTCCACCCCCTTGAGGATCAGCTTGCGGCTGGCGTCGTAGAAAACCTGGCCGGGCACGGTGTAGAGGTGGAACCGGGTGGTGAAGCCGCGGATGCTCCCCAGGTCGAGAGGCAGGAAATCGAAGAACAGGGTGCGATCGGCCTCGGTGGCGAGGGAGATCATCTTGCCCTTCGATTCGGGAGCGGTCTTGTTGTAGATGTACTGCAGGTTGGTCGTCTTGCCGCACAGACCGGGGCCGTAATAGACGATCTTGCAGTTGATTTCCTTGCTGGCGTAGTTGATGAAAGTCATGCTCGATGCCTCGGTCCATCACCGGCCGCCCGGGAGGCGCCTGGAGGCTGGCCTCCGGGACGGCCCCCGTCACCGGCCGGCCGCTTCCGCGGCTACTCGCCGAAGAGGGCGTCGATGTCGTCGTCGGTGATCTCGGAAAAAGGGCTCGCGTGGGCCGGTCCCTGACCTCCTTTTTCGCCCTTCTGCACCATCACCTCGAAGATCTTCTCCAGGTCCACGTTCGCCCTCTTCACCCGCAGGCGCACCAGCCCGAGGGAAGACCGCTCGTCGAAGATGACCACCAGGATGGAGCGTTTGGCGACGATGGAGATGTGGATGTGGTCCTGCTGGCCCTCATGGAACAGCACCGAGAACTCCCGCTCGCCGATGAGCTTCGCCAGCCCGTCGGTGGCGGCCACGTTGCCGGCGGTCAGCGAGGCGAGCGACGTGGTGTCGAACTGCTCGACCTCGCCCGCCGAGGCGATCTGCTGGCCGTTCTTGTCGATGAGGAAGACAGCCTTGGCGTTGGCCTCCTGGCGCAGGCGGCGCAGGGCCTCCTCAAGATGCCTGAACTCCTCCTCGTAGAGCACGAAGTCGGCTGCGCCCATGGCTATCCTTTCCGGACCGCGCGACGATACACCATCGCGAGCCGGGCCGTCAAAGCTCTGATTTCACGTCAGTTGTCTTTACCCGCCAGCCGCTCAACGGAAAAGCCGCCAGCCCTGGAGAACGTCCGCCTCGGCCAGCACGAGCTCTTGCCCCTGCTCCCGGAAACGGAGCGGGATCGGCGTGCAGCCCTCGCCGTGGTCGTTCGTCTCCGCCAGGCGGAACGCCTTGTCGCACTTGTTGCACACCATCCACTCTCCCTCGTGCCGGTACCCCCGCTTCTGCTTGGCGCACTGCTCGTTGGCGTCGAAGGCCACCTGCACCCGGCCGGCGCCGTCGCGCCCGACGAAGAACCGCACCTCCTGGTTGCCGGCGTTGAGGAAGCGGAAGAAGCGGACGTCCTGGGGCTTCAGGTCCGCCAGGCTGATCCGCACCTGCCCGTCCTGCCCGGGCGAGACCCGCTCGAAGCCCGACGGGTTCAAGCGCCCCTCCAGGGTCACCTCGGCGGCCCAGATCAACCCCAGGACGAGCAGGACGATGAGGATTCCGTGAAGTGGTTTGAAGCGCATAGGGCTATTCTAGAACAACGTGTAGATGAATGGCGCCGTCGCCTGGCTGGTGACCACCAGCAGGATCACGAGCCCCAGGATGAGCACCAGAGGGACGATCCAATACACCTTGTTCTGGCGGGCGAACTGGACGATCTCGCCGAAGAACGAACCGACGTAGCGAAGCCTGCGCATGAGAATCTCCTTCCCTCCGAATCCTCTCTAGTCTAGCTGGAACTCCTTGCGCCAGTCTCCCCGCTCCTCCAACGGCGGCTGCGCCCGCTTGTCGAGGAGGAAGGGGCCGAGGACCAGATAGTCCATCTCCGTGCGCATGAAGCAACGGTAGGCGTCTTCCGGCGTGCAGACGATCGGCTCGCCCCGCACGTTGAAGCTGGTGTTGACGATCACGCCGTAGCCGGTGAGCCGCTCGAACTCCGAGAGGATGGCGTGATAGCGCGGGCTGTCCTCCCGGGAGACGGTCTGGATGCGTGCCGAGTAGTCGACGTGGGTGATCGCCGGCACGTCCGAGCGCGGCCGGTTCACCCACTCGACGAGCGGCAGGTCCTTCTCGTCCCCCCGCTTCGGAATGCGCCGGCTCGCCACCACGTCGGCCACCAGCAGCATGTAGGGCGACGGCCGGTCGAGCTCGAAGTAGTCCGACACCCGCTCCTCCAGCACGCTCGGCGCGAACGGCCGGAAGCTCTCGCGGTACTTGATCTTCAGGTTCATCACCGACTGCATCTTCGGCGAGCGCGCGTCGCCGATGATCGACCGGCCGCCGAGCGCCCGCGGGCCGAACTCCATCCTCCCCTGGCAGAGCCCGACCACGTTCTCGCCGGCGATCAGCTCGGCGATGCGGCGCGCCCAATCGGCCTCGGGGATCTCCTCGTAAGGAAGATGGTGGAACTCGAGATAGTCCCGGATCTGCTGGCGCGAGAACTCCGGCCCCAGCAGCGCGCCGCGCATGGCGTCCCGCGGCCGGCCGTCGGAGACGGTCACCGTCCGCGGCTTCTCCAGGGCGTTGTGCCAGACGGCGAGCGGCGCGCCGAGAGCGCCGCCAGCGTCCCCCGCCGCGGGCTGAATCCACAGGTCGTCGAAGATCCCCTCGCGCAGCAGCACGCCGTTGGCGACGCAATTGAGGGCCACGCCGCCGGCCATGCAGAGGTAGCGCTTGCCGGTGAGCTCGCGGGCGGTGCGGGCGAGCTTGAGGACGATCTCCTCGGTGACCTCCTGAATGGACCTGGCGAGGTCCATCTCCCGCTGGGTGATCGGCGACTCGGGCTTGCGCGGCGGCCCGCCGAAGAGCGACTCGAAATTGCCGTTCGTCATCTCGAGGCCGTCGAGATAACCGAAGTAGTCCATGTTCATGCGGAACGAGCCGTCGTCGCGGACGTCCACCAGCTCCCGCCGGATGGCGTCCGAGAACCGGCCCTCGCCGTAGGGCGCGAGCCCCATCAGCTTGTACTCGCCCGAGTTCACCCGGAAGCCCGTGAAGTAGGTGAACGCCGAGTAGAGGAGGCCGAGCGAGTGGGGGAAGGTGATCTCGCGCAGCAGCCGCAGCTTGTGGCCCTCGCCGACGCCGATCGTCGTCGTCGCCCATTCGCCGACGCCGTCGAGCGTCAGCACAGCCGCCTCCTCGAAGGGCGAGGGATAGAAAGCCGACGCCGCGTGCGACTCGTGGTGCTCGGTGAAGTAGATCTCCTTCGCCTCGCCGACGCCGCAGCGCTCGAGCGCGTCCTGGATCTGGGGCGGGATCCACAGCTTCTCGCGCAGCCACACCGGCAGCGCCATGACAGCCGAGCGCAGCCCCTTGGGCGCCACCGCGAGATAAGTCTCCAGGATGCGGTGGAACTTGAGCAGCGGCTTGTCGTAGAAGACCACCCCGTCGAGCTCGCCCTCGCCCACACCGCCCTCGGCCAGGCAGTAGCGCACGGCGTGGAAGGGGAAGCCCTCGTCGTGCTTCTTACGGGTGAAGCGCTCCTCCTGGGCGGCGGCGACGATGCGCCCGGCGTCCACCAGGCAGGCGGCCGAGTCGTGGTAGTAGCAACTGATGCCGAGGAGCTTCACGGCTAGAACTGCTTGCGGTAGGACTCGGGGGTCCTCGCGCGCCCTTCGGTCGAGATCCAGTAGGTGGGCAGCCGCGGATCGGCGCCGCGCGAGATGGCGAGCTTCCGCCGCGCCCGCATGACCGCCCCGATCGGCAGGAAGACGACGTAGTAGAGGACCGTCATCAGCACCCAGGTGACGACGGAGCCCACGGCATGAGCGAAGCGGTCCAGCCCCCGGGAAAGCTTCTTGTAGAGACCCAAGGGAGAGACCTGCGCGATCAGCACGATCAGGAGGGCAATGCCGGCGATGACCGCCGCGGCGACCGGCCGGTCGAGGAGGTAATAGACCGCCGCCGCCGCCGCCACGCCGATGACGCCGCCGATGCCGCCCTTCCGGCGGTTCGCCGCCGCCTCGCGGCCGGCGGCCTCCTCCGCACCGGCAGCGCGGGCGCGCCAGTTCCAGGAGACGGCGGAGGGTTCTTTGGGTTCTGACATGGGTTATAGATCGACGGCCAGACCGCTTTGGGGCACGACAGGATAGACGGGGAGGGGGGTGGCTGGCAAGGACGCGTTGCCGGTTGGGGCGGTCTGCCCTTCGAAACCTCACCCCCTGGCCCCCTCTCCAGCAAGCTGGAGAGGGGGGAACGCCTGCGGGGAGGTTTTGCCGAATCATGGCCAGATAGGTTCGGCATCGTCCCCCCTCTCCACTTCGTGGAGAGGGGGCCAGAGGATGAGGCTTCGGAGCGTATACCGCCTACAATGCCACCACCCCCATGAACCCGCTTCCTCAACCCACCCGTACCCTCGACCTCCCCGGCTTCGCCATCGGCCACGGCACGGACCGCGAGGCTTTGACCGGCGTCACGGTCATCCTCTGCCCGGAGGGGGCTCTGGCGGCGGCCGAGGTGCGGGGCTCGGCCACGGGCACCCGGCAGTTCGATTCGCTGGTCTCCGGCCAGCACGTCTCCAGCAAGGCTCATGCGGTCGTGCTCGCCGGCGGCAGCGGCTACGGCCTCTCCGCGGCCGATCCGGTGGTGGATTGGCTCGCCGAGCGCGGCTATGGCTTTCAGACCGGCATCGCTCCCGTGCCGATCGTCCCCACGGCCATCCTCTTCGACCTGGGCCTCGGCAAGCCGATCGCGCCCGGCCGCGCCGTGGTGGAAGCCGCCCTTGCCGCCGCCGGCCACGGCCCGATCGCGGTGGGGAGCGTAGGCGCGGGCACCGGCGCCACGGTGGGCAAGGCGCTCGGCCCGGCGAATGGGATGAAGGGCGGCTTCGGCTTCGCCAGCCTCACCGTGCCGGGCGGTCCCACCGTCGCCGCCGCCGTGGCCGTGAACGCCTTCGGTGACGTCCGCCGGCTCGACGGCACCCTCCTCGCCGGCTGCCTCACGGCGCCGGACTCCCGCGAGCTCGCCTCGGCGGAGAGAGTCCTCGCCAACCTGCCGCCCGAAGCCGCGCATCCCTGGGAGGGAAATACCACCCTCGCGGTGGTGATGACGGACGCCGCCCTCCTCAAGCCCGCCGCGCTCAAGGTCTGCCAGATGGCCTTCGGCGGCTTCTACCGTACCCTCTCTCCCGCCCTCTCCCTCTACGACGGCGACCTCGTCGTCGTCCTCTCCTCGGGAGAGCGCAAGGCCCACGTCAACCAGATCGGCGTGCTCGCCGAGCGGGCGGTCGCTGAGGCGATCCTGGCGGGGGTGGAGGCGGCGGCGGGGGTGGGGGGGTTGCCGGCGGCGAGGGATCTTTAAAATCCAAGGACGACAGGGACGACAGGGACAACAAGGACGGGGAAGGCCCTTGCTGTCTTTGCTGTCCTTGTTGTCCTTTATTGTTCTCCCTTCCCTCTTGCTCTACCATCCCCACAGGATTCGTCCTTCACCCCATGAAGCCTACCCGATCGCCTCGCGACCTCTGGGCGTCCCTGCTGCCCATCGCGGGCGGTGCCTTGGCGCTCGCCGCCGCGTATCGGGTGGCGGCGCTGACGCCCTCAGCTCCGATGCCGGCCTTGTTGCTGGTGGTCCTGCTCCTGGCGGGCGCCGTCCTGGCCTGTCACCGGCCGGCCGCGGGGAGCACCACCCTCGGCCTCGGCGCGATGATCCTGCCGGCGGCCTTGCGGCTTTCCGGGGCGGCGCCGGCTGCGCTGCTGGCGTCCTCCGCGGTCCTCGTCGCCGAGCTGTCATTGCGCATCGTGCGCCGCGTCGGGGCCTTCCCCCCTCCCGAGCGGCGGGACCTCGTTCCTCGCATCCTCGAGACCACCGGACGCGCCGCGCTGGCCTCTCTCGCCGCGGGCTGCGCGTGGGTGTGGCTCCTCGAGCGGTGGAGCCCTCCAGCCGTCCTGGCCGCCGCGGCCGAGGCCTACTTCCTCGTCTGGATCGGCCTGGAGGTGGCCGACCGCAAGATCCGCCGGCCGGAGGCGTCGCTCCGCTTCGGGCAGATCTTCCTGCCGCTTTCCCTCGACCTGGGTGGCTGGCTCGCCGGCGGAGCGCTGCTGCTCGTAGGTGACCGGGCCGGCTGGCCTCTCGCCGCGTTCCTCATCCTCTGCTTCGCCGGGCTCACCGTCGAGGCCACCCGCCATGGGCTCCTCCGCGAACGGGCGCAGAACCGGGCTCGAGACCTCGAGACGCTGCGCCGCGCCGGCCAGCGCATGAGCACCCCGACAGAGGAGATGACGGCCCTCGCGGACCGCATCCGCATCGAGTGCCATCGGGTGGTGCCGAGCTTCTCCTGGTTCCAGTTCGAGGTGCTGACGCCCGGCAGCGAGTTCCAGAGCTGGTGGTGGGGTCCGGATTCGGAGACGCTGGGAGAGGGAGTGCCGGAGCCGGAACGCTTCGCTCCCGCCCTGCCCGGCTTCCACCGCCGTACGCCTTGGCAGATCCTCGAGCGGCAACTCCGCTCGCGTCCGGAGGGGACGGTGCTCGGCCGGGTCTGCCTGTGGTGCGATCCGCGCCGCGTCGAAGCGCGCGAAGTCGAGCTGCTCGACCGCCTGCTGCCGCAGATGAGCCTCTCCGTCCAGCGCTGTTTCCTCGATCGCGAGGCCCGCGAGGATCCCCTCACCGGCCTCGCCATGCGGCGGATCCTGGAGAGGCGGCTCCACGAGGCGCACCAGCGCTGCTGCGAGTCGGGCGGCGCCATGGCCGTGGTCCTCTGCGACCTCGACCACTTCAAGCGCATCAACGACACCTTCGGCCACCCGGCCGGCGATGCGGCGCTGGTGGCCATCGCCGGGGTGCTCAAGGAGACCCGGCGCGAAGGCGACCTCTGCTGCCGCTACGGCGGCGAGG
Source organism: Thermoanaerobaculia bacterium (assembly GCA_044868005.1). GTDB lineage: Bacteria > Acidobacteriota > Thermoanaerobaculia > Multivoradales > UBA5704 > DATARR01. The sequence goes on along the minus strand of JBIOVX010000268.1, from coordinate 8,776 downwards.
AGTTCGTGTTGCTGCTGGAAGACACGGCTGGCGAGGCGGCGCTCGCCATCGCCGAGCGCCTCCGCCGCGCCGTCGAGGCTCTGGAATTCGAAGTCGAAGGCCGGCGCCTTCCCCTGACCCTGAGCGCCGGAGTCGCCTCCTTCCCCGAGCTCTACGTCAAGACCGCCGGCGAGCTGATCCTCTTCGCCGACGAGGCCCTCTACGAAGCCAAGCGCCTGGGCCGCAACCGCTGTCTCCTCGACATCGGCCAGGGCCGATATCTGGATCGGGACGGCAACGTGCTGACCTCCGAAGAGCTGCCGCCGATGGTGGCGGTGCCAAGGATCTTCGCGTAGAAAGCGAGTTGGGTCTCAGATCCAGCCTTGCTCGCGGAGCTGCGTCCAGGCGACCCTGACATGGTGGGGTTCGAAGAGCTTCCCCTTGCGTTCAGTCCAGTCGCCCAGGCCCTTCTCGGCCGCGGAAACGTCCTCTCGGACCTCGGAGTCCTCGCTAGCAAGCCAGTGGATGCTGGCAAGGAGCTCGAGACCATAGGGCGTCTCGAAGCCTTCGATCAATCGGGCGACACGCTCGATACGTTCGTGGGTTTTCGGATGCTGCTCCAGGTAGATTCTCGCGGCCTCCTGCGCTTCTGGCAGATAGCGAATCGTCGCTTCCCGGCTGCGGTCCCCATAGCCTCGAATGAAGTGGCCTTCGAGGCGTTGGAGCACGTGATGCACTGTCTCCGCGTAGGGACCGTACTTCGCCTTGACAAATTGGAGCTTGAGAGGCTCGCCGGCGGCTTGGAGGAAGTAGAGGAGCTTCTGGATCTCCAGCATCGTGATCCGGTATCCCGGAACAGCGTAGCGCTCCAGGATCGCCAGGAAAGCTGCGCGCCACTCGTTCATCTTTGGCGGGTCAGTCCTCACGATCATTTGATCAGGGTCTGGAGATCCCGCCGGCTCGTAGAGTAGAACCTCCGTCTCAGGCACCGCCTGGAGAGCCGCTTCGATCCGAGGTCGCACCTCGCTCCACTTCAAGCCGCCATTCCCGCAGCCGAGAGGGGGAATTGCGATGGAGCGGATTCCCTCCTGCCGGATCACATTCACAAGATCCTGCAGACCCGCTTCGATGTCCTCGAGACGGGATTTCCCTTTCCAATGACGCTTCGTAGGGAAGTTCACGATAAAACGAGGATTGCGGAGAAGACCTGTCTGAACGACGAACATGCAACCGGGCTCGACCTCACCTCGCTCGCACGCGGCACGGTAGAGCCGGTAGTTTTCGGGGAACGCCTGCCGGAACTGCAAGGCGATCCCCTTACCCATCACGCCAACCGTGTTGACGGTGTTGACAAGGGCCTCGGCTGGGGCTTCGAGAATGTCGCCTTTGAGGTGCCGGATCATGGGTCCTCCCTCAATAGTACCACTTCCGCCTTACCTTCACCTTCAACGCCGGATTGGGGCCGAGTATTTCTTGGACCCCTTGAGCCACGGCATCCGTCATGGTGCCGACTCCCAGAAGACAGGTCAAGGGAACGAAGCGATGGACGAGGAATTCGGCTTGGCGGCGCCTTCTACGATCTTGGTCCTCGTCCGTATCCGTCCAGAACTGCTCTTCCATCAGGGGCCAGTCAATCCTGTCGAGATCCCTCATCTGGTCAAAGAACCGCGAAAGCTTGATCACAGCATGTCCGTCCGTGAAGGCGAACGGCAACTCCTGCTCCTCTATCCGTTCGGTAGAGGAGACCAAGTGGAGAACCTCCTCCTGTCCCCGCTTATACCTCGGCACCGCCCCTCTGGAGATGACGTAGAGCATCGGCGATCTCGGCGCGAAGTAGAAGGGCACATAGTCTGCCAGGACGCCACCGGGACCCATAGGAACGCGGTGATGGGTACGTCGCTGCTTGAGGTGGTCGTACGCGATACCGACCTCGCAAAGACGCCTCCGCGCTGCTTCGCCGTCACACCACAACCCTCGGTGCTCAAGGATGGAGGGTAGATTTTCGAGATGCGTGATGTGATAGATGAGTGGCATCCACAGCGGTCCCGGCCTCAGGGAGAAATCTCTATGGACTTTGAGGAGTCTACATCAGGAGTAGGCACCCTGGAGTGGGCGAAGCGAACGGGCGGCCGTCTGAGCGGCGGCGACCGTCTGCGCCTGTTGGGACAGGTGGTGGCGCAAGCCTCGGTACTCTCCTCGCGCTTGAAGAAGAGGCGAACCGCTGCTGATCTCGACTCCGTACGGATTCCCGATTCGCGGATAGCCAGGGATGCCGAGGAGCTGTGTCGCGAGGTGTCGCCGCCTCACCTGCTCCAGCACTGCCAACGGACCTATCTGTGGGGGAGCCTCCTGGGCCGGCAGGGAGGCATCCGATACGACGAGGAGCTGTTCTACGTGGCGAGCCTGCTCCATGACCTTGGCGCCGCGAGCCGGTATCCGGGAGAGGACCTCCACTGCTTCGGCGTTGTTAGCGCGATGGCGGCTCGGGACTTCGTCCGCGCGAGGGGGTGGGAGGCGCGAGCTCGGGCGGTGGCGGAGGCCATCTCGCTCCACCTCAACGTCCGCGTCGGCCTAGAGCAGGGCCCGGAGGCGCACCTGCTGAGCGCCGCGGCGGCGCTGGACGTGACCGGCCTCCGCGTCTGGGAGCTCGACCGCGGCACGATCGGCGCCGTCCTCGCCCGCCATCCGCGTCTCGACTTCGCCCGCGAGATAGACGCCTTCATGCGGCGGGAGAAGGAAGCCCGGCCGGACGGCCGCGTCCACTTCCTCTATCGGTATCTGCTCTTTGGACAGCTCATACGGCGGTGCCCGCTCGACCGCAGGCAGCCGTAGGCTTGAGTCCAGCCCGAAACCCTCGGAGAAGTCGCTGGACGTCGGCTCTCAATTCCAGGAGATCGAGAGGCCCCTGACTGGGTAGCCTCTCCAGGGAGACGACGCGGTCGGCCCCAAGTGCCTTCGGGATCTTGTCTGCGTCTGAGGAGTGTTGGGATTCCATGGAACTTCGCGCCAATCCGCAGTGTCAGGAAACAGAGACGATCCACCGCTGATCGCTGCTGTGGAGTCGGTTCGCCTCCAGGAGCTCGGGAATGAGGATACGTAGCTTCTGGGTGAGCGCCTCGAGGGTCGCCGCCTCGGTGGCCAGACCGGGGACATCGTCGCTCGTCGCCACCCAGACATCGGCCTTGGAATCCCAGTCGGCGTGGACAAGGAAGGTCCCCATGCGGGCCTGCAGGATACCATTGCGCTGGCCTGCGTATACTACTCGCCTGGCGAGGGTTACGCCCAGCTTACGATTTCTGGCATAATAGGCAAACTGGAACCGCTATTGGTGTTGCCATGACCGTCATTCGCCCTAACGACAAGAAGTTCCGAGAGCTGATCCTCTACGTCGCCAAGAAGTGCGCGGACGATCCCAACTTCGGTAAGACTAAGCTCAACAAGATTCTCTTTTACTCGGACTTCCTGGCCTACTTTCGCACAGGAGAGCCGATCACGGGACAGGAGTACATGCGGATTCAGCACGGCCCTGGCCCGCGCAAGCTCAAGCCGACGCTTGAAGCCATGGTAAAGAAGGGCGACCTCAGAATCCGCCGCGAAAGGAAGGTCGACCTACACCAAGAGCGTGTCGTAGCGCTGCGGGAGCCCGACCTTTCCGACTTCAGCGATCAGCACCTGGACATCGTCGACCAGATCATTCAGGTCCTATGGGGTCGCACCAATACGGAAGTGAGTCTGCTCTCGCACGCCAACATCGGCTGGAAGCTGGCACGCCACAAAGAAACCATCCCGTACGAAACCGTGTTTCTCTCGGACCGCCCCTTGACTGCGGCGGAGCTGGAGTATGGCCGCCAGCTAGCTGCGGAGCTTGGACGAACCTAAGAATTTCCGTCTTAGGGCGGAGCCGTTTACCCAGCTTCACCTCGGCCGGCCCCTCTGGCCCGTTGCGTTACAAGTCGGAGAGCATGCGATCTGGTCGCAGGGACTCCAGAACAACCGTCCTATCATCGAAGGTGTAGTAAATCGCGAAGGTCCGACCGTCGCTGAAAGTGATGCAGGTGGCGTAAAGACCGCCATGGGTGATGCGGATGCCGCTTTCAGGGTCACGGCCCAGCCGTAGATCCACGGCGCGCATCGCTTCATCGAAGCGACGAGCGTCCGGAGCGAAGCGCTCCCGCTCCTTGGTGAACTGCGGAGACTCGACGAGCGAGCGGTCGATCGACATGTGCCTTCCGGCGTAATGTTAACGTCGGGCCTCAGCGTGCCCAGCGCCCGTTCGCCGGTCGAGAGATCCCATGGCAACCTACAACGAACAGAAATATTTTTCAAGCCCTACGAACCTCTGAAAACGCGGATAGCTCGCGGCAGGCTGGCGGATCCTGGATTCATGCGCCAGCGCGGGAGCGCCCGTCGACTTACCCTGGCGCGGCAATGTCGACATAACTGCTGCAGAGCCAACGACTTGGGATCGGCGTGGAGATCATGAAGAGGGTCAGAGCTGCCACGCACCCAACTACAACATCCGCTATCACAATCCAAACTACTATCCATTCCCACTACTACCAAACCATCTACTACCACAATTCAAACTACTATCCATTCCACTACTACCAAACCATCTACTACCGCAATCCAAACTACTATCCATTCCACTACCAGACCATCTACTACCACAATCCAAACTACTATCTGCTACTACCAACTACCATCCCACGCACTTCCACTACCGCACATATCACTCTACTCACAACTTGACGTCATAATCTCCCCACACATGGCGGTTCACCGTAGCGAGACCTCAAGCGGGTCACAATCGGTGCCGGACGGGCTCATTCGCTTGGCCCGAGGTTTGGACAGCTAGGGTGGCGTCTTCGACCACCGGTAGTCGAATCAGAGAGAGGGGCGGATCAGCACGGCCGCCGTCCCCCTCGTGGAGACGCACCAGGGGCAGCCGCCAACCGCCCCCTGGCGGGATTCAGTTGTCAAAGAGCCACGACCGGGCTGCGCCGACACTTCACCGAGAACAAAGACGTGCCACAGAAGCTTCTGCGCCACACAGAAGCTTAGGAGCGCCATATAAGCTTCTGCGCCACACAGAAGCTTGGGAGGCCCACCGAGCGTTCTGCGCCGCACAGAAGCTTCGGCGCTGCACCGTAGCTTAGAAGCGCCATATAAGTTTCTGCGTCCCCTATAAGCTTCGGCGTCTCTCCGAAGCTTCGGTGTTCCGCCGAAGCTTCGTCACGCCTCCGAACCTTAGATGGACCGCCGAAGGTTCGGTGTTCCACAGAAGGTTCGGTGCCGCTCCGAGTCTTAGGGGAGGCGCCGAAAAAGGACAAAAAGAGGGGAGCACGCACGCGGCGCACCCCCCGGATAGATTTCAGGATTCAGAGCTGACCGAATCAGGCGGGGTGGGCTCCGGCGGCGAGGTTTCCGGCGCCGGGCCCTTCCGCGACCGACTCTTTCGAGCCACTCGCTGAATGCGCCCGCGGAACGGCTGCACTCCGAACTCGGCGAGCTTCTCCGAGTCGATACCGTAGTGCGCCTTCAACACCTTGCGCGCCGCGGTCGCCATCCGCTGGCCATGGCCGAGCAGCTTGTTGAGCCGAAGGCTCGCGTCCTGCTTCTTGGCAATCAAGGCGGCCTGCTCCTGCGCTACCTCTCGCGCCTGAATCAGGAGCTGCTCCAACTGGCCGCGAACCCCCTCCAACTGCGGGAGCTCCGCGGCGTTGACGATCAGCGCGGTGTTCAGCCGCTCCAGATCGCCCAGGATCCCTCGATACGTCGTTTCCGGCATGGTCCTTCTCCTTTCTGAGCCTTCTTCGAGGCTCGCTATTGAGTCCGGCGCCTCCATGGCGCCGGCTCAACTCGATTCCTCCTTCTCCCCCGCCGGCCTTGCTGGTTCCCGATCCAGAAGTCCCGCGCCGCCAGGGTACTGCTTTATACGGCTTAATGTGCCATAGTGTCTCTCAATCTGTCAAGACGGTCTCGTCCTGTCTCGCCATAATGGATATGACATGCAGAGAAAGCGCGGCGCAGGCGGAGAACCCGGCGTCCGCGATCTGGCTCAGAAATCCTTGAGAACGCTGAAGTTATGGAAGAAATCCTTGCGATTTGAGGGCAAACCTCTTGTGCATACGGTATTCACGAGGAGGGCCGCGCTGTGCATATAGTATGCACACCGACTGGTCCTACCCGGCGGCTCAACGCCGCGACGGCGGCTGTTCCTCTTCCTGCGGCAGCTCCTCCGGCCGCTCCTCATCCTGGTCTTCACCGCCGTCCGGGCCTAAGATCTTGGTCAGCCGGTCCTTGAGCCAGTGACTGAAGCGGAGGCCGAAGCCGTGCTGCTCGTCCTCGAGGAAGCGCTCGTGCGACAGGTTGCAGACTTTCGTGGGCTTCTGGCCGGGCAGGAACACCTCGTCGACGCGCGACGGGCAATCCGAGCGGGCCCGGAGTCCGCTCTCCCGGCAGACGACGGCGTGCTCGATTCCCTCCGGCTCGGCGAGCTCGGGAGGCTCGGCGCCGCGGAGGGCCGCCTGCATGTAGCGGCCCCAGATGGGCAGGGCGGCACGGGAGCCGGAGAGCGAGGTGGCGCCGGGATTGTCGCGCCCCACCCAGACGACGGTGACGCGGTCGGGCCGGTAGCCGGCGAACCAACTGTCGCGCGCCTCGTTGGTGGTGCCGGTCTTGCCGGCGAGGGGGCCGCGGATGCCGTAGCGCCGCACCCCGCGGGCGGTGCCGCTCTCGACCACCCCTTCGAGCACGGAGGTGGCGATGAAGGCCACCTGCGGCGAGAGCGCGCGCTCGGGCACCCCGGGCTTGGCCTCCTCGAGAGGTTTCCCCTCGGCGTCGAGCACCGTGGCGAGGCCGCGCAGCACCGGCCGCACGCCGCCGTTCGCCAGCGTGGAGTAGACGGTGGCCATCTCGCGCGGCGTCACCTCGGCGGCGCCCAGGGCCAGGGCGGGCACCTCGACCATCGGCGAGGCGATGCCCATGCGCCGGGCCGTGGCCGCCACCTTGTCGAGCCCCACGTCCATGGCGAGGCGGATGAGCGGCACGTTGCGGCTCTGCTCGACGGCGGTGCGGGTGGTGATCCAGCCGCGGAAGGCGCCGTCGGCATTGCGCGGCGTCCAGCGTTGGGAGCCGGTCTTGAGCGTCAGCGGCTCGTCGCGCAGCTTGGTGGCGGGCGAGATGCGGCCGGTCTCCAGGCCGGCCACGAGCACGATCGGCTTGAAGCAGCTCCCCGCCTGGCGGTGGGCCTGGGAGACGCGGTCGAACTCGCTGCGCGCGTAATCCTGGCCGCCGATGTAGGCGAGGATGGCTCCGGAGCGGGGATCGGCGGAGATGAGCGCGGCTTCGAGCGGTTCGGCCTGCCGGCGGCGACGGCGGTCGAGATCCCCGAGCACGTCCGCCACGGCCTTCCGGGCGATCTCCTGGTCGCGCAGCGAGAGGGTGGAGAAGAGGTGATGACCGCGGTTGCCGAGCCGTCTGAGACCGAAACGCTCGCGGGCCTCGGCGGCCATGGCGTCGGCGAAGTGGGGCGCCGGCCGGACGCCGAGGCGCATGGGCGAGGTCTCCACCGGCGAGGCGACCGCGCGCTGCAGGCGGCCGGCGTCGATCCAGCCGAGATCGGCCATGCGGCGCAGCACCTCGTCCCGCCGCTGCCGCGCCCGGTCCGCATGGGCGAGCGGCGAGTAGAAGGCGGGAGACTTGATCATGCCCGCGATCAGGGCGGCCTCTTCCAAGGTCAGCTCGGTGGCGTCCTTGCCGAAATAGGCGCGGGCGGCGGTGCCGAGGCCGTAGTACTGGATGCCGCCCGCGCCGCCGAGATAGATCCCGTTCAGGTAGCCCTGGAGGATGCTGCGCTTGGTGTGGTGGGCCTCGACGGCGACGGCGATCAGAGCCTCGCGGATCTTGCGGAAGAGGCTCCGCTCGGAGCTCAGAAAGGCGTTCTTGACGAGCTGCTGGGTGAGCGTGCTGCCGCCCTGGGCCACCTGGCCGCGCCGGAGGTTGACGAGCAGCGCGCGGGCGATGCCGGTGGGCGAGACGCCGGGATGCCAGTAGAAGGAAGCGTCCTCGGCGGCGAGCACGGCCTGCACCACGTGCTCCGGGAGCTCGGGCACGCGCACCGGCCATTGCTCGCGCGCTTCCTCGTCGTAGTAGCTGGCGAGCACCGGCGTTTCGAGCTCGGCCTGCTCGACCGGCTGGCCGTCCAGCCGCAGGTCCGCCACCTCGCCGCGTCGGAAGCGGACGAGCACGAGCTGCCCGCGCACCGGGCCGCGCGCGGTCATGTGCCGGCGCAGGCGCACGGCGATAAAGCCATCGCCCGCGCGGTAGCGGCCGGGCGCGAGAGCCGCGCCCTCGGAAGCGCGATAGCCCAGCATCTCCAGCTCCGCGCCGAGATCGGACGACTTCATCTCCGTGCCCAGCCCCACCACAAGCGGCGCGGCGTAGAGCCGTGACGGCGCGTTCTCCGGTCCCGATCCGATATCGCCGAAGGCGCGCAGGTAGGGGAAGAGCAGCCAGACGATGACGAGGAAGAGGAAGCCCAGCGTGCCGCCGAGAACGTAGGCCGTGCGGCGGAGCCGCGGGTGCATGCGCAGCAGCCGGCGGAGGGCGGCGACCCTCACTCCCCCAACCCTCATTGCTCAGCGCCTCCGGCGACAATCCCGGACGGTTTACGCGCAGAGGCCTCACCCCCTGTCCCCCTCTCCCTGACGGGCGAGGGGGGACGATTCAAAACCGATCTTGCCAGTAGTCGCCACCTATCTGGCAACACCCTTCGCATGCGTCCCCCCTCGCC
>JBIOVX010000267.1:0-11711 GCA_044868005.1 Thermoanaerobaculia bacterium | reverse complement strand
GGACAAGCCCCGCCCCTACATTAGGAATCGAGGACGCCGTCTGCTGCCTCACCAGTCCTTCCCCTTCGCGGAACGCTGCCGCGCGCGCTTGGCCGCCTGGTCCCGGCGCTGTTGGCGTTCCAGATTCTCGACCGCCGAAAGCACCTGGGCGGCTTCGCGGGCGCTCATCTCCGGCTGGTTGCGGAAGCGCGGCAGCCGGTCGTCGCTGTTCCTGGAATCCCCGGGCTGCGGCTCCTGCCCTTGCTGCGGTGAGGACTGCCGGCGCTGGTCTTGCTGCTGGCTCGGGTCGGGTTTACCCCGGCGTCCCGGCTGGTTGGCGGGATCCTGATTGCGCGAACGGTGCCCGCGCGAGCCCGCCGGCCGGCCCTGCGTTCCCATCTTCTGTTGCTGTTCCTTCCGCAGCGCCAGCTCCAGGTTGAACTTGGCGTTCTGGTTGCCGGGCTCGGCCCGCAGCACCGTTTTGTAAGCCTCCACCGCGCCGGCCGCGTCGCCGGCGGCGAGGCGAGCGTTGCCGAGGTTGTAATGGGCGGCGGTGGAGAGATCGGCGCCCGCCCCTTCGGCCGCCTGCTCCAGCGAGGAGACCGCGCGGCGGCCGTCGCCCGCGGCGAGGTGAGCCGTGCCGGCGTCGTACTGCACGAGAGGATCGTCCGGAGCGAGGCGCAGCGCCGTGTCGGCGGATCCCACGGCCTGGCGGGATTTCCCCTGCGCCTGTGCGTCGATCGACCGCTCCACCCTCTCCCGCGGGTTGTACAGCCAGCGTTCGGCCCAGGCGGGGAGATGGGGCTGCCACGGCAGCGAGGGAAGACTGACCCAGCCGACGAGGAGGAAGGTGGGAAGGAGGCTGGCGCGCGCCGTCGAACCCTCACCCCCTGGCCCCCTCTCCCGCCCCCTCCCTCCCGCCCTCACCGGGAGAGGGGGAACCCCCGCCCTCCATGCATCAGGAGGCTGAGGACGTGCCGTTCTGTTTTTCTCTTTTTGTCTCCCTCCTCTCCCGGTGAGGGCGGCAGGGAGGGGGCGGGAGAGGAGGGCCGGGGAGGTGAGGGCCTTCCTGAACGGTCCGACCCCCAGATGCAGCAGCAGCGCCAGCACCGCGAGGGTGAGGGGCCACTGGAAGCGCTCCTCCTCCGTGCTCACCGTCTGGCTCTCGATCGTCCGCTTCTCCATGCGGTCGATCCGCCGCAGGATCGGCGCGGGATCGGCGGCGGCGCTGGTGACCCGCAGGTAGGAGCCGCCCGTCGCCCGGGCGACCTTCTCCAGCACGTCCTCGCCGAGGCGGCTCATCACGAAGCTGCCGTCCGCGTCCTGCTTGTACGCGTCCGCGGCGCCGGGGATCGGCACCTTGGCTCCTGCGAGGGTGCCGACGCCGAAGGCGAAGACGACGATGCCTTCCTCGCGCAGCCGGCCGATCTCCGTCTCGATGCCGCCGCCGTGATCTTCACCGTCCGAGAGGATAACCAAGGCACGGTGCCTCTCGCGGCCTTCGCCGAAGAGGCGCAGGGCCGCTTCGAACCCCGACGCGAGCTCGGTGCCCGGCGTGGGGAGCGAGCCCGGATCGATGGTGTCGAGCAGCAGGTCGAGCACCGCGCCGTCGAGCGTCAGCGGCGCCAGCACGACGCCGTCCCCCTCGGTCTGCACCAAGCCGACCCGGTTTTCCGGCATCTGCCGCGTCATGCGCCGCACCAGCGACTTGGCGACGAAGAGACGCGAGGGATCGACGTCGCGCGCTCCCATGGAGAGCGACGAGTCCACCAGGAAGACGACGTCCACTCCCTTGCGCTCTATCTTCTGCTGCCCGCCTCCCCATCGCGGCCTGGCGAGTGCGAGCGAGGCTCCCAGCACGGCCAGAGCCAGGGTCAGCACCGAGAGCGCCAGCCGGCCGGGAACGTAGGCCGGCAGCAGGCGGTCCCACAGACCGCGGGAAGCCCACGCGGCATCCGCCGCGAGGCGCCTCCGCCACAGCCAGGCCGCCGACGCGGCGGCAACGGGGGCGAGCAGGGCCAGCCAGAGGAGGACGGAGTCGGCGAATTTCATGGCTCGGCGGTCACCTTGAGGGCGGCGGCGGCGAAAGGCACGAGGAGCAGCCCGAGCCCGGCCCAGGCGAGAGGCATGAAGGTCTCGCGGTAACGGACGTAGCGCGTCACCTTGAGCGGCGTCTTCTCCAGCCGGTCGATCTCGCGGAAGATCTGTTGCAGGCTGCTGCGGTCGGTGGCCTTGTAGAACTGCCCGCCGGTGCGCTGGGCGATCTGCCGCAGCAGCGGCTCGTCCACGGGCACGTTCATCAGATAGCGCTGGATCACGGTGCGGCCGGTCACCGGATCCTGGCGCGGCAGCGGCACGGTGACGCGTCCGCCCGAGCCCACGCCGACGGTATAGACCTTGAGGCCCAAGCCCTTGCAGAGGGCCGCGGCGGAGATCGGATCGATGGCGCCGGCGTTGTTCACCCCGTCGGTGACCAGCACGATGACCTTCGTCTTGGCCGCGCTGTCCTTGAGCCGCGCGGCGGCGCTGGCGAGAGCTACGCCGATGGCGGTGCCGTCCGGCAGGCTGTTGAGCTCGACGGAATCGATCAGCAGGTCGAGCATCTCGCGGTCGGTGGTGAGCGGCGCCCGCGTCAGCGCGGCGCCGGAGAAGACCACCATGCCGATGCGGTCGCCCGGCCGCCCGGCGACGAACTCCTTGACCACCTGCTTGGCGACCGTCAGGCGGTTCTTCGGCTGGAAGTCCTCGGCGCCCATGCTGCCGGAGATGTCGAGCACGAGCTGGATGTCGATCCCCTCCGTGAGGCTCTCCTCCCATTCGTAACCGAGCTGCGGCCGGGCCAGCGCCACGACGAGGCAGGCGAACGCGAGGAGGCGTACGTAGAACGGCAGGTGCAGCCGCCAGGCACGACGCCGCCCGCCGGTGGGCAGGCGGCTGTAGGTGAGAGCCCCGGGCGAAGACCGCCGGTGATGCAGCCAGGCGAGCAACGGCAGTGCAAGCAGGAGCAGCAGCCACGCGGGATCGGCAAGAAGGGGAAAGGCTTGGCTCATCCCGTCGCCTCCAGCACCTCGGGCTCGCGCGGAGCCAGTTGCGACTCGAAATCTCCGGCGACGCGGAGCGCCGCCTCGGCGCGCTCGCGCGCCCGCCCTTCGGCCACCTCCTGGCGGGCGAACTTGACGAGATCGCAGGCGCGCAGCAGCTCCACCGCCTGCCGCACCAGCGGTCCGGGAATGCGGCGAGACAGCAGCTGGCGCTGGACCTCGCTGGGGGTGCTCTCCACGGCGGGGAACGGCAGGCGCCGGCCGAGATAGCGGCGCAGCGCCAGGCTCAGGCGGGTGTGCAGCGCGAGCATCGACGGCTCGCCGCGCAGGCGGTCCAGCTCGGCCGACAGCTCCTCGAACGGCGGCAGGACGGGCGCCGCCGTGGCGCCAGGAACAGCCTTTCGGCGCCGTAGGAGGAGCGGCCAGGCGGCGAGGAGGCAGAGGGCCGCGCCGATCGCCAGCGTCCACCAGAACTTCTCGCCGAGAGGCAGCCTCCGCATGGCGGCGGGAGGCTTCGGCTTCGGGTCCTTCTCGTTCCGCGGCAGGACGGAGCGAACGGAGAGCGCCAACCCCGCGGGCGTCTGCGCGCGGACCGTTCCCGCCTTCATGGGGAGGGAAATCTCGACCGGCGGCAGCGGCACCGCTCCGGTCCGGAACGCGGCGAGCACCAAACGCTGCTCGCAGACGGCGATCCCGTCCTGCTGCGAGGTTTTCTCAGGCTGGCCGATGCGGGAGATCTCGACGGCCTCGCCCCAGGTCTTGCCCCACGCCGGAAAGCGGGGCTCGCCCTTGAGATCCGCGGCGCGCACACGGAGCGTGATCGTGGCTTGGATGGGATCGCCGACGGTGGGTCCGGTGGGGGCGAGTTGGACGGAGACCGGGGCGGGCTGGGCGAGGGCGGGGGCGGCGAGGAGAAGAACCAGCAGGGAGGAGACCCAGAGGCTCTGCGAAAGACGGGGGGGTATGCCCTTCGGATGTCCAAGAACCTCATTGAACCAAGACGCCCTCACCGCTGCAGCCTCCGCTTCCGCTGCTCGAAAAAGGCGAGAAGGGTGTTGATATACGGCCTGTCGGTCCTCAGCTCCAGGCGGTCCACGCCGAGACGGCGGACGAGGCGGGCCAGCTCTTCGCGTTCCTGACGCCGCTGCTCGGCGAAACGCTTGGCCAGGCGCTTGCCGTTCACCAGAGCCGTCTCGCCGGTCTCGGCGTCGCGCAGCACGACGGGACCCACGGCGGGGATCTCCTGGTCGCGGGGATCGACGAGTTCCACCAGGATCAGGTCGTGACGGGAGGCGGCCGCTTTCAACGCGCGCGTGCAGGGCGAGCCGAGGAAGTCGGAGATCAGGAAGAGGACCGACCGGCGTTTCAGCGTCGCCAGCACCGCGTCGATCCCTCTCTCGAGGTCGGTGCCTCCCTGGGCGGGCCGGTCGAGGATCTCGCGCACCAGGCGGAGCACGTGCGTGCGCCGGCGGCGCGGCTCGAGGAACAGCTCCAGACGATCGCTCACCAGCGCGGCGCCGACGCGATCCTGGTTGCGCAGCGCCGCGAAGGAGAGAAGGGCGGCGATCTCGGCCGCCAGCTCGCGCTTGAGGATGGCGCGCGAGCCGAAGGAGAGGCTGCCCGAGACGTCCACCACCAGGAAGACGGTGAGGTCCCGCTCCTCGACATACTTCTTGACGAACGGCGCGCCCATGCGGGCGGTGACGTTCCAGTCGATGGTACGCACGTCGTCGCCCGGCTGGTAGGGGCGAACCTCGGCGAACTCCATGCCGAGCCCCTTGAACACCGAGTGATAGTCGCCGGCCACGCCCTGGTCCACCAGCCGGTTGGTAGCGATCTCGATGCGGCGCACCTTGCGCATGAGGTCCGCCGGCAGCGCGGTGTTGCGGCGGCGCTCGACGACGGACGACGCGGCCGCGGAGGCCGTCCGCTCCGGGCGGGATGCGCGTCGGCGGGCCAGGAGACCGAACATCTCGTAAGACCTCGCGATACCGTCTAAGGCACCGGGATGCGGTCGAGCAGCCGCGTGATGAGCGCGTCGGTGGAGATCTCCTCGGCCTCCGCTTCGTAGGTGGGTACGATGCGGTGGCGGAGCACGTCCGGCGCCAGCTCCTTGACGTCCTCCGAGATCACGTAGCCGCGGCCCCGCACCAGGGCGAGCGCCTTGGCGGCGCGGGCGAGGAAGAGGGTGGCGCGCGGCGAGGCGCCGAAGGAGATCAGATCGGCGAGATCCGAGAGCCCGGCGGCGCGCGGCTCGCGGGTGGCGAAGACGAGATCAAGGATATAGCCGCGCAGCTTGTTGTCGAGATAGACGGCGTCCACCACCTCGCGCAGGCTGAGCAGGCGTTCGCGCTCCAGCACGGGACTCGCCTTGAGCTCCCGCGCGACCAGCATGCGGTCCAGGATCTCCCCCTCCTCGGCCCGCGACGGGTAGGTGACCTTGAGCTTCATCATGAAGCGGTCCACCTGGGCCTCGGCGAGCGGATAGGTGCCCTCCTGCTCGATGGGATTCTGGGTGGCGAGCACCATGAACGGCTCGGGAAGGTGATAGCTGCGATCGCCGAGCGTCACCTGACGCTCCTCCATGGACTCGAGCAAGGCGGACTGCACCTTGGCGGGAGCGCGGTTGATCTCGTCGGCGAGCAGCACGTTGGTGAACACCGGCCCCCGGCGCGGCAGGAAGTCGCCGCTCCGCTGGTCGTAGATCAGCGTGCCGACGAGGTCGGCCGGCAGCAGGTCGGGGGTGAACTGAATGCGCTGAAAGTCGATCGCCAGCGTCTGAGCCAGTGTCTTGACGGCGAGGGTCTTGGCGAGCCCCGGCACTCCTTCGATCAGCACGTGGCCGCGGGCGAGGAGGCCGACCAGCAGGCGGTCGAGCAGGTAGTCCTGCCCGACGATCACCCGCCGCAGCTCGGCCTCGATGCGCTTCAGGGTTAGGGCTTCGCGCTCCAGGTCGCGATTGAGGGTAGGGGCTTCAAGTTCCATAGTCACTCCAGGGGCAGAGTGCAAGGCGGGTGCCATGGCGTTTCCCTCTATGGCTCCGCTATTTACGTGTCCTTGCCCGCCACGCACGGCCCGTCCGAGCCGAGCGAAAAGCCAAATTGGCACGCCATCGTCTGATACGGTGCGCTCCGTGCGCAAGCCTCCTCTCAAGAAGGCTTTGGGCCAGCACCATCTCGTGGACGGGGCCCTCTGCCGTCCGCTGGTCCAGTTCCTGGCGCCTGAAGGGCAGCGGGTGCTGGAGATCGGCCCCGGCGGAGGGGTGCTGACCGCCGAGCTGCTCGCCGCAGATGCAAGGGTGCTGGGTTGGGAGTTGGATCTCGACTGGGCCGCCGTCCTGCGTCGTCGCCTGCCGGACCCGCGGCTGAGCCTGGTGGTCGGCGATGCCCTGGAGATCGCCTGGGACCGCCTCCCCGCACCGACCCTGGTGACGGGAAACCTTCCCTACAACGTAGCAACCGCGATCATCGAGGATCTCCTCCCGCACCACGCGCAGATTCCCCGCGTCGCCTTCCTGGTCCAGAAGGAGGTCGCGGACCGCATCGTCGCCGCGCCCGGATCGGACGCCTACGGCTCCTTCAGCGTCCTTGTCGCCGCCTACGCCCGAGCGCGGATTCTTGGGCGGGTCAAGCCCGGGAGCTTCCGTCCGCCCCCCAAGGTGGACAGCGCCTTCGTAGGCCTCGAGCTCCAGCCGCCACCGTTGCCGGAGAACGAGATGGCGGATTTCATCGCCCTCGTCCGCCTCGCCTTCGCGCAGCGGAGGAAGAAGCTGCGGAACGCATTGGCGGCGGGCTGGGGGAAACAGCGAGCGGAGGAGGTGCTTGCCGAGGCCGGGATTCCCGAGCGGGCTCGGGCGGAGGAGTTGGGGCTGGAGAGTTTTCTCGCGATGTACGCGGCGGCAAAGTAGGGCTGCAACAGCGGCCTGGATCGATCCAGCGTCTCGTGGAACGGGTCCAACTTTTTTTGCACGCTTACAACTTTTCCTTCCATCCATATCGGTCGGCGTTGTACGCGTATCGGTCTTCTTGTACGCCTGCCAAAAAAGTTTTAGGCGTTCACGGTCTCGTTGTATGCCTGCAACTTCTCATGGAACGCGTCCAGAATCTCCTCGAACGCCTACAACTTTTTTGGTAAGCGTACCAAAAAAGTTTTACCGCTAGAGATTCTCCTTGCACGCATACAACTTCTGGTGGAACGCGTGCAGACTCTCGTTGTACGCGTATAACTTTTTTGGTAAGCGTACAAAAAAATTTTTACGCGTATCGCTTCGGCTTGCACGCGTGCAACGGGACTCAACATCGCTAAAATTTTCTCGGTACGCTTACAAGTTTTCCTGTATGCGTGCAGCGCCGAGCTGAACGCTTGCCACGTCGAGCCGAACGCGTACAACTTTTTTGGTAGGCATGGCCCTCCGAGGCAGATCCCTTCAGGGAGACCACATAGACGCGCAGAGTCTCCCTGATAGCGTACAACGGCTTGGTGCAAGCCTACAGATCTCCTTGTACGAGTACAGGGCCGAGCCGTACGCGTGCAGGACGGAGCGGAATGCATACATGGCTGCGCTGGGCTCGTCCAACGCCGACCCGAACGCCCGGAACTTTCTTGGCAGGCCTTCCGGCGGCTTGGGTAGGCGCGGCCAGTCGTGTCTGCTCGCTTCAGGGGCAGAGACGACGCCTGCGCCTGGTTTGTTGCGGCCTTCTGTGCCGCCGAGAGGACGGCCCAGACCATCTGCCCGGTACAAACAGGATAGTATCGGGCCGCACACATGGACAGGCCAGCAAACCAGCGGTGGCTCCGGATGGCAATGCTTATTGCCATCCTCTATCCCGTCGTGGGCATCGTATTCGCGGCGCTCGCCAATCCCTCCGTCTCCAACCAGATGCGTATCACCTGGCGGCTGGCCGCGTGGTTGGTCAGCGCCGCGGCGTTCGCGGCTCACCTGGGGTACGAGCATTTCCGGCTGCGGAGCTCGCCTCTTCGAGCAGCCTTGCACGTCTCGCTGGCGGTCGCCTTGGGGGCCTTTCTTCTTGCCGTTTGGGTGATCGTTCGTGCGCACTGGGTTGCTTCAAGCCACCAGAGCCCGCTCGCGCCCTTGGCACTCGTCGTGTTCCCAGCGGTGACCGGGGTGCCGGCGTTTGTTGTCGCATTTGCTGTCGTTGCCGTACTGGCCCGAATGCGCCGGCGTTGAGCAACGGATCGGCTCAGTCCGCCCCCGGCGCCTTAAGCGCCTCCTCGAGCGCCTCGCGGAAAGCCTTCGGACCGATCGCCGGATAGCAGTAGAGCTGCGGCTCGATCTGCTCGAACCGCCGGCGGAGTTCATCCCGGTCGATCAGACCCCGGCCGATCATCTCCCGCACGTCCGCGCGGTCCTGATCATGTCCACGTTGGATCTTGGCAAGGGCTTGGGCGTAGAAGTCGTAGTGGTAGAAGGAGAGGCGCCCCTCCCGCGCGATGAATGCACTTCGCTCTTGCCAGCCCGGGATCTCCGGTATGAACTGGTCCGGCGCCGCCAGCTCGACGTTGATTTGCAGCTCGTCCTTGATGCGGGGCAGGGCGCGGAAGAGCCGATCGGTCTCCGGCTCCATCTTGATGTCCACGTCGATCGTGCTTGGCCGCCAACCGTGGAGAACGGCTGTGGCTCCTCCCGTGAAATAGAGGCGCACGTCGCGGTCCGCCTCCTTCCCGAGCTCCCGCATGAAGCGGCGAATCCGCTCCGCGTCTACAGGCCGACGCATTCCGCGGCGTTCTCGAAGCTGACCAGACGCCCGATCAGAGCGTTGTAGCGGGAGTGGGCCGAGTCCGAGTCGGATTCCGCCAGCTTCTCGTAAAGGCGGTGCTCTGGGGAGGAGATCACGGTCTCCGGCACCGGCAGACCGATCCGCCGCAGGCGGGGCGCGCCAATCGAGACGAGGAGCGCCGGAACGGTCTCAGCTCCCCGGGCCAGATCCGCGAGGCCCTCCTGAACGAGATCGCCGCCGGGAAAGGTCGTCAGGTCCATGTCTGAAGTATACGGCCACCGGCGGCTCCTCGACCGCCTCTTCCAGCGGCCTCGCGGAAGGCCTTCGGACCGATCGCTGGATCGAGGTACAATGCGTTCAAAGGGAGGTAATGCGATGGGGCTCGTGAATGGCCGATTGGTATTGAAGAACCCGAGGTTTTCCGACTTGAAGCCAGTTGAGGTCGAAGCCCTTGCAGACTCCGGTGCCTTGCATCTGTGCATTCCTGAGCACGTCCAGATTCAGTTGGCGCTGGAGGCGATCGATTCAAAGGAAGTGACTCTCGCCGATGGGACAAAGAAGCTTGTTCCGTACGTTGGTCCAGTTGAGCTGAGGTTCAAGAATCGCGTTGGATTCTCCGGTGCCTTGGTGATGGGGGATCAGGTTTTGCTCGGAGCCATTCCGATGGAAGACATGGATCTCATCATCGTTCCGAGGACGCGGACTTTGGATGTGAATCCGAGCAGCCCGAACATTGGAACTTCACTTGCGAAGTGAACGCTCCCGCATGAAGCGGCGGAGCCGCTAGCGCTCTCCGGGATGATACGCCCACTCGAGGTTGGCCTTGATTTCGTCGAGGGTGAACCACGCGGGCTTGAATTCGCCGCGGGCGTAGAGCGGTCCCTGGTCGAAATAGTGGGGTGAGCGCGGGTCGCCGCTCTGCCCGAAGTAGACGATGGAGCGCGCCCGCACCTGCGGCCCGAATTCGACGACCGAGACGTAGGAATTCCCCAGGACGCCGTAGTGCCGCTTGGAGCCGGCCGCCACTCCCGGCTTGCCTTGCCACCGCTGCTGATAGAAGTTGAAGACGATCCCCACCCAGCCGGGACCGCCGGGGACGGGCAGGCTCGGCCGCGCGTCGCTGAACGGCTCGGAGCCGTTCCAGGGCGCGCGCTGCAGGCGGTTGACTTCGCCCCAGGCGACGCGCCAGGTGCCCCAGTCGCGCTCCAGCTCCTGGCGCACGTCCTCCAAGGCAGCGACGCGGTCCCAGGGAGTCTTTTGCGCATCCGAGGGACCCCATTGGCGCCGCCACTCCGTGAATAGCGTCATGGCCACGGAATCGATCCGGCTCACGCCGTCCCAGGCGCGCAGCTCGGCGATCAATGGCGCGAGCGGTTCCGCGCGAGCGGCGTCCGCCTGCCGCAGCCGCTCCCATTCGGCGGCCAGGTCGGGGATCCGTTCCCCGGCTTCGAGGACGCGCGTGTCCGTAGCCAGGCGAGCCCAGTCGTCGAAGGAGACCTTCTCCTGCGCGGCGAGGATGCGCTTGGACATCCGAGCGCGGGCGTTGTCGCTCTCCGAACCGATCATGTACGCAGGGAAGTCGGCTGGGCCGGGATTCCCTGACGAGGTGGTGGCGAACGGGGTCGAGTTGCAGTTCTGCACGAAGCCGCTCGCCGGATTGGTGAGCTGGGGCAGCTCGTCGAAAGAGTGATATCCCTGCCACTCCGTCCGCGGATCGCTGCCGTCCACCGGCCGCTGCCAATCGACCTGCGCCGAGCGGCGTGGCACGGCGCTGTTGTAGACGTAGAAGATGTTTCCCTCGCGGTCCGCGTAGGTGATGTTCATGTAGGGAATGGCGCCGCGGCGCAGGGCGATCTTGAATTCCGCGAGTGAGCGCGCCCGGCTCATCGCGTACCACTGGTCGAGCCAGCCTCCCTCTTCCATCTTCGCCAATCGGATGGCGACGGGCTTGCCCTCGTGCTCGGAGACGATCGGGCCGTGGTGGGTCTTGCGGAAGGTGAAGCGGCGCGCCTCCATGCCCTGCGCCGTCTTGACGCGGATCTCCTCCGTCCAGCGCGCGGCGGTGCGATGCCCATCGCCATAGCGGTAGGCGAGAGGGTTGGCGGGATCGTCGAAGGTCTCGGCGTAGAGATCGCCGATGTCAGAGTAGTTGTCGGTATGCGTCCAACCGAGGACCTCGTTGTGGCCCATGTAGAGGAAAGGCAATCCGTAGCGGCCGACGCCGGAGAAATTCAGCCCCTCGTCGCTGTGGACGTGGGCCTCGTAGTACTGCGCCGGTCCGAAGAAGGGGACGTGCGGATTGATCAGCAACATGGCGTGTCCCGCGGCGCTCCTGGCAGGCGCGATGGCCCACGCGTTCGAGCCCTGCGGCGGCTCGCTGAACGGTTCCTTCACCGCTACTCGCAGATCGCCGGGGTTGAGGCCCGCGTAGCCGACGAACTCCCCCTGGTAATACTTGAAGCGCAGCAGAGCCAGGGGATACCACGGCTCCATCTGCCGCAAGAGCTGCGGCTTCGCCTCCGGATGTTTGGCGAGGTAGCGGTTCAGCCCCGCGGAGTAGGCGTCGTAGAGGGAGCGCATCGGCTTGGTGGCGCGCTCGTACTCCTCCCGGGCGAGCCGCGGGATCTCCAGGGCCCGGGCGAGCTGATCGTCCGCCAGCGCCTCTTCGCCGTGTACCTCCGCGGCCCGCCCGAGGGCGCGGATGAAGTTGTCCTCCAGGTGGGCGAAGTTGTCCTCCGCCTGCGCGTAGGCGAGGCCGAAGGTGACGCTCGCGTCGGTGGGACCGTAGACGTGGGGGACGCCATAGCTGTCCCGGTAAATCGTCACCGAGCGAGCGAAAGGGTCCTCCTTTGCCTGGGCGGGCATGACGATAAGGAGCGCTAAAACAAGGAATCGGGAAGCCATGGCTCAGCCTAACTCAAATCCGTCTCCCTCCTCCCACCCCAGGGCGGCC
>JBIOVX010000266.1:0-2588 GCA_044868005.1 Thermoanaerobaculia bacterium | reverse complement strand
GGGTGGGCTGAAGGGCGCCGATACGCGGGCGGGGACAAGCCCCGCCCCTACGTTCAAGAGATCTTCGATCTGGATCTAGTGGTTTCATATCGTGCTCATCCCCAGAAGCTCCGCCTGACGCTGGCGGGCGAGGTTTCTTTCGAGCTGCTCCTTGCCGGAGAGGTACTGCACGGGCCAGGGCTGCGCGGGGTAGCCGAGCTGGGCGGCGGCGCGGAGGGTCCATTGCGGGTCGGCGAGATGCGGCCGGGCGAGGGCGCAGAGGTCGGCGCGGCCGGCGGCGATGATGGAGTTGACCTGGTCGGGCTCGGTGATGTTGCCGACGGCGATCGTCGGAATGCCCGTCTCGTTGCGGATGCGGTCGGAGAATGGCGTCTGGAACATGCGTCCGTAGATGGGCCGGGCGTCGATCGAGGTCTGCCCCGCCGAGACGTGGATGATGTCCGCCCCGGCGAGGTGGAAGGCGCGCGCGATCTCCACCGCGTCGGCGCCTTCGATCCCTCCCTCCACCCAGTCGGTGGCCGAGATGCGGACGGACATCGGCCTCTCGCGCGGCCAGACCTCGCGCATCGCCCGGAAGACCTCCAGGGGATAGCGCAGGCGGTTTTCGAGCGAGCCGCCGTAGTCGTCCGTGCGGCAGTTGGAGAGCGGCGTGATGAAGCCCGAGAGCAGGTAGCCGTGGGCGCAGTGGAGCTCCAGCATGTCGAGCTCGGCTTCGATCGCGAGGCGCGCGGCGCGCACGAACTCGTCGCGCACGCGGTCCATGTCGGCGCGGTCCATCTCGCGCGGCACCTGCAGGTTGGGCTTGTAGGCAAGGGGCGAGCAGGCCATCACCGGCCAGGCGCCTTCGGCGAGCGGCTCGTCCATGCCTTCCCACATCAGGCGCGTAGAGCCCTTGGCGCCGGAGTGGCCGAGCTGGAGGCAGATCTTCGCCCGGCTCCAGCGGTGGACGAAGCGCGTGATGCGTTGCCAGGCCTCGGCGTGCTCGGGCGTGTACATGCCGGTGCAGCCGTAGGTGATGCGCCCCTCGGGCGAGACGCAGGTCATCTCCGTCATCAGCAGGCCGGCGCCACCGAGGGCGCGGGCCCCCAGGTGGACGAGATGGAACTCGTTGGGCGTGCCGTCCTCGGCGCTGTACATGTCCATGGGCGAGACGACGACGCGGTTCTCCACCGTCATGCCGCGCAGGGTGAACGGCGTGAACATCGGCGGCGGGGGCGGCGGCGGCGCCTGCCGCGGCGTTTCTCTCTCGGCGCGCTCGGCGCGGCTGGCGAACCAGCGCTCGACGCCTTCGAGGTAGGCACGGTCGCGCAGGCGAAGGTTCTCATGGCTCACCCGCTGGCTGCGGGTGAGCAGGCTGTAGGCGAACTGCTCGGGATCGAGCCGGGCGTAGCGGCGGACGTTCTCGAACCACTCCATGGAGTTGCGGGCGGCGTTCTGCAGCCGCAGCGCCTCGGTGCGCCGCTCCTCCTCGTACATCGGCAGCGCCTTGCTCAGCTCGGGCTCTTCGCCGGCGATGCGGGCGAGGGCGATGGCGTCCTCCATGGCGAGCTTGGTGCCGGAGCCGATCGAGAAGTGGGCGGTGTGGGCGGCGTCGCCGATGAGCACCACGTTCTCGTGCCACCAGCGGGCGCAGTGCACGCGGCCGAATTGCAGCCAGGGCGCCGCGCGTTGGTGCGGCGGCACGTTGGCGAGCAGGCGGTGGCCGTCGAGCCAGGGGGCGAACATCTCCTCGCAGGCGGCCACGGTGGCGTCCATGTCGAGGCGGTCGAAGCCGGCGTTGCGCCACGAGGCTTCGTCGCACTCGACGATGAAGGCCGACAGGCGGTCGCTGAAGCGGTAGGCATGGGCCTGGAAAATGCCGTGCCGGTTCTCGACGAAGACGAAGGTGAAGGCGTCGAAGAGGCGCGTGGTGCCGAGCCAGACGTAGCGCGCCTTGCCGAGGATGAGGTCGGGCTGGAAGACCTCGGCGTATTGCCGGCGGATCGCGCTGTTGACGCCGTCGGCCGCGACCACGAGATCCGCATCGCCGAGGCCGAGTCCCGCGAGGTCCGCGGCGTCGCGCACCTCGACGCCGAAGCGCAGCTCGGCGCCGAGGCCGGCGGCGCGGCGTTGCAGGATCTCCAGCAGCTTGACGCGGGCGAGGCCGGCGAAGCCGTGGCCGCCGGAGGTGATCGTCCGCCCCTTGTAATGGATGTCGATGTCGTCCCAGCGCGCGAAGTTGTCCGAGATCTCCTGGAAGGTCTCGGCATCGGCGGCCTGGAAGTTGCCGAGGGTCTGGTCGGAGAAGACGACCCCCCAGCCGAAGGTGGCGCCGGGCGGGTTGCGCTCGAGGACCGTGACCTGGTGGGCGGGATTGGCCTTCTTGAGCAGCAGGGCGAAGTAGAGGCCCGCCGGCCCGCCGCCGACGACGGCGACCTTCATGCGGGGCTCCGGAGGGTCGTGCTCACCGGGGTGGATGCTAGCACGCGCCTCCCCGATCCCCCCTGTGACCTTCGGCGTCTTCAACGACATGCCCTCCGAAGCCCTCACTCCCCTAACCCCTCTCTCCCGGATGGGAGAGAGGGGAACAAAAAACGCGGTCTCTGTCT
>JBIOVX010000265.1:0-46982 GCA_044868005.1 Thermoanaerobaculia bacterium | reverse complement strand
GGGCGGGGACAAGCCCCGCCCCTACGAAAAACTCTCGCGGAGAATCTTCATCGAGATCAGGGGGTGAGGGCCTTCAGATTTGCCGTCGCCGTCGCATCTCCCGGCTTGATCTCCAGCACCTTCCGCAGGATCGCCCGGGCCTCCTCGTTGCGGCCCGTCAGCATCAGCAGGACGGCCAGATCGTTCATCGTCGCGACGTGGTCGGGCTTCACTTGCAGCACCTGGCGGAAGTCCTGCTCGGCGCCGGGGAGCTGGCGGAGGGCCATGCGGACGGCCCCGCGCAGGTAGAGATAGTCGGGATTGCCGGGCTCGGCCCGGAGGGCGTTCTCGGCGGCGATCAAGGCCTCCTGCGGGCGCTTCGCCGTGAGCAGCACGGTGATCTCCGCCGGCCGCGGCCGCGGATCGTTCGGCGCCAGGCCGATCTCCTGACGGATGGCGGCGAGGGCCTCGTCCGTGCGGCCCGCGGCGGCGAGGTCCAAGGCCTGCTGAAGGTTCCGGCCGGTCGGATCGGTCTCGCCGTGCTCGACCTCGTTCAGCCGGGTGGAGTTCGGTTTCTGGGTGGTCTGGAGCTCGCGGAATTTCTCCATGGACCGGTTGGCGTCGTCGCGGCGGCCGGCCGCGAGCTGGGCCCTGCCGAGAAGCTGCCAGCCCTGAAGGCTGCGGGGATCGAGCCGGACGGCGGTCTCGAGCGGTGCGATGGCGTCCGCCCACTTGGAGAGGGCCACCAGGGCGCGGCCATACTCGAGAGCGAAGTCGGCGGCGAGCCTCTTGTCGCGCTCTCCGGCAGGATCCTTCGCCAGCAGGTCGCGGGCGAAGGGCTCCAGATCGGCGGCGGCGGCGGCGGGATTGCCCGATTGATAGTGGGCCCGGGCGAGCAGCAGCGCCAGAGAGGGATCGGTGCCGGCCTTGCCTTGCAGCAGCTCGATCGCGGCGCTGGATTGACCGAGGCCGATATGAGCCTCGGCGAGGTACCGGCGGACCTCGAGCTCGAGCTCCGGCGGCGAGCCTTTGAGCAGCGGTTTCAGGGTGGCGATCGCCGGCTCCGGCTCGCCCTTGATCACGGACACTCGCCCGCGCAGCAGCCGGACCCGCGGGTGGTCCTCCGGCAGACCCTTGAGCAGCTCCTCGGCCTCGGAAGGCCGGTCGAGCTCGACGGCTCCATAGGCCGCCGAGAGGCGCGCCTCTTCGTCCTCGGGATGGGCGAGCGACCAGGGCCGCAGCAGGCCGTAGCTCTCGGCGAGCCGTCCCTGGCTGCCGCGCAGGATGCCGAGATCGCGGGAAGCGGGGGAGACCGGCGCCTTCGCCACGGCGCGCTCCAGCCAGGCCTCTGCCTTCGCGCTCTGGCCGAGGGCGAGCGCCGCCCGCGCCGCGCTCTGCAGCACCAGGGGGCCGGCCCGATCGCCGTCGGCGAGGGGCTCGAGCAGGGCGAAGGAATCCTGGGGGCGACCCGCCTGCAGGTACAGCACGCCCAGCATCGAGAGGGCGGCAGGATGCACGCCCTGCTGCTTCCTGAGCGGCTCGAGCACCGCGATGGCGCCTTTGAGATCGCCGCCCTGCAGCTTCTTGACGGCCTCATCCACCTGCGGCGGCTGGGGTTGCTCGGGCGGATTCTTTGGCAGGGTTTGCGCGAGACAGGGGAGGGCGGCGAGCAGGAGCACGGCGAGCAACAGCAGACTTCTCATGGCGGCTTCAGTTTATAGGGCGGGACCCTGTGAAGCCTCGTTCTGGGAAACAGGCGCCGAGTCCTGGGATCCCTTCGACCGCAGCACGAACTCCTCCGCCAGCAGGCGGTAGGCCTCGGCGCCGGTGGCGGTGCGGTCGTACTGGAACACGGTCTGGCCGTAGGCGGGCGCTTCGGCGAGGCGCGTGTTGATGCGGATCTCGATGGCGAAGACCAGGCTGCCGTGCTCGCTCCGCAGCTCGTCTACCAGCCGGCGGGTGCTCTTGATGCGGTAGTCCACCATCGTCAGCAGCAGGCCGAGCGGACGCACGCGCGTGCCGTTGTCCCAGGCGGCGCGCTCGGCGGAGGCAATGAGGTTCTTGACGCCGGTGACGGCCAGGAACTGCGGCGCCACCGGCACCATGAAGCTGTCGGCCGCCACCACGGCGTTGACCGGCAGCAGGGAGAGCGAGGGGGGGCAGTCGAGGAAGACGAAATCGTACTCTTTGGCGATGGGGCGGAGCGCACCCTTGAGCCGCGCCTCCTTGCCGCGGAAGACCGAGAGCTCGGCCTCCGCGCGGATGAGGTCCACCGAGGCGGTGATCAGGCTGAGCCCGGGGACGGAGGTGCGGCGCACCACCTCGCCCGCCCGCAGGCCCCCCAGGAGCACGTCGGCCGCGGAGGGAGCGAGATCCGCCCGGTCCACGCCGAGCGAGGACGACGCCGCGGCCTGGCTGTCGAGGTCCACCAGCAGCACCCGGTAGCCCTGGGCCGCCAGCGCCGCCGAGAGATTGACGGCGGTCGTCGTCTTGCCGACGCCGCCCTTCCGGCTGATCAGGGCCGTGATCATCTATGCGGAGGAATCTATACCAACTGGCCTGCCGGGATACCCGGCTCGCATCATGACCGGCCACAGGATGGTCCGCGGCTCGCCGGGGTCTCCCCAGGCCTCTTCCAGCGGCCGGCGGATCAGCTCGCGCGGATCGGCGCCGGTCGCTTGGAGGGAGCGGTTGACGGCCGACCACGTGCCAAGGTACTGGAAGAAGCGGTCGAGGCTCCAGCGCTCCTCCATCCACAGCGGCGGCACCTCCACCTCGGCGAAGGGGAAGGGCAGCGTGCGGTACTCCTCGTCCACCCAGCGGCGCTCGGGAGGCCAGTAGGCACGCACGATCTCGCGCGCCAGAAGGTCGATGAGGAGGTCCACCTCCGGCGAGATGCGCACCAGATCGTAGGTCCATACCGCGACGGCGCCGCCGGGAGCGAGCACGCGCGCGGCCTCGGCGTAGAAGCGGTCGAAGTCGAACCAGTGCACGGCCGCGGCCGCGGCGACGAGGTCCACCGAGCCGCCGGCGAGGCCCGAGTCCTCCGCCAGCGCCCGCCGGTACTCGACCCTGGGGTGGGGCAGGGCGAGCGCGAGCTGCTGCTCGGAGGCGTCTGTGGCGATGACGCGCGCGAAGCGCTCGGCGAGCCCCAAGGCCGCCTGGCCGTTGCCGGTGGCGCAGTCCCAGGCGAGCTCCCGCCGGCGGGGCAGCGAAGCCACGAAGTCGAAGACCTGGTGCGAATAGCCGGGCCGGAACGAGGCATAGCTCTCCGCGTGGCTGGAGAAGTGGTCCTTGAAGGTCATGCAGGGCTCCTCACCCTGGCGATCTCCCCGCGAAAGCGCGCGGCGATGCGCGCCAGGAACAGGAGGGCCACGGCGGAGAGGCCGATGGTCAGTCCCCACCACAAGCCGCGCGGACCCATCCGCGCCGGGAAGCCGAGGGCCCAGCCGGCCGGCAGCCCGATCGCCCAGAAGCCCACCAGGGCGATGCCGGCGGGAAAGGCCGTGTCCGCCGCGCCGCGCAGCACGCCGGCGCCGACCACCTGGACACCGTCGAACACCTGGAAGACGGCGGCGATGGGGAGCAGGGCCGCCGTCATGGCGATCACCCCCGCATCGCGCGTGTAGAGCCGCGCTAGCGCCTGCGGGAAGGTGCCGAAGATCAAGGCGAAGACCACCATCACGCCGCCGCCGAGCAGCAGGCAGGCCGCAGCGGCACGGCGGGCGTCCGGTGTGCTGCCGCGGCCGATGGCGTTGCCCACCCGTGTGGCGGCGGCGCCGGAGACGCCCAGCGGCACCATGAAGGAGAGGCTGGCGAGATTGATGGCGATCTGATGCCCGGCCAGCTCGCGCACGCCCATGCGCCCCATGAGGAAGGCCACGGTCACGAACACCAGCAGCTCCACGGAGTTGTGAAAGCCGATGGGCACGCCGATGCGCAGCATCAGGCGGTAGCCGCGCAGCGCCAGCGCCTCCGCCGTGAAGCCCCGCCAGTAGGGAGCGAGCCGGTGCCGCGAGGCGAGCAGCAGGTAGAGGAACATCGCCCAGCGGGCGATCGAGGTGGAGTACGCCGAGCCGGCCACCCCGAGGGCGGGAGCGCCGAAGTGGCCGAAGATCAGGATGTAATTCCACCCCAGGTTCACCACATTGCCGAGCACGATGGCCACCGCGGCCGGGCGCACCACGCTCATCGCCTGCGACGTCTGCCGCAGGACCACGAAGAGGAGGTAGGGGAGGATTCCCCAGACGATGGCGTGGGAGTACGCCGCCGCGTCGCCGATGACCTCCTCGTGCTGGCCGAGCAGCCGGAGGAGGCCGCGGATGTCCCAAGCTGCCAGGGCGAAGGGCACGGTCAGCACCGCCGCCATGACGAGTCCCCGCTGCAGGTGATCGCCCACCGCCCGCGCGTCCCCGGCGCCGTAGGCCTGCGCCATCAGCGGGTCCAGCGCCGAGAGCAGGCCATAGCCCAGCATCAGCAGCGTGACGGTGACCATGTGCCCGAGAGCACCGGCCGCCAGCGCGCCGGCCGAGAGGTGGCCGAGCATGATGGTGTCCACCACACCCATCAGCATCATGCCGAGCTGCACCAGCGCCACCGGCGCCGCGAGGCGTGCCGCGGCGGCGAGCTCGGCGCGGAAGAAAGGGAGGCCCTCCATGGAAGCGCTTAGGCTACCACTGACCTTTGGTTCACCTCCGTTTCGGACATTGGACGGGTCTGCCCTTCGAGACCTCACCCCCTGGCCCCCTCTCCATCGGAGATGGAGAGGGGGAAATGCCTGCGAAGAATCTTGCTTTTTCTTTTCCCCCTCTCCACTTTGTGGAGAGGGGGCCAGGGGGTGAGGTCTCGAAGGGCAGACCCACTCGACTTTCCAGACCCCAGTGAGCCAGCAAAGCCACAGGCTAGACTTCCGCTGTGGATGTCCTAACGATCTCTGACGCTCACGCCGGCCTCACCCTCGCGGCCCTGGTGCGTGAGGTCCTGCCGGGCACGTCGTGGAGCCGGGCGCGGGATCTCTGCCGCGGTGGGCGCGTGTGGGTGGACGGCGCCGCGGCCACCGATCCAGCGCGGCGGATGAGCGCGGGAGAGCGGGTGGAGCTGCGGCTCGCGGCATCGGCCCGCCGCGCGCCGGCTCTCACGGACCTCATCGCGCATCTGGACGCCGAGGTGGTGGTCGTCCGCAAGCCCGCCGGCCTGCTGACCGTGCCCTTCGAGCGCGACGACCGCGACACTCTCCTCGCCCTCACCCGCGTCGCCATCCGTCGCGTCGAGGCAGGGCGCGGCCGTAAAGAGGGCCTCACCCTGCGCGCCGTGCAGCGCCTGGACAAGGAGACCTCGGGCCTGGTGGTCTTCGCGCGCAGCGTGGCGGCGCAACGCCACCTCCAGCAGCAGCTCGCGGCGCGCACCGTGACCCGGCGGTATCTCGCCATCGTCCACGGCGCGGCGGCGGACGCCGTCTACGAGACGTTGCTGGTGCCCGACCGCGGCGACGGCCTGCGCGGTTCCTGGGGCGTCTTCCGGCGGGCGCGCGGCGAGCCGCCGCCGGAAGCGCGCGAGGCCGTCACCCGCGTGCGGGCCCTCGAGCGGCTGCCCCAGGCCACGCTCGTCGCCTGCGAGCTCGCGACCGGCCGCCAGCACCAGATCCGCATCCACCTCGCCGAGGCGGGCCATCCGCTGGTGGGGGAGACGGTCTACGTTCGCGACTGGCCCGGTCCCCTGCTGCCCGCCTCCCGGCCGATGCTCCACGCCGAGGTGCTCGGCTTCGTCCATCCGCGGACGGAGAGACGCCTCCGTTTCGAGGAGCCGCCGCCGGCCGACTTCACGGCGGCGCTGGAGAGGCTGCGTGCCGGTTCCCCCTCTCCCGGTGAGGGCGGGAGGGAGCGGGCGGGAGAGAGGGTCAGGGGGTGAGGGTCCTCGCCATCGTCGGCGCCACCGCCACCGGCAAGAGCGCGCTGGCGATGGAGCTCGCCGAGCGGCTCCGCGGCGAGATCGTCAACGCCGACGCGCTGCAGGTCTACCGCGGTTTCGACATCGGCACCGCCAAGCCGAGCCTCGCCGACCGCGAGCGGGTGCCGCACCACCTGATCGACATCCTGGAGCCTGACGAGACATATTCGGCGGGGGAGTTCGCACGCCGCGCCCGCGAGGCCATCGCCGAGATCGAGGGGCGGGGAAAATTGCCCATCGTGGTGGGCGGCAGCGGGCTCTACCAGCGGGCGTTGTTCGCCGGCATCAGCCCGATTCCGCCCGGCGATCCTCAGGTGCGGCGCGAGCTGCGCGACCGTCTGGCCGCCGAAGGGCTCGGGCCGTTGCGCGAGAAGCTGGCGAGGCTGGATCCGCCGACGGCGGCGCGGCTGCCGGCGGGCGACACCCAACGCGTGCTGCGGGCGCTGGAAGTGGCGCTCGTCACCGGCCGCCCGCTCTCCTCGTGGATCGCCGAGCAACCCTTTGGGACTCAGGGTATTGCAGGAATCCGTATTGGATTGACGCTTCCGCGTACCATCCTATACGATGAAATTGCAGGCCGTGTGGCCCGGATGATCGAGGCGGGGTGGAGAGAGGAAGTCGCCGGATTGCTTCGGCGGGGTCTCTCTCCCGATCTGCCCGCATTTCAGGCCATAGGCTATCGTCAGCTCGTCCATCATTTGGAGGGAGGAGGGTCCCTCGAGCAGGCGGCCGCCGAGATCGTCAAGGAGACTCGGCGCTTCGCCAAACGGCAGGAGACCTGGTTTCGTAAAGAGCCGGACGTGACCTGGTTTTCAGAGCAGGAACTTGAACGGCGAATTGAGGGGGTACTCGATCATGCCAAACGTAGGGGGCCCGGGTGGGCGGATGGCTAAACACAACATCAATATCCAGGACGGATACCTCTTCCAGAGCCTCAAGGAAGGGCAGACGATGTATTTCGAGCTGGTGACCGGCCGCCATCTCCTCGGGCGACTCAAGCGCTTCGACCGCTTCGCCGTGGTGCTCGAGAGCGAAGGCAAGGAAATCCTCGTCTACAAACATGCCATCGCCACTATTGCCGCGGCTCCTCCTGCTCCCTGAGGTCCGGCGCCATGGATGCCGGATCGTCGCGGCTGCAACTCTGGCCGTCCTGCTGGCGGCGAGCGTGGCCTGTAAAACGGCGCCGCCGCCCGCACCTTCCCGCCCTCCGGCCCCCGTGCCTCAGCCCCTTGCGCTGGAGCCGGCGGACCGCCCATACCTGATCGATCCCCTGGAAGGCTATCCCCGCGAGGTGAGCCCGGAGCTCCGGGACCGCCTGAAGGGCCTCTGGCGGGACCTCATGGAACAGGGGGATACGGCAGGCGCCACGCGGGAGGCGGCCGGCATGCTGGAGCAGGACCCCGAGCTGGCGCCGGCCCAGGTCCTGCTCGCGCAGGTCGATTTCGCCGCCGCCGAAGACCGGCGCGTCGTCGAGCGTCTCCTCCCCATCGGCGACGCCATGCCCACGTACACGGCGAGCCAGTTGCTGCTCGGCCGTGCCACCGAGCGCCTCAACGACGTCCCCCTCGCGTACGCGGCCTACCGCGCCATCGCCGCGCGCAGCCAACTGGCGCGGAAGCGGGCCGGCGAGCTCCATCCGCGGGCCCTGGAGATCGTCTCCAACCGGCTGGACGAAGCCCTGCGCAACCGCAGCTTCGAGGAAGCGGACAAGCAGCTCGACCTGCTGCGCACCTGGGCCCCCGCCGAGACATTGACTCTCGAGGCGGCGCGCAAGGTGGCGCGCGGGCGCGGTGACCGCGGCGCCGAGCTCGGCGCGGTCAAGGAGCTCTCCTCCCGGCGTCCCGGGGACCGCTCCCTGCTGGAGCGCCGCGCCGAGCTGGAGCTCCAGGTCGGCGATCCGAGCGCCGGCCTGAAGATCATTCAGGACCTCGCCGCCCGCCATCCGCAGGATCCCGCGCTGGCCGAGAAGCTGGAGGCGGCGAAGTTCCGCTGGCGGCTCTCCCAGCTTCCCCAGAACGTCCAGACGGTCGCCGCCAAGCCGGAGCTGAACAAAGGGGACCTCGCCGTCCTGCTCTACTGGCTGGTGCCAGAGGTGCGCAATAGCCGGCCCACGGCCGGCCGCATCGCCACAGACGTGCTCGACGATCCGCGCCAGGAGGAGATCGTGCGGGTGGTCAACCTCGGCCTGATGGACGTGGATCCCACGCTCCACCGCTTCTCGCCCGCCGCCTCCGTGCGGCGCGGCGCCGCCCTGCGCGTCGTCATGCGCACGCTTGCCCGCTTCGGCAAGGCCGCCGCCTGCGCGGACGGGGGTGGCGGCACGGCGAACGTCTGCGCGGCGGCCCTCGCCTGCGGGCTCGTGCCGGCGGAGGAGGACTGCCAGCCGGGGGCCGAGCTCTCCGGCGCCGAGGGCGTCGAGATCATCCGCCGCAGCCTGAAGCTCCTGAGCGGCGCATGACCTTCACCATCCCCAACCTTCTCTCCCTGCTGCGCATGGGGTTGGTGCCTCTGTTCATCATCACGGTGGTGAACGGGGACTGGCGCAAGGCCCTCCTCATCTTCGTGGTCGCCGGCGTCACCGACGCGCTCGACGGCTTCATCGCCCGCTTCTGGAACCAGAAGTCGCCCCTCGGCGCCTATCTCGATCCCATCGCCGACAAGCTCCTTCTCATGTCCGCCTACGTGGTGCTGTCGATTCCCACCTTCAACCGCGGCGCGGAGATCCCCGTCTGGGTCACCATCCTGGTCATCGCGCGCGACGTGGTGATCGTCGTCATGGCCCTGGCGCTCTATCTGGCGGCGGGGGTCCGCGAGTTTCCGCCCTCGCCGCTGAGCAAGGTCAATACCGCCCTGCAGGTGTCGGCGGTGGTGCTCGTGCTGGTCTCCGGCGCCCTGCCGGACCTGCGCTTCATCGAGCTGGCGGCCGACACCGCGATCTACCTGGTGGCCGGCCTCACCGTGGCCACCGGGCTCGACTACATCTACCGCGTCGGCAGGCTGGAGAAGGGGAAGGGGTAGGGCCGATCTGATATCATGGCGGAGCACGACGACTGCCGCGATGTCTGACTTCGTCCATCTCCACCTCCACAGCCAGTTCAGCCTCCTCGACGGCGCCAACCGCCTCGACGACGTGATCCGCGCCGCCGCCGAGGCGGGCATGCCGGCCATGGCGCTGACCGACCATGGCAACATGTTCGGCGCCATCGAGTTCTACAACAAGGCGCGGGCGGCGGGCGTCAAGCCGATCGTCGGCATGGAGGCCTACGTCGCGCAGGGAAGCCGGCTCGACCGCACGACGGGGAAGGGGAGCAGCAACCATCTGGTGCTGCTGGCCCGCGACGAGACCGGCTACCGCAACCTCCTCAAGCTCACCTCCAGCTCCTTCCTCGAGGGGTTCTACTACAAGCCCCGCATCGACAAAGAGATCCTGCGCCGGCATAGCGCGGGCCTGATCGGCCTCTCCGCCTGCCTCAAGGGCGAGATCAACGAGCTCATCGTCGCCACCCGCGAGCGCGAGGCCGAGGCGACGGCGCGGGAGTTCCTGGAGATCTTCGGCGAGGGGAACTTCTACCTCGAGATGCAGGATCACGGCATCCCGGAGCAACGGCTGGCCAACGACGTGGTGCGGCGCATCTCCCAGCGCACCGGCATCCCGCTGGTGATCACCAACGACTGCCATTATCTGCGCAAGGACGACGCCTTCGCGCACGACGTGCTGCTCTGCATCGGCACCCAGAAGACCTTCTCGGACGCCGACCGGCTGCGCTACGCCTCGGAGAACTTCTACCTGAAGTCGGCCGAGGAGATGCACCAGCTCTTCCCGCAAGACCATGCGGCCATCGAGAACACGCTCGCCATCGCCGAGCGGTGCGATCTGGTGATCCCCACCGGCGACTTCCACCTGCCGGAGTTTCCGGTGCCGGCGGGCTACACCTTCCAGAGCTACTTCGAGAAGGTGGCGCGCGAGGGCCTCGAGGAACGGCTCGCCGAGGTGCGCCGGCGGCGCGAGCAGGGGCTCGTCCGCCATCCCGACGAGGCTTACCGGCAGCGGTTCGAGTACGAGATCCAGGTCATCGAGAAGATGGGCTTTCCGGGCTACTTCCTGGTGGTCTGGGACTTCATCCGCCACGCCCGCGAGCACGGCATCCCGGTGGGACCGGGGCGCGGCTCGGCGGCGGGCTCCGTCGTCGCCTACGCCCTGCGCATCACCAACATCGACCCGCTGCAGTACGACCTGCTCTTCGAGCGCTTCCTGAACCCCGACCGCATCAGCATGCCGGACATCGACATCGACTTCTGCATGCGCCGCCGGGGCGAGGTCATCCATTACGTCGGCGAGAAGTACGGACGCGACCGGGTGGCGCAGATCATCACCTTCGGGACCCTCGCCGCCAAGGCCGTCATCCGCGACGTCGGCCGCGTCATGGGCGTTCCCTACGCCAAGGTGGACCGCATCGCCAAGATGGTCCCGGACATGACGAAGTCCCTCGCCGCGGTGGCCAAGGAAGAGCCGCTGGCCGGCGAGATCGCCAAAGATCCCGAGGTGCGGCAGATCGTCGAGGTCGGCAGCCGCCTGGAGGGGCTCACCCGGCACGCCTCCGTGCACGCCGCCGGCGTCGTCATCACGCCGCAGCCGCTCGACGATCTCGTTCCCCTCTACAAGGTCACCAAGGGGGACGAAGAGCAGGTCATGACCCAGTGGGACATGAACGTCATCGAGAGCCTCGGGCTCCTGAAGATGGACTTCCTGGGCCTGCGCACGCTGACCGTGCTCGACGACGCGGTGAAGATCCTGCGCCACCAGGGCATCGACCTCGACCTCGACGAGCTGCCGCTGGAGGACCTCGAAACCTTCCGCATCTTCTGCGAGGGCCGCACGGGCGGCATCTTCCAATTCGAGTCGCGCGGCATGACCGACCTGCTGCGGCGGTTCAAGCCGTCGCGTTTCGACGAGCTCGCCGCCTTGAACGCGCTCTACCGGCCGGGCGCCATGACGCTGATCGACGAGTACATCCAGCGCAAGCAGGGCAAGCGAACGGTGACCTATCCGGCTCCCGAGACGAAGCCGATCCTGGAGGAGACCTACGGCATCATCGTCTACCAGGAGCAGGTCATGCTGATCGCCGTGGCTGTGGCCGGCTTCAGCATGGCCGAGGCGGACACGTTGCGCAAAGCCATGGGCAAGAAGAAGAAGGACGTCATGGCCCAGATGAAGGAGAAATTCGTCGACGGCGCCGCCGGCCGCGGCATGCCGCGCCAGAAGGCCGCGGATCTGTGGGACCGAATCGAGCCCTTCGCCGGCTACGGCTTCAACAAGAGCCACAGCGTG
Organism: Thermoanaerobaculia bacterium; assembly: GCA_044868005.1. Classification (GTDB taxonomy): domain Bacteria; phylum Acidobacteriota; class Thermoanaerobaculia; order Multivoradales; family UBA5704; genus DATARR01. The sequence continues at coordinate 35,728 of JBIOVX010000265.1, read as the reverse complement.
GCCTACGCCAACCTGGCGTACAAGACCGCCTATCTCAAGGCTCACCACCCCGTGGCCTTCATGGCGGCGATGCTCAACTGCGAGCTCTCCTCCTCCGACGGCATCGCCAAGTACACGGCCGAGTGCCGCAACATGGGCATCGAGCTGCTGCCGCCGGACATCAACGAGAGCGGCTACATGTTCACGGTCGTCGGCGACAAGATCCGCTACGGCCTCGGCGCCGTCAAGGGAGTGGGGGAGAGCGCCATCGAGTCGGTCCTCGCGGCGCGCCAGCGCGCCGGCCGCTTCCGCGGTCTCGTCCATCTCGCCACCGAGGTGGACCTGCGCACCGTCAATCGCAAGGTTTTCGAGTGCCTCGTCAAGGCCGGCGCGTTCGACGGCCTGTGCGCCAACCGCGCGGCGCTGTGGAGCGCTCTCGACCGTCTGCTCGAGCACGCCCAGAAGCGGCGCCAGGAGCGCGACGTCGGCCAGGGAAGCTTCTTCGACGCCGTGCTGCCCGCCGCCGAGCCGGAGCCCGACCTATCGGTCAAGCCCTGGCCGGAGCAGGAGCGGCTGCGCTACGAGAAGGAGGCCCTCGGCTACTTTCTCACCGGCAATCCACTCCTGGAGCATCAGGAGGATCTGGAGCGGTTCGTCACCCATACCACGGCCGCCCTGCGCGAGGGCGGCGTCGAAGGCACAGTGACCGTCGGCGGCATGGTGAGCGGCCTCACCCGGGTCAAGATCAAGAGCGGCGCCAACGCCGGCCGCTATATGGGCCGCTTCGTCCTGGAGGATCTCGAAGGCGGCCTGCCGGTGACGCTGTTCGCCAACCAGCTCCAGCAGTTCGGCCATCTGATCGCCGACGAGGCGGTGGTGCTGGTCAAGGGACAGGTGCGCGAGCGGGGACCCGACCTCGAGTTGACCGTCGAGGAGATCACCCCGCTCGACAAGCTGGCCGCCCGTCCCCTCGCCGGGGTCGACCTGATGCTGGCTCCGTCCGTGTCGCAAACCCAGATGTTGAAGCTGCGCGAGCTGCTCACGGAGCATCCAGGAGAGGTGCCCGTCACGCTCAACATGCAGCTCCCAGACCGCACCGTCCGCATCGCTGCCGAGGAGAGATACAAGATCCAGATCGATCCTGGCCTGGTCTCCTCGATCGAGGGCCTCCTCGGCGAGGGGAGCGTGCGCGAGCGGTAGTAAGCCGCGACGACCTCGCAGTAGGGACTCACGAAAGCAGGGCTCGAGCCTCGCGCATGACGTCTTCGCCGGGAATGGCGCGCGAAGGATCTTCGTCGAGGGCCTGATCCCGCCGCTCCGCTTCCTGGAGCCAGAGAGCTTCTATCTCGTCTTCCGAGAGGCTTTCCGGACGAGAATGTGGAGTGGCTCTCATGGCTTCGCAGGCCGCGCTCCTGTCTGCGCCACGGCGAGAATCTTTTCGATCTTCTTCGGGTCGTCCGGCAGCAACCCCGAGGCGGGGAGGCGAGGGACCAGGCGCACCCAGCGGTCCTCGCGGGCGAAAACGTCCTTGAAGATGGCGAGCGCTTTCTCCTCCTGACCGGCGACGAACAGGCTCACCGCCTGCCAGAAGGGGAGCTCGACGATGTCCGGCGCCAGCTCGCTGGCCCGCGTGTAGTGGCGCACCGCCGCCGGCACGTCGTTCACCGCCACGGCGTCGTCTCCCTGGTTCATCTCTTGGTAAGCGCGGTGGAGGTTGAGGAGCCGCCGCAACTCGGCGAGCGGCTCAGGGTGGTCGTCCACTCTCAGGTCCACGATCCTGTCCTTCCAGGGCTCGCCGCTCGATTTTCCACGGACCACGATCATGGCCGCGCTCTGCCGGCCGCGGATGTCCCCGCCCTCGGCCTGCGCGGCGTCGAGGGCCGCCAGCATGCGGTCCGCGAGGTCTCCTTTCGCGGCCTCGAACGCGCGTGCCATGGCCGGCCATACGGTGTCCTTGTCCATGAGGTTCGCCTGCACGGAGAACCCCGTTCCGGCCTGATGGCCGGCGGCGGCGATGCACTTCGGCCCCGTCCACGCCGCCACCCGGCCTTCGCGATCCACCATGGCCACCTGGCGGACGTCCTTCTGGGGATCCTGCGCGAGGAGGAAATCGAGCGCCTCCCGTGCCGTCTTGCCCTCCTTCATGAGCTGCAGCCCCCGCGGACCGTAGTCGATCTTGGTGAAGGACTGCGTCGCTACCGCGCCGGCGCCCGCCTCGGCCCATGGGACGTGCGGTCCCACCTGGAACCAATGGCTCTGCACGGCCACGCCGAAATCGCCCGTCGCGGGATCGCGCGCCACGATGGAGAAGGTGTGCGCCAGGGGATCGGCGGCAAAGGCGGAGAAAGGGACAAAAAGGATAGCAAGGATGTAGAGGACGGCGGCGCGTAGCATCGGGGCCTCCTGAATCGGGGAAGGACAGGTGAGCGAGCATACTCGGATCTGAGTTAGAGTTGGCCGACTTTTTCTAGATCCAGTTCCGAGGAGGATGGGATGGAATCCGACCTGAAGTCCCAGCCCGACCAGGCGCTCCGGCCCGTGGTTCACGAGAAGGCGGAGGCCGAGGCGACGGCTCTGCCCGAGAACGCCTACCTGCCTCTCGCCGCCGGTGAGATCTACCGGCCCATCGTCCCGGCGGGGATGATCACCGAGGAGACCACGGTGCGGTCCGTGGGCTGGGGCCTCTTCCTCTGCGTCGTTTTCACTCTCGCCTCGGCCTATTCGGGCCTCAAGGTCGGGCAGGTTCTGGAGGCCTCGATCCCGATCTCGATCCTCGCCATCGGTCTCGCGCGCACCTTCCGGCGCCGCTCGACGCTGCTCGAGAACGTCATCCTCACCAACATCGGCGGCACCTCGGGAGCCATCGTCGCCGGCGCCATCTTCACTTTGCCGGCGCTGTACATCCTGAACCTCAGCCCGCATCCCCTGCAGACGATCCTGATCCTCGTCGCCGGCGGCTGCCTGGGAGTGCTCTTCCTCATCCCGCTGCGCCGCTACTTCGTGCGCGAGACCCACGGGCAGTTCCCATATCCAGAGGCTACCGCCATCACCGAAGTGCTGGTGACCGGCGAGCGGGGAGGATCGCAGGCCAAGCTCCTCCTCCAGGCCACGGCGATCGCGGGAATCTATGACTTCTTCGTCACCACGTTCCACGTCTGGGCCGAGGTGATCAACTTCCAGTTCCTGGCCCCGATGAAGGCCCTGGCCGACCGCTGGCGGGTCGTGGTGCGCTTCGACGCCATCTCCTTCATCCTCGGCCTCGGCTACGTGATGGGGCTGCGCTCGTCGATGATCCTGTGCGCGGGAGGCTTCCTCTCCAACTTCGTGCTCGTGCCGCTGATCTGGATGATCGGCCGCGAATCCCCGGACCTGGTGGTCTACTCGGCGTCGGTGACCGGACCGCTCTCGGGCATGGACGCCGCGACGATCTTCCGCGGCTACGTGCGGTTCGTCGGCGTCGGCGCGATCGCGACGGCGGGCATCTTCGGCATCCTCAAGTCGCTGCGCATCATCGCCGGCTCGTTCGCCATCGCCGGCAGGGCCTTCCGCCACGGCGAGGACTCCGGGCTGGAGCGCACGGACCGGGACATGCCCATCATGACCATCCTCATCGGCGTGATCGCGAGCACGGTCGCGGTCGGCATCTTCTTCAACACCCTGCCCGGCGCGGGTTTCCTCGTCGCGATGGTCGGGCTGGTGCTGGTCCTGGTCTTCTCGTTCTTCTTCGCCTCGGTGGCGGCCAACGCCATCGCCACCACGGCGCGCAACCCGGTCTCCGGCATGACCATGCTGACGATCATCGTCTCCTCCGTCGTGCTGCTCCGCTTCGGCCTGTCGGGCACCACGGGCATGTTCTTCGTCATGGCGGTCGCCGGCATGGTGTGCACGGCGCTGTCGGTCTCCGGCCAGACGATCACGGATTTGAAGACCGGCTACTGGCTGGGCTCGACGCCCGCCGCCCAGGAGAGAGTGAAGTTCCTGGGCGTGATCGTCTCGGCGCTGGCGGCGGCGCTGGCCATTGTGCTGCTGGCCAAGGCCTTCCAGTTCGGCGAGGCGGCACCCGGCGACACGCGGGAGATCCTCGCCGCTCCCCAGGCCTCGATCATGAAGGCCCTCGTGGAAGGCTTCATGAGCCGGCAGCCGGTGCCCTACGTCCTCTTCGGGGCCGGAGCCGTAATCGCGCTGATCCTGGAGATGCTCGGCGTTCCGGCGTTGATCTTCGCCCTCGGCATGTACCTGCCGCTGGAGCTCAATACGCCGGCGTTGGTCGGCGGCTTCCTCGCGCACTGGGTGGAGCGGCGCTCGGCGGCGGTAGGCGGCGAGGGCGGCCGCAGCATCCGCGAGCGCGGCGTCATCATCGCCTCGGGCCTGATGGCCGGCGGCGCGTTGGGAGGCGTCTTCGGCGCCGGTCTGCGCCTCATTCCCACGTACTCGGAGGACTGGATCAAGACTCCGTTCTTCGACAACGAGCCGGTCTCGCAGACGATCTCGGCGGTGCTGTTCCTGGGGCTGTGCGCGTATCTGTGGTGGGGGTCGGTGGGGCGGAAGAAGGCCTAGGCCCGCTCCTCCCAGACCTGGGCCAGGTTCACGATCACCTCCACCGCCTTTTCCATGTCCTGCGCCGAGACCCACTCGAGGCGGGAGTGGAAGTTCTGCTCGCCGGCGAAGATATTGGGCGTCGGCAGGCCCATGAAGCTCAGCTTCGAGCCGTCTGTGCCGCCACGGATGGCTTTCTCGATCGGCTCGATGCCGGCGCGGCGGATGGCCTCGCGGGCGTTCTCCACCACCTGCGGCTCGTGGTCGAGCACCTCGCGCATGTTGCGGTAGCTCTCCTCGACCTTGGCCTCGAAGGAGGATCCCGGCCAGGCGGCGACGGTCTCGCGGGCGAGCCCCTCCAGGAAGTCCTCCTTTTCCTGCAGCCCCGGCGTCTTGAAGTCGCGGATCAGCAGCTTGACCGAGGTCTTCTCGACGCTGGCGTTGACCACGTAGGGGTGAACGTAGCCCTCGTAGTCCTCGGTCGTCTCCGGGGAGAGCGTCTCGCGCGGGAGGCGGCTGATGAAGTCCGCGGCGATCTTGATCGAGTTGATCATCTTCTCCTTGGCGAAGCCCGGATGAGTATTGAACCCCTGGAAGGTGATGGTCATCGCGTCGGCGGAGAAGCTCTCGTACTCCAGCTCGCCACGGGCGCCGCCGTCCATGGTGTAGGCGCACCGGGCGCCGAACTTCGCCACGTCGAAGTACTTGGTGCCGGTGCCCACCTCCTCGTCGGGAGTGAAGCCGATGCGGATCGTGCCGTGCGGGATCTCGGGATGGGCCACGAGGTACTCGGCAGCGGCCATGATCTCGGCCACGCCGGCCTTGTTGTCGGCGCCGAGCAGGGTGGTGCCCGAGGCGGTGATGATGTCGTCGCCGGTGCGCTCGGCGAGATACGGGACGTCGGCCGGCCGCAGCACGGCGGAGGGATCGTCGGGCAGCACGATGTCCTGGCCCTGGTAGTTGCGGTGGACGATGGGCTTGACGCCGGCGCCGCTCATCTCGGGCGAGGTATCCACGTGGGCGATGAAACCGACGACCGGAACGCCGCTCTTCGCCGTGGTGGCCGGAATCGTCGCCATCACGTAGCCGTGCTCGTCCATCTCGGCGTCGGCGAGCCCCAAGGCGCGCAGCTCCTCGACCAGATGGCGCAGGAGATCGAGCTGCTTGGCGGTGCTGGGATAGGTCTCCGACGTCTCGGTCGACTGGGTATCGAGCTTCACGTAGCGCAGGAACCGCTCGACGCAGGAAAAGCGCTCGGTCACGGTGGGGCCTCCCCTCTGGCGCGACAAGGCTAGCACGTCCAACACGGATTTACCTTGGACCTCTGAGATAGGATCGCCGCGACATCATGCCGCCCGACCGCTTCTTCAGCCAGACCGATCTCGACGCCATCCAAGCCGCTGTGCGGGAGGCCGAGGCGAGGACTTCGGGCGAGATCGTGCCCTATGTCGTCGCGCGGAGCGACGAGTATCCCTCGGCGGCCTGGAAGGGAGCGGCCCTGGGAGCGCTCCTCGCGCCTTTCGTCGCTCTCGCCCTGCATCGCTGGAGCGGCATCTGGGGCATTCCGCTCGCCTGGTGGATGACGCTGCCGGCGCCGGTCGGCGGTGCTTTCGGGTATCTCCTCACGGCCTGGCTGCCGCCGGTACGGCGCTGGATGGCGGGGGAGGAGGCGCTGGACGCTCGCTCCCGCCTGCGTGCGGCCGCCGCCTTCCTCGAGCAGGAGGTCTTCCGCACCCGCGACCGCACGGGCATCCTTCTCTTCCTGTCGCTCTTCGAGCGGCGCGTGGTGCTGCTCGCCGACTCGGGGATCCACCAGAAGGTGGAGGAGGGGCAATGGGAGGCGATCACCCGCCGGCTGGCCGCAGAGATCCGCGCTGGCCGTCCCGGACCAGGGCTCATCGAGGCCATCCGCGCCTGCGGCGAGTTGCTGGAACGGCACGGAGTCGCGCGCCGGTCCGACGATCAGGACGAGCTCTCCAACGAGCTGCGCCGGGAGAGGGAGTGAGATGCGGCGCTCCTTGTTTCTTGTACCTGTCGCCCTTGCCGTCCTTTTCGTCCTTGTCGGGCCGGCCACGGCCAAAGAAATCCCCCGCCTGACCGCCCACGTCAACGACTACGCGAACCTCATTCCGCAGGACCAGCGCCAGCGCATCGAAGCCCAGCTCGCGCAGTTCGAGCAGCAGACCGGCAACCAGGTGGCCGTGCTCACCATCGACAGCCTGGAAGGCGAGGCCATCGAGGATTACGCCAACCGTGTGGCGCGCGCCTGGGCCCTCGGCCAGAAGGGCAAGGACAACGGGGCGCTGCTGCTGGTGGCCCGGCAGGACCGCAAGATGCGCATCGAGGTCGGCTACGGCCTGGAGCCCGTCCTCACGGACCTGCAGACGAGCGTCATCCAGAACGAGGTCATCATCCCTTACTTCAAGCGGGGAGACTTCGGCGGCGGCATCGAAGCCGGCGTCAACGCCATCCTGAGCACGATCCAGGGCAAGGCGGTGGAGCCGGCGCCCGTGGAGGAGCCTTCAGGAAGAAGTGGCGGACCTCCGTCCATCTTCCTCTTCATTCTCTTCTTCGTGCTCGGTCCCTTCCTCTTGAACGCCATCCGCAGCGGCAGTTGGATCGTCTACATCATCTTTCTCCCCATCCTCTTCTTCGTGGGTTCGATGTTCCACGTCATCTTTGGAGCGATCCTGGCGGGGCTGTGGCTGGTGCTCTTCCCGATCCTGCGGAAGATCCTGCCGAAACGCCCAGGCTCGGGCCGCTTTGGCGGTCCCGGCGGCTGGTGGATGGGGCCGGGGTTGGGTGGCGGAGGAGGGTGGGGAGGAGGCCGCGGCGGCGGCGGTTTCGGCGGTTTTTCCGGGGGCGGCGGCAGCTTCGGAGGGGGTGGATCGTCGAGCAGCTGGTAACCGGGTCCTTGCCAAGTGTCCTCTCCCGGAGGAGAGCTTCGCCGGGGTGCGCCCTGCGCGCTTTCCTGGTGGGTGCGCTGCTCGCCGCGGCTGCGGTGGGCGCCCAGGATCTCGAGCCGCGCGCCTACTCGAATGTCCCCGTCGGGGTGGACTTCCTGGTCGTGGGCTTCGCCTACACCGAGGGGGCGGTTTCGACCGATCCGGCCCTGCCGATCGAGGACGCGCATCTCGCTCAGTCGACCTCGCTGCTGGCCTGGTCGCGCTCGTTCGGCCTGCGGGGACGGCTCGCCAAGGTCGACGTGATCGCGCCCTACGCATGGCTCTCGGGCAGCGCCCGGGTCGCCGGTCAGCCGATCGAGCGCGACATCTCGGGGCTCGGAGATCCTCGCCTGCGCCTGACGTGGATCTTCCACGGAGCGCCCGCGCTCGCGTCCAAGGACTGGAGGCCCCGGCCCGAGGACTTTGTGGCTGGCGCCAGCGTGCAGGTCATGGTTCCCGCGGGCCAGTACGACGACGACCGTGTCGTGAACCTCGGGACGAACCGCTGGGCGGTGAAGCCGGAGCTCGGGATCTCGAAGGCCTGGGGACCGGTTTCCCTCGAGCTCGCCTCGGCGGTGACGTTCTTCCAGGACAACCGCGACTTTATCGGCCAGACGCGCGAACAGGATCCGCTCTACGCGTTCCAGGCGCATCTCGTCTACAGCTTCCGCCGCGCGCTCTGGGTGGCGCTCGATGGGACCTACTTCGGCGGCGGGCAGACGCGCGTCGGCGGGATCCGCAACGACGACTTGCAGAGCAGCACGCGTACCGGAGCGACCTTCGCGATGCCCCTCAGCGCACGCCAGTCCCTCAAGCTCTACGCGAGCACGGGCGTCTCGACGCGCATCGGCGGTGACTGGGACACCGTCGGCCTGGCCTGGCAGATCCGCTGGGCTGGACCCTGAGACTCCCGCTTCTCACCGATCCCCGCCGAACGCCTCCATCGCCTCGCGGATCAACTGTTCTTCCTCTTCGGCGTGCTTGGGAGAGAAGTGGAACGGGACCAGCCGCTTGACCTCCGCGGCGCGGGCCAGCTCACCGGCTTGGCGTGCCGTGAGGTGATACTTCTCGGCGGCACGTTTCTCCTCCTCGTGCGTGAACGCGGTCTCGATGAACAACGTATCCGCGCCGCGAGCAAGATCGACGATGGCAACAGCGTTTTCCGGTGTATACCCGGCGTCCGTGACGTAGGCGATCTTCTGGCCGGGCACGATCCGCAGCACCTTCTCGCGCAGCTCGCCGAGGGAGACTGACCGCTCGCGGAGATTTCCATCCTCGCGCCAGCGCACGGTCACCGGCACCGCGGACGGCTCGCCGCGAGCCACCGCCGACTTGAGGTCCCGCAGCCAGGGGCCGGTCGGCAGGCCCAGCTCCTCGAGGCCGCGCTTCCACACGTTGACGTGGAACTTCTCCTCCAGCGCGAAGGCCAGGCAGGAGATCTGATGGTCGAGGAACGCGGCGCGTACCTGGAACGTCTCCTCGTCCAGGAGCACTCCCGGCGCGCACGATGGAGGCTCGGCGATCTCGCGGCGGAACCCTGTACGGCTGCGGAAGAGAGCCGTCTCGAGACCGTTCTCCTGGCTCACCTCCGACGCCCTCACCACGAAGTCGCTCCCGTAGCCGGCGACGAGGTTCCAGGTGTATCCGGCGAGCTTGTGCTCGACCCGGTCGTTGAATCCCGGCGGACCGAAGAGTTGAAGCGTCTTGTCGCGGCCGAGGAAGAGGCGCAGGAGGGTGTCGAAGCCCGCGAAGTGGTCCATGTGGGTGTGCGAGACGAAGGCGTGGGTCACCTTCAGGAGCTGGCGCGCCGGCAACGGCGAGAGATCGCCGAGATCGAAGAGCAGGGCCCGGCGCTCGAAGAGGAACTCCACGTACAGCCCGGGATCGCCGAACGGATCGTTCACCAGCCGCGGGTGGAAGAGGGGCTTCATGGCGTTGCGATGGTACCTTGGTCTTGGTCGGCGATATCGATATAGTCCGCCCGGGCACGCGTTTCCTCAGGAGGGAATTGATGAACATGAACCGGGCGGCTCAAATCGCGTACTTCTTGCTGCGCGTCGTGGCGGGTTTGCTATTTCTTCAGGCTGGAGGCATGAAGCTATTCGGCTGGTTCGGTGGCATGCCTCCGAACGGCGGCACGGCGGAGCTCATGTCGCAAGTTGGAATCGGCGGGGTGCTGGAGTTCTTTGGCGGCCTCCTGATCATGCTGGGCCTGTTCACTCGGCCCACCGCGTTCATCGTCTCCGGCGAGATGGCGGTCGCTTACTGGCAGTTCCACGCGCCGAGCGGAACGTGGCCGATCCAGAACCACGGCGAGCCCGCCGTCCTTCTCTGCTTCATCTTCCTGTACATCGCGGCACACGGCGGCGGCGAGTGGAGCCTCGACGCGCTGATCCGGCGCAAACGCGGGATACCGGAAAGGGCAGTCGCTTAGCGCTCGACCCAGTAATTCGGCGCTTCCTTGGTGATCACCACGTCGTGGGCGTGGCCTTCCTTGAGGCCGGCGGGGGAGATGCGCACGAACTGGGCCTTGGTGCGCAGCTCCGCGATGGTGGAGCAGCCGGCGAGACCCATGCCGGAACGCAGGCCGCCGGTGAGCTGCGGCAGCATCTGGTGAAGGCTGCCCTTGTGCGGCACCATGCCCTCGATGCCCTCGGGCACGAGCTTGGCGAGGCTGCCGTTGCCGCCGCCGTTCTCCTGGAAGTAGCGGTCGGCGCTGCCGCTCGCCATGGCGGATAGCGAGCCCATGCCGCGGTAGGCCTTGAAGGTGCGGCCCTGGTAGAGGATGGTCTCGCCGGGGCTCTCCTCGGTGCCGGCGAGGAGCGAGCCGATCATCACTGATTCGGCGCCGGCCACCAGGGCCTTGCTGACGTCGCCGGAGAACTTGATGCCGCCGTCGGCGATGACCGGCACGCCGTGCTCGGCGGCCGCCCGCGCGCAATCGAGGATGGCCGTGACCTGCGGGACGCCGGCGCCGGTGACGACGCGAGTGGTGCAGATGCTGCCCGGCCCGATGCCGACTTTCACCGCATCGGCGCCGCGCTCGACGAGGGCGAGCGTCCCCTCGGCAGTGGCCACATTGCCGATGACGAGCTTCACTTCCGGGAAGCGCTCGCGCAGGCGCCCCGCCGCGTCGAGCACGCCGCGGCTATGGGCGTGCGAGGAGTCGAGGACGAGGAGATCCACCTTGGCCTTCACCAGCGCCGCGGCCCGTTCCAGGTAGTCGCCGCTGGCGCCGACCGCCGCGCCCACGCGCAGCCTCCCTAGCTCGTCCTTGCAGGCGTTGGGGTACTGCATCATCTTCTGGATGTCCTTGACGGTGATCAACCCCTTGAGGTTGCCGTCGCGGTCCACCACGAGCACCTTCTCGATGCGGTGCTTGTGCAGCAGCGCCTTGGCCTGTTCCAGGGTGGTCCCTTCGGGAACGGTGACCAGATCCTCCTTGGTCATCAGCTCGCCGATCGACTTGTCGGGATCCTCCTCGAAGCGGAGGTCGCGGTTGGTGAGGATGCCGACCAGGTGCCCCTCGGCGCTCGTCACCGGCACGCCGGAGATCTTGTAGCGGGCCATCACCGCCAGCGCCTCGCGGATGCTCTGGTCCGGCCGCATGGTGACCGGATCGACGATCATCCCCGCCTCGCTGCGCTTCACCTTGTCCACCTCGTCGGCCTGGACCTCGATAGGCAGGTTCTTGTGCACGATGCCGATGCCGCCCTCCTGCGCCAGCGCGATGGCCAGGCGGGACTCGGTGACCGTATCCATGGCGGCCGAGAGGATCGGGATGTTCATGCTGATCCCGCGGCATACCCGGGTACGGAGATCCACGTCGTTGGGATGAGTCTCCGAAAGGCCCGGAACGATGGACACGTCGTCGAAGGTTAGGGCGAGGCGCGGCTCGTGGTCGGTCATGCTCGAGGGGGTCTCCCTGTATGAAAAAGGCGGCCATAGGGCCGCCTCGATTCTAGTCCCGGACGGCTCTCCCTCATCCTACCGTCACCGCCGCGCCGTGGCACTTCTTGTACTTCTTGCCCGAGCCGCAGGGGCAGGGATCGTTGCGGCCCACCTTGGCGTCGCGGTGGACGGTCCCCTGCGGCCGCTGACCCTCGGCCTTGGGCGGCGCGGAGAGCTCGATCTTCGGCGCCGTCCGCTGCTGGCGGACGCGCTGCTCGATCATCTGCTCCTCCGTCACCGGCTCGAAGCGGAAGAGCTTCTGGACGATATCGTTCTCCACCCGCTCGCGCATCATGTCGAAGAGGTCGAAGCTCTCCTTCTTGTACTCCTGGAGCGGATCGCGCTGGCCGTAGCCGCGCAGGCCGATGCCCTCCTTCAGGTGGTCGAGGGCGAGCAGGTGATCCTTCCACGCCACGTCCACCGCGTGCAGCATGATGGCGCGCTCGAAGCTGCGCATCACCTCGGGGTCATGCCGCGCTTCCTTCTCCTGATAACGGCCTTCGATGGTGTTCCACAGCGCCTCGCGCAGCTCGTCGATGCCGAGCTCCTCGAGGTTCATGCCGCCGGCGTTGAGGTTGAAGTAGGCCAGCATCTCGGTGCGCAGGCCGGTCAAGTCCCACTCCGCCGGATCGATCTTCTCCGAGCAGTGAGCCTCGAGCGCCGAATCGAGGATCTCCTCGGCGAGGCCCATGATGTACTCGCGCCCTTCACGCCCTTCGAGGATGTCGCGGCGGAGCTTGTAGATCGCCTCCCGCTGCTTGTTCATCACGTCGTCGTACTCGAGCAGGTGCTTGCGGATCTCGAAGTTCCGCCCCTCGACCTGCTTCTGGGCGCGCTCGATGGCCTTGGAGACCATGCGGTGCTCGATGGCCTCGCCCTCTTCCATGCCGAGCTTGCCCATGATCCCCTGGATGCGGTCGGAGCCGAAGATCCGCATCAAGTCGTCCTCGAGCGAGAGATAGAAGCGGGAGGAGCCGGGATCGCCCTGGCGGCCGGAGCGGCCGCGGAGCTGGTTGTCGATGCGCCGCGACTCGTGCCGCTCGGTGCCGAGGATGTGCAGACCGCCGGCGGCGAGGACCTCCTCGCGTTCGCGGGCCCACATGTCGTGATAGCGCTGGAGGGCGGCCTGGTAAGCCTCCGGCTCCGTCTCCGGATCGGCTTCGGCCTTGGCGAGGCCCTCGGGATTGCCGCCGAGCACGATGTCCGTGCCGCGGCCCGCCATGTTGGTGGCGATGGTGATGGCGCCCTTGCGGCCGGCCTGCGCCACGATCGAGGCCTCGCGCTCGTGGTACTTGGCGTTGAGCACGACGTGCGGCACCTTGGGCGGCCGGTTGAGCAGCTTCGAGAGCATCTCGCTCTTCTCGATCGAGACCGTGCCCACCAGCACCGGCTGGCCTTTCTGCTGAGCCTCGCGGATCTCCTCGACGACGGCTTGCCACTTCTCCTGCGCCGTACGGTAGACGAGGTCCGCGCGGTCGTCGCGGATCATGTCCCGGTTGGTCGGGATGACGTTGACATCGAGGTTGTAGATCTGCGCGAACTCGCCCGCCTCGGTATCGGCGGTGCCGGTCATGCCCGCCAGCTTCTTGTACATCCGAAAATAGTTCTGGAAGGTGATGGTGGCGAGGGTCTGGTTCTCGCGCTCGATCCTCACTCCCTCCTTGGCCTCGACGGCCTGGTGCAGGCCGTCCGACCACCGCCGGCCGGTCATCATGCGGCCGGTGAACTCGTCGACGATGACCACCTTGCCGTCCTTGATCAGGTAGTCGACGTCGCGGTGATAGAGGGCATGGGCACGCAGCGCCTGGTTGACGCCGTGGAGGATCTCCATGTTCTCCGGATCGTAGAGGTTGCGCACGCCGAGGAGCTGCTCGACCTTCTCGACCCCCTCGTCGGTGAGGCTCGCCTGGTGGGCCTTCTCGTCGACGAGGAAGTCGCCGGTGGTGCTCTTCTTGCCGTCGCCCTCGTCGATCTCCTCGCCCTTGACCAGTCGCGGGATGATGCGGTCGATGCGGTAGTACTTGTCGATCGACTCCTCGGAGGGGCCGGAGATGATCAGCGGCGTCCGCGCCTCGTCGATGAGGATGGAGTCCACCTCGTCGACGATGGCGTAGTGGTGCCCGCGCTGTACCATCGACTCGAGGTCGAACTTCATGTTGTCGCGCAGGTAGTCGAAGCCGAATTCGTTGTTGGTGCCGTAGGTGACGTCGGAGGCGTAGGCCTGCTTGCGGTCGCCGTCCGGCATGTCGTGCTGGATGACGCCCACGGAGAGGCCGAGGAAGCGGTAGATCTCGCCCATCCACTCCGAGTCGCGGCGGGCCAGATAGTCGTTGACGGTGACGACGTGGACGCCCTTGCCCTCCAGCGCGTTGAGGTAGACGGGCAGGGTGCCCACCAGCGTCTTGCCCTCGCCGGTCTTCATCTCGGCGATGCGTCCCTTGTGGAGCACGACGCCGCCCATGAGCTGCACGTCGAACGGCCGCATGTGCACGGAGCGCCAGGCCGCCTCACGGGCCACGGCGAAGGCCGGCACCAGGATGTCGTCCAACGCCGCCCCGGCGGCGAGCTGGGAGCGGAACTCGGCGGTCTTGCCGCGCAGCTCGGCGTCCGAGAGGGGCTTGATCTGAGGCTCCATCTCGTTGATGGCCGCCACGATCGGCAGCATCCGCTTCACTTCGCGCTCGTGCGCGCTGCCGAAAACTTTGGTCAGGATCGTGTTGATCATCGTGGTCTCGTCAGGATAGGGGAAGGCTCGCGGTAGAGGCCCAAGCAGCAGCGCTTACAACGCCAAGTCTAGCAGAAAGATTCCGGCGGCTCGCCGGCGGGGGAAGACTACGACGCGCCGGCCGCGTCGTCGAGGATATAGGCGAGAGGATTGACCGCGTCGCCGTCCAGCCGCACCTCGTAATGCAGGTGATAGCCGGTCGAGCGGCCGGTATTGCCGACGCGGCCGAGCACGTCACCCCGCTTCACCCGCTGGCCCGGCCGGACCTCGATGCGCGACATGTGTCCATAGCGGGTGGTCACGCCGAAGCCGTGGGCGATGTAGACCGCCTGGCCGAGGCCGCCGATGACGCCCGCCCGCACCACCACGCCGTCCGCGCTCGCCCGCACCGGCTGGCCCGGTGCGGCGGCGATGTCGATGCCCTGGTGAACGCCACGCCCGTGGGTGAGCGGATCGCTGCGGAAGCCGAAGCCGCTGGTGAAGATCCCCTTCACCGGTGAGATGGCCGGCGTGGAGGAGATCCAGCGCACGCGTTCGTTGAGCTTCACCTCGACGGCGTCCAGCGTATCGGCGATCTGGCCCGCCCGGTCCTCGATTACCGGCAGATCGCCGATCTCCACCTCATCCGCCGGCGTGCCGCCGCCGATGCCCGCCTCGGTGCCGCTCTCGAGGCTCTCGACGCCGGCCACGATGGCGAGCTGCCGCGTGCGGTCCTCGTAGTCGGCGAGCTGGTTCTGCAGCTTGCGGAGGCTCGCCTCGAACGTCAGGTTTGTCTTGTGGAGCCGGTCGTTTTCACGCTTCAGGTGGGCGATCTCGACGGGATTGACGTCGGCGCTGAAGCGGGACCAGAGGAAGAAGGCGGCGGCGAGGGTTAGGAGGAAGAAGGCGGCGGCGGCGATCCCGACCTGGAAGTTGGTGATCTGCCACTTACGCAGCTTCGCGTGCGCATGGGGGATCAGGATGATCGTGTGGTGCCGTTTTGCCATGAAAACGCCGTCTTACAGGGAGGCCAGCGAGCTGGTCACCATCAACGGACCCATAACCGAGCGGCTATGTGCTCGGGTATTGTAGACACCGCAAACCGGATGTCAAGAGGTGGATAAAATATGGCTAAACGGCATGCTTCGGCGTGTAAAATCGTAAATCGCGGAGCAGGGTCCGGCCCCGGTCCTCACTTGGAGTACCGGGGCCGTCCCTCACTTACTGGAAGATGATGGTGGTGTTCTTCGAGCCTGTGCCGTCGCGGCCGTTGCTGTCGGTGACGGTGCAGGAAACCGTGTCGGTGAAGGGCGGTGGCGTGGTGCCCTCGACGCGGCAGTAGGCCTTGGTGTACTGAGTGACGCTCGCCCCTTCGGCCTTGATGACGCCGTTCAGCCTCCACGTGTACCACTGGTAGGGTGTCAGGCCGCCGGTGGCCGAGCAGGTCCAACTCACATTCTCACAGGTGTCGACGATGGTGACGCTCGACGGCCCGTTGACGGTGACGGAGGGCTGGGCGAGCGCCGGCGCGGCCATCAGGACGAGGGCGATCAGCAGGAGGGCAGGGGTCAGCTTTTTCATACGCGTGCTCCTTTCACAATGCGTGGTGCGGAGCGCGGTCCCTCATGGACCGTCACCATCCGACCACATCGTCTTGCGGGGGAGCATTCGAGACCTCCATCCCTCACCTATCCACATCTCTCTGACTTCTTTATACGGATCTTGCTGGCCAAACGTTTAGCGGACGGCCGAACAGAAGCGTCTAGAGATAGAGAGATAGAACGATTCAGTCTCTGAAGACGTCCTGGAGGCGCTCGACGGTGAGAACACGTTCGCCCCACTCCAGGAGACGGTCCGCATCCGCGGAGCGCACCTGCTCCTCGATGTCGGGAGTCAGAGGACCGAACTTCAAGTGGAGGAGCCGAAGTACCAGCCGGGCTTCCCCCTCCTGTCGTCCCTCCTGTCGTCCTTCCTCGCGGATCTGACGGTTCCACATGTCGATGCTTTCAGCCAGCATGGTTTCGAGTCCCTCCAGAGTAAGCGTGGCAGAGATCTCCTCGTCTGAAAATCCAAAGCGCGGCAGGATGACCTTGTGCAGCCAGGTCTCAAACGCCCGCCGCAAGGAAGCCTCGGTCGGCGGAACGGTCCGCCGCAGCCGATGGACGCTGGAATGAACCTCCTCCCAGTCGCGGCTCTTTTCGATGCAGAACAGCTCTGCGACCGGGTTGTTGAGCGTCTCCAGATCCTTACGCGAATAGGTCGCCTCGTCCACGAGTCGATAGCGCAATTGCGGCCTGTAGATCTCCGCCGAGGGATCCAGATCCCCGATCAAGGAAGCGAGGTCCGTAGCCACGTTCCACGGCTCCCTTCCATTGTAGACGACAATCGGGATGACCGGAGGCAGCTTGTCCCAGGCAGCCGTGGGCAGGTCGGCCAGCAAGCTCTGGTAAAAGAGGCTCTCGTAGCTCATCAGACGCACCGGCATCGAGGGGTCCGGTCGCGATTGGAACTCCATGAGGATGTAGATGTAGACCGGCTCCTTTCCATCGTTGCGACGGAACTTCCAGATGACATCGCTCTCGCGGTTTTGGTGCTTGTGAGAGACGAAGGAGGCACTGACCCGCTCGCCGGAGTCGAAGTCGATGCGGCTCACCCACTGCTAGCCCACGATCTCGCGCAGGAGATCCTGGATCATGCGCCGGTGGCTGAAGAACAGGCGGTAGCTGAGGTCGTGTCGTCCCATGATGTTTTCGGAGGATGGCGCCGGCGGCTCACCCCACCACCCTCCGATCCAAACTCCTGTACTGGATCGCCTCCGCCAGATGCGCCGCGCGGATCGCATCGCTTCCTGCCAGATCCGCGATGGTGCGGGCCACTTTGAGGACGCGGTCGAGGGCGCGGGCGGAGAGGCCCAGCCTCTCGAAGGCGCGGTCGAGCAGGGTGCGGCCGGCCGGGTCTACAGCGCAGAAGCGGCGGAGCTGCTCGGGCCCCATGGCGGCGTTGTTGGGCGTGGGGGTATTGAGGCCGAAGCGGTCGAGCTGGATGGCGCGCGAAGTGGCGACGCGGCGGGCCACGGTCTCCGTGCTCTCTCCGGCCGATGAGCGCAGCTCCTTCAGGCTCACCGCCGGCACCTCGATGTGCAGGTCGATGCGGTCGAGGAGCGGCCCCGAAACCCTGCCGCGATAACGCTCGACCAGAGGCGGGGGACATCTGCACGAGTATCGAGGGTCTCCCAGATGTCCACACGGACACGGATTCATAGCGGCAAGAAGCGAGAAACGGGCTGGGAACAGCAGGCGGGCTCGGGCACGCACCACGCTGACCGTGCCTTCCTCCAACGGCTGGCGCAGGGCCTCCAGGGTGTCGCGCCGGAACTCCGGCAGCTCGTCGAGGAAGAGCACGCCGTTGTGGGCCAGACTCGCCTCGCCCGGCCGCGGATTGCTGCCGCCGCCGATCATGCCCGCCGTGCTCGTGCCGGTATGCGGGCTGCGGAACGGCCGCTGCTGAAGAAGGCCCGCCGGAGGCTCCTCGGCCACCAGGGAATGGATCTTGGTGACGGCGATCGACTCCGCCAGCGTGAGCGGCGGCAGCAGGCCCGGCAGGCGGCGGGCGAGCATCGTCTTGCCGGAGCCTGGAGGTCCGATGAAGATGAGGTTGTGGCCGCCGGCCGCCGCCACCTCCAGAGCGCGCTTCGCCGTCTCCTGCCCGCGCACCTCGGCAAGGTCCGGTATCGAACCGAAGCCGTTGCCGGTGAAGGGCGGAGCGGGGGAGGGCAGCAGCGGGCTGGCTCCGGTCAGGTGCTGCACGGCCTCGGCGAGGCCCTGCAGCCCGATGACCGGCACGGCTTCCAGCGCCGCCGCCTCGGCAGCGTTCGCCGCCGGCAGCAGGACCTCGCGCATGCCGAGCCGGTAGCCGAGGTCGGCGATGGCGAGGCCGCCGCGCACGGAGCGGACGGCGCCGTCTAAACCCAGCTCGCCCGAGATCAGCCGGCCGTCGAGGGCCTCCTGGGGAATCTGCTCGTAGGCGGCGAGCATCGCCAGGGCGATGGCGAGGTCGAGATGGTTGCCTTCCTTGCGCAGGTCGGCGGGCGCGAGATTGATGATGATGGACTTCGGCTCGAGGTCGAAGCCGCAGTTCTTGATTGCGGCGCGCACCCGTTCGCGGCTCTCGCGGACCGCGGCATCAGCCAAGCCGACGATTTGGACCTGCGGGAGTCCATTGTGGACGTCGACCTCCACCTGGACCGGGCGGGCTTCGATCCCCCATGGGGTTGCTGCTGTGGCGCGGGCTAGCATTAACCCGCAATAGACGGAAAATCACGGGTTTTCTTGCAAACCCTTATTCCAGGCGGGTTTCAAGACCCCCAAAAAGATCAATTCGACAGTTTTAGAACGGCCGAGAGAGGGGTTTAGGAGCCTTTGAGGCGCTCGATCTCCGCCCGTAGCCGGGCGACTTCAGCCTCGGCGGCTTTCCGGGCTTCGGCCTCCCTCGCGACCATCGACTCGGCGGCTTCCCTGGCGGCGACCTCTTCCTCCGGGCTGCGCAGGCGCTCCCCGGTCGCGTCGTCGAAGGCTTCGATCCTGTCACCCTGCGGAGCGACCCCGAAGCGGAGCCCTGTCGTCTTTGAAAGGAGACGTCCGAGCTCGTCCGGCTCGATCGCCTGATAACGGCGCCTTGAACCCAGCCGATAGCCGGTCAGGCGGAAACGGTTGCCCGTGGCTTTCCGGGGTGGGTTGACGAGCAAGTACTCCTGGACGCCTATCTGCTCATAGAGCTTGACCTTGTCGACCTCGTCGGTGCGGCGGATCCGGGCATTGAGAGGGGAAACGACCTCAATGATCAGACAGGGGACGACGCCTTCTTTCACCACGTTGAAACTGGAGCGATCGGCCTCTGGGTTTCGCGCCCCCCGGATGACAGAGATGTCGGGGGACGGTCCAGGCAGGCCAGGACCGAGGAGGTGCTTGACGTCCATCAGCACCATGACGTCGCGGCGGGGGCGAAGATAGCGACCGACCAGCTCCTTGAAATAGGCGAGGAGATCGGAGTGCAGGCGTCCTTGGACCATCTTGTCCTCGAGCTGCGGATCGAGAAAGAGCTCCGGGGTTAGCGGAAGCTCCAGCAGGTCGAGGCTGCCGTCGGGGCGTTCGACCCAGCGCTGGAGGACAAGTGGGAAGTCCGGCTCTTCGAGAGCTTCGTCAGCCGGTTTCTCGATCTCGTGGACGCGCGTCTTGCGTGCGGGCTCCGCCATGAGCCCAGTATAGTCGTTTGCATCACCCGCATAAGACGGAAAATCGCGGGTTTTCTTGCAAACCCTTATTCCAGGGGGGTTTCAAGACCCCCAAAAAGCTCAATTCGACAGTTTTAGAACGGACGGGGACTCCTCCGTGCTAGGCTTCCGGCAGAGAAAACCTTCAGAGGAGGGAGGCCTCCATGAAAGAGACCCGTGTACGCCGGCCGTTGCTGTTCCTGCTCGCGCTGCTACTTCCGGTGACGTGGGGCTGCAACCTGCCGCCGAGCGGATCCACCTCTTCGAGCACCGATTCCTCCTCCTCGAGCGAAGCCGAGCGCACGCGCAAGATGGAGGAGAAGGCCGCCGAGATCGAGCGCCACGCCGAGGAGATCCGCAACATGCAGGGCACCGAGCAGGAGAAGATCGACGCCATGAACCGCCTGGAGCAAGAACGGCGCGAGCTCAACGAGATGCAGGAGGGCAATTAGACTCTCCTGCGGTGAACGTTCTCGTCCTTGCCACCAAGGCTCCCTGGCCGCCCATCGACGGCGGCCGCTTCCTCCTGCTCAACACCCTCCAGGGGCTCGCCGCCGCCGGCTGCCGCCTCACGCTGGCCGCGCCGGTCGATCCCAGCCGCTTTGATCTCGATGAAGTAGCCCGCGAGCTGTCGCCGTGGTGCGTTCCGCGGCTGGTCCCGGCGGCGCCGCTCTCGCCGGTCCTGGCCTTGCTGCGGTCCAGGGGCGCTCCGCTGTCGATCGCGCGCCATTCCTTGCCTGCCGTGCGGCGCGAGGTGGAGCGCCTTCTCGCGACGGAACGCTTCGATCTCGTCCACGCCGAGCAGCTCCAGGCGCTGCCGCAGGCGGAGCCGGCCTCCGCCCGCGGCATCCCGGTGATCCTGCGAGCTCAGAACGTGGAGAGCGATCTCTGGGCGGAGGCCGCGCGGCGGGGGAGGGGATGGCGCGGTTTGGTTCTCCGCCGCGAGGCGAAGCGCATGGCGGAATGGGAGGGGAAAGCGGTCCGCCGCGCCGCCGCGACGCTAGCGCTGACGGAAGAGGACGCCAGCCGGCTGCGCGAGCTGGCGGGCGGCGGAGGGAACGTCGCCGTGGTGCGCGCGCCGTTTCCCGATCTGCCTCCCGGCACAGGCCGGCTCGCGGGCGAACCCGCCGTCGTCGTCTTCGGCAGCGGAGGGTGGCTGCCGAACGAGGACTCCACCGCCTGGTTCACCGCCGAGGTCTGGCCCGCCGTCCTCGCCGCGGCTCCGGGCGCGATTCTCCACCTCTTCGGAACAGACGCGAATCTCCAGGCCCCGGACATCCTCACTCATCCATCTCCACAAGACAGCGCCGAGGTCTACGCGCCCGGCTCGGTCCTCGCCGTGCCGCTGCGCATTGCCTCCGGCGTCCGCATCAAGATCCTCGAAGCCTGGGCGCGCGGCGTGCCGGTCGTCGCGACGCCGGCCGCGCTGGCCGGTCTGAAGGCGCAAGATGGCAGGGAGGCTTTGATCGCCCGCGATCCGCGAGAATTCGCCGATGCGATCGCACGCCTACACGGGGAGACGGCGCTCGCTGCCTCCCTCATCGAAGCGGGACGGCGGGCGCGGCGGGCGCGGCATGATCCGGGAGAGGTAGCGCGGGGGATGGTGGAGGCGTACAGAGGGGTTGTGATGAATCGGATCGGCATGCCCTCCGCCGTCCTCGATCCCTAAAACTCCCCCACCAAGGAAATCTCCACCTCCAACCGATATCCCAGCCGCGCCTCGACCACCTCCTGGCAGTGCGCGATCAAGGCCCGCACGTCCGCGGCGGTGGCGGCTCCGGTGTTGATGAAGATGTTGGCGTGGCGGTGGGTGACCATGGCGCCGCCGATCTGCGTCCCTTTCAGGCCGCATTCGTCGACGAGGCGGCCGGCGCCGATGCCTTCGATCTTCTTGAAGATGGAGCCGGCGCTCGGCTCGGTGTCGAGCGGCGGATGACGCGTGCGGCGCCATTCCAGGTTCTCTTCGACGATCCGCCGCATGCGAGCGGGATCCGCGGGCTCGAGCTCGAACGTCGCGGTGAGCACGATGTCCGGCCGGTGGTGGAGGATCGAGGTGTCGTAGCCGAACTCGAAGTAACCGGCGTCTACGGTACGCCGCTCACCCTCGGCGGTGAGGATCTCCGCCTCGCGCGTGACTTCGGCGATGAACATCGTCCGCTCGCGGGCCGGCGCAGGCGCGAGGAAGTGGAGGTTCTGCCACAGCGCGCCGCCGACCGTAGAGGGGATGCCCACGTAATGCTCCAGGCCGGAGAGGCCGTGCGCGATCGCGGCCTCGATGAGGTCGGGCCAGACCACGGTGCCGCTCTCGGCGCGCACGCGGCGCTGTTCCGGAAAAAATTCGATGCCGCACGCCCGGTTGCGGATGACCAGGCCGCGGAAGCCGCGGTCGCCGATCAGGATGTTGGCCCCGAGGCCGAGCAGGAAGAAGGGCACGCCGCGCTCGCGGGCGGCGAGGATGGCCCGCGCCAGCTCGTCGGCGCTGTGGGCCTCGTAGAACAGGTCCGCCGGGCCGCCGATCTTGAACGTGGTGTAGGGGGCCAGCACCTCGCCGGTCCGCACGCAGTCGGCGCCGAGGTCCTGGCGCAACGAGTCGTAAGGATTCACAGCGCGTCGATCATCTGGATGCGACGGACGTGGCGGCCGCCTTCGAAGGGCGTATCGAGCCAGATGCGCACCAGCTCGAGGGCGGTCTCGAGGGACATCATCCGCTGGCCGAGCGAGATCATGTTGGCGTCGTTGTGCTGGCGGGCGAGCCGCGCCGAGTCCTCGTTCCAGCACAGGGCGCAGCGCACGCCGCGCACACGGTTGGCCGCCATCGCCTCGCCGTTGCCCGAGCCGCCGAGCACGACACCGCGCTCCAGCTCGCCGCTCGCCACCGCCTCGGCCACCGGCCGGATGAACGCCGGATAGTCGACGGACATCTCCGAATTCGTGCCGAAGTCCCGCACCTCGTGACCCAGCCCGGCGAGGAGCTTCTTGATCTCCTCCTTGTAGCGGTAGCCGGCGTGGTCGGAGCCGATGCCGATGATCATGCGTGCCTCTGTTCTGAAAAATAGCCGATCCGCAAAAGGACCAAAAGGACGACAGGGACGGCAAGGACAAGAAGGCTCACCTGAACGGCATCTGTCCTTGCGGTCCTTGTAGTCCCTTGGGTCCTTTCATTTCCCGGGGATTCTATGCGAGGAGCGCGGGCTCTGACCTTGGTGCCAGGCATAAAGATCGCGACCCGATATGATGGCCCCCGGGGGGTGACTCGACGATGGAGGTTGGCACAGCACTACCGCGGCACGACGAGCTGGCGGATTTCAGCACCGACCGCCGGGTCCTGGTGCTCTCCGGCATGGCCGTGGGCATCGGCGTGGCGGCGGCCCTGGTCGCCTCGGCGCTGGTCTGGCTGATCGCGGTGCTCACCAATCTTGCCTACTACCAGCGCTTCTCCTCGCACTTCGTGTCGCCGGCGGGCAACCGGCTGGGCGTCTGGGCCGTGCTGATCCCCATGGTCGGCGGCCTGGTGATCGGCCTCATGGCGCGCTACGGCTCGGAGAAGATCCGCGGCCACGGCATCCCCGAGGCGCTGGAGGCGATCCTCATCGGCCGCAGCCGCGTCGAGCCCAAGGTCGCCGTCCTCAAGCCGGTCTCCTCGGCGGTCTCCATCGGCACCGGCGGCCCGTTCGGCGCCGAGGGGCCGATCATCATGACCGGCGGCGCCGTGGGCTCGCTGATCGCCCAGCTCTTCCACCTCTCCTCGGCCGAGCGCAAAACGTTGCTGGTGGCCGGCGCCGCGGCCGGCATGGCGGCCATCTTCGCGACGCCCATGGCGGCCGTGCTGCTCGCCGTCGAGCTGCTGCTCTTCGAGTGGAAGCCGCGCAGCTTCATTCCGGTGGCCGTGGCCGCGGTCGTCGCCGCGGTGGTGCGGGTGCCGCTGCTCGGCGCCGGGCCGATCTTCCCGGTCCCCGCCCACGCCGTCCCGGGGGCCGAGGCGCTCGGCTTCGCCGCCCTCGTCGGACTGGCGGCCGGCCTGGCGTCGGGGCTGCTCACCGCTCTCGTCTACGCCTGCGAGGACCTCTTCGCCAAGCTGCCGGTGCACTGGATGTGGTGGCCGATCCTCGGCAGCCTCGCGGTGGGCCTCGGCGGCCTGCTGGACCCGCGCGTGCTCGGCGTGGGCTACGACACCATCCAGGACCTGCTCGCCGGCCATCTCGCCGGCGGCTCGGCAGCGTCGCTGCTCTTCCTCAAGACCCTGGTCTGGTCGGTGGCCCTGGGCTCGGGCACCTCGGGTGGCGTGCTCGCGCCGCTCCTCATCATGGGCGGCGGCCTCGGGGCGCTCGAGGCCTCGTTGATCCCGGTCGGCGATGCCGGCCTGTGGGCCATCGTCAGCATGGCCGCGATGATGGGCGGCACCATGCGCTCGCCGCTGACGGCGATCCTCTTCGCCGGCGAGCTCACCCACGACTGGAACGTGCTGCCGGCCCTGCTGGTGGGTGCGGTGGTGGCGCACGGCCTGACCGTTCTGCTGCTGCGCCGTTCGATCCTCACCGAGAAGCTCGCCCGGCGCGGCCATCACCTGGTGCGCGAGTACAGCGTCGATCCCTTCGAGCTGCACCGCATCGACGAGGTCATGGACCGCGGCGTGGTGACCATCCCGGCGACGATGACGGTGGCGGATCTCTCCGCCCGCATCGCCGCCGGCGATCCGGCGCTGACCGGCCGCCAGGGCATCCCCATCGTCGACGCGCACGGCGAGCTGGCGGGGATCATCACGCGCAGCGACCTCATGCGCGCCATGGAGGGCGAGCCCGGGCGCGAGGCGAGCGTGCTGGAGGCCGGCACGCGGGACCTGATCGTCGCCCATCCCGACGAGCTCCTGCGCGACGCCGTGGCGCGCATGCTGGCGCACGACATCGGCCGCCTGCCCATCGTCGAACGGAGCGACCGCCGCCGGCTGGTCGGATACCTGGGCCGCGCCGGCGTCATGCGGGCTCGAGTGCGGCTGTATGAAGAGGAGAATCTTCGCGAGCGGGGTGCCCTCCGAAGCCCTCACCAGCCCGGCCCTCCTCTCCCAAGGGGAGAGGAGGGAGAAAAACGGAGAAGCAAAGGCTAAGGGTTTTCTTTTCTTAGCTTTGTTTCCCCTCTCTCCCTCTGGGAGAGAGGGGTCAGGGGAGTGAGGGCTTCGCAGGGCAGGACGTTTCCTCTACTACCTCCCTACAATGTTCTGGTAGCATATCCGCACAACTTGGAGGAAGCTCCCCGATGCGCCTCAGGCTTTTCGTCTTGCTCGTGCTCCTCGCGGCCGTCCCCGCCGCGGCGCTCACGCCTCATCTGGTCAAGGACATCAACCTGATCCCCGCCTCCTCCGGCTCGAAACCGGAGGGTTACGTGACGGTCGGCGGGATCGCCTTCTTTTCCGCCATCGACTCGCTGAGCGGCCGCGAGCTGTACCGGACGGACGGCACCCCGGCGGGCACGTTCCAGGTCGTCGACGCCTGTCCCGGGCCCTGCATCGGCGGGCCCGCCTTCGTGGCGCAGAATGGCAAGTCCTACTTCTTCACCGCCGCCTCCAGTGAGTCGGAGAGGGACCTGTGGGTGAGCGGCGGCCTGCCGGCCAACACCTTCAAGCTCACCGACGGGCTCCGCTTCCAGGGGATCTGGAGCACCTGGATCGCCGGCCAGGGCGTGCTCTATTTCGCGGCCGACGACGGCATCCACGGCATGGAGCTGTGGCGGACGGACGGCACCCTCGCGGGCACCCATCTGGCGGTGGACGTGCGGCCCGGACCCGAGGGCTCGAATCCCGGCGAGCTGACGGACTTCAACGGCCGGCTCTTCTTCCGCGCCGACGACGGCCAGCGCGGACCTTCGCTGTGGAAGAGCGACGGCACGGCGGCCGGCACGCAGGCGGTGCGCGATCCCATCCCGAGCACGGCCTCCCACACTGGACCGGTCTTCCTCCGCGTGGCGGGCCGCACGCTCTTCTTCGTCGCGCCGGTCAAGAACCGCGGTTTTCAACTGTGGAAGAGCGACGGCACCACCGCCGGCACCGTGGCGCTGACCAACGCCCGCTTCGCCACGGCCCGGCCCTTCATCGACTTCTCGGTATTCGGCAACCGCCTGATGTTCGTAGCCACCGACCCGAAGAAGGGACAGGAGCTGTGGGTCTCCGACGGCACGGCGGCCGGCACCAGAGCGCTGACCAACCTGCCCAAAGCCGACGCGTTCATTCACGTCCTCGACTATTCCGATCTTCCCCTGCCGCGCTTCTCTCTGGGCAACCGCTTCCTCTTCCGCGCCGACGACGGCCCGCACGGCGCCGAGCTGTGGACGACCGACGGCACGCCCAAGGGGACCCGGATGATCCAGGACCTCTGCCCCGGCGACTGCTGGGGAACCGCCTTCCCCCAGCCGGTAGCGGTCGGCGGCCGCGCCTTCTTCACCGGCTCGGACGGGACTCACGGCTACGAGCCCTGGTCCACCGACGGCACGGCCGCCGGCACCCGCATGATTCGCGACCTCTGCGCCGGAGAGCAGTGCCCTGCTCCTCTCCAATGGAGAGCCGGGAAGGGAAAGGCCTTCTTCGTGCTGCAAGGCACCACGTCCTTGGTTCCCCAGCTCTGGAGCACGGACGGCACGGCGCAGGGAACCGTCGAGCTGACGAGCTATGCGTGGTCGGGAGTCTCCCCATACAACCTGCAAGGCACGCTGCTCGGCGGCAGGCTCCTCTTCACCGCCGACGATCCCACCTTCGGCTCCGAGCCCTGGATCACCAACGGCACTCCGCAGGGCACCCGGCTCGCCGCGGACATCAACGTCACCAACGCCGGCGGCTCGCGGCCCTATGGCTTCATGGCCGCCTCCGGCAAGGCCTACTTTTTTGCCGATGACGGAGAGCACGGCAAGGGTGCCTTGTGGGCGAGCGACGGCACGGAGGCGGGAACGCAGCTCGTCGCCGACCTCTATCCGGATCAGGAGCCCTTCAATCCGCCCTACATCGCCGCATCCGCCGAGGCGGGCGGCCTGCTCTACTTCGTCGTGAAGACCTCGGACGGGCCCGGCTCGATCGAGCTGTGGCGGACCGACGGCACCGCGGCCGGCACCGTGCGGCTGCTTCCCGAGGGAGAGGCGCAGCTCTCCCCCTACGTGGGCCTGGCCGCGCTCGGCAATCAGGTCTTCTTCGCCGCCTCCGACGGCATCCACGGCGACGAGCTGTGGAAGACCGACGGCACCGCGGCCGGCACCCGCATGGTGGCGGACCTTGCGGCCGGCGGCACAGACTCCATTCCGCAGGGCATGATCGCCTTCCAGGGCAAGCTGTACTTCACGGCCTCGGCGGGGGAGCCCGGGCGCGAGCTCTGGCGCAGCGACGGCACGCCGGAAGGCACCATCCTGCTCAGGGATTTCGGCCCCCAGACGTTCGTGATCTCCGCATCCCCTCCCTTCGCCGCATCCCCTCCCTTCATCGAGCACGCCGGTCGGCTCTATTTCGTCGTCCGCCGAGGAGACGTCGGCGCGCAGTTCTGGACGACCGACGGCTCGCCGGCCGGCACGGCCCCCCTCGATCTTGTTCCCGGTTCTCCCAGCCTTGGCCTCGGCCAACTGATTCCGATGGGCGAAAGATTCTTCTTCTTCGGCGGCTCGAACGAGCTGGGCAGCGGCCTATGGATTACCGACCTGACCGCGGCCGGCACCCGGCGGATCAGCGACGTCGTGTTCGGCGGCTTCTTCGGCGCCCCAACCGTTTTCAACGGCCGGCTCTACTTCTCAGGGAGAAGTCCGTCCGCCTACGTCAGCTCTCTCTGGGTGAGCGACGGCACCGAGGCCGGCACCGGGCCGCTGCGCGACCGGGAAGGCCGGGAGATCCCCATTCCGTTCTCCATCCGGGTCTTCGCCAACCGGCTGGTCCTCACCACCTACCTCGGACAAGACCTCTACGAGTCCGACGGCACGCAGGCGGGAACGGTCAAGCTCCTGCATTTGATCGGACCCTCCAACACCAACTATTTCGAGCTCACGCCGGCCGGCTCACGCCTCCTCTTCCCCAGTTGGGACCGCGACCACGGCTTCGAGCTGTGGGGGCTGGAGGAGTAGGCGGTTTTTCGTAGGGGCGGGGCTTGTCCCCGCCCGCCTTCACCCGCCGGGCCGGGCCACCGTCAACCCGAGATACTTCTCGAACGGATCGTACCCGGGCGAGGAGTGGAGAAGGGCGAAGCGCTCGTTGATGCAGAAGGTGGCGAGGCGGCATTCGGCGGTGCGCACCGGGATGCCCCGGCTGCGCAGTGTCTGGTAATTCACGGCGGACTTGACGGCGAGGTCGAAGCCGCCGGTCTCGACCAGCCAGAATTTGAGGAGCGCTTCCTGCGCCTGCTTGCGGTGCAGCTCGTCCGGCAATCCGCAGAGCATCTCGCCGAGCGACACGTCCGCCACCACCAAGGCGTGCTTCCCGAGCAGCGTATCCAGATAGTCCGCCTGCGGCGTGGCCGCGCCGGTGAAGTACTCGATCCAGACGGAAGAGTCGACGAGGATCTGCACCGGCTACTCCCGCAGCTCGCCGAGGTCTCCCTTCCAGATCAGCTTGCCGCGAAGGGAACGCACTTGCGCCTGGTCGTGCAGCCGGACGTACACCCGCATCGGCAGGTCGAAAAAGGCCTTCTTCGTCTTCGTCTGGCTGAGGGACCAGGCACGGTCAAACAGCGCCTCGTCGAGCTCCACGCTCGTGAACCACTTCGCCATGGGTACCTCCCGGGGAACGATGTCAGCCGATTCCGCGGTGAGGAGTATACGCGAGGAGCCGGGAGGCTGTCTGGGGCTGTTTCTGAGTCTCCGCTATATAATTCTGTGGACGGTCTATATAGCCGGCCTTCCCCCCTATATGAACGGGACAAGCGTCTATATAACCGGCTCACTGCGGAGCGCTCCGCGCGGCCTCCCCCATATAATTTCCTTCCCGCTTTATATACCCGCCTGTTCCCCCCATATAAACGGAGTCTCAAACTATATGGCCGGTTGACCCGTCCATATAATTGCGTCGTCCGTCCATATAGCAGCCTGGTCGGGGTATATGAACCTGGCGTCCGTTTATAGGTCGCGCTAGTCCGGCTATGTGGACGCGTACGCCATTTATATGACGGGGTGTCCGCGGGCTGCTGGAAGTTGTCCCGTCTATATGGAACTTTGCCAGAATTATCGGTACGGAACCGGCGCGTATATCCCGTGATCGTCGCCACATTGGTTGAGCCAGCCAAGCGATATGAGCGGAGCCTAGCAACGTATAACGGCTTGAGGCTGACCGCGACTCGGAGGCTGGCGCTGCCGAGCAAGATACACCAGTTGGCTGGCGGGGCAAAGGCGCTCAGGAGCCTTGCTCGGCGATGCGGGCGCGGAGGGCGGCGAGATGGGTGACATACTTCTCGGCGCCTTGATGGTCAATTTCGCACAGGTAGTCTATGCAGACCTGCATCAGTTCCGCGGCGCGGGCAAGGTCTCCTTCTTCCTCGATCGCGAGACCCAGATTCCAGTTGGTATCGGCCTCGCCCCGCCGGTCACCAATCTCACGAGTGATGCCGAGGCGCTGCTGGTAGTAGTCGATGGCGCGCCGAGGCTCGCCAAGAGCCGCGTGAGCGAGGCCCAGGTTCCCCAGCGTATCGCCTACTCCCCACCGGTCACCAATCTCACGAGCGACGGCGAGACCTTGCTCATAATAATCAATGGCGCGCCGAGGCTTGCCAAGCTGCGCGTAGGCGACACCCAAGTTACTAAGGCCTTGGCCCACTCGCCGTCGGTCGCCGATCTCGCGAGCGATGGCGAGGTGCTGCTCGTAGTGCTCGATGGCGCGCTGAGGTTCGCCGAACTCCGCGTAGATGTTTCCCAAGTTGCCAAGGGCAGCGCCTTCTCCCCGCCGATCGCCGGTCTCGCGGGCGATGGCAAGGCGCTGCTCGTGACACTCAATTGCGCGCTGTGGCTCGCCGAGCTGCGCGTAGGCCAAACCCAGGTTGCCGAGATGGATACCCTCCCTCCTTCGGTCTTTTCGCTGCCGTGCTGCGGCGAGGGCGAACTCTCTCCAGCGGATCTGTTCCCGTGGATGCTGGCGCAATGCGAGAAAATATGCTCCAGCATTCGGATAGTCGGAGCAGATCCTGGCGGCGGTCTCGTCCTGAGAAAAGCAATCCGATGCCCAGGCAAACCCGGCCTGGATGTTGCCCCACTCGGCATCGAAAAGCCTCAGGGCAGGGCCGATGGATTCCCCTCCCTTCAGATACAGGTCCCTAGCGGCTCGGAGGACCTCCAGATATATCTCCGCATGCCGCCTCTGCGCGGTCTCGCGTTCGGCCTCCTCGAGCCGCCGTTCCGCGAAGCCCCGGGCGAGTTCGTGGAGACGATAGCGTTCTTCTTTCTCCTCCCACTCCACGAGACTGCAGCGGACCAATTCGCTCAGCACGTCCGACGCAGCATCCAGCTTCAGCTCCCAGAGGGCCGCCGCAGTCGGAGCCGCGAAGGTACCGGGGAAGACTGCCAGTACACGCCAGCACCGTTTCAGATCATCGCTTAGCAGCTCGTAACTCAGCAGGAGGGAGGCCTCCACGGGACCGAACCGCTTCTTGCCTTCCTTCAGGCGGCGCGCGTAATCGGTCGGGGAGAGGTCTGGCCGTTCGGCTAGGGCGCTGGCCGTCAGGCACAAAGCGAGCGGCAACCGGCCGCAGAGCTCAGCAAGGTCATAGGCCTTCCCGGCAATTCTTGGCTCAATCTTGAGGAGAAGGCTGCAGGCATCTTCCGTGGTCAGCTCGTCCAAGTCTCGCACGAAAGAACCCCTCAGCTTGAAATGGGACCGGGAAGTCACCAAGAGCAAGGAGGTTTCCGGAGGAATCAGCGGCTCCACCTGCTCCTTGCCTGCAGCGTTGTCCATCAGGAGGAGAACGCGCTTGTCGTCGAGTACGGATCGGTATAGCCCCGACAGCTCGACTTCGCTCTCGGGCAGTCGTGCCTCTGGATGGAAGGATCGGATGACGTGCGCCATCGCCTGCGTCACCGTCAGCGGTTGTGGATCCACCCCTTTGAGATCGAGGTAGAACTGGGCGTCCGGGTAAAGAGGTTTCAACTCGGCGGCGAGTTGCAGAGCGAGGGCGGTCTTGCCGATACCTCCCATGCCGTGGAGGCCGAAGATCACGCCGGTGCCGCCTTTGGCGAGCGCGGACCGGAGAGCCGCAAGATCCTTTTCGCGGCCGGTGAAGTCGCCGGGCGGGGAGGGGAGTTGGTGGAGGGAGGAGAGGACGGTACCGGTTGGCTCACTCGTCCGAACCGACCGTGGAGGACGCGAGCCGTCGCGGACGATATCCAAGATTTCCTTGGCGATCTTCGCCAGCTCGGTATTGAGCCGACCGCCGCGGAAGGACTCAAGGGGCTTACCGTCGCGCGGTCGTGCTTGGAGCTGTACGAGCCACGGGACCTCCTGCCAGAGGCAGTCTCTACAGATGACCGGAAAGAAGGTCAGCCCCGCCTGAGCGCGCTTTTCGAGGAGGTGAGGGACCTCGGTGTGAAGAATGAATTTCGAGGTCAGCGAGTTCGCGGAGACCAGCAGGACGGCGACGCGGGCACCGTTCATCCCGCTGCGAATCTCATCGAGCCATTCGTCGCCGGCGCGGATCTTCCGGTCATCCCACGTACCGAGGAGACCTTGGGCTTCCAGCACGCCGAGGTGCTTGGCTAGGCGGTCCTTCCAGACCTCGTCCGTGTGGCTGTAGCTGATGAAGACGCTCGGGGCGGGCATTTCCTAAATTGTAGCGCCTTGGAGGTCGTCGCGCCTTTCGCCCGGCGCTTCCGCACCAGGCTATCGAAACGTCGTTTCTCCGAAACGATAGGGGACGGATCGATCGCCCGCCGGGCGACGTCTCGTCAGCCCGGTGCGGAAGCGCCGGGCGAGGATGTCTGTTTTGCGGCCTCGACGGGTCTCTCCTGCACCTTCCGCACAGCCTCCCTGACCCGCTCGATCATCTCCGGCGTCGCCTTCCCCACGCCGGGAACGTGGCGGCCGGCCCATTCGGCCATGGCTAGGAGGACGGGCAGGAGGTCGGCTCCCTTCGGTGTGAGGTGGTACTCGAAACGCTGGGGATGCGCGGAGTAGGGGACCTTCACCACGACGCCCGCATCCTCCAGGCGGCGCAGGCGGTCGGCGAGGATGTTGGTGGGAATCCCCTCGAGCGAGCTCGCGAAGTCGCCGAAGCGGTGCTTGTCGAAGAAGAGCAGGTCGCGGACCACCAGCAGCGTCCACCGGTCCCCCAACAAGTCGAGGGTATTGGCGATCGGGCACATGGAGCGGGCGCCCGGAGGGAGCTGATCGCATGGGACGGGCGGCGGCATGAGAGAAAGGGTAAACGGGGGGCTTGCAAAATGCAAGTGACCACGTTAGAGTCGCCTCACTTGCAGAACGCAAGTCACCATCTCGCAAGGAGGAGACACATGCCCGGAATCACTCAGCCTTACATCGCGGAGCTGGAGCACGAGGCGAAGTCCACCCGCCGCGTGCTGGAGCGCGTCCCGGCCGACAAGCTGGATTGGCAGCCGCATCCGAAGTCCATGAAGCTGGGCCAGCTCGCGCTGCACGTGGCGAACCTTCCCGGCGCTTTCTCGCGCATGGGGCGCTTCGACAGCTTCGATGCCTCGCAGGCGAACTTCACCCCCCCGATGCCGGAGAGCGTCGACCAGATCGTCTCGACCCTGGATACCGGAGTGGCGGACGCGCGGGCCTTCCTGAGCGAGCTCGACGATCAGACGGCCTTCGCGCCCTGGCGGTTCCATCGTGGCGAGCAGGAGATCATGACGCTGCCCAAGCTCGGCCTCGTGCGCACCCTGATGTTCAACCACATGTATCACCACCGCGGCCAGCTCGTGGTGTACCTGCGGCTGCTCGACATTCCCCTGCCCTCGGTCTACGGGCCGACCGCGGATGAGAATCCGTTCGCGCAGGCGGCACCGGTGTCCGCAGTAGCGGTGGAGGTATAAGGCCGCCTTGCATCAGCTCTCATCCGCCGAAGGGCCATACAAGGCGGGCACCGGCGCATCGTTGAGGCGCAGGTAGACGGTGAGCTGGCCTCTGTGATGGATGACGTGGTTGAGCACCAGGGCGCGTAGGACGGCGATGCGCGGCAGGGTGAATGCCACGCGGTCGCCGCGGCGCAGGGTCCATTTCTCGCGCAAGGCGTCGTCGCCGGCGCCCGCTATGGCTTCGCGGGCGTCGGCGAGGTTCTTGTCGAAGGCCTCCACGATCTCCCGCGTGGAAGGGATGTCGTGGCGCAGCGTGCCGCCGACCGCGAAGTCGTACTCGGGCGCGCCGAGCGCGCGGAGAACCCAGATCGGCATCTCGGCGATGTGGGAGGCCAGCCGGCCCATCGTCATGGACTTGGCGTGAGGCTTCCATGCGAGCTTGTCGGTGGGCACCCGCTCCAGGACCTTACGGGTATTGGACATCTCGTGGTCAAACTCGCCGAGAAATGAAGAGCTGAGGCTCATCTGGATCTCCTCCGGAGGTCGGTGCTAAGGTCTACTCACGAAAAAGCGACGGTTGAGCTTCGGCGGGTCCCGCGTAGAGGAGCCGGCCGCCGGGCAGGACGCGGGCGTTGGCGTCCAGCTCGTGCGGCTCGGCATGGCCCGGGCCCAGGATATGCAGGACTTCGACGCCTCG
The DNA here is from genome assembly GCA_044868005.1 of Thermoanaerobaculia bacterium. GTDB lineage: Bacteria > Acidobacteriota > Thermoanaerobaculia > Multivoradales > UBA5704 > DATARR01. The sequence goes on along the minus strand of JBIOVX010000265.1, from coordinate 2,678 downwards.
GGCAACCAGGGCGTCGGAGATGAGCCGGCGGTGGCAACGCCAGGGAACCGCCTCGGCGCAGAGGATGACGGTGGGGATGCCGGCGGCGCGGCGTATCAGCCGCTCGAGGGCGGCGGCGAACTCCGCGGTCTCCATGTGGTCGGCGTAGCCGCGGAAGGCCTCGACCCGCCAAGCGGTATGCTGGGAGCCGGGACGCGCGGCGCGGCGGCCGCCGAGGTCCGGCTCGTGGACGTACTCGATGCCCGCTTCGGCGAGGGAAGCCGCCAGCGCCTCGCGGCCGAACTGGGGATGGCGCCGGGAGGCCGGAAAGCGCCGGACGTCTACGAGCACCTGGATGCCGTGCTCGGCCAGCAAGGCTAGGAGCTCTTCGATGCGACGAGTGGAGTGGCCAATGGTGAAGACAGGCGGCACCCGCCTACTATACCGTTGGCAAGGGTTCCGTACTTCGAAGTGGAAGAAAACACGCGACATCGGCGTTCACCCGGGGGGAGCCGAAGGATTGCCGCTGCGCGTCATCACCTACAACATCCACCGTGCTATCGGCGTGGACCGGCGCTTCCGGCCGCAACGGATCGTCGACATCCTGTGCCATTACGACGCCGACGTCGTGATGCTCCAGGAGGTGGACGAGGGCGCGCCGCGCTCGCGCGAGCTCAATCTCGCCAAGGAGCTGGCCGAGGCCGCCGGGTATCCGCATTTCGCCCTCGGCCACAACGTCAGCCTGCGCAAGGGCCGCTACGGCAACGCCACGCTGAGCCGGTTTCCCATTCTGCGCGAGCGCAACATCGACCTCTCCGTGGCCGAGAGCTGGATCCGGCGCGGCTGCCAGCACACCACCCTGGAGCTCAACGGCACGGGCCGCGTGCTGGAGGCGTTCAATCTCCATCTCGGGCTCTCCGCCCGCGAGCGCGCCAAGCAGGTCGAGCTGCTCAAGCGCTCTCACGAGTTCGCCTCGGTGGACCCCGAGACGCCGGTGCTCGTGGCCGGCGATTTCAACGACTGGCGCTCGCTGCTGCAGCCGACGTTCACCAACGGCTTCGGCTTCGGCTGCGCCACCGAGCGCCGGCGCGGACCCTACCGCTGCATCCCCACCTATCCCGCCTTCTCGCCCCAGGGCGGCCTCGACCGCATCTATCACCGCGGCCCCCTGAAGCTCGTGTCGATCCAGGCGGGCCGCGTGCAGGCGGCCCGCGTGGCGAGCGATCATTTGCCGATCGTGGCGGAGTTTCGGGTGGAGTGAAAGGACCCCAAGGACTCCAAGGACAGCAAGGATAGGCGAGCCTCCTTGTCCTTGCTGTCCCTGTCGTCCTTGTCGTCCTTTTTGCCGAGCGGCTATTTTCTAGGCAGAAGGCTCAGTAGCACCTGACGGCCTGGCACAGAACGCCGTCGGCCGGCCGGACGCCGCATTCTCCCGAGCAGTCTCCCACTTCGAGATCCCCCGGCGGGCACACGGGATCGCGGGCGAGGCAGTGCGGGAGGCAGTAATCGTACGCCGTGCACCAGAGGAGCGGGCGCAACATTTTCGACTTGAAATCGCCGGAATCGCCGAACTTGAGACCGCTCCACACCTGGTAGCTGCCGGAGGGCGAAGCCGTCTTGGAAGCCGCAGGGTAGGGGATGGTCTGGTTGAGCGGCGCCGGCTGTTCGCCGATGTTCAGCAGGTCCGGCAGGATGTCCGCGCGGATGTCGCAACGGTTGTCGCTGCAGTCGTCGGCGTCGGCATAGCCGCCGTTGTTGCAGGCGCTCTGGGTTTGATACATGCCGTGCTTGCCTTCCGAGCACCACACCCGCTGAGGAGCCGTGGCGCCGTCGTTGCCGTGCGCGCGGTAGGAAGAGCTGTCGCCGGGAACTCCCCAGTGGGCGGACATGAACTCCTTCATGAGGCGCCACTGGTTGGCGTCGTTCTTCGCGAGGTCCCAGGTCACGCCCCACTGCGAGCCGTCGGTGTCCTTGCGCGCTATCAGGATGGCGTAGAACTCGCTGTCGCCGCGGTGGCTGCCGCCTGCGGCGTCGTCCCCCAGGTCCCAATTCCACGCCATGCCATAGCGGATCTCGAGGCAGTGGAAGGGCTCGTTGCAATCGGACCCGGTGCCCGGACTGAAGGGGCGGACGACGAACGGGATCTTGCCGTTCGACGAGTTGGGATACCCGTCGACCGTGTGACCGTAGAGCTGCCGGCGGTCGGCATAGGGGAGACCCTCGTAGCTCCCGCAGTGCAGGTTGAGGGTGGGGAAGAACCGTTGCGCCAGCGCCAGCTCGAGAGAGTCGGGGATGCCGTCGAAATCGGCATCCGTAACCGCCATCGCCGGGCGCGGCAGCAGCGAAAGGGCCAACAGGGAACAGCCGAGAATCACAGCCTGCAAAATGGATCGATGCATTGTCTCTATCCTCCCAAAGGAAAGGGGCACGCCATTGTGCGGCCGGCTCCAAGGGCAAGGGCATTGCCAGCCGGCAAGCGCCGCGGAATCAATCAGTTGCAAGAAATGCTCGTCCCAGGAGTGAGACGGAGCGGGAGATCCGGCCGAAGATCAGTCCCGGAAATGAGAACGGATGGAGGTGATCCAGGGGCTGGAGGTAGAACGGGCGGTTTACGCTTCGAAGCCTCACCCCCTGTCCCCCTCTCCCTGACGGGCGAGGGGGGACGATTCATGGCCGGCGTTGCCGATAGAAGGCCACCT
>JBIOVX010000264.1:0-8765 GCA_044868005.1 Thermoanaerobaculia bacterium | reverse complement strand
GCGCGCAGAAGCTTCTATGGCGCGCAGAAGCTTCTACGGCGTACAGAAGCTACGGTGTGCCACAGAAGCTTCTACGCCGCACAGAAGCTTCTGCGTCTCACAGAAGCTTCTGTGGCGCGCCGAAGCTTCTGTGGGCTGCCGAAGCTTCTGCAGCGCGTCTCTACTCCTCCTCCGGAAGGAACAAGAAGACGTCCGAGTACTCGAGGTTGAAGTCCGCGGACACGAGATCGGAGGCGAAGCTGGTGAAAGCGATGACGTTCCCGGTGGCGCTCACCTGAGGCTCGTAGGACGAACGGTCGCCGGGCCGCTCGGGGGAGACCGAGGAGCGGCTCACCAGATCCACCTCCTCCGTGAGGCGGTCGTAGCGGAAGACGTTGCCCTCCGCGCCCGGCGCGGGCGGCTCGGGGAGCATGTCCGGCGAGAAGGAGAGGAAGACCACCCAGCGTCCGTCCGCGCTGAGGCGGGCGCTCTCGGCGACAGCTCCGGAGATCCCCGTTGTGACCGGCGAGCCGGGGAGGTGGCTCACCAGACGGGTCTTGCCGCTGGCGGCGTCGAAGAGGAACACGTCGGGCTGATCGTTGGCGTCCAACTGGCCGGGGACGATCCCGGCGTCGTAGCTGCTGAAGAGGAGCCAGCGTCCATCATCGCTGAGGCCGAACACGTCGAGCTGGCCGTCGGGGTCGCGGACGGCGAGGGTTGATCTCCCGCTGGTCCGGTCCAGGAGACGGATGCCGTCGCCCATGTAGGCAACAAACCGGCCGTCGGCGCTGAGGACTGGGTTCATCCCTCCAAACACCGGGCCGACCTTGCTGATCAGGGTTACGGCGCCGGTCCGCCGCTCGAAGAGGTAGGCGTTGGCGTATCCGCCATCGCCGTAAGGGTCCGGCCTGGAGGGAACGCCGGGCGTGAGGTTCAGGGCATAGCTGGTGATCCCGATCCACTCGCCGTCGAGGCTCATGGAGCTGAACCAGGAGACGCCATTGCCCGTCTGCACAGGCGAGCTGGAGATGTGACTCACCAGCGTGACGGCACTCGTCCGCGAGTCGTACAAGAAGACGTCGCCGCGTTGGTTGCGGTCCTTCTGGCCGGCGGTCAGATCGGTGGCCTGGCTGCTGAAGGCGACGATGCTGCCGTCGGCGCTGAGTCCGCCTGGATAGGACTCTTGATTGGCCATACGCGCGGGCGAAGCGCTCGCATGGCTCACCAGGACCGTGGTCCCCGTCTTCCGGTTGAAGAGGAAGACCTGCTCTTCCCCCGCCGGGCCGCGCTGGCCGGCGACGAGGTTCGTCGCCTTGCTGCTGAAGAGCACGAAGCTGCCGTCGCGGCTGATCTGCGGCGCCGTGGAGAGCGCGTTGGCGGTGGTCCGGGTAGAGGAGGCCGACCGGCTCACCAGAACCGTTTTCTTGGTATCCCGGTCGTAGAGGAAGACGTCGAGCACGTTGTTGCGGTCCACCTGGCCAGGGATCAGGTTCGTGGCCAGGCTCTGATAGACCACGTAGCGTCCGTCGACGCTGATGGCGGGACTGGAGCTCCCGTCATTGGCGGTTCTCGAGATAGCGCCGGGAGTGTGCAGGGAGATCACCCGGCTCACGCCCGTGGCCCGCTCGAAGACAAAGGTGTCGAACGCCAGGTTGGAATCCCGCTTCGTGGCATCGAGATCGCCCGCGGCGCTGGCGTACACGGCCAGGCTGCCGTCCGCGCTGAGGTCGGGCTGGTAGCCAGACTCTCTGTCGCCCGCCCGCGCGGGGGAGCCGTCGGCGTGGCTCACCAGGATCGTGTTGCCGGTGACACGGTCGTGGAGGAAGACATCGGGGGTCCCCGGGACATCCACCTGGCCTGGCACCAGGTCGGTGGCGAGGCTCGCGAGGAGGAGGTACCGTCCGTCGGCGGAGAGATCCAGGCCCACCGTACCCGCGTTGGAAGACGAGGAGGAGGCCGCCGCCGAGCGCGTCACCAGCTTGGACGTGCCGGCGAGGCGGTCGAACACGAACGCCTGAGCGGACTGGAGATTCCGGGAGGCCTCGAGGAAGGCGATCGTGCTGCCGTCGGCGCTGATGATGGGACGGCGGGACCCGAGCGGACTGGTGACGCTGGGCGACTCCGCGGACCGGCCTACCAGCGAGCTGGTGTTGGTGAGGCGGTCGTAGAGGAAGACGTCGGGCCTGCCGTTGGTGTCGGCCACACCGGCGGCGAGATCGGTGGCGTTGCTGGCGTACGCCAGGAACCGGCCGTCGGCGCTGAAGCCGGCAGAGGCGTCATCCGTGCGGTTGTTGCCTGCCCGGAGGGCCGAAGCGCTCGCATGAGTGACGAGTGTGTTGGCGCCGGTCATGCGGTCGTAAAGGAAGAGATCGAGACTGGGAGTGGGATCGACCTGTCCGGCGACGAGGTCCCTGGCCTTGCTGTAGTAGGCCACGAAACGGCCGTCGGCGCTCAGCACGGGCGTGAAGGATTCGTCGTTGCCGCCCTGGCTGGGAGAGGAGGCCGCGTGGCTGATCAGGGTGACGGCGCCGGTCGCCCGCTCGAAGAGGTAGACGTTCAAACGCTTGTCGACCGGCGCGGCGGTGAGGTCATTCGCCCCGCTCCAAAAAGCCACGAAGCTCCCATCGGCGCTGATGCTGGAACCGGCAGAGGGCCCATTACCGGGCTGGCCATCGGGGGCGCGCCGGCTGATCAGGGTGACCCTGCCGGTGGCGCGCTCGAAGAGGTAGAGCTGGATCGTGGAAGGATCATTCTCCACACCCTCGACCAGAGCGCCGGCAGGGCTGTAGAAGACGATCCAGTTGCCGTCGGCGCTGATCTCCTGGAGACCTGCGTAATCGTTGCCCGCGGTCGCCGGCGCGCCGGGCACATGGCTGACCAGGACCGTCGTGCCGGTCACCCGGTCGTAGAGAAAGACGTCGGAGGTGACGGAGCGGTCTACCTGCCCGGGTATGAGGTTGGGAGCGAAGCTGTTGAAGGCGACGTAGCGCCCGTCGGCGCTCGTCCGCGCCTCACCGCCGCCGGCCGTGTCGGGAGCGATTTGCGGCGGCACCCGTGAAACGATCCTGATCTTTCCCTCCGCGGCGAGCGCCGGCAGCGTGGCCATCCCCAGCACAAGGAGCACGATCAGAGCGTTCCCGAAGACTTCCCGAGCCTTTTTCACGTCGACCTCCAAGGTGTCACCACGCCCTTCAATGATGCGCGATAATGTCATCGTAGCATTATTATGCCGCGGAGGATACGGTAAAGTAGCGAGCATGAGCTTCAGGAATCGCATCCGCGGGGCCGTCGCCCCCTGCTCCTTCGCGCTGCTCTCCCTCGTCTTTCTCGCCGCCGCGGAGCCGCCGCAGCCCCCGCCCGCCCATGCCGGCAAGCTGGAGGAGGCCCAGGACCTCCTCGCCGACGGCAAGTACAGCGAGGCGGTCAAGGCCTTCAAGGAGGCGGAAAAGCTCGCCGGCGGCTCGTGCATCGAGTGCCGCCTCGGGCTGGCGCGGGCGTTCAACAAGATGGGCGCCTACAAGGAGGCCCTGAAAAACGTCGACGCGATCCTCAAGGCGAGCAGCGAGAAGAACGATCTCATCGCGGCCTACAACGAGCAGGGAGTCGCCCTTGTGGCGTTGGGCGGGCAGGATCCCAAGCAGCTCGCCGAGGCGGAGAAGGCTTTCCGGCAGGTGCTCGAGCTGGGCGGCGGCAAGATCAACTCGGTACGCTTCAATCTCGGCTACACGCTGCTGCGGATGTCGCGCGACGAGGAGGGGGTCAAGGTCCTCAAGGAGTACCTGGAACAGGACCCGAAGGCGGAGAGCGCCGAGATCGCGAAGGACCTCATCGCCAACCCCCTGCGGGCACGGAAGCGGCTGGTCCCCGACTTCGAGCTGGTGACGCTGGCGGGGGATTACCTCACCACGGAGGACGTGCGCGGCAAGGTGCTGCTCCTCGACTTCTGGGGCACGTGGTGCCCGCCTTGCGTGGCCGCCATTCCCAGCCTGCGCTCGATGAGCCGGCGCATGGAGGACGATCCGTTCGTGCTCCTGAGCGTGAGCACGGATTCAGACGAGGCGGCGCTGCGCGAGTTCATCGCCAAGGAGAAGATGACCTGGCCGCAGGTGTGGGACAAGGGGCATCAGTTCACCCGCAAGTGCCAGGTCCAGGGATTCCCCACCTACCTGCTGGTCAATCACGAGGGGGAGATCCTGTTCACCGCCAGCGGCTGGGGAGAAGGCATCGAGCGCGAGCTCTCGATGCGGATCTCCTCCGCCATCCGGGCCGCGAAGAAGAGCGCGAAGACACCCCCGGGGGTGGGTAGCCGGCCTGGCGCCGGGCGAGGGATGAGGTAAAGTAGAAGCGCTATGGACCTCGAACCCTCCGGACGCCCCGTCCAACAGATCCTCGACGACGCCACGGCCGGCCGCCGCATCTCGGCCGGCGATGCCCATACCCTGCTGCTCGACGGCGACCTGCTCGACCTGGGTCTGGCCGCCCACGAGGTGCGGAACCGCTTCAACGACCCCCAGGTCGCCACCTACAACATCGACCGCAACATCAACTACACCAACGTTTGCGTCTACAAGTGCCGCTTCTGCGCCTTCTACCGCGAGCCGGGGGACGCCGAAGGCTACCTGCTGCCGTTCGAGGAGATCGGCCGCAAGGTGGAGGAGACTCTGGCGCTCAACGGCACGGGCATCCTCATGCAGGGCGGCGTGCACCCCGACCTGCCGATCGGCTATTACGAGGATCTGCTCCGCTACCTGCGGTCGAATTACCCGGCCTGCCACGTCCACGCCTTCTCGCCGCCGGAGGTCAAGTTCATCGCCCGCAAGGAACGGATGAGCTTCTACGACGTGATCAAGCGCCTGAAGGAGGCGGGGCTCATGTCGATCCCCGGAGGCGGCGCGGAGATCCTCTCGGACCAGATCCGCAAGGACGTGCTGGCCTACCCGAAATGCTCGGCCGAGGAGTGGATCGACATCATGCGCCAGGCCCACCGCAACGGCCTGCGTACCTCGGCCACCATGATGTACGGCATGGGCGAGCCGTGGGTGAACCGGGTCGAGCACTTCCAGCGCATCCGCGACCTGCAGGACGAGACCGGGGGCTTCACGGCCTTCATCTCCTGGACCTTCCAGCACGAGCACACCGACATGCCCGACGTGCCGGAGACCTACGCCGAGGAATACCTGCGGACGCTCGCCGTCTCGCGGCTGTTCCTCGACAACATCGTCCATTTCCAGACGAGCTGGGTCACCCAGGGCAAGAAGATCGGCCAGGTGGCGCTCGCCTTCGGTGCGGATGACATGGGCTCGATCATGATCGAGGAGAACGTCGTCTCCTCCGCCGGCACGAGCTACCGGATGAGCCAGGACGAGATGGAGCACCTCATTACCGCCGCCAGCTACATCCCGAAGCAGCGCACGAACCTCTACGAGCGGCTGGTGACCCGCGAGGACACGGCCGAGACGGCGCGGCAGTACCGGCACGCGCTGACGCCGCAGAACCGGGATCTGGTGTCGGCGGGGTTGTTGCCGGTGGTGGGGTAGATATCTACTCCCACGGAATATCCGGCATCCGCAGGCGCTCCACCTCCTGGCCGTCTCCCAACACGGTTGACTGCAGGATCTCTTCCACGTCGTCCACCGTCACGCCGCGATACCAGAGGTTGTAGGGCCACACGGCCACTGTGATCCCCTGGCTGCAGTGCTTGAGGCAGCCGGTGCGGACCACCATCACGTGATCGCGGATGCCGAGCTCCTTCACCCGGTCCTTGAAGCGGTGGTAGACGGCGAGCGAGCCACGGCGCGAGCAGCTCGGCTTCGGACCCTCAGCAGGCCGCTCGTTCAGGCAGACGAGGATCTGAATCTGGGGCTTCGGCATGGGGCGGATCATAGCCGAGCCGGATAGAATGCCCCGGTTTTCCGAGGAGGTCTCTCTGGCCCATCGCCTGGCGCTCGTCCTGCTGGCGCTTGCCGCGCCGGCCACGCTGCTCGCCTTCTGCCTCGGCGGCGAGGCGGCGCCTTGGGTCGTGGCGCTGACCGCAGGCGCGACGTTTCCCGTTGCCTTGATCGCTCTGGGGGCTTCTCGAGGCGGACAGATCGGTCGGCTCGTCGCGCCGGTCCTTCTGCTCGGCATCCTCCTCGCGTTGGGGCTCGCCGCGGTGCTCGCTCTGCCGCACGGCGGACCGGACGTCCTCGGTCTGCCGGCGGCCACGGCGGTGATGATCTTTGTCCTTGTTCCGATCCCGCTCCTCGGCCTGGGGTGGCTCTACGCGGCGCTGTTCGATCGCCACGGCCTGCGGGAGGAGGACCTCGAGCGGATGCGGCGGCTCCGCGATTCCCGGTCCGAGGAGACGTGAGGTGCCGATCCTCGACCGGCCGTTGATCGTCCTTACCACGCTGGTGTACTTCCTGGGCTGCGTGGGCCTCGGCGTCTGGGCCCTTCGCCGCACGCGCAACGCGCGCGATTTCTGGGTGGCGCGCCAGGGGCTGGGCGTGATCGTCACCGGCCTCGCCACGATGGCGGCGGCGTTCAGCGGCTTCGTCTTTCTCGGTGGACCAGGGCTGACCTATCGGATCGGTCTCTCCTCCTTGTTCATCAACCTGTCGATCGGCTTCACGCCCACGCTGCTCGCCTGGACGCTCGCCAAGCGTCTGCGCCTGCTAGCGGAGGTGCGGGAGGTCTACACCATCCCGGACGCCGTGCTGGCGCGCTACGGCAGCCGGTGGGCTTCAGGCGCGGCGGCGGTGGCGATCCTCGTCGGCACGGTGGGTTATCTCGGGGCGCAGCTCCTGGCGATGGGCACGCTGATCGAGGCGGTGCTCGGCCTGCGCGAGTCGCTCGGCGCCGCGAGCCTTGCGGCCGCGGTGGGCATCGGCCTCGCCGTCCTCCTCTTCTACGGCGTCGCCGGCGGCATGATGGCCGGCGTCTACACGGACGTCTTCCAGGGGGCCCTCATGATGCTCGCGGCCGTGGCGGTGTTCGGCTACGCCATGGCCGTCGGCGGTGGTTGGGGATCGGTGGTGCGCAGCATCGCGCAGTCGCCGCGCTTTGGCCGGCAGTTCCTGGAGCCGCTCGGCGAGACTCCTGCCTTGACCGCCCTCGGGTTCTTCTTCGTCTTCGGCATCGGCGTGCTCGGCCAGCCGCACATGCTCAACAAGTTCTACATGATCCGCGATCCGCGCCGCTTGAAGTGGCTGCCGCTGGTGCTCGGCTCCTCGCAGACGCTCTGCCTGCTGATCTGGCTGGGGCTTGGCCTCGCCGTGCCGGCGCTGGTGGCGCAAGGGAGGCTCGCGCCGCTCGCCAAGCCGGATGACGCCGCTCCCGCCTTCCTTCTCGGTTTCGCGCCCGAGCCGCTGGCCGGCCTCGCCGTCGCCGCAATCCTGGCGGCCATCATGTCCACCGCCGACTCGTTCATGAACCTCGGCGCGGCGGTCTTCGTGCGCGATCTGCCGCGGGCGTTGGGAAGGCGGGTCGGAAACGAGCTGCGGTGGGGGAGAATCGCCACGGTCGGCGTCACGCTTGCGGCAGCCATTCTCGCTCTGACCTACGACGATCTGATCGCTCTGTTGGGGACTTTCGCGTTCGGAACCTTCGGAGCCGCGCTGGCACCGGCGCTGGCGGTGGGGCTCAACTGGAAACGCGTGACCGCGGCGGCTGCCACGGCCTCGATCGTCACCGGCACGACGCTCAATCTCGCCCTGGAATTCCTGGCGCGGCAGAGCTTCTTCCCGGGGTTGCCGAAGCCCCCACTGCCTCCGGGAGCGCTGCCGACGGCGGTTTCGCTTGCCGCCTCCTTCACCGTGCTGCTCGCGGTGACGGCGTGGACGGGACGCCGGGAGCCGGGCCTTCCGAGGGATGTTCTCGCGGTGATGGAGGTCTGACGTGGCGGATTCCAACCTCCGTTTCCTGGTCAACCCTGCCGCCGGACGCGGCACGGGGAAGTCGCATCTCGACCGCATCCGCGTGCTGGCCTCGCGTTACGGCGCGGGGTTGGTGGTGAGCCGCAAGGTCTCCGATCTCGCGGAGCAGGCCCGGCGCGCTGCCGCGGACGGCGTCGAGCGCCTTCTGGTGGCAGGCGGCGACGGCACCATGCATCAAGCGTCGCAGGGCCTCGCCGGCACCGCCTGCGCCTTGGGTGTGATTCCGCTCGGCAGCGGCAACGATCTCGCCGGCACGCTGGGAATCCCGCCGGATCTGGACGTGGCCGTGCAGCGCGCCGTAACGGGTGAGATCCGGCGCATTGACCTCCTGCGGGTGGGCGACGCCTTCAGCCTCAGCTACGCCGGCGTGGGCTTCGACTCCGAGGTGACGCGCTTCGCCAACGAGGTGAAGATGCTGCGCGGGCCGCTGATCTATTTCTATTCCGTCATCCACACGCTGATCACCTTCGAGCCGCCACGGATGAAGGTCGTCTACGACGGCGGCACGTTCGAAGGCAAGGTGATGTTCACGGTGGTCAACAATCTCCCGCGCTTCGGCGGCGGCATGCGCATCGCGCCGGACGCACAGATCGACGACGGCCTGCTCGATCTCGTCATCGTGCGTGAGGTCCCCAAGAGCGTTCTCCTCTCCATCTTCCCCAAGGTTTACGGCGGCAAGCACGTAGGGCATCCGGCGGTGACCCTGGTGCGTACGCGCCGCGCGGAGATCACGATCGACCGGGCGATGACGATGTACGGAGGAGGCGAGCCGCTACGGCCCATGGCGGCTGGAGAGGCGGTGGCGATCGAGGTGATGCCGGCGGGGCTGGCGGTGGTGGGGTAGCGTCCCTGGGAGCGCCGGCGTCCCCGCCG
>JBIOVX010000263.1:0-9450 GCA_044868005.1 Thermoanaerobaculia bacterium | reverse complement strand
ACCACAGAACGATCTGTAGGGGCGGCCCTGCGTGGCCGCCCTGGGTGGGGGCGTGAAGGGTCTACCGGTTCTGCACCCGCTGATCGAGCACTTCGTACGCCCGGTTGAGGTCGAAGCCGTCGTTCAGCTTGAGCTCGCGGACGTCGCTCCAGCCGTAGGTGCTCACGCTGTCGCGATAGTAGACGCGGTCTTTCGTCGCCCAGGAGACCAGCGCGTTGGCTCCCGACTCGGAGACGAAGACGCGGACCGTTCCCGGACCGATGGCCGGCGCGGGGCGGCTGGAGGCGGTGCGTACCTGCAACAGGTGGGCGGGTGCCTCCTCCTCACCGGCCTCCGGCTTGCCGACGATCTGGAAAAGCTGCGCCGGGGTGCTCTTCAACACCTGTCCGGAGGAGAACTTCGCGCCGAGATCGATGATGGTGGCGCGCGCGTCGTCCGCGATCGGCTTGAGATCGTTGACCGGGCCGGGCGGGGAGCCGCCGGCGAGGATGTGGGCGTACAGCAGATCGGCCAGCGAGCGGGCCACCTCAGGCTGAAAGTCTCCCGAGTAGTTGAGGACGCTGTCCCGCGCCTTGACCGCGACCGTCTGCAGGTCCGGCTTCTGGGCCCCCAGGTCGATGATGGAAGCGCGGGCCTTGTCCGCCACCCGCCGGATCTGCGTCGGCAGCACGTCGATCTCGAGCACGATCAGGCGCCCGGTGACCGCCGACGTGAAGGACACGAGGACCGTCCTCATGTCGTCGCCGGCCTGCACCATGGGCGAGCGCACGAGCTCGGAGGCGACCGGTGCCGCGGGCTGGTCGTTGCTCCGATCGAAGTCGTTGAGCTTGAAGATCGGATTCACGCCGATGAAGTTGCCTTCATCGAGGATGATCGGCGTGTAGTAGGACTCGTCGGAGAGGCTGGCCGCGCCCTCCTCGCTCCAGGTCAGATGCAGGACCGTCCGGTGCTTGACGACGGGCTTGCTGTCCGGGGTCTCCCTCTCCTTGTAGAAGTCGCGCGTGGTGACGAGCTGGAGAGTGGCGGCGAGCTGGGGTGAGGACTTCGTCGATTTGGTGACCTCGATCGTCGGCGCCCAGTGGCTGCCGTCGAAGCTCGCCAGCCGCAGGCTGAACTCCGTCGCGCTGAGCCGGCTCTCCCAGACCAGGAAGATGGTGCTGGAATCCGTCTCGAAGAACACGGCGGGCGAGCTCTCGATGGCCTTGTCCAAGGTGTCGGGCACGAGCACGCGTTGCGGCGCCTCGCCGTGATGAGCGATCTCGAGCGCGAGCACGCTGTTGTTGCGGTCCGTTTCCTGGCCGCCCGGGAACAACGCGCCGTAGGTGCCCGTCTTGACGATGTAGAGCTCGCCGTCGTTGCCGAGGACCGCTTCCTGGCGGATGGCGAACGCCGGCAGGGCCAGGAGGGCCGCACCTGCGATCACGAGGGAACAGATCCACGCCTTTTGCTGGTGATTCATGGCGGCATCCTAGGCGTGCAGGTTCACGAGCTTGCGGACGTTGACGGCGAGCAGGAATCCGGAGAGATAGTTGACCTCCGGGAAGAACTCGCTCTGCAGGCGGCTGAAGAACCTGCAGGCGCCGATCACGTCCCCGCTCAGGTTGGCGGCCTCGCCTAACAGATAGAGAGCGTTTTTCACCGAGTTGGCGTCCCGCATCTGCTCGGCAAGCCGCAGGGCCGCGGCGCCATGCCGCTGGGCGTGCCGGTGACGGCCGGTTTCGAGGTGCGCGAAGCACAGGTCCAGATGGGTGGAGATCAACCATCGCTTGGCGCCGAGCCGCCGCAGCACCGTCAGGCTCTCGTAGAGGAGGGAATACCCTTCGTCGTAGTGTCCCTGGAGGACCTGGCAATAGCCGAGGTTGTCCAGGAGCCGTGCCCGCCACACCGAGATCTCCACCGGCATTAGCTCCAGAGCCGTCGCGAATTCCCGCGCCGCCTCGGCGACGAAGCTCTGTGCCAGCAGCGAGTTGCCGATGACGTTGTGGCTGGAGGCCACCCAATCCTTGCGGCCCAGCTGCTCGGCGCGCTCGCCCGCGATCCGCGCGTAGAAGAGCGCTTTCTTGTGATTTCCGGTCCGCTCGTAGTGCTGGGCAATGTAGTAGGCCGCGAGACGGCAGCAAACCGGATCCGCACTGCCCACCAGGATGTTGCGCAGCCGGAGCAGCTCCGATTCACCTCGCCCCAGCTCCACCTCCACGGCCGCCCGGTTGCAGGTCGCCAGGTCGATCAGCTCGGAGCTCTCGCACCGCTGAGCCCAGGCCACCAATTCGTCGAAGGCTGCACAGGCCTCTTCGAGCCGGCCCGCCTCTACCAGCGCATGGCCTCGCCGGTTGAGGTCGTCGAACTCCGCATGAGATCCGGCCACGCTGTCACTCATGGCTGTCGCTCCTCGCGAGTCGTCCTCGTCCGTTCCGCGCCGTTCTGCCTCCGCTTCACCGCGATGAGATCCTCCACCTCGCGTTGAGCGTCTTCCTGCAGGGAATTGAACTCCTGCACCAGCCGGATGTCGCGCGGCGTGATCGACTCCCGCGCGACGTCCTCGAAGAACTCGCCGATGCCCATCTTGAACTCGGCGAGGATGCGGAAGAGGGTGTCCAGGCTGACCCTGTACTCACCCTTCTCCATGCGGGAAAGGTCGGACTGCTGGATACCGAGCCGGGCGGAGAGCTCCACCTGGGTCAGCTTGCGCTGTTTGCGCAGCTCGCGGATCTTGCGTCCGACCAACTGGATCTGCCGGGTCTTTGCGGGCGCGGCCATGGTGACCAATTTGTCCCCCCTATGTCAGGATGGCAAGATCCTACGTCCCGCGGGAACGGCTGTCAATGGGGTTGAAGACGAACGCTCAACGATTGCGGAGGCGCTGCTCGAGAACCTCGTATGCCTTGGCGAGGTCGAAATTTTCCCCCAGGCGGAGCTCCCGTGTTTCCGTCCACCCGGTGTCCCGGCTGTTGCGATAGACGACCTTGTCGGCCTCAGCCCAGGAGACGATCAGGTCCTCGCCGGTTTTCGAGACGAACAGCCGCACCGCGCCGGCCCCGGCGGGGGGAGCCGGCAAGCTCGACACGACCCGGAGCTGGAAGATGAACGAGCCCGGATCTCCGACGGCAGCGGGATCCGGGGCCACCTCCACGAGCCGTGCCGTGGCATCCGCTCCCTTCGCGCTGCGCAGCCCCCGGCCAGAGAGCTGGGCGCCGAGATCGACGATGTGCTGCCGGGCCTTGTTCGCTAGAGACTCCACCGCGTCGTTGCCGCCGGCGAGGATCAGGTCCCTGACGTCGTCGGCCATGGCCTTCACCACCTCAGGGCGGAAGGCGTGGCCCAGGTCGACGATATGTTGGCGGGCCTTCGCGGCCGCAGCCGAACGGCTGGAGGAGTTGATCTCGCGGCCGAGATCGATAATGTGCTGCCGAGCTTTGTCGGCGAGCCGGGTCAACTGCTCGGGCAGGACGTCGACCTCGACCACCGACATTCTTCCCGTTGTCGTCGAGGCATACGCGGCGACAACGGTGCGTTCGTCGCGGCCGGCCTCGATGATCGGAGCCTGGGCCAGCGCGGCCTGGACCTCGGAGGAGACCGGCGTCACGCTCTCCTGCAGGTACTCGTCGAGGTCGTAGATCGGATTCACGCCGCTGTACTCGCCGTCGTTGATCAGGATGGGCGAGTAGAGCGTCGTCCAGGCGCCGGAAGCGGTCTCCTCGCGCCAGACTAGGTGCAGGACGGTGCGATGGTGCGTCACCGTCGAGCCGCCGAGCCCGGTCTCCTCGTAGCTGTCGCGGGTCGTCGTGAACTGAGGCGAGGTCTTGGCGGCGAACGGATTGCCGATGACCTCGATCGGCTTCGACCAGCCCTTACCGTCGAACCCGGCAAGCTGGAGGATCGGATGGATATTGATCGAGGTTTCCCAGACCAGGAAGACGGTCTCGGAGTCCTCCTCGAAAAGGATCGACGGCGACTTCTCGACTTCGGCGCCGCCCGTGCCAGGCACCAGCAGGCGCTGGAGAGACGACTTGACGTTGGCGTTGACGATGTCGAGAGCGAGCACCACATTGGCGCGATCGAAATCTCTTCCCTTCGGGAACAGCTCGCCGTACTCACCGACCCGTACCGTGTAGATCTCGCCGTCGGCGCCGAGCGCCACCTCGCGGCTGGCGGCGAGCGCCGCCGAGGCAGCGAGGAACCCCAACAGCGAGGCCAGAATGCAGATGCGACGGGTCTTGCTCATCGTCGTCGCCTCAGGCGTGCAGGTTCACCAGCCTGCGGACATCCATCCCCAACAGGAAACCGGGCAGATAATCCGCCCCTGGGAAGTACTGCTGTTGCAGTCGCGTGAAATAGCGGTTGGCACCCCCGAGGTCGCCGGTCAGACTGGCGACCTCGCCGAGCAGATACAGGGCGTTCTTGATCGCCTCGCGGTCATCGATCGATTCGGCCAGCTCCAGCGCGGCCAGGCCGTGCCGGCGAGCCCATCGGTAACGTCCGGTTTCCAGGTGCGCGAAGCAGAGGTCGAGGCGCGTCGCGACCTCATGCCTGCGGGCGCTGCTCCGCTTGAGCAAACGGAGGCCTTCGTACAGCAGGCGATAACCCTCCTGGTAGCGGCCCTGGAGAACCCGGCAGTAGCCGAGGTTGCTCATGATCTTCGCCCGCGTGGTGCCGGGCTCGTCGACGATCAGCGCGAGGGACTGCTCATATTCCGCGCAAGCTTCGGCGACGAAACTTTCCGCCAGCAGGGTATTGCCGATGAGGTTGTGGCTGGAGGCGATCCAATCGCGGCGTCCCATCAAGCGTGAGCGGTCGATGGCGATGCGCGCGTAGAACAGCGCCTTCTTGTACTTCTTGACGATCTCGTAGTGCCGGGCGATCGTGTAGGCGGCGATGCGGCAGCTCACCGGGTCGCTGTTGCGGACCAGGATCTCGCGCAGGGGCGGGAGCTCGTCCTCGCCGCGGCCGAACTCCACCAGGGCCGCCGCCCGGTTGCACCGGGTCAGGTCGATCAGCCGGGCATCCCCCTGCTCGACCGCCAGATCGACGGCCGTCTGCAGGATCTCTACGGCCTCCTCGAGCCGGCCGGCGTCGATCGCCGCCTGGCCGCGGGCTCGGATCTCCTCGAACACGCTGTCGCCCAACCTTGCCTCCCCACAGCTCATTCAGACCGCTCCCATCTTCTTCGCGGGGGTGAAGCCCGCCGACGAGCCATGAGCCTGCTTGAAGGCGATGAACTCCTCGACCTCGCGCTGGGCGTCCTCGCGGAGCATGTTGAAGGTCTGGATCAGCCGCACGTCGCGCGGCGTGATCGACTCCTGGGCGACGCCTTCGAAGAACTCGGCGATGCTCATCTTGAACTCGGCGAGGATGCGGAAGAGGGCATCCAGGCTGACCCGGTACTCGCCCTTCTCCATGCGGGAAAGGTCGGATTGCTGGATGCCGAGGCGGGACGCGAGCTCCACCTGCGTCAGCTTGTGCTCCTTGCGGAGCTCACGGATCTTGCGCCCGACCAGTTGGACCTGCCGGATCTTCTCGACTACAGCCATGATCGCTACCCGTAGCGCCTGTCTATGTCAGGATGGCATAGCAGAAACGTCTGAGACCGACTATAGCCCTCCGGGTCCGACGCTGTCAATCGGCAGCAGCCCGTCCCTATACTCTGGAGAGGAAGCGGGCGGAATGCGGCATAATGCGCGGCCGGCAGCCGGCCGATCGGGAAATGCGCGTGCGACATCATCTCTTCCTGCTCAAGGAGCTCGTCAAGCGCGACTTCCAGGGGCGCTACGCCGGCTCGGTGCTCGGTTTCGCCTGGTCGCTCGTCCAGCCCCTGTGGCAGATCGTCCTCTTCACGTTCGTCTTCTCGACCGTGCTGAAGGTCTCTCCCGCCGGCACCCGCACCGGCCACTTCGCCATTTTCCTCTGCGGCGGGCTGCTGCCGTGGACCGCCCTGCACGAGGGCGTGCTGCGCGCGTCGACGGCCGTCACCGACAACGCCAGCCTGGTCAAGAAGCTGCGTTTCCCGACGGAGATCCTGGTGCTGGCGGTGGTGCTCGCGGCGCTGCTGCACCAGGCCATCGCGGCGGCCGTCTTCGTCGCCGCGCTCGTCTTCGTGGGCGAGTTCTCCTGGGGCGGCCTGCCCCTTCTGCTGCTCGCCGTGCCGCTGCAATTGGCCTTGACGCTCGGGCTGGGACTCGTCCTGGCGGCCGTTCACGTCTTCTTCCGCGACACCGCCCAGCTCCTGGGCATGGTCCTCAACGTCTGGTTCTACCTGACGCCGATCGTCTATCCGCTCGCCCTGGTGCCGCCGCGCTTCCGGAGCTGGCTGGAGCTCAATCCGCTGACCACGCTGGTGGAGCTCTACCGCCGGGCCTTCCTGGGAGGCGAGCTGACGGTGGTTCCCGGCACGGCCAGGCTGGCCGTCGCGGCGGTTGTGCTAGTATTGCTAGGGTTTTGGCTCTTCCGCAGTCTCAAGCCTGCCTTCGTCGACGAGATCTGAGATTCACGTCCCGCATGGTACGATTCGCCGCCTCGCGGGGGCTGATGCGGCCCCGCCGGCTGTTCGTCTAAGGGAAAAAGGAGAGATCATGCAGGTGCAGTTCGTATCCCCGGGTCCGCTGGTGCGGATCCTGCCGCTCGCCCTGGCGCTCTCGCTCGTGGCATGCGCTTCCTCGCCGCCGGCTCAGCAGGCAGGCGCCGCTCCGGCGCCCGCCGGCCAGGCGGCGGAGAAGAAGGAAGAAGAGCAGAAGAGCCCGGCCGAGGCGGGGAAGCCCGGCCTCCGCGTGCCGCAGGCCAGCCCGACCCGCCCGTTTGCGATGGACGTCGAGGTCGAGCCGCCCGACGGCAAGTGGCTGGTGGACGCCGAGGGGAAGGAATACTTTCCGATCGAGATCCCGAACAAACAGGGGACGTACGCCTGGGTGGACGGCGAGCGCAAGCAGGTGCGCGTGGCGTACGGCCTGACGCTGGACGTGCTGTCCTATGACGACGAGAAGATCGTCGCCAAGATCTATCGCCCGATCCCCCGGCAGCCCGGCCCGCCCAAGAGCGGCTCGACGCCGGAAGAACGGGAAAAGATCCTCGCCAGCTACCGGCCGGAGATCGCGTCGGCCGACCGGCTGACGCTGCGCGATTTCGACAAGGGCCTTCCCCGGCAGGGGCAGTGGCGGAACGGCTTCGCCGTGGTCGACATCGACGGCGACGGCCACCTCGACGTGGTGCACGGGCCGGCGCGCAAGAGCGGCAGCGCACCGGCGATCTTCCTCGGCGACGGCAAAGGCAACTGGAAGCGCTGGAGCGCCGTCAAGTTCCCCGCGGTGCCTTTCGACTACGGCGACGCCGCCGCCGCCGACCTCAACGGCGACGGCCGAGTCGACCTCGCCCTCGGCAGCCACTTGCGCGGCGTCTCGGCCATGATCCAGGACGGGGCCGGGAACTTCCGCCTGTGGAGCCAGGGGATCGAGTTCGGGCCGCAGGGAGCGGAGGGGGCTCCCGCCTTCTCGTCGCGCGAGATCGAGCTGGCCGACTGGAACCGCGACGGGCGGATCGATCTGATGGCGATGGGGGAGGGGCCGAGCATGGGCGCGGCGCGCGCCGGGCTCGGCGGCGCCTCTCGCGGCGTCGTCGTCTATCTCAACCAGGGCGACGGGAGCTGGGTCAAGACGACCGGCGGCGCGAAAGCGGGCACCGCGTTCGGCGATGCTCTCGCGGTGGGCGATCTCAACGGCGACAGGCGGCTCGACTTCGTCACCGGCACGAGCAGCCTCGGCCAGGGGACACTGGTGAACCTGGGGCAGGAGGACGGCTCGTGGCAGACCCTCGCGGTGGCGACCCTGCGCCCGAATGCCCTGGTGTACGCCGTCGCCGTCGCCGATTTCGACCGCGACGGGCACGATGATTTTGCGCTAGGCTACCTCAGCCGCGAGTTGGAGGTTTGGCGGAGCGGCGTCGACGTGATGTACGCGCGGCCCTTCGGCTGGGAACGCCGGCCGCTCGCCAGCGAAGAGAGCCAGGACGGCGTCTCCGCCCTCGCCGCGGGAGACCTCGACGGCGACGGCGCTCTCGACCTGGTGGCCCTCACCGGCGGCGGCCGCGGCTGGGTGTTCCTGGGGGACGGCAAGGGTGGGTTCGTCCGCGAGGAGAGCGCCGAGATCGACGTCGGCGAGCGCGGCTGCCGCGGTTATCACGCGGCGCTGGCCGACCTCGACGGGGACGGCGCCGACGAGCTGGTCGCCGGCTTTGCCGGCGAAGGTCAGGAACTGGACGGTAGCCAGCTCTGTCCTTCAGGGGGCAGCCTGAGGGCCTGGAAGGCCGGGCGGAAGGGCCGCTAACCCCTTGACAGCGAATGCGCAAGATGCTATCTGTGCCAGTAAGTTTCTTCAGAGTGGGATGCCGCACGCTGCGGTGACGCTGATCTGCCGTGAGGGAGAGCTGATTTCGTGAAGACCGCCGGTTGTCTGCTTCTGACAGGCCTGCTCGTGCTGAGCGGCGCGGCTTTTGCCGAGATCGGCACCATCGACGACGTGCCGGCGGCTACGCTCCTGCTGCCGTACTTCGAGTGCGAGCTGGCACCCGATCTGACACCCACGGGCGACCCTACGCTCTTCTCGATCAACAACGCCTCGGCCACCGCGGTCCTGGCGCACGTGACCTTCTGGACGGACGAGTCGATCCCGACCCTGGACTTCGACATCTACCTGACCGGCTACGACGTGCAGACGATCAACATCTGCGACGTCTTCAACGGCAACCTGCCGATCACGGCCTCGGTCGGCCAGGACCCGAAGGACACCATCAGCCCGCAGGGCGACCTGTCCCAGGACATCAACTTCGCGTCCTGCAGCGGCTTCCTGCCCTATACCAACCCGGCGGTCAATGCCACCCTGCTGAATCACCTGCGCAACGCCCACACCGGCGGCCCGTCGACCGTCTATGGCGGCCGCTGCTCGGGCTTCGACTACGGCGACAACATCGCCCGCGGCTACGTCACGGTGGACACCGTGACGCAATGCTCGCTGGAGTTCCCGAGCTCGCCAGCGTACTGGTCGGGTGTGGCGAGCTACCAGAACGTTCTCTGGGGCGACTACTTCTACGTCAACCCGGCCGAGAATTTCGCCAACGGCGAGACGCTGGTCCATATCGAGGCTTGCCAGCACGGCGACGGCTATATCGGCTACGTCGGCACCGGCACCTCGGGGGTGAACACCTGCCCGTTCGGCGCCGGTGACTACACCTTCTACGGCCGCTACGTGGGCGGCCTCGGCACCGACCAGCGCGAGTCGCTGGCCACCAATTTCGCCACCCGTTACGTCAACGGCGGGGCCTTCACCGGCGGCACCAGCCTGTGCGTCTGGCGCGATTCGAAGACGGCGCCCGGCGCTCCGGGCGCGGCCAACGGTCCGTTCACCTGCGGCGGCAACGCCACCTGGTTCCCGCTCGGTCAGGGCGACGTAGTGGCCTTCGACGAGCAGG
>JBIOVX010000262.1:0-4035 GCA_044868005.1 Thermoanaerobaculia bacterium | reverse complement strand
CCCGCCCGTAGCGGTTCAGGGCGGGGACAAGCCCCGCCCCTACGAAAGACATTCAGCGGGCACGTCCCCCCTCGCCCGTCAGGGAGAGGGGGCCAGGGGGTGAGGCTTCGGAGGGTAGACCCTTCCGAAAACCTCGATCCTTGGTGTCCTTGATTTGACGGCCTTTGCGGCACGTATCTTGCGTTTCCAACCCCCCTGGAGGAAGAGCCATGGCGCGAGCAATCTGGAAGGGAAGCATCAGCTTTGGTCTCGTCAACATCCCGGTGGGGCTGTACTCGGCGGAGTCGCGGGACGAGATCCATTTCAAGCTGCTGGACCGGCGCAATATGTCGCCCATCCACTACAAGCGGGTCAACGAGGAGAGCGGGCGGGAGGTGCCGTGGGACGAGACCGTCCGCGGCTACGAGTTCTCCGAAGGCAAGTACGTCGCCCTCACCGATGCAGACTTGAAGCGGGCCGCGCCCGAGGCCACGCAGACCATCGATATCCTCGGCTTCGTGGATCTCGAGGACATCAGTCCGCTCTACTTCGACAAGCCTTACTATCTGGCGCCCGACAAGAAGGGGGCCAAGTCCTACGCGCTGCTGCGCGAGGTCCAGCGCCGTACCGGCAAGGCGGGCATCGCCAAGGTGGTGATCCGCACCCGCCAGTATCTGGCCGCGGTGGTGGCCCGCGGCGACGTGCTGACGCTGGAGCTGATGCGATACGCTCACGAGCTGCGCGATCCCAAGGAGCTCGACGTGCCCCACGGCAAGCAGGGGGTCAGCGACCGGGAGCTGCAGATGGCCGAGCGTCTGGTGGAAGGCATGGTCGAGAAGTGGGATCCCGAGAAGTACAAGGACGACTACCGCCAGGACCTGATGAAGATGATCAAGGAGCGGGTGGAGGCGGGCGAGCTCGAAGCCTCGTCCGAGCCGGCGCCCAAGCGCGAGAAGCCGGCCGGCGGCCAGGTGGTGGACCTCATGGCCCTGCTCAAGAGCAGCCTCGAGGGCGGCGGCAAGAAGCCGGCGAAGAAGGCCGCCAGGAAGCCGGCCCGCAAATCCGCGCGCAAGCCCGCGCACCGCGCGCGGCGGACGAGCAGCGCCGCGAAGCGCAAATCCGCCTGAGCCATGGCCCTCGAGGAATACAAGCGGAAGCGGAACTTCCGCGCCACGCCCGAGCCGGCGGGCAAGGTCAAGAAGACCAAGGGACAATCCTTCGTCATCCAGAAGCACGCCGCGACGCGGCTGCACTACGACTTCCGCCTGGAGATGGAAGGCGTGCTGCGGAGCTGGGCGGTGCCGAAGGGGCCGAGCCTCGATCCGGAGGAGAAGCGGCTGGCCGTGCACGTGGAGGACCACCCCATCGAGTACGGCGATTTCGAGGGCACCATCCCCAAGGGGCAATACGGCGGCGGCACCGTGCTGCTCTGGGACCGCGGCACGTGGGCTCCGGACGGGGATCCGATCGCCGGCTATAAGAAGGGCCACCTGCGCTTCGAGCTCGACGGCGAGAAGCTGCACGGCGCCTGGGACCTGGTGCGCCTGGGCGGCCGGCGGGCGAAGGAGGAAGGTGAAGACAACTGGCTGCTGATCAAGGTGAACGACGAGGCGGCGCAGCCCGGCAGCGACGATGCCATCGTGAAGGAGCGGCCGGAGAGCGTCGCCACCGGCAAGGACATCGAAGAGATCGCCGCCAGCCCGGATCGCGTCTGGCAGTCAGACAAGCCCGGCCGCGCAAGCAAGGATGGCTTCAAAGAGAAGATCGCCGCCCTCGCAGCCAAGAAGGCCGCAAAGGAAAAAAATGTAGAGACGCCTCGGCGAGGCGTCTCAAAGGCCTCCACGAAGAAGACCTCCACGAAAGAGAGACGCCCCGCCGAGGCGTCTCTACAGTCCGGCATCGATCCGTCCGCGATCCCCAACGCCCGCAAGGCGGCGATGCCCTCCAGCATCGAGCCGCAGCTCGCGACGCTGGTCGAGGAGGTGCCGCGCGGCGAGGAGTGGGTCCACGAGATCAAGTACGACGGCTACCGCGTGCTCTGCGAGGTGCGCGACGGCGAGGCGCGGGTCATCACCCGCCGCGGCAAGGACTGGACCGATCGCTTCACGCCGGTGGCGCGCGAAGCGGCGAAGCTGCCGGTGGGCGAGGCCATCCTCGACGGCGAGGTGGTGGTGCTGGAGCCGGACGGCAGGACCAGCTTCCAGGCGCTGCAGAACGCCCTCTCCGGCGACCGGCAGGAGGACCTCGTCTTCTTCGCCTTCGACCTCCTCTACCTGGACGGCTGGGACCTGCGCCGGGCGCCGCTGCTCGCCCGCAAGGGAGCGCTCGGCGAGCTTCTCGCCGGCCGCACGGGACCGATCCGCCTGAGCGATCACGTGCCGGGCAGCGGCGAGGACTTCTACGGCCATGCCTGCAAATACGGCCTCGAAGGGATCATCTGCAAGCGCGGCGACCTCGGCTACCACTCTGGCCGCAGCAAGGACTGGCTCAAGGTGAAGTGCCTGCAGCGGCAGGAATTCGTCATCGTCGGCTTCACCAATCCCGAGAAGTCGCGCGTCGGCCTCGGCGCGCTGCTGCTCGGCGTCTACGCGGGGAAGGAGCTGGTCTTCGCCGGCAAGGTGGGCACCGGCTTCGACGACCGCACGCTGCGCGAGCTGCGGGCGCGGCTCGACGAGCTGGAGATCGAGAAGCCCGCCTTCAAGAAGGCGCCGCGCGGCGCCGAGGCCCGCCGCAGCCATTGGGTGAAGCCCGATCTGGTGGCCGAGGTGGCGTTCACCGAGTGGACGGACGAGGATCTCCTCCGCCATCCCACCTTCCAGGGGCTGCGCGAAGACAAGAGCCCCCGCGAAGTGGTGCGCGAGCGGCCCCAGGCGCCGCCGCCGGAAGCGCACGCCGAGCCGCCGAAGCCGAGCCCCAGGGCCAAGAAAAAAAAGCCCGCCGCCAAGGCGGTGAAAGGCCCCAAGCCCGCCGTCCGTCCCGTGCCGGAGGAAGTCTCCGTGCCCTCCCTGAAGAGCCGGAAAAAGGAAGTCGAGATCGCCGGCTTCCGCATCTCCAATCCCGAAAGGGTCCTCTATCCCGAGCAGGGATTGACCAAGCGCGAGCTGGCGATCTACTACAGCCGCATCGCCGACTGGATCCTGCCGCACCTCGTGGACCGTCCCCTCACCCTGGTGCGCTGCCCCGAGGGCCGCACCAAGGAGTGCTTCTACCAGAAGCACATCACCGAGCACGTTCCCAAATCCGTACGCCGCGTGGACGTGGGAGAGGCCGAGCCCTACGGCACCGTGAGCGACCTCGAAGGCGTCCTGGCGCTGGTGCAGATGGGCGTGCTGGAGATCCACATCTGGGGCTCGCACCGCGACAAGATCGAGCAGCCCGACTACATCGTCTTCGATCTCGATCCCGACGAAGGGCTCGCCTGGGAGCGCGTCGTCGAGGGCGCCTACAGGATGCGTGACTTCCTGGCGGAGCTCGGCCTCCAGAGCTTCCTCAAGACCACGGGCGGCAAGGGCCTGCACGTGGTGATCCCGGTCGTCCGGCGCGACGAGTGGGACGACGTCAAGGCGTTCACCAAGGCGGTGGCGGAGGCCGTGGTGGCCGCCGATCCCGCGCGCTACACCTCCAAGCTGCCCAAGGCCGACCGCAAGGGCAAGGTCTTCATCGACTACCTGCGCAACGGCCGCGGCGCCACCTCCATCTGCGCCTACTCCTCGCGAGCCCGCGTGGGAGCCACGGTCTCGGCGCCGCTCTTCTGGGAAGAGCTGGAAGCCGGTGTGCGCGGGGATAGCTTCAACGTGCGCAACCTCCCGGAGCGCCTGGAGAGCCTCCCCGCCGATCCCTGGGCGGGCTTCCTGAAGGTGCGGCAGTCGATCACGGCGGCGATGAAGGCAAAGGTGGGGGTGAGGTAGCGCGGTTCAGAAGCTCCTGCTTTTCCCTGCCGGTCTGCCCTTCGAAGCCTCACCCCCTGTCCCCCTCTCCCTGACGGGCGAGGGGGGACGCCTGCGGAGGGTGTTGCCCAAAAGTAGGGGCGGGGCTTGTCCCCGCCCTGATCGCTGC
>JBIOVX010000261.1:0-11514 GCA_044868005.1 Thermoanaerobaculia bacterium | reverse complement strand
GCTGGTGGATGATGAGGAGCTCGGTGGCGAGGAGGGCGGAGAGGATCCAGAGGGCTTGGACAATCCGCTGGCGGTTTTTCGTAGGGGCGGGGCTTGTCCCCGCCCGGAAACGCAGCCGGGAACACAGCGGGCGGGGACAAGCCCCGCCCCTACGAAAAACCGCCAGCGGATTGTCCAAGCCCTCTGGATCCTCTCCGCCCTCCTCGCCACCGAGCTCCTCATCATCCACCAGCCCGCCAATCCGTCGGTGCCGCGGAACAGCTTCTATCCGGTCCTGCCCGCGATCAGATTCCTCCAGGAAAACGCCGGCGGCTTCCGCATCGCCGGCCTGGGCGACGAGCTGCTGCCCAACTCCGCCGCGGTCTACGGCCTCGCGGACATCCGGATCTCCAACCCGTTCAAGCCCTTCTCTTACGCGCGAGCCCTGGCGCCGGTCAGCGCCTCGGTCCGCGCCACGGACCACCGGTTGACGAAGGCCGAGCATCCGCTCTATGAGCTCCTCGGGGTGCGCTACGTCGTCGCGCCGCGGAAGACGAAGTCCACCGCCGGCTGGCGAGCGGTCTACCGCGACCGTACCGCGCGGATCTTCGAGCGGGAGAAGGTCCTGCCCCGGCTCTTTCTGACGCCCAGGCTCCCAGAGGATTCGGCGGTGACGAGGCTGACGATCGCGCCGGCTCGCGTCACCGCCCGTGTGCTCCTGGCGGAAGACCGGATCCTCGCCTCGAGCATTTACCAGGACGGCGGCTGGAGGCTGCTGCTCGACGCCCGGCCCCACCCCACTTCGACGGCCAACGGCCCGTTCGCCGCCGCCTGGCTGCCGGCCGGCGAGCACCGGGTGGATCTCCTCTATCGCGCTCCCGGGCTGCTCCTCGGGCTCGCTCTCGCGGCGGCGGCCATGGCCGGGCTGGTCCTGAAATCGATCCCCTTTCCCGGCCAAAAGGAGTAGATTTGGAGGGAGACGGAGATTTGTAACGCCGCTGCGCTCGTTGTCGCCTAGTATTGATGCCGGTCGATATTTCTCCCGGCACCTGGACTGTTCGAATCTGTCGTCACCAAGAGGAAAAAGGAGGTCTTTATGAAGCGAACGCTCTGGATACTTCTCTGCGGCGCGCTCGCCGTGCCGGCCGGAGCATCCACCTTCCTGGCGATCAGCCAGGACGAGATGGTAGGCCAGGCCGAGTCGGTGGTGCAGGGGCGGGTCATCGACGTGGTCTCGTTCTGGAACCGGGAGGGGACGGCCATCATGACCGAGGCGATGCTCGAGGTCGAGGACACGCTGCTCGGCCCGGACCGCTCGCACGTGCGGCTCGTCACCTTCGGTGGCGAGGTGGGCGGCTACGTGATCGAGGCCCACGGTTTCCCGACCTTCCGTAAGGGCCAGCGGCTGTTGCTCTTCCTGGAGCCGTCGCGGAAGAGCGAGGAAGGCGCCCACCGCGTGCTGGCCTATCGCCAGGGCGAGTTCGAGATCCGCAAGGACCGGCAGGGGCGCGAGCTGGCGGTGCCCACCTGGGAAGCGGACAACGTGCGCATCCTCAAGGCGGACGGCACGCCGGCGCGCGTGCCGCGGGCGGTGCCGCTCGACGAATTCAAACGCCAGATCCGCGACACGGCGGAGCGGACCGGTCGGCCGGACGTACGGCCGCAGGCCCAGTAACCGCGAGGACGGAGGAGAACCGCCATGAAAACGATCAAGCTCGTCAGCCCGTCCCTCGTCATCGTCCTGTTGCTGCTCTTCGCGGGCAGCCTTTCCGCCTATGTCACTCTCTCGCCGGCCCGGACCTGGAACTGCCCGCCGGACTACATCGTGGACGACCGCGCCGGCGGCGTGCCCTCGATCCTGGACGCCGACGGCGGCGCCACCCGGGTCGTCAATGCCATCACCTCTACCGCGGCCTGGAACGGCGACAACTCCGGCACCGTGATCAGGGCTCACAAAGGTTCGATCTCAGGCTTCGCGCTGGGTGACGGCACGCCGATGCTCAACCTGACGGACCCACTGTCGGCCTGCACCGGCACGTGCCTGGCGGCCACCTTCACCGGCTACTACAGCGAGCGCGCCGCCGGCTCCGGCTCGTACAAGATCGACGACGCCGATATCGTGACCAACAGCACCGGCTACAACTGGACCTCCGAGGGCGAGGATCCGGGCGGCGCCGGGTGCTCCAGCGAGATCTACATCGAGGGCGTCATGGTCCACGAGGCGGGCCACGGCCTCGGGCTCGGCCACTCCGCGGTCAGCGGCGCCACGATGTTCGCGTCGGTCTCCTACTGCAACAACACCCCGGCCACCACCGAGGCGGACGACCAGAGCGGCCTCAATTCCCTGTACGGTTCGGGCTTCAGCTCCGCCTACGAGACCTTCACCAACTACATCGGCAGCTCCGGCGTCACCCAGTACCAGCCCTGCGGGACCTACTACTGGGGGAACGCGGGCAATCAGATCGGCTCCCTGCGCGGACCGGCCGGCAGCGATTTCGATCTCTACCTGTGGCGGTGGAACGGCACTTCATGGGTGCAGGTGGCGAGCGCCACGAGCGTCTCGTCGAGCGAGAACATCAACTACAGCGGCACCGCCGCGTACTACCTCTGGGGCGTCTACTCCTACAGCGGTTCCGGCCCCTACCACTTCTACTACGATCACCCGTAGGCCTTCACCGGCGGGGCGCAGCAGGCTGCGCCCCGCCGTCACAACTGGAGATGAGCGATCAGTTGGCCGCGGTCTGCGCGCCCTTGCGCTGCAGCTCGTCGTCGATCACCGAGGTGATCTGCTCGAGCGGCACGGCGCCCGAGATGAAGCGGCCGTTGATGAACATCGCCGGCGTGCCGTTGACGCCGGCCGCCGAGCCTTCCTTCATGTCGGCCTGAACGGTGGCCGCCTGCTTGCCGTTATCGATGCAGGAGTTGAACTGCTCGGCGTTCAGGCCCAGCTCCGCCGCCTTGGCCTTGAGCTGGTCGACGGCGAGAGCCTGCTGGTTGGCGAACATGGCGTCGTGCATCTCCCAGAACTTGCCCTGATCGTTGGCGCACAGCGAGGCCTCGGCAGCCTTCTGGGCGTTCTGATGGAAGGGCAGCGGGTACTGGCGGAAGACGATGCGCACCTTGTCGCCGTACTTCTCCTCGATCTGCTTGAGCGTCGGCGTCAGCTTGGAGCAGAACGGGCACTGGAAGTCGGAGAACTCGACGATCGTCACCGGCGCGGTGGCCGGGCCCTTGGAGGGACCGGTGCTGGCCACCTCGACGCGGATGGGCTCGAGCTTCTTCTCGACCTTGTACTTGGCCTGCAGGCCATTGTAGAAATCCTGGCGGGCCTTCTGCTGGCCCTGCTGCTCCAGATAGGCCTTGATCTGCGGCGCGATCTGCTCCTTGGGGCGCTGGATCTGGGCCTTGTTCTGCTCGTAGAAGGCATCCACGTCGGCGTCGGTCACCGGCGCGGGCTTGAGCTCGGCCAGCACCGCCTCTTTCGTGGTGCTGCGGGCCGCGGCCTCGGCCTCGAGCAGGCGGTCCTGGATGGCCTGGTCGAGAGCGTTCTCGAGCAGCTCGTGGACCTTCTGCTGGTAATCCCGCTCCAGGGCCTGGAATTGCTCCGAGGAGCTGGCGCGGACGTCGGCGTCGGTGAGCGGCTTGCCGTTGACGACGGCGAGCACCTCGCCGGAGCCGCCGGACGCCTTCGCATCCATCTTCTTGGCGGCCTTGTCCTGCGCCGAGCAGGCCGGCAGCCAGACGCCCAGGGTGAGGAACAGCACCAGCACGCTGGGAATCAGGGGTTTGCGGCGAACTAGATTCATGACTCGGACTCCTTTTTCGGTGACGTATCGATGATCAGAGGCTGGAAACAGATGGCGGAGCGGCCGGATTCCAGAAACGGACAGGTATTTTAGCACAGCGTCCCTCCGCCCTCCCTAGAAGGTGAGGCTCAGACCAGATGGCGAGCCACCAATCCTTCCAGGATCCGCTCGGCGGCGATCCCCCGCAGGCGCAGGGCGGGGGCTTCGAGGAGCGCCTCGGCGAGGGCCAGCCGGGCCCGCCTGCCGCTCGCCGTCCCTTCCTCCAGCTCGAGCGAGCGCAGGACGGCCGCCGCGGCCAGCGCCCAGGGCCGCCCGGAGCGCGCATCCTCCCAGCCGTCCGCCTTCTCCAGCGCCGCCGCCGCCGAGAGCAGGAAGATGGGAGACCCGCTCGCGGCCCAGGCGGCCGCGGCGGACGAGAAGGCGCGGGCCAGGGGCTCGACCGCCGCCGGATCCATCGGCGCCGAGGCGCCGAGGAAGACGGCGAGGGAGCGGCTGCGCAAGGTGGGCAGCAGGTCGAGCCGCGAGGGAGCGAGGAGGAGGAAGTGGCGCGGCGCCGAGGTGTGAGGCTCCTCCAGGCTCTTGAGCAAGGCGTTCGCGGCCTCGCCCGTGAGGCTCTCGGCGCTGGCGATGACGAAGACCTGCCCGCGCGCCTCGAAGGGCGAGACCTGGGCGGTCTTCAGCAGCTCGCGCGTGGCGTCCACGGAAGTCGACACCTTGAGGTCGCGCGCGAGCACCTGAAAGTCCGGGTGGAACGGCGCCTCTCCTCCAGCCTCGCCGGCGGCCCAGGCGATGCGGCGGCAGTGCCGGCAGACGCCGCAGGGCCGCGCCGCGGGCGCCGCTTCGCAGAGGAGGGTGCGGGCGAGCTGCAGAGCCGCGGCCCGGCGCGATTCCGCCTCCCCGCCGTCGAGGATCACCGACGGGTAGAGCCGTCCCTGGCGCGCGGCGGCGAGAGCGGCGGCGAGATTCAAGCTCCCGGCTCCGCCAGATCCGCCAGCGCCCGGCGCACCTTGCCCTGGGTCTCCTCGGCGGATCCCGAGGAGGCGATGACGTGGAACCGCGCCTCCTCCCGGGACATCGCCAGAAATCCGCAGCGCACCCGCTCGTAGAATTCCAGGGCCTCGGCGTCCAGCCGGTCGGCGGCTCCCCGCTCCCGGCGCGAGGGGGAGTGACCGCGGGCCCGCGCCGTCTCGGCCGGCAGGTCGAAGAGCAGCGTGCGGTCCGGGCGCCGCCCCCCCGTCGCCAGGCGGTCCACCTGGTCGATCAGGTCGAGCGGCACGCCGCGGCCGTAGCCCTGGTAGGCGCGCGTCGAATCGGTGAAGCGGTCGCAGAGGACGTGCTTGCCCTGGCGCAACGCCGGATCGATCACCTCCAGCAGGTGCTGGCGACGGCTGGCGAAGACGAGGAGCGCCTCGACCACGCCATCGATGCTCCCCCACTTCGGATCGAGAAAGACGGCGCGCAGGGCGTCGCCGAGAGGCGTCCCGCCCGGCTCGTGGGTGACGACGTGCGGCACTCGCCGCTCCGCGAGCCAGGCCGAGGCGCGGCGCAGGTGGGTCGACTTGCCGCTGCCGTCGAGCCCTTCGAAGGTGATGAACAGGGGCGGCATGGCGCGGGAAATTACCACGAAGGCCGCGAGCGCGCGCGGGGAGCGGAAACCGGATACGATAGGGGTACCGTGAAAACCCTCACCGGGAGGGAGAGCACGGGCCGGAGATTTGCATAGAGTTCCCCGGCATGCCTCGAGCAGCCGTTCAAGTCAACCCTCAGATCTTGGAGGAGCATTCAATGGCCGAGAAAAAATCGAAATCGGGCGGAGGAGCAGGCGGCGCCTTCATGAGGCCCCTGCAACCGGACGCGGCGCTGGCGGCGGTGGTCGGCAACCAGCCGCTGCCGCGGACCGAGGTGACGAAGAAGATCTGGGAGTACATCCGCGCCAACAACCTCCAGGATCCCAACGACAAGCGGACCATCCGCGCGGACGCCAAGCTGCGGCCGGTCTTCGGCGGCAAGGACTCGGTGACGATGTTCGAGCTGACCAAACACGTCAACGCCCATCTGAGCTAGGCCGATCGGATCGACGTGCGGGGCGCCCGTCGCCAAGGGCGCCCCAGCGACCCACCCCCGTCCCGGACTTCCTGCCAGCGGCTGCCGAGCTCCCGGCGCCTTCTCACCGCGCGGGCAGCGCCGCCGTTCGGGATAGACTCCGCCTGCCGCGGAAGGCACCAGAGATCAGACCATGGACCAAGCCGGCACTCTCCTGCAGTGGAGCTTCTTCTTCTCCCTGATCCTCGCCATGCTGGCGCTGGATCTGGGAGTCTTCAACCGCAAGGAACATCGGATCGGGCTGCGCGAGGCGCTCTTCTGGAGCATCGTCTGGACCGTCGTCGCCCTCCTCTTCAACCTCTGGGTCTACTACCGCTTCGGCGCTCGGGTCGGCCTCGAATTCCTCACCGGCTACGTCATCGAACGTTCGCTCAGCTTCGACAACATCTTCGTCTTCATCGTCATCTTCAATTACTTCGCCGTACCGGCGAAATATCAGCACCGGGTGCTCTTCTGGGGCATCCTCGGCGCGCTGATCTCCCGCGGCGTGTTCATCGCCATGGGCACGGCGCTGCTGACGCGCTTCTCCTGGCTCATCTTCGTCTTCGGCGGCTTCCTGGTCTATACGGGAATCAAGATCCTCATCGAGAAAGAGACGGAGGTGCATCCGGAGAGGAACCCGGTGCTCAAGCTCTTCCAGCGTTTCGTTCCCCTCGTCAACCGCTATCACGGCAAGCGCTTCTTCATCCGCGAAGACGGCCGCCTCAAAGCGACGCCGCTGATGCTGGTGCTGGTGGTGGTGGAAGCGACGGACGTGGTCTTCGCCGTGGACTCGATCCCGGCGGTCTTCGGGGTGACGCGCAACGCCTTCATCGTCTTCAGCTCCAACATCTTCGCCATTCTCGGTCTGCGCGCCCTCTATTTCCTGCTGGCCGGCCTGATGCACAAGTTCCGCTACCTGAGCTACGGCCTGGGCCTGGTGCTGGTCTTCGTCGGCGGCAAGATGCTGAGCGATGGCATGCTGGAGCGCGCCGGGCGCGAGATCCCGATCGAGCTCTCCCTGGGGATCGTCCTGGTCATCCTGACGATGTCGATCGTCCTCTCGCTCTTCCGGCCGCCGCCGGAAGAGGCGTTGCCGGAGGCGCCGGAGCCCGCGGGAGATTTCCTGCATTCCCACGCCGCCGAGGACCTGGAGCTGAAAGAGAAGTAGGATTCCGACGATGAAAGTCTTCATTGCCCGCGAGCGGCGCCCGGGAGAGACCCGCGTCGCCGCCACGCCCGAAACCGTGCGGCGCATGGCCAAGCTCGGGCTCGAGGTGGTCGTCGAGCGCGGCGCCGGCGAGGCCGCCCTGTTCGGCGACGCGGACTTCGAGGCCGCCGGGGCCAGCCTGGCCACCGATCCCGCCGAGGCCTGGAGTACCGCCGACGTCGTCCTCAAGGTGACGCCGCCCGACGCCGTCGAGGGCTCGCCCGGCCACGAAGCCGAGAGGCTCAAGGCCGGCGCGGTGCTGATCGGCTTCCTGGCGCCCCACCGCAGCCTGGAGGCGGTGCGCCTCCTCGCCGCCCGCGGCGTCACCTCCTTCGCTCTGGAGTTGCTGCCGCGGGTCACCCGGGCGCAGCCCATGGACGCCCTCTCCTCGCAGGCTTCGATCGCCGGCTACAAGGCCGTGCTGCTCGCCGCCTGGCGGCTGCCCAAGTACTTCCCGCTGCTGATGACGGCGGCGGGCACGATCAAACCGGCGCGCGTCGTGGTGATGGGAGCCGGCGTTGCCGGCCTGCAGGCCATCGCCACCGCCAAACGGCTGGGCGCGGTCGTCGAGGTCTCGGATATCCGGCCGGCGGTCAAGGAGCAGGTCGAATCGCTGGGCGGCCGTTTCATCGAGCTGCCGCTCGCCGAAAGCGGCGAGGGCCAGGGCGGCTACGCGCGCGAGATGGGCGAGGATTTTCTGCGCCGCCAGCGGGAGATCGTGCAACGCCACCTGGCGGCGGCCGACGCCGTCGTCACCACCGCCCTGGTGCCGGGCAAGCCGGCGCCGCGGCTGGTCACCGCCGAGATGGTGCGCGCCATGCGGGCCGGCGCCGTGATCGTCGATCTCGCCGTCGAGCAGGGAGGCAACTGCGAGCTCTCGCAGCCGGACCGCGAGGTGGTGGAGAACGGCGTGCTCATCCTCGGGCCTTCGAACCTCGCCGCCGCCATGCCCCACGACGCGAGCCTCCTCTACGCGCGCAACGTCTTCGCCCTGCTGCAGATCCTCCTCGACAAGGAAGGCAAGCTCGCGCCCGATCTGAACGACGAGATCCTCGCCGGAGCGCTGTTGACGCACGCCGGCCAGGTGGTCCACAAACCGACCGCCGAGCGCCTCGATCTGCAGGAGGTGCCGGCCTAGAATTGTGTGGATCGAGCGCGCGCGAGCGAGGCCGGAGCATCACCCGTAGCGCGGCAACTCAATCCCCGCCCTTGATCCCCGCCTTCTTCGCGTAGTAGCGGAACGAGCGGAAGCTCATGCCGAGGATCTCGGCCGCCTGGGTCTGCACGCCGCCGGTGCGCTCCAGCGCCTGCACCATGAGCTGCGCGCGGATGGACTCCAGATAGGCCTCGAGGTCCAGACCTTCCTCGGGGAGCTGGGCGAGGTCGGGGTGGGTCCGCCGGTTGGTGAGGAGGTGGACGGGCAGGTCGCGGGTGGTGATGGTCTCGTTGTGCGAGAGGGCCAGCACCCGCTCGATCAAGTTCTCCAGCTCGCGCACGTTGCCCGGCCAGTCGTAAGCCTCGATGATGTTCATCGCCTCGATCGAGATCTGGCGCGGCGGCAGCTCCATCTGCCGGCTGTACTTCTGCAGGAAAAAGTCGACGAGCAGCGGGATGTCCTCGCGGCGCTGGCGCAGCGGCGGCAAATGGATGGGCAGCACGTTGATGCGGTAGTAGAGGTCCTCGCGGAACTCGCCGGTCTGCAGGCGCGACTCCAGGTCCTGGTTGGTGGCGGTGATGATGCGCACGTCCACCGTTTCCTCCGCCGTGCCGCCCACCTTGCGCACCACTTTCTCCTGCAGGGCGCGCAGGAGCTTCACCTGCATCGTGGGCGTCATCTCGCCGATCTCGTCGAGGAAGAGCGTGCCGCGGTCGGCTTCCTGGAACAGCCCTTTCTTGTCGCGCACGGCGCCGGTGAAGGCGCCGCGCTCGTGGCCGAAGAGCTCGCTCTCCAGCAGGTTCTCGGGCATGGCGCCGCAGTTGAGCGAGAGGAAGCGCCGGTTGGAGCGCGGGCTCGCGAAGTGGATGGCGCGCGCGATGAGCTCCTTGCCCGTGCCGCTCTCGCCGTGGATCAGCACCGTCGAGCTGGTGCGCGCGATGCGCTCGATCAGCGCGAAGATCGCCTGCATGCGCGAGCTCTTGCCGATGATGTTGTTGAAGGTGTACTTCTGCTCCAGCTCGCGGCGCAGGTAGACGTTCTCGTCCGCCAGCTCGGCGCTCTCCAGCGCCTTCTGCGCGACGATCTTGAGCTCGTCGACGTCGAAGGGCTTGGAGACGTAGTCGGCGGCGCCCAGCTTCATCGCCTCGATGGCCGACTTGGTCGAGGTGTAGGCGGTCATCATGACCACCGGCGGGCCGCCGTCGCCCGCCGCCTTGATCTCGCGCAGCAGGTCGAGGCCGTTGCCGTCCGGCATCAGGATGTCGCACAGCACGAGGTCGGGGCTGCCCGCTTCCAGCCGCCGGCGCGCCTCTTCCACCGAGCGCGCCGTCGTCACTTCGTAGCCCTCGTCCTGGAAGAGGAGGGAGAGGAAGTCGAGCAGGCTCGCCTCGTCGTCGACGATGAGCAGCCGCCGGCTCAAGCGGAGACCTCCGCGGAGACCAGGGTGACGTTGGCGCGGCTGGTGGGCAGCTCGACGGTGATGGTGGTGCCGGCGCCCGGCCGGCTGTCGACGCGCAGGTGGCCGCCGTGGTCCTGCACGATGCGGTAGACGATCGCCATGCCGATGCCGGTGCCGCCGTCGAAGAACGACTGGAAGGGATGGAAGAGGTTGGCGCGCTGCTCTTCCGACATGCCGCGCCCGGTGTCGATCACCTGCAGGCGATAGCAGTCGCCGGCGAGGCGTCCGACCACCCGCAGGGTGCCGCCGTCGGGCATGGCGCGCAGGGCGTTGCGCGCCAGGTTCCAGAAGATCTGGCTCACCTGGTCCGGATCGGCCATCAGATGCGCCGCGGGCGGATCGAGGTCCACCTCCAGGCGGTGCCGCTCGGAGACCTCCTCGCTGTTCTTGAGCAGCTCGCAGTTCTCGGCCAGCAGGCGGGCGATGTCGAAGGAGACGCTCGACCGCTCGCGCGGGCGGGCGAAGCGCAGGAAGCCTTTGATGGTGCGGTCGAGCCGGTGGCTCTCCTTGAGCAGGATCTCGATCAGCTTGCTCTGCGCGGCGTCGCCATCGACGGTGCGCGAGAGCATCTGCACCGAGCCGGAGATGGCCGCCAGCGGATTGCCCACCTCGTGCGCCAGGCCCGCGGCCAGCTCGCCCACCGCCACCATGCGGTCCTTGATGCGCAGCTCCTCCTGCATGCGGCGCCAGTGGGTGAGGTCCTGAAAGATGATGATGTAGCCGCGGTGATGGTCCTCGGCGTCGGTCAGCCGCGAGATGGAGAAGCCGATGTAGCGGATCTCCTTGCCGCGCGCCAGCTCCACCTCGGAGCGCATCCTGCCCGTCTGCTCGCTGGCGGCGGTCGCCTCGCGCCACTGCTCGGCCGAGAAGAGGCCCGAGCGCTGGATCGGCACCCCCACCAGCTCTTCCTCCTCGCGGCCGAGGATCTCGAGTCCCGCGAGGTTGGCGCTCGTCACCGTGCCCTCGAGGTCGGTGGTGAGCAGGCCGCTGTTGATCGACTGGATGACGTCCCGGTGCACCACCTGGAGGTCCGCCAGGTGCTCGCTCTTCTCCTCCAGCTCGCGCTCGGCGCGGGTGACGTTGTGTGCCAGGTAATAGGTCAGCAGCGCCACGGCGTAGAAGCCGAAGCCGTGCACCGCCAGGTTGTAGCCCACGCGCCAGCCCGCCACCACCTCCTGTGCCGGGTTGGCCGGCTGCAGCCAGCCGAAGGAGAGGCCGGCGATCATGCCGGCGTAGAGCAGGAAGGCGGCGCTCGCCACGGTGACGCCGGCGCGGCGGCGCAGCAGCGTCGAGGCCACGGCGATGACGATCAGGTAGAGCAGCGAGAAGGGGCTGGTGGCGCCGCCCAGGAAGTAGACCAGCCCGGTGATCAGCAACAGGTCGCCGCAGAACTGGATGTAGGCCTGCGCCGTGGGGAAGCGGCGGAGGAGGCGCAGCAGGGCGATGTAGAGCAGCGTGGCGGCGAAAGTCACTCCTCCGAGGAGCCAGACGACGCTGCTCGGCAGCAGTTCCGGTCCGGAGGTCGGGGGGAGGGCCTGCGGCTGCGGCGGGCCCACCGCCTCCGGCGCGGCCTGCGGCCCGGAGGGGAGCATCCAGATCTGGAACAGCCCGAACGGCAGCAGCACGCTGACGATCGCCACCACGCGGATGGCGATGTACCAGCGGAGCTGACGCGCCAGGGGAGTCATGGGTGGATTATCGCGCGTTCGGCACGGGTCTGCCCTGCGAAGCCCTCACTCCCCCGGCCCCTCTCTCCCGGGGGGAGAGAGGGGAGAAAGACGAAGAACCTCCCTGTGGCCTTTTTTCTCCCTCCTCTCCCTCT